>JABZIP010000021.1 GCA_015258265.1 Clostridiales bacterium | reverse complement strand
ATTTTTGTTTTTTATATGAAGTTTATAATTTTCATTTACTAATTCTAAAACTTCCTCATTCTCCTTTTTCGAAAACTTTTCTATAATTTCAGGTTGTGCGAGAAGAGTTTCTAAATAAGTCAATTTCAATGAACTTTCAAATTGTTCTTCTTTAGAACGAATATTCAAGAGTGTCTTCGTATTTTGTTTTCTGTATTTACTAAGTAAATACTTACTTGATTCATCTCTTTTTAACAATTCATCTATTCCGTTAAAATGTTCTTTAATAACATCAAAACCCTCTTGATATGTATTGTAAAACATCATATCTATAAAACAAGGATAATTAAGAACTGTTTCTACTAAATTTTCAGTACTCATACCTTTTAATACATCTTCAGGTATTTGTAATGCTAAAACCCTTTCTCCATGATTTAAATTCGCCCACTCTTCACTTCCCGGTTCTATTGGATAAGTATATTTTTCTGAGAATGAATCACTTGAAAAAGAGAAGCTTGTCATAGTAAACACCATAACTACACTAAGAAAAAAACTTAATAATCTTTTCATTATATTTCCCTCCTAATTTAAAATTAACCTAAAACCTTAATAAAACAATAAATTTAATTCCACATTGGACCACCCTCCTAAATACTCTTTATTTAAATTATTAAAGTTTATTTAATTTTATTTCTTTAAAATAAAAATAACAAGTATTATATTATTTTTAAAATTATGATATACTATTGTTTTATGATAAAAACTATTATATCCAAGTATCTCTCTTTTTTTATTTATTTTTGTAACATATGTCTTATCACATTACAGCAGGCATAATCGGAGTCGGTAAAATCACTTGACAAGAAAAATAAAAAAATATAAAATAAGGGGTGTAAATTACCTTTTGGTAGCCTCGCCGGTGGGTTCGGGTCCTGTGCAATAGGACACTGTGAACCTTGTCAGGTCTGGAAGGAAGCAGCAATAAGCAGGAGCGCTTATGTGCCACAGATTCGCCTGCTCCTATTGACGGGGCTACTAAAGGGTAATTTTTTTAATGCACACAAAAAAGTTTTTTTGGTATGCATTTGGTTGGAGAGGTTAATTAGATGTATAAAGCATTGTATAGGGCTTATAGACCTGAAACATTTAACGATGTGTTGGGGCAGGAGCATATAGTAAGAATTTTAAAAAATCAGATAGCAAATGACAGTGTAGCGCATGCTTATCTATTTTGCGGCATCAGAGGAACCGGCAAGACCACAATGGCAAGACTTTTAGCAAAAGGCGTGAACTGTACGGGAGATAATCCGCCGTGCGGTGAATGTGAAAATTGCAAAGCGATTAAAGACGGAAGTTATCTCGATGTAATTGAAATAGATGCGGCATCGAATAACGGAGTAGACAATATCAGAGATTTGCGTGAGAGCGTAAATTATCCGCCTGTGCTTGGAAGGAAAAAGGTTTATATCATAGACGAGGTACATATGCTTTCCACGGGAGCTGCAAATGCGCTTTTAAAAACTCTCGAAGAACCGCCGGAGAATGTGATATTTGTGCTTGCAACGACCGAGCCGCAAAAGTTGCCGGCTACTATAATGTCAAGGTGCTTGACTTTGGATTTTCGTAGAGTTGGTGAAAAGCAGCTCATTTCGGGCATGAAAAAAATCTGCGAAGATTTGGGAGTTGCGGCGGAAGCGGAAGCACTTGCTTTGATAGCCAGAAATGGAGACGGTTCTGTAAGGGATTCGCTCAGCATATTGGACCAGTGTATCGCGGCATCCACAGACGGTTTGTCATATGAAAATACACTGGATGTACTTGGAACGGTTGGAGATACTGCGCTTATTGAAATGGCGGATTTGATAATATCTCAAAAACCTGCCGAAGCGATTGAATTTTTGGATAAACTTCTGGATGAGGGGCGAGAAGTCAAGGAGCTTGCGAAAGAATTTGTGCGCCATGCAAGGAATGTATTGATATGTAAGTATGTCAAAAAACCTCAAGAAATGATAGGACTTTCGGAAGAAAATGCAAAGCGCATCAAGAAACAAGCCGAAAAACTTTCTTTTGCAAGGCTTCATAAGACGATAGACGTGCTCACAAAAACTCTAAATGATATTAAGTGGACAAGTCAGCCGAGAGTATTACTTGAACTTGCAATAGTAAGGCTTGCAGAGTCTAGCGAAGCGGAAATCGAGACTGTTTCAAAAAAGGGTAAGGAAGATGCTAAACCCAAGCTAAATATCAAGGAATCTCAGATTAAGGCACATACTCATAGCGAAGCGGAAAAAAAGGCACAAACGCCGAAAAAATCTGCAGAACATGCTAAGAATGTGCAAACTGCCGATTATGATAAAATATGGAAAAAGATTTGCGAAGAAGGTGCAAGTGAGAACGCGACTTTTAATTTCCTTGTGAACAGTGCAGAGCTTTGGGAGTTTACGGATACACATTTCGTAATAGCGGCGTTGAATCCGGTTACGCAAAAAACGCTCGAAACGGTGCGTGATAAAATTGAAGCCGGTATGAACAAATACACAGGTACAACATTACCTATGTTGTGCAAATTAAAGGCAGTGCTTGAAACGGAAAGCAAGGGCAAAAAGAACATAGACGCCCAAAAGGCTAAGGAAAAACTTGAGAAAGAACTCAATTTGGGAATAGAAATAGTTTAGTTGGAGGATTAAGACATGGGAAAAGGTATGAGAGCCGGTAAAAAACCGTCAAATAAATCTGCAAAACAGGGATTCGGCGGTAATAATATGCAGCAGCAAATGATGAAAATACAGGCTATGCAAAGACAGATGGAAGAAACGCAGGCGGAGCTCGAAAATATGGAGGAAACTGCAAGCGCGGGAGGCGGAGCTGTAACTGTAACGGTTAACGGTGCGAAGCAGGTGAAAAAGATTGCTATAAAACCGGAAGTGGTAGATCCTGACGATATTGAAACTCTCGAGGACTTGGTGCTGGTAGCGGTAAACGAGGCGCTTAGAAAGGCTGACGAGCTGTCGGAAAGCGAAATGTCGAAAATCACGGGAGGACTAAATTTACCGGGCTTTATGTAATAAGAAAGCGGTAGAGGAACAGTATGAGGCAATATGCAAAACCTTTAAACAAGCTGATAGGTGAGCTTACTAAATTGCAAGGAATCGGCAGCAAGACTGCGCAGCGCATGGCGTTTAATATTTTGGCGATGGATAAGGAAAGCGCAATAGCCATTGCAAACGCTATAATCGATGCAAAGGAGCAAATGCGTTACTGCGAGATTTGCGGAAATCTTACGGATGAAAGCGTTTGCAATATTTGCAGCGACAAAAAGCGTAGGCAGGATGTGATTTGCGTCGTTGAAAGTGCGAGAGAACTTGCGGCTATGGAGCGTATTCGAGAGTATGATGGACTGTATCATGTTCTAAACGGCAGCATATCGCCGCTCGAAGGAATCGGACCTGAGGATATCAATTTGATGAGTTTGATAAAACGACTGCAAGGCTCGGATGTAAACGAGATAATACTTGCGACCAATCCGAATATAGAAGGCGAGGCTACGGCTATGTATATTGCAAAATTGTTGAAGCCTTCAGGAATTAAAGTAAGCAGAATTGCTCACGGCGTGCCGCTCGGGGGTGATTTGGAATATACGGACGAAGAAACTTTGTCAAAGGCATTGGACGGAAGAAGGACGCTGTAAAGCGTCCTTCTATTTTTTATCTTCTTTTTCGTCGTCGTCATCGATTTTAATTGCGCCTACGGAGAGCATACCGACAGCTATTATTTTGGCAAGCCGTTTGCCACCCTTTATTACGCGTACTTTGTCGCGCTTCATTACACCGTTTGCAATTTCCATACCGCTACCGCCAATCAGCTTAAAGTTGGTAACGTAATTTTTAACTATTTTTGTCGTACTGCTTTTGAGGCTGCCCGTACCTTTTTTTAATCGGGCCTTATCTTTTTTGATTGCACCAACGGCAACATCACCGCCACCTGCGATAAATTCACCGGCGATTTCACCGGTATACAAAAATGAATTAAGTATGCTCTCTCCAAGTGAGTCGAGCATTTTTATTTTTGTTAGTTTCCCTGTCAGCGAAATAGTACCGCCGATAGTGCCGCCAAGCACAGCGCCTGCAATAATCGCACCTTTTTTTATTTTACTCATATATACCTCTTTTATAATGTTTTTATATAATTTTGCTATGATTAAATACGGATACGGGGCTTCATAGCATTTTCTAAAATTTAATTTTGTTTATATGATTATATCAAAGATATAGTGATTTTTCCATAGATTTGGAGTTGTAATAGTTATGAAATTTTGATTAACAAGCATTTGGCAATTAGATAAAAATAAATTGACTTATCAGGTGGGTGCTTGAAAATTGTGCAAACGGGGTATAAAAGCAGATGTAATTTAAGTAGCCGACTACTTAAAAAATATTTTTTATGGAGGTAAGATATGAATAAAGAAGTTGAAAAATTATTAAATGAGCAGGTGAACAAGGAGTTTTTTTCTGCTTACCAATATTTAAGTTTTGCCAACTATTTTGTTGACAAGGGACTAAACGGTTTTGCGAATTGGTATATGATACAAACACAAGAGGAAAGGGATCATACGATGTTGTTTATAAAATATATGCAAAACAACGACATTCCTGTAACATACGAAGCTATAGCAAAACCTGTAGATCAGTTTCCGGATGATATGGCGGTTTTGAAAGCGGGACTTGCACACGAAAAATATATTACAGATTCTATAAACAAAATATACCGTGCCGCTATGGATGTGAATGATTACAGAACCGCACAGTTTTTGGATTGGTTTGTAAAAGAGCAGGGTGAGGAAGAAACCAATGCAAACGATTTGATTAAGAAAATGGAATTGTTCGGAAGCGATCCGAAAGGCCTTTATTTATTGGACCAAGAGCTTGCTGCAAGGATATACACTGCACCTAGCTTGCAACTATAAGGCAGGTACAAAAATAAGTAAAATATGAAAGTAGCTATAAAGACGCTTGGATGTAAAGTAAATCAGTACGAGAGCGAGATGCTTAAGGAATGTTTTCAAAAGCGCGGCTATGAGGTTGCGACGGGCGAAGAAAGTGCGGATGTGTTTGTAATAAATACTTGTTCCGTTACTAATCTTTCGGATAGAAAGTCAAGACAGATTGTGAGGGCACTCAAAAAGCAAAATAACGATGCTTTAATTGTGGTTACAGGGTGCTATGCACAGTTAAAACCGGAAGAGGTTGCTGCTATTGACGGTGTAGATATAGTTACGGGAACGAATCGCAAGGCGGAAATCGTAGATTTGGTTTCCGAAAAGCTGGCAGGAAAAAGCGATAAGACTACTCTTGTGGATGAATATGAAACGCTTTTGCATTGCGACTATGTAGAAACCGGCATAATTAAAGCCATGGAAGCAAGAAGCAGAGCGTATATCAAAATTGAAGAAGGTTGCAACAGGTATTGTTCTTATTGTATAATTCCGTTTGCGCGAGGCAGAGTCCGCAGCAGGGATATTGAAAATATAGTTCTGGAAGCTAGTGAACTTTTAAAAGCGGGATTCAAAGAAATTGTGCTTACAGGAATAAATACAGCCCTGTATGGAATGGACGAGGATTCTACGGAATTAGGTCTTATACGCATTTTGGAAAGACTTGAAACTTTGCCGTACGATTTTCGTATCAGAATCGGATCGCTTGAGCCTACCGTGGTGAATGCCGAGCAGGCGAGCAAACTCCTTTCGTTTACGAAACTTTGTCCGCATTTCCATTTGTCGGTGCAAAGCGGTAGCGATAAAGTTATACGGGCGATGAACAGGCGCTATACGGTAAGCGAATATTTAAAAATAGTTGAAGTATTGCGGAAATTCGACGCGGGCTTTGGAATTACTACCGATGTCATAGCAGGCTTCCCAAGCGAAAGCGATGAGGATTTTGCCAAAAGTCTGGAGCTTGTAGAAAAAGTTGAGTTCTCTAAAGTGCATGCGTTTCGCTATTCAAAGCGAAGCGGTACCAAAGCTGAAAAAATGTCGGAACAAATTAGAGGCGATGTAAAAAACGAAAGAGTTAGGAAGCTCATAGAAGTGGCAACGGGCGTAGCTGAAAAATTCTTTAAAAAACAGATAGGAAGCGTTAGAACTATTTTGTGCGAAAGATTTGAAAACGGATACTTGGAAGGGTATACGGAAAATTATATCAAAACCTATATTGCGATGAGCGAGGAAGATGCGCAAAAAAAATATGGCGACTTTTTGAAAGTAGAATTAACAGAACCTTTTAATGAAGGGATGAAGGGAAAGGAGATAAAATAGTGAGCGATTGTGTGTTTTGTAAGATAGTCGATAGTCAGATACCGGCTAATAAAGTCTACGAAGATGAATATGTTATATGCTTTCACGATTTGGAGCCTCAGGCACCGGTACATGTGCTTTTGATACCCAAAAGGCACTTTGCATCTTTAAATGCCATAACGGAAGATGACGGAGAAATGCTCGGTCATCTGCTTGCCGTTGTACCTAAAATTGCAAAAGAGCTTGAACTTGACAACGGTTACAGGTTGGTATGCAACTGCGGAGAGGACGGTTTCCAAAGCGTGCAACATTTGCATTTTCATTTGCTTGGAAAGCGCAAAATGACTTGGCCGCCGGGCTGATTTTAAAAATAATAAAAAAGCATTGCATTTTACTTCGGGAAAGAGTATAATGTAATAGTTGCAGTGTGGTTATTTAATAATCATAAGTTAGTCAAGGGCAAGGAGGTGAATCGAATAAATGGCTCAGGTAATAGTTAAAGAAAATGAAAGCCTAGAAAGTGCTCTTAAGAGATTTAAGCGCTCCTGTGCTCGCGATGGAGTAATGTCCGAATTGAGAAAAAGAGAACATTACGAAAAGCCTAGCGTTAAGCGCAAAAAAAAGTCTGAGGCTGCTAGAAAAAAAGCTAGAAAGTTCTAGTGAAACAGTGTTATTACGACTTTAGATGTACTTAATAACAAGAGCGAATAAGCCGACTTTGGCGGGTAGATGATAATTTACCGCAGAGTCGGTTTTTTATTTATAAGAATACCGAATAAAGGGTATAAAATATGTATCACTTTTGTTTGAATTGGAGGAGTGTTATGAAAGTTTCGACAAGAGGAAGATACGCGCTCAGGTTGATGCTGGATTTGGCGGAAAATCAGAGTGAAGGGTATGTGCCTTTAAAGGATATGGCAAAAAGACAAAAAATTTCTATTAAATATTTAGAACATATAGTTAAGCTGCTTGGAAAAGCAAAATTTTTGGAAAGCGCACGAGGACCGCAGGGAGGATACAGGTTGAGCCGAGATGTTAGCGAATACAATGTCGGCGAAATACTGCGTGTTACTGAGGGCGAATTTTTGCCGACAGATTGCTTATCAGGGCGTGAACACAAGTGTAGCATGGCGGATAGCTGTAATGCCGTTAAATTTTGGAGCGGATTGCAAAAGGCAATAAACGACTACACGTATCAGTATAAATTGGTGGACTTGCTCGATGCGCAGAGTTCCCCAAAAACTCGCGATTGTATAGAAAGAGAGGAAAATTTATGAGAATATATGATGATGTTACTAAATTGGTTGGAAATACACCGATAGTAAAGTTGACAAAGCTGGAAGAACAGGAAAATTTGAAAGCGGCGATTTACGCTAAGCTGGAATATTTTAATCCGACGGGCAGTATCAAAGACAGACCTGCTTTGAATATGATTGTGGAAGCGGAAAAAGCGGGATTGCTTCAAAAAGGAGGAACTATAATAGAGCCTACAAGCGGAAATACCGGAATAGGTATAGCGGCGATAGGCAGACGACTGGGATATGAGGTCGTAATAGTAATGCCCGAAAATATGAGCGAGGAAAGAAAGAAGATTATCAAGGCATATGGTGCAAAATTGGTTCTAAGTCCTGCGGATCAAGGTATGAAAGGTGCTATTGCGGTTGCCGAAGAAACCGCAAGAAAAACAGGAGGAATTATACTCGGACAATTTACAAATCCGAACAATTCACTTGCGCATATAAAAACTGCACATGAAATTTTGGACGATATGGACGGCGATGTAGATATAGTAGTTGCAGGTGTGGGAACAGGCGGAACCGTTACGGGACTTGGCGAAACTTTGAAATCCGTAAAACCCGAAATCAAGGTATTTGCAGTAGAACCGACTACTTCGTGCGTGCTTTCGGGAGGAAATGCCGGAAAGCACGGTATACAGGGCATTGGAGCCGGATTTATACCCGATATACTGAATAAATCGGCATACGATGAGGTGATAACCGTAAGTACGGAAGATGCTTATGATTTACTTTATAAAATTGCAGGAAGCGAAGGATTGCTACTTGGTATATCTTCGGGAGCTGCGGTTGCGGCAGCTGTAGAACTTGCCGGTAAAGCTGAAAACGAGGGAAAAAACATAGTTGTTATTTGTCCTGATACCGGACTTAGGTATTTGAGCCTGCTCGATAAAAATACAGAAAATGTAAAATGACGAAAATAAAAAAGGCTTGAAAATAGACAGAAATTTTTATATAATTAGCTTATCATTTGAAAGACGAGGGCAATACATGAGTGTATATGACTTTATTGCAGAGGATAGGCTTGGAAACAAGATAAACTTGTCCGAGTACGAAGGGAAAGTGCTTCTAATTGTTAATACAGCTACAAGATGTGGCTTTACCCCACAGTACAAAGAGTTACAGTATCTTTATGAAAAATATCAGGCGGTAGGTTTTGAAGTGCTTGATTTCCCGTGTAATCAGTTCGGGAACCAGACACCGGAAAGCGATGAAGAAATTTTTTTCTTATGTAGAAATCGCTTCGGTATGACATTTCAGCAATTCAAGAAAATAAGTATCAAAGGAGAAGATGCGCATCCGTTATTTAAATGGCTTGCGGAGAATACTGAGTTCGAAGGATTTGACAAATTGCATCCTTTAGCGGCACTGCTCGACAGGGCGCTTAGGGAAAACGATCCCGACTACGATAAAGATTCCGAGATTAAGTGGAATTTTACAAAGTTTTTGATAGATAAGCAGGGAAACATAGTGAAGCGTTTTGAACCGACGGCAAGTATGGTGGCTTTGGAAAATGAGATAGACCGCTTAATTTGGGATAAATAGAACATCGACATGGGAGAAAAAATGGAAAGCAAATACAAAAGAGTTTTACTGAAGGTAAGTGGCGAAGCATTGGCAGGCGAAGCCGGATTCGGCATAGACGATAGTATGCTTGCCGATGTTGCAAGTCAGATTAGGGAAATATACGATTTGGGAATCGAGGTTGCGATAGTAGTAGGCGGCGGAAACTTCTGGAGAGGAAGGACGGGAAAGAGTATCGACCGAGTTACTGCGGATTATATGGGCATGATGGCTACTACGATGAATGCGATGGCGATAGCGGATGCACTGCAGAAACACGGTGTCGAAACCGTGCTGCAAACTTCTATAAGTATGGATCAAATTTCGGAGCCTGTAAATCGAAAGAAGGCACTCAGACATTTGGCACAGAAAAAAATAGTTGTATTTGGAACCGGAACGGGGTTACCGTTTTTCTCAACAGATACGACCGCCGCGCTAAGAGCGGCAGAAATAGAAGCTGATGTAATATTGCTTGCAAAAAATATAGATGCAGTTTATTCGGAAGATCCGAACGTGAATCCGAATGCAATACGCTATGATGAACTTACATATCTGGAGGTAATAGAAAAACAACTCGGCGTAATGGACATTACCGCAGCAACGTTGTGCATGGAAAACGGTATTAAATTGCATGTTTTCGCGCTGGCGGAAAAAGGAAATCTTTTGAAAGCTGCAAAGGGTGAGAAAATAGGAACTATTATAGTCTAATTGGAGGATAAAATGAGTAGTGAAGTTGAAAAAAAACTGAGTGTTAAAATTGAAAAGACATTGGAAAATTTGAAGAACGAACTGAATACTGTGCGTGCAGGTAGAGCAAATTCTGCGCTTTTAGATAAAATAGTGGTGGATTATTACTCGGTACCTACGCCGCTTAAGAGTCTTGCGAACATATCGGTACCCGATCCAAGAACGCTGCTCATCTCGCCATTCGACACCAAAACGGTTGCCGATATTGAAAAGGCGATAAACATGTCTAACATTGGAATTACGCCGTCAAATGACGGAAAGTCAATCAGGCTTATGATTCCGCAGCTGACGGAAGAAAGGCGTAAAGAAATCAGCAAGACCGTAAAAAAATATGGTGAAGATGCAAAAGTTGCGCTTCGAAATGAGAGAAGAACAGCAAACGATGAGCTGAAAAAGGAAGAAAAAGACGGAATCATCAGCGAAGACGACTTGAAAAAAGAATTAGAGAAGATTCAAAAGGTAATTGATAAGGCATCTAAAGATGTAGAAGCGATAGTTGCATTAAAGGAAAAGGAAATTTTGGAGCTTTAATAGTGAACGGATATAGCTTTTGCTATATCCGTTTTGAACATAAAGGAGATAAATGTTAGATTTTTCACGAATACCTGCGCATATTGCAATAATAATGGACGGGAACGGAAGGTGGGCAAAATCACGAAAACTACCGCGACTTTCGGGGCATAACGCAGGAATGAAGGCAATGAAGGAGATTGTAAAGGAATCTTCAAAGCTCGGCGTTAAGCATTTGACGGTGTACGCATTTTCGACGGAAAACTGGAATCGAAGCGAGGAGGAGGTTTCGGGAATATTTAAGCTCGTGGTTACTTATGTAAAAAAAGAACTTGCTGAGCTTAATAAGAATAATGTCAAAGTATCTATACTCGGAGATTACAGCAAACTTCCGAAGGATGCGAAAGATAGTCTTGATGCCGCACTCGCAAAAACGAAAGATAATACCGGATTGTGTTTCAATATAGCACTGAACTACGGCTCGAGGGCGGAAATAGTAAGTGCAGTGAGGCAGTGTGCAAAG
Source organism: Clostridiales bacterium (assembly GCA_015258265.1). Lineage (GTDB taxonomy): Bacteria > Bacillota > Clostridia > Peptostreptococcales > Anaerovoracaceae > JABZIP01. The sequence goes on along the minus strand of JABZIP010000021.1, from coordinate 5,110 downwards.
TCTGTTTTAAGCGGCGAAATAGACATAGACGATATTACGGAGGAATATTTTTCCACCAAACTTTATACGGGGAAAAATATTCCGCCAATTCCGGATCCGGAGCTTTTAATTCGTACAAGCGGAGAAATAAGACTTTCGAATTATCTTCTTTGGCAATGCGCATACAGTGAATTTGTTTTTAGCGAGGTGATGTGGCCTGATTTTACGCCGGAAATTTATAGAAGTTGTATAGAGGAATATCAAAAAAGAGATAGAAGATTTGGGGGCAGAAACGAATGAAAACAAGAGTGATTTCCGGTTTATGTATGGTTCCGTTTGCACTGATTCTATTTGCAGGAGGAAAGGTACTTGTTGCAGCTTGTGCAATTTTAACTGCTGTAGCTATGCATGAATTCTTAACAGGATTCAAACACATGGGAGTAAAGCCCGCTTTTGCGGTAGCATATGCAAGTCTGTTTGCTCTTTATGCCATAAACTTATTTGCCGATAGGGCGGAAAATTATCTGGCTTGGGTTTTTGCAAGTGTTCTTGCGTCATTACTAATATTGTTTGACATAGAAAAACGCCAGCTTCAAGATGCGCTTGCAACGATGGCAGGTGTATTGTATGTCGGATTTTTTGCATTTCATATCGTAAAGGTGGAGCAGACAGGGGAATTTGAAATATTGATTTGGCTCATATTCATTACAGCTTTCGGTACGGATATAATGGCATATTTTTCGGGATATTTGTTCGGCAAGCACAAATTGTGCGAGAAGATAAGCCCCAAAAAGACGATAGAAGGTTCCATTGGAGGAATCTTGGGAAGCGTAGCGTTTGCGGTGCTGTTTTCGTATTTTTTCGCACCGAATTATCTTGTTCACTGCGCTATACTCGGGGTGCTGGGCGGCATCGTATCTCAGTTTGGCGACCTTACGGCATCTATATTTAAACGTAAAATGGGAATTAAGGATTATGGGAAACTGATACCGGGACATGGCGGCGTACTTGATAGGATTGATAGTGTAATGTTCACTGCGCCTCTTGTATATTATTACATAGTTATATTTATGGCTAAATAGGAGTGATACATGAAAAAAATTGCAATATGGGGAAGTACGGGTTCGATAGGTACTCAGGCGGTAGATGTAATACGAAAAAATCCGGATAAGTACTGTCTGGTTGCTGTTTCGTGTGTAAACAATATACAAAAATTAGAAGAACAAATTAAGGAATTTGCACCGCAACTTGCTATTGTGCAAAAACGGGAAGATGCGAGTTATTTAAAATCCAAATATCCCAAGCTGGATGTTGAATGTGGCGATAAGGCGCTATTGCAAGCGTTAGATACGGATGCTGACATATTTTTAAATTCTCTTGTAGGCATCAACGGACTTGAACCGAGCTACTCTGCAGTTTTGCGTGGCAAAACACTTGCGCTCGCAAACAAAGAAAGTTTGGTAACGGGCGGAGAGCTTATATATAGAAGTTTGGAAAAGACAAATGCGAAGATATTGCCTGTAGACAGCGAGCATAGTGCCATATTCCAAGCTCTTTGCGGAAATGAGAAGAAGAATATAAAGAATATTTATCTAACGGCATCGGGCGGACCGTTTAGAAATTTTACGCTCGAGGAACTTGAAAATGTCAGACTTGAGGATGCACTGGCACACCCAAATTGGTCCATGGGGAAAAAAATCACCATAGATTCCGCCACGCTTGTAAACAAGGCGCTTGAGGTAATAGAGGCATATTGGCTGTTCGGTGTAGATGAAAGCAGGATAAAGGTGCTGGTTCATCCGCAGAGCATCGTACACTCGATGGTAGAATATGTAGATAATTCCGTAATGGCGCAGCTCGGTACACCGGATATGAGATTGCCGATAAGTTACGCATTTTCATATCCCGATAGAATACCGAGCGACGAGGAGGCACTTGACTTTTTAACAAAAGGAAAGCATCTGGATTTTTTTGAACCGGATTTAAAAGTATTCAAGACATTAGGCTTTGCCTATGAAGCACTGCGCATAGGCGGTAGTTATCCTGTCTGCCTAAACGGTGCTAACGAGGCTTTGGTCGAGTTGTTCTTGAAAGGAAAAATTAAATTCTTGGATATACAAAATACCTTGGATGAGATATTAAGCAACCATAAGAGCAGGAAACTGCTTCAGATTCAAGATATTTTTGAAGTGGATGCACAGGCAAGGCGCAGCGTTTACGAGGTATTAAAAAGAAAAGAGTAGAAGGTGAGGAATATATGTTAGGTATAATCGGTGCATTGGTAATGTTTTGCATACTCGTTGTATTTCACGAGGGCGGACATTTCTTTATGGCTAAGGCGGTAGGAATAAAGGTCAACGAGTTTGCGGTAGGCATGGGACCGATACTGCTCAAAAAGCAGAAGGGGGAAACCTTGTATTCTCTTAGAGCTTTCCCTATAGGGGGATTTTGCGCTATGGAAAGCAGCGAGGGAGAGGATGAAATATTGCCGAGGTCTTTTGAAGCGGCAACACCCATGCAAAGGGCATGCGTACTTTTTGCAGGTCCTTTGATGAATTTTGCAGTAGCGATAGTGATATTGGTCGGAATTGCGCTTTATGTGGGGATGCCGTCGCAGATAATCGGTCAGTTTACAGATGAAAGCCCGGCGAGGACGGCGGGACTTGTTGCAGGTGATAAAATAGTCGAAATTCAGGGAAATCCTGTAAAAGAGTGGGGTGATGTGGCAACGCTCATCGGAAGCGAAAAGGAAGATACGATAACTATCAAGGTAGAACGAGAAGGAAAAGTAAAGTCTTTTGATGTGCCTGTTGCAACTGAAAAGGAGACAGGCAGAAAAATTATAGGAATTATGCCCAAAATGCAGCGAAATCCTGCGAAAGCAGTGGTTGTAGGAGTAAAGTCGGGATATGATATTACAGCATCCATGCTTGACGGAATTAAGAAGCTGTTTACGCGAGAGGTTAGTCCGAAGGAACTTACAGGGGTTGTAGGAATCACAGTAGCGGTTGGAATGACGATGAACTACGGGTTCATATACTTTGCGCAATTTGCCGCTTTAATCAGTATCAATCTAGGACTTGTGAATTTGTTGCCGTTTCCGGCACTTGACGGCGGGCGCTTATTGTTCCTGTTGATTAGAAAGGTTACAGGAAAGACTATAACTGACGACATAGAAGCAAAGGTACATTTTGCAGGCATAATTTGTCTTTTTGCACTTATGATATATGTAACATGGCAGGATATAGGAAGATTTATTTTGAAATAAGGTGAGTATATGAAAAAAAAGGTGTATTGTGGGGATGTTGCGATAGGCGCAGATGCACCTGTTTCTGTCCAATCTATGCTGAATGTCGATACTGCGGATGTCAAGGCGTGTGTCGAGCAGATAGCGCGTCTAAAAGATGCGGGATGCGAGATAGTTAGACTTGCCGTACCCAATATGGAGGCAGCGAAAGCATTCAAGCAGATAAAGCAAAATTCGAGTATGCCGCTCGTTGCGGACATACATTTTGATTATAGATTGGCTATAGAGGCAATCGAAAACGGAGCGGATAAAATTAGAATAAATCCGGGCAATATAGGCGGTGCGGATAAGTTACAAAAAGTTGTAGAAAAGGCGAAAGAACGAAATATTCCAATACGAGTTGGAGTAAATTCGGGATCGCTTGAACACGAGTTTTTTCAAAAATACGGAAAGGTAACGGCGCAAGGAATTTGCGAAAGTGCGCAAAAGAATGTCAAAATCTTAGAGGATATGGATTTTGATGATATAGTGGTGTCAATAAAGTCGTCAGATGTCAAGCTGAACTATGAAGCACACAAATTGGCAGATGCGATGCTCAATTATCCGTTGCATATAGGACTTACGGAATCTGGGAGTGCCAAAAGCGGAGGATTGAAATCGGCAATCGGAATAGGAAGCCTATTGCTTGCAGGTATAGGAAATACTATGCGAGTGTCCTTGACGGCGGATCCTGTGGAAGAGGTGAAACTCGCATACGAAATACTAAGGAGTGTAGGACTGAGAAAGTTTGGGGTGAACTTGATTTCATGTCCGACTTGCGGTAGAACAAAGATAAATCTTGCAAGACTTGTGAGCGAGATTGAGGAAAAACTTCCGCAAATCGAAGAGGAACGCAGAAGGAAAGGACTTGCTCCTATTACAATTGCGGTTATGGGATGCGAAGTTAACGGGCCGGGGGAGGCAAAAGAGGCGGATTTCGGCATAGCTGCCGGTGGCGGAAAGGCGGCAATTTTTTCAAAGGGAAAAATTTTAAAAACTGTTTGCGAAAAAGACATTTTAAATGAATTTTTTACGATTTTAACATAAAATGTAAAAGACTTTTCCACAATAATGAACGCCTTGAAATCATCAAGCAGCAATAACTTTTCCACATGGCGAATTAAGATTGTATACAATTTTAATCACAGGAGGCTGTGGACAATGTGAATACTGCAATATATTGAAAATACTGGTGTACAGAGAATATGAAAATTGTCAATAGGTAGTTATCCACAGTTTTTTTTATTGATAAAAATATATATTTCGAGGTCAGAAAGGATTATTCATGATAGACATTATCAACAGAGCTATTGATTGGAACAGGCTTGATAACGACAAAAAAGATGTATTTAAAATAAACATAAAAAAAGCACAATTATCGGAAAAAACAGGTGCCCTCACGCTGTATTTAGAGATGAATTTTGTTATGGCATTTTCTGAAATGGAAAAACTGCGTGTGGAATTAACATCCGCTTGTTCAGAACTGCATGCTGTTGAATTTGATGTTACATATTTACCTATGCAGGAAGATGCACGCAGTTATTTACCTAAATATTTGGAAGTACTTCTGCGTGAAAACTTGGATACGGCAAATATTGCCAATATGGTGCTGTTTGAACGAACGATACTTGAAGATAGCAGTATTGTGGTGCCGGTTGTCGGCGAATATGCGGCAAAGGTACTTAATGATTTGGCAAAAACATATTGCGAAAAAAAAGTGCAAGATACATTCGGGTTGAAGGTCGGTTTTGATTTTGTATGTGATGATGAAGCGTGTGAAGAAAGAAGCAAATTAAATCGGGAAAAAGTGCAAATTCAAGCTAAACCGCAGACACAGGCAAAGAA
>JABZIP010000008.1 GCA_015258265.1 Clostridiales bacterium | reverse complement strand
GCTTTATAAAGACTACAATCCCCATAGGGGACGGAAACTTGCAATCACAACTGTTACGATTACCACTGTTATAGTTTTATAAAGACTACAATCCCCATAGGGGACGGAAAGAGACACTAAAAAACAGTGTCTCTTTTTTAGTTACGAAAATTCACAATTTAGTTTTTGTATGCAAAACAGTTTGACATTTATATGCTTTAATAGTAAAATATTACATAAAGAAACGCCGTTGACTTTACACATGCGTTTTAATATAATTAAAGGAGATAAAAAAGTTGAATATAAATGATGAAACTACTGGGAAAACACAGCTTGCGAGGGATAAGAAAATTACCGCAAACAGGCGAATTAAAGATAGCGTGTTTACCAAGCTGTTCAGTGAGGTCAAATACTTACGACTGCTCTATGATAGTTTGTATACTGACGGAACTAATTACCAAGATGAAGATTTTAGGCTGCTTACATTAGAGAATGTACTGGTCAACGATGTGTACAACGACTTGGGATTTATGGTAGGAAACAGACTTATAGTACTTGCAGAAGCGCAGAGTACATTTAATCCTAATATGGCACTCAGGTTTTTGATATATATGGCACACACTTATCGGGATTACATAAAAGAAAAAGGCTTGGATATCTATGGTAGAACGCAAATTAAAATACCTGAACCTGACTTCCTGCTTGTGTATACGGGAAGCGAAAAACTTGAAGAATATAGGAAATTACATCTTTCTGATATGTATACGCAAAACGAAAGATGTAAATTGGAATTAACGGTGGATGTATTTGCAGGAACGCGGGATGACGGAAATATTTTGAGCCAGTATATAGGGTTTTGCAGGAAGTATGACGAATTTGGAAAAAGGGCGAAAGGAAAGACAGAAAAGCTGAAGGCTCTAATTGCAACTATAGAATATTGTAAGGCGCACAACATACTTAGAGAGTTTTTGCAAAAGCATGCTATGGAGGTGATTGAAATGAGAATGACGTTGTATACACAAGAAGAAATAGATGCAATGAAGTGGGATAAAGCTGTAATGATAGGGAGAAAGGAAGGTATATCTATAGGACGAAACGAGGGTTTGCACGATGTTGCAAAAAATATGAAAAAATTAGGGTTTTCGGACGAAGATATAAAAATGGCAACAGGGCTTGTTTCAAGCAAAACTGAATAGCTTGAGCACGAAAACTACAAATTTGTCTAGGTGGAAATTTAAATGGGTAAAACGATTTTATTCTCGCCGATAGGCGGGACAGATCCGATTTCGCAAGACAATTACAAAGAGGGAGCACTACTTCATATTTGCAGGTTTTATAAACCAGACGAAATATACCTTTACATGTCGAAGGAAATCATTGAAAATGAAAAAATGGATCAAAGATATTCGTATTGCTTGGAAAAACTCGATGAGGCTCAAGACAGAAAGACTATATATCATTGGATAGAGCGAGCGGATTTAAGTGATGTGCATATTTTTAATTATGCTTTCGAAGAATTCAAACCGATTATTACCGAAATTGTAGCGCAAATGAATGAGGATGACGTTTTGCTCCTAAATGTTTCAAGCGGCACCCCTGCTATGAAATCGGCGTTATTGGTAATAGTCACTATGATAGAGCTGAATTGTAAAGTAATTCAAGTAGGAACGCCTAATAAAGCTATGAATGAGCATAATCATAAGGGTTACCTTGTGAAAGAACTTTGGGAAATGAATGAAGATAATGTACCCGATTGTGAAAACAGATGTGAAGAGGTGAAATGCCCTGCATTGTCTTTAATCAAAAACGAAGAAATTATAAAGAAGCACATTCAGGCTTACGACTATGCTGCGGCTTTAAGTTTGGCAAGGAGCTTACCGCAGATGAAAACAAAAAACTATTTGCCCCTTATTGAAGTTGCACAATATAGGTATTTGCTCGATTTTAGCGGTGTAGATAAGATGCATTTAAAAGAAGCGGAAAAGTTTTTCCCTGTAAAATCGGGCGACAATAAAAAATATTTTGAATATGCTTTAAATCTGGAAGTTAAATATAAAAGAGGTGAATATGCAGATTTTTTAAGGGCTATTTCACCGCTTATTGCAGATTTATTTGAGCTGATTTTGAAATGCCAATTTGGAATCAATATAGATCGTTATTGTAGATATGATAAAAAGCTAAATTTTCGAACTTGGGATTCGGTAAGGTTGCAAAATACTACAATATTTGATGTACTGAACACATTTTTTAATGGGCAATTTAAGTTTGGTCCGGTTTATTCATCACAGCTAATTGTGTTAATAGAACACTATGCAAGCAAGGCGGAAAATAAAAGTACAGATCTGATTTCACTTGTAAATGCTCTGCGAGATGTTGAACAAAACTTACGAAATAAAGTTGCGCATCAAATAATTTCCGTCACAGACGAATCTATCAAAAAGGAAACAGGATTTACAGGTAAGCAAATCATAGATATGATTAAAAAGACATTTAAATTTGCAGGAATAAATATAAGCAAAGAATATTGGACATCTTACGATGATATGAACAATAAAATTTTAAAAGCTATGGAATGTGAATAACAAATAAAAGGAGCGACATAAGTCGCTCATTTTTGTCAGTTGAAAAATGTGATATAATGTGCCTAAGTTAATCAAGACATTTCATCACATTTTACCGCTGCTTAATTTTAAAATTTAAAAATGTGATATAATGTGCCTAAGTTAATCAAGACATTTCATCATATCCTACCTATATTTTGTTAAATCAAAGGATATGATATAATGTGCACAAGGTAATCGAAAAATGTTATTGAATGCTTCATTACTCGTAATGTATGAATAAGGGGGTTGGTGTGGATAATTTAAAAGGAAATATGAAAAAAGGCGTAATAATTCCGTTTCCTGAATTTGATAAATTGAAAGTGGAAATTGAAAAATTAAAAACGGAGATTTCCATGCTGCTTCTTGAAAAGGATGAACTGCTTTTAGTAATTTGTAAAAATATCGAGATGGAATATATGCTTGCCGCAGGTCATCTTGAATATAAAGCATTTGAGCTTAATTGCAAGGTGTTACGCATTAAAAGAAAAATAGATCTTTTACAGGCAAAGAAAAACAGACAAGAGAAAATTTTGATTTCACAAATTGAAAAGATACTTGATGACGAGTTTGCAGAATTTGAAGTGCAACTGGAAGAGCAAATAAATAAGGTGAATGAGGCTTTAAGTTATAGTCATAAATCATTTTTAAGCGATGAAGAAACAAAGGAAATAAAAAAGCTGTATCACACTATTGTGAAGGCACTTCATCCGGATTTACATCCCGAAGTTACGCCTGCGCAGCTTAAGCTATTTCAAAATGCGGTTGAAGCATATGAAAATGGGGATTTGCATGGGTTGAGGGTGATTAACGATTTGGTATCTGGGCCTGTGATTTCCGAGCATACAGAAAATGCATTATCTGCTCTTATTAAAGATAAGGAACGGTTTATGAATACAATTAAAATGATTCAAGAAGAAATTGCGTCTATAAAATCGAGTTATCCTTATACTTTGAAGGAAATACTTGACAATCCGCAAAAGTTGGAACAAAAACAAGCGGAGTTGAAAGAAATTATAGCAGGACTTAAAGAAGTATATGATATATACGAAGCGCGGCTTAATGAAATGTTGAGGTGATAAAATGGGAGATATAGTAACTACTAATGCAGGGGGACTTGCGGGATTGCTTCACGGCGCAGGTGGAGCTATTGCAATTCCGAAACCTTTTGAACGTGATATTTTTTTATTTGATACATTTGTCGCAGGGACAACGCACATTGAAGGTATTGAGGAATTGGCAAAGTATTTAAATGTGGACGATAGGCTTAATTTTTTGCGTGAGCCGGATAATCCGTATGATCCAAAGGCTATAGTTATAAAAACTGTAAACGGTGTCAAGATAGGATATGTACCGAAAAATGATAACGTAGTATTTTCACGGCTTATGGATGCAGGAAAACTTTTATTCGGAAAAATTGTATCAATAGAAACTAAGGGGAATTGGGTTAAAATAAATATAGGAATTTACTTGCATGAGTGAAGTGAAATTAGGAGGCATTTAATATGATTAAAGTTGCGTTCTGCTGCCATGGGAATATTTGCAGGAGTACCTTGCTTGAGAGTTTATTTACGCATAAGGTAAAGGAGCTTGGGCTTTTGGATAAGTTTTATATTGATTCTATGGGAACAAGCACAGAAGAAAGCGGAAATCCGCCACATAGAGGGACTGTAAATAAACTTACAGAAATGGGCGTGCAGGTAGTGCCGCATAGGGCCAAGCAGATAACACAAAAGGATTACGACGAGTTTGATTATATAATAGGAATGGATGATGCGAATATGCGTAATCTCAATCGTATGTTTGCAGGAGATCCCGAACACAAAATATTCAAGTGTCTATCTTTTGCAGGTTCGAATAAAGATATAGCAGATCCGTGGTATACGCACGACTTTGATGCTGCATATGAGGATGCGCTAAAAGGCATCGACGGATTTTTGAAGCATCTGAGGAATAAAAAATTGATATAAAAATAACATATATTGTAATGCGATAAGACATATGCGGTGGAGGTGCAGAAAATACGAAAGGTAGCATATGTCTTGACGACTAAGAAAATAAATCTTGTATAAAAAATATAATTGGTTGCAAAGAATATAATTATAGCTTATAATCAGCATAATGCATCATATAAGATTTTGAATATTTCAAAAAATTTATGTAAGAAAAACAAAAGGAGATTGATATGAGAAAAAAACACCGGCGTTCGTTGCTCAGTTTCTTGATTATAATAGGAGTACTATTTACAACCGTAAGTTTTCCTGAGTATGCAAGTGCTGAAGGCGGAACAGACAAAACAGCTGCATTCAAAGATAATGCAACAGTAAAATTGATTCAGGAAGGCAGGGCTGTTACTGACGAAATTGATATGTCAAAGGATATCAAGGTTGATATCCGATTTAATGCAATATTTAACAATGCATATGATGAAGCACACCGCATAAAGAAAGGCGACTATGTCCTGTTTGATCTTGGTGATAAATTTAAGTTCACAGGAGACGATGCGGCACTTACTGAAAAAATCAGTCCTATAATTGATGCAGAGACTAATCTGAAAATCTGCGATGTAATCTTTACAAGAGACGCATCAACAGGCAATATCACGGCAAAATTTGATTTTTCCAATACCGATGATGCCGTGTTCAGTAAAGACAGTGCCAATGTAGGCGCATCTTTAAAAATAAAAGCGGACTCGAAATTCTTTGACTGGGAGACCACTACAGAAAAGATTATCAATATTTTCGGCAAAGAATATAAAGTCGGCAAGCTTGATGTCAAAATAAATGTTACAAAAGAAGGAATTCTTGATCCTAAAAACAGCAAAATTGACTGGACTATCAATATAGAAAGATATATTGACGGAACAAATCCTGTAAAATATTTGAGTCTTGAAGGGTTTGAAGTATCCGATTCCTTGTCGACGAGAGCATCATCAGGTTTAGATGGTGTATCAGAAGGACAGTATATAGCAGGTACATATAAGATAAACGGCAAGTCGGTGAATGATGCCGATATAGACTTAAGAAATGATAAATATTCTAAATATACTATAAAAGATGAAGATTTAAATTCTGAAAATAAAGGAAAAGCTACTATAACTCTCAGCTCTACAGTAAACTTCGGAAAAGAAGGTAACTGGTGGGGACAAAGACACTATGAGAATTGGGTATCCGTTTCAAAAGAAGGTGTTTACGGGGTAGCTGAATACATAGCATCGGCTGAAGATGAAGTTTTGATACAATCTATTGCACGCAAGAACGGCAAGATGGATTTAGAGAATAGAAAGATTACATGGACTATAGACTTGAACGATCAAGAATATGATTTGGGCGATGTAGTAATTTCGGACGATCTCACTAAAGATACTATGGGAAGAGTACCTCAGGAATTTAAGAAGGCTTATTTCCAAAAGTGGGATAAGAATAAAGTAAATCAGTATGGGAATAAGGGAGATTGGAGCGATGAAAAAACTCCGATTACTCCTGAGGTATCAGGCATAACTCACAAGTTTAATATCCCTAATGTAAAGGAAAGGCATCTGCTTACAATTGAGACGGAGTTTGCACAGGATAATTACCTTTTAGACTTTAGAAATGAAGCTTTTTTGTGGTGGAATGAAAAACCGGAAAAGAAGGTTAAAGTTACTGCTTCTGTACATATGAGTCCGCAAGGAGGCAGCAAGGTTTACGGTAGTATTTCAAAGAAAGCGAATTATAAAGCTCTGATTGCGAGTGAATCTTACTATATATATGAGATAGATGATTTTGTAAGCAATACGCCTGAATGGACAGTAACGGCTAATAAGGAATCCGTAGCTGCACCCGGAGATTATTATATGTATGATGCTTTCATCTTTGACCAGAATGTCAAACTGGATGCAGATACATTAAAGGCAAGCAGTGGCGTATCTTTGAGAAAAATAGGAGATAATAGCGTTACATCTCTTGCCGGCGGGCTTGCTCTTGATAAAGCCGTACCTAAGATTGAAAAATATCAGAAACTTATGAATGTTGATAATCCTGTAATTGATGCCACACCGGGCGTTGCAAATGCAGTTTATGAGATTGTAAAGGGCGGCAATGTTATAGGCCATGTGCTCGAACTTAAACTGGTTACGGGACAGGATAACTTCGCAAAGTTTAAGTCGAAGATAGTTGATGACAGTATTTTGATGAGTCAGGATAGATATCCTACAAGTGTGTCTAATTATCTTGTACTTGCCAAAGATAGTCAGATTGTATTAACGACATCGGCGAAATATGCATATTACGGCAAATTGCTGACGAAGCAAACACTTTCCACAAAAGCAGCGAGGAAATTTCTGACTGATTATGATGCGAACGCTACAAACAGCGATGTGTTTGATGCTTCGCAGCGAATGCCTGAGAAGAGGCGTCTTGAAAATGCAGAAAAAGCATTTGATAAAAAAACCAGATCGGTAATTTACAGGATAAGTTTAAATGCTGCGCAGATAAGGGATTTTGAAGGTGATTTGGGCAAGTTTGTGTTTACAGACAAATTGAGTGAAAAACTTAAACTTGTTCCTATAAAGGATGATAAGTATTTTCTTGTATATAGGGGAACTCCTGCAAATGAAATTAAGCGCGTGGATGCAGTTGTATTTGCTGACGAAGGGGCACCGATGACTGATGTGGAGCTTGCGGCGGATAATATAACCTATCGAATCACAGAAGATGCAAATCACGTGAAGAACGGATTTGAGTTCGATATTGAAAAACTTACAGGAACCTATGTAATATTCGTTAAGGCTGAGCAGATAAGCGAAGTCCCTGAAAATGATAGAAATTATTTATCGAATGCTTCATACTTAAAAAGGGTTGTTTCGGGTAAAACAGCATCCGGTTATGCCAATGCGGTGTATGACGGAAGATTCCTTTGGAAAGATTTTGACGGCGATAAGGTTGAGATGGATAAGAACGGATTTATCAAGTGGACCGTATACTATAAGCCTTACAAAGTATATAACGACAATAATGCTACCAAGCTGAGAATTGAAGATACTATGCAGGGGAATATAGTACTTAGAAAAGAAAAGGGTACGGACAAACTTCTCTTTGAAGGTGATAACTATAAGATTTGGAAAGGCGAATTTGATGAAAACGACAAATTCATCAATCCTGTAGAAATTACCGAAAATCTCGACAAGATATTTACATATGACACTGCTACGAGTAAAATGAGTATACATATTCCTGACAATTACAGTACATACAAGATTTCCTATGTTACGGATTTCGCTGATAATGCAAAACGCGGAGATTACTTGAATAACAGTGTAGCTCTTATAGAAGGAACGACTAAACGGGGTAGAAGCAGCTATTTATCTCACTATATCAGCTCCGACACTTTCGGTCGTCTAAGGGATAAGACTTACCATCGCCTTGAGATAGTAAAGGCAAATGCTAAAGGTGATAATCTCAAAGATGCGGAATTTAACCTTAAGAGACTTGCCGTAGGCGGTATGCTTGCTGAAGACTTCGGAAATCACAAGACGGGACTTGACGGAAAGATAAAGTTTACGAATCTTACCGGAGGTGAATATGAACTTACGGAAGTAAAGGCACCTGAAGGATATAAGAAGAGTGAAACTCCTTACAGGCTAAAGGTAAAAGAACTTGAGAAAGGATTTAAGGTAGAGCTTATAGGTGATTATGCAGGCAAGGCGAATTTGGAACAGAACACCTTAACGATAATTAACGATCCTAAGGAAAATCCGCCGAACAATACAAAACCTAACCCTAACCCTAATCCTAATCCTAACCCTAATCCGCTAAATCCGCCGAACGATACGCCGAAACCACCTACACCACCGACTACACCGACTACGCCAACTACACCGAATGTACCAAGATATCCAAGAAGCAATCCGCCAAATCCTAATGATCCGAATAGTCCTCCAACTATTACTATCATAGATGAAAACGGAGTACCTCTCGGAAACTACAAAAAACATCCGAAACCGGACGGAACTTTTGAGTACATAATTGACGAAGAAGTACCGCTGGCAAACCTGCTTCCCAAAACAGGTGATGACTTCGCACATTTCTATTATATGGGCGGACTCACATTTATGATTGCGGGTATGGCGCTTGCGCTTGATAGCTTGCGAAGAAAAAAAGCAAAGCGCAGTACGGCTAAAGATGCATAGTGTTTGTAAAGGCTCGGTACTATTATAAAATTAAACAAAGATAGATGAAGAACGAGTTATAGGACGGTAAGTGTGTCTAAAACCCCCTACACATGTTGAAAAAACAATATGTGTAGGGGGTTAATCTTTTTTTTGAATAAGAATACTGCAGCTGCATTTCTCAGTTGAAAAAAGTGCTTAAAAATGCTATAATAATAGATAAAATTGGCATAGGTACGGTGTGGAAAATATATGAAATCAAGCGAGGAAAAACCCAAAATAGGTGAGGATGACCTGATTTACACCATTGCGACGGCTGCGATTAACACAGAAGGCGTATTTGCTATTGAAGGAAAAGTTTCACAAGAAAATTTACTTGCAAATAAGGGCAAAGCCGCACTGCGAAAAGGTGTTAAGATTACAAAAGAGCACGAAAAAATTAGAATTGATGTGTTTTTGGTGCTAGAATACGGTTTTAAAATTCCACAAATAGCATGGAATACACAGCAAAATATAAACAAGGCATTACAGGAATTGACACAAATGCAGGTGAGCGCTATAAATATACACATAAACGGGATACATTTTTAGATAAAATTAGCTATGAATGGGCTAATAGAGAGGTAAAAACGAATGTATAGACAGCAGGCTAAGGAAAATCTTATGTATAGACAGCAGGCGAGGGAAAAGTTGATGCAACTTTTTTATCAAATGGATATGAACTCGGATTTTTCCGCCTTACAAAAAGAGCTTTTTTTTGAGAACAGCGAAGAATGGGAAAAGGAACAACATTACATAGAAAATTGCATTGAAATATTCTTGTCTTACAAAGACGAGATAGATACCAAAATCAAAGAAGCATCTCCTAAATGGAATATTTCAAGATTTTCAAAAGTAGATCTTGCAATTTTGAGACTTGCGATTTGTGAACTTGTTTATACGGATATACCGATACAGGTTGCCATAAATGAGGCAGTTCAGTTGGGCAAGGAGTTTTCAAACGAAGAAGAGAACAAAATCATCAACGGTATTTTAGCGACTGTTGCAAAATCGGGCAAGGTTTCCGAGCTTAGGCACTTGGAAAATTGATTTATGGATAACAAATTTACGGTTCTTGGAATAGATACAAGCAATTACACAACTTCCGTTGCGTTAGTAGATAATAATGGCAAAATCTTGGCGGACTTTCGCAGATTATTAAATGTCAAGCAAGGAGAACGCGGACTTCGTCAGTCCGACGCGGTTTTTCAGCACATGATAAACTTTCCGCAGATTTTTGAAGAAATGTCGGACTTTTTGAAGATTGAGTCAAAAGATTTAAAATCAGCCTTAAAGTTAAAGGCGATTGCAGTTTCAGAAAGACCGAGACCTGTAGAAGGTTCATATATGCCGTGTTTTAGAACCGGTGAAGCCTTTGCACGCACCTTAGCAACATCTTTGGCATTGCCGATATTCAGGTTTTCGCATCAAGAAGGACATATTGAGGCGGCATTACATGGACAGGAAATTGATTTTCCAAGTAATTTTCTATGTTGGCACCTGTCGGGCGGAACATGTGAATTGTTGCTTGTAGAAAATGCGTATTTGAAAGCAAGCAAACAAAAGTTTACAGATTATCAAGATATGTATACAAACAGCCCCGCATATAATATTTCGATTATAGGAGGAACGCTCGATATTTCATTCGGTCAGCTGATTGACAGAATCGGCGTAAGGCTTGGTATACCTTTTCCGTCAGGAAAATATTTAGATGAGCTTGCATACGCCGAAACGGTAAGTTCAAGAAAATTTGAGCAAGTCTTCACGAAAATCAAGCGCAAAGGTTTGTTTTTCAATATTTCAGGTTTGGAAACTCAAATTCAAAGGTACATCGAAAGTCGGATTGGGAAATCCGAAAATGAACAGCTTACCGGATATATTGCAAGCGATTTGTTCGAAATAATTGCGGACTTATTGATGCAAGTCAGCACCGAAGCTCTTGGTGAAGAAAAAATTCACCATATATTGTTTTCGGGAGGAGTCGCAGAAAGCAGTTATATTCGCAAGCGATTTAAAGAAAGTAAAGAAAACGACAAATACAGCTTCGGTTTTTCAAATGCGAAGCTATCGTCAGATAATGCGGTTGGAATTGCGCTGTTGGGAAGGAAATTACTTTTATGAGGGCGATAACGGTTTCGGAAGTAAACAGTTATATTGCAAGGATACTTAATGTAGATCCTGTTCTTAGCAGTATTTGTATAACAGGTGAAATATCCGGTGTTACATATCATTCATCCGGATATGTCTATATGACGCTTAAGGATGAAAAAAGCAGACTTGCTTGTTTTATTCCGGAAAATATAGTTAAAAACTTACAGATAAAACTGCAAGAAGGAAAAACAATAGAAGCGACAGGAGCGATTTGCGGTTACGAGCGCGGCGGGAGCTATTCATTTCGAGTGTTTACCGTAACTGCTGAAAAAGAAGGCGAGCTTGCGACTGAATTTGAAAGGTTAAAACAAAAACTCTTTGACGAAGGATTATTTGATGCAGGAAGAAAAAAACCTTTGCCTCGTTATCCGAATAAGGTTGTAATTGTAACATCTGATACGGGTGCTGCAATTGAAGATATTAAAAAAACGGCATGGAACTTAAATCCGGCAGTAAAACTGGTTTTGATTCCGACGCTTGTTCAAGGAAAAGGCGCAGCTGAGGACATAGTTCGCTCTATTGAAATTGCGAATACTAAAATTGAAGGAGCTGACATACTGGTGGTTTGTCGAGGCGGCGGCAACAAAGAGGATCTTGCCGCATTCAATGAGGAAATTGTGGCAAGATCGATTGCCGGCAGCAAGCTGCCGGTAATCTCTGCGATTGGACACGAGATTGACTTTACAATCGCAGACTTTGTTTCCGACGCGCGGGCGGCTACGCCGACCGCAGCTGCGCAACTTGCCATTCCCGACAGACAGGTTTTGAAGCAGCGATTGTCAGTTTTACAAAATGAGCTTATCGCAACTGCAAAAAGGAAGCTGGTGTACGAAAGAGCTCACTTATCTTCGCTGAAAGAACAGTTAACACTGTTAAATCCTGCGCATATTATAAGGCGCGGCTATGGAGCTATATTGGATTCAAATTTACATTTTATAGAGGATACATCGAAGTTGACGCGCGGCGATAAAATAGTAGTGCTTACGAAAGATGCGAAGATAAATGCAAATATTGAAGATATTAGTAAAGAGGTTCAAGATGACTAAGAAAAAAACGGATTCCTACGAAGCTGTACTTATGCAGCTTGAGGGAGTTTTATCTAAACTAAAAGGCGAAAAATTAGCTATATCGGAAGCTATTGCACTTGTGGCTGAGGGAAATGAATATTACCGTGCCTGCAATGAGCTGCTCGATAAATTTGAAACTGAATTAGAAGTTTTTTCTAAATAACGGGAGGCAAGTATGAACGACGAGAAATACCTAAAGTACAAACAACTTATAGATGAGCATGTTTTGGAATTTTTACCTGAAATAGATTACAAGAGCGTTACTTTGTATGAAGCTATAAAATATAGCTTGACTGCTGGCGGAAAAAGAATAAGACCGATACTTTTGCTCGCTGCGTGCGATTTTGTGGGAGGCGATGTAAACCTTGCTATTCCTTATGCCTGTGCGCTTGAATTTATACATACATATGCTCTGATTCACGACGATTTGCCGGCTATGGACGATGACGATATGAGGCGAGGACAACCTTCCAATCATATAAAGTTCGGTGAAGCTGTTGCTATACTTGCAGGGGACGGTCTATTGACTTCCGCGTTCGAAATTATGAATAAGGAAATGTTCATTTATTTTGATGATTTACCTAAATTAAAGGCTAGAATTAAGGCAATAAACGAAATAGCAAAAGGTGCCGGAGTGAGAGGTATGGTTGCAGGGCAAATTGCGGACATTGAGGCTGAAAACAAGCAATGCTCAAAGGAAATGCTCGATTATATCCATATAAACAAGACCGGAACGCTTATTACGGCAGCCGTGCGCGCAGGAGCGTATATCGGAGGCGCGAAGCCTGAGGATATAAATGCGCTTACTATTTACGCAGAAAATTTAGGGCTTGCTTTTCAAGTTGCAGATGACATACTTGACATCAACGGTAACGAAGAACTTATGGGGAAAAAAGCGGGGAACGATTCCAAGAAAAACAAGGCGACATTCCCATGTATGTGCGGTCTTGAATCGTGCGAAAATTACTTAAACGAGCTTACTTTAAATGCGAAAAATGCGCTTGCGCATTATGGAAGCGACGCAAAGTTCTTTAACGACCTTGCCGATATGTTGCAAAACAGGGTGGTCTAAAACATATGAGTATAAATAAGATAAAACTGAATGAACTTAATTTGCCGGAAGATTTAAAAAGCATGGATTTTCGGGAGCTTGAGCTGCTTTCTTACGAAATACGAGATTTTTTGATAGATAATGTTTCAAAAACCGGCGGGCATTTATCTCCCAATTTAGGTGTTGTGGAGCTTACTATTGCGCTTCATAAAGTTTTTGATTCTCCAAAAGACAAAATAATTTGGGATGTAGGACATCAATCATATGTGCACAAGATACTTACCGGCAGAGCAAGCGAGTTTAATTCGCTTCGAAAGTACGATGGACTTAGCGGATTTCCAAAGCGAGAAGAAAGCCCACACGACTGTTTCGATACAGGGCATAGCAGCAATTCGATTTCTGCAGGACTTGGTATGGCAAAAGCAAGAGATTTACAAAAACAAGATTTTGAGGTTATTTCTGTAATAGGGGACGGTGCTTTGACAGGAGGACTTGCATTTGAGGCACTTAACAATGTGAGTGCAAGCAAATCCAAAATGCTTATCATCGTAAACGATAACGGAATGTCCATATCCAAGAATATAGGCGGATTATCCACACATTTGAGCAAACTTAGAATGTCAGGTGCGTATCTCGGATTTAAAAGCGGTATCAAAAAAACGCTGAAAAGTATTCCGATGGTTGGAAGCACGCTTTATAGCAAGGCGGAGAATATCAGAGACGGCATCAAATCGGCTGTGAATACCGAGGGAGCATATTTCGAAACGTTGGGAATTAAATACTTAGGACCGTTCGACGGGCATGATATCGGACAGCTTATTCAGGCGTTTGAGATGACAAAGAAAATAGATTCACCGGTAGTGCTGCATGTTATAACAAAAAAAGGCAAGGGATATGTAAATTCAGAGGATTATCCGGACAAGTTTCACGGAATATCTCCATTTAATCCGCAAACGGGGGTTTGCAATTCAAAATCTGAGAAGTCTTATTCTGCTGTTTTCGGTGAGGAGCTTGAAAAACTGGCTGAAGCTGACGACAAAATTGTTGCAATTTCCGCTGCAATGCTTTCAGGTACAGGACTTTCAAATTTTGCGAATGATTTTCCGCAGAGGACATTTGATGTTGGAATTGCAGAAGGACATGCGCTAAGTTTCGCTGCAGGGCTTGCTGTTTCGGGAATGAAGCCGGTAGCTGCGATTTACTCGACATTTTTGCAAAGAGCTTACGATCAAATAATTATTGATATTTGTATGCAGAATCTACCTGTTGTTTTGGCGATAGATAGAGCAGGCATAGTTGGAGAGGACGGTGAAACGCATAACGGAATATTTGACATTGCATATTTGCTTCCCATACCGAATTTAAGGTTTTTCGCTCCTGCCGACGAGAAGGAGCTTCGAATGATGCTTTCAAAGGCGTTGCAGCTCGAAAGTCCGGTCGCAATTCGCTATCCTAGAGGAAAAGCTGAAAACTTTTGGGATATTTACGATGATTATGGAGATATTACAAAACCTAAAGTGCATAGTTTGGGAAAAGATGTAAATATTATAGCAATTGGACGGATGGTAAAATTTGCAGTTGAAGCGCAAAAATTACTCGAAGATAGGGGAATTGACGCAGGAGTTGTCAATTTAAGACAACTTTCTCCGTTACCAAAAGATGAGATTATTAAAATTGCTAAAAGCGGCAAAAAGATTGTTACCATAGAAGACGGCGTGATAGTCGGAGGCATAGGTCAGTCAATCGTTAGTATGCTTAAAGCAAGCGGAGTTTCTAAAAAATGCCTTGTGCTTGGCTTTGATAATGAGTTTATAAAACAAGGTGATGAGAATTTGATTTTTGAGAAATATCGTTTGGATGCAAGGGGAATAGCTGAAAGGGTGAGTGAATTTATTGAAAGATAGACTGGATGTCGTTTTGGTAAAAAAAGGCTTCTTTGATTCCAGAGAAAAAGCGAAAGCCTCGATTATGGCAGGATTGGTTTTTGTTGACGGGATTTTGGTAGACAAAGCCGGTACCGGAATTGCAGACGATGCAGATATTTTTGTAAAGAAAAATTTATGCCCTTATGTAAGCCGTGGAGGCTTGAAGCTCGAAAAGGCGATAGATAAATTTGAAATCGATTTGACAGATAAAATATGTATGGATATAGGCGCTTCAACCGGAGGATTTACGGATTGTATGCTTCAAAACGGTGCGCAAAAAGTTTATGCAATAGATGTCGGCAGAGGTCAACTTGACTGGAAACTGAGAACGGATTCGCGTGTTGTAAATATAGAAAGAACGAATATCAGATATTTCCAAAATGATGAAATAAACAATACTATTGATTTTGCAAGCGTAGATGTATCGTTTATATCGCTTAATCTAATTTTTCCTGTGATGAAAAACATGCTTTCCGAAAATGGATATGCGGTTTGTCTTGTAAAGCCGCAGTTTGAAGCAGGTCGTGAACAGGTGGGCAGTAAAGGTATAGTAAGGGACAAAAAAGTTCACGAATCTGTCGTAAAAAAAGTCGTTACATATGCTGAAAATAATGCTCTTGAGCCTATCGGAATTACATATTCGCCTCTTAAGGGAGCAAAAGGCAATATCGAGTTTCTAATGTATATAAAAAACGCAAATGATGCGCAAACTCAATATATTACAGAAGATGTATTAGCCAAAACTGTCGATGAAGCTCATAGTGAGCTTGAAATATAAAAATTAGGAGATACAAAAATGGAACTATCAAAAAAAGTGCAACAAATGCATCTTTCACCAATCAGAAAATTTAACGGATATGCTATTGACGCTCGTGCAAAAGGCATAAAGGTGTACAATTTAAATATAGGTCAGCCGGATATTAAAACTCCGAAAGAATTTATGCAGGCGATAAGGAGCTTTGATCAGGAAGTTTTGGCGTACTCGGAATCGGCGGGTTCAAAAGAGCTTCAGGATAATGTTATAAAGTATTACAAAAAACTTGGAGTCGAACTTCAAAATCAAAATGTACAAATCACAAATGGAGGCTCGGAAGCCCTAAGTATGGCATATACCTCGATTTTGAACCCGGGAGATGAGGTATTGGTACCGGAGCCGTTTTATACAAATTACCACACTTTTATAACAGCGGCAGAGGGAAAGGTGGTTCCGATTACAACTAAGGCGGAGGAAGCCTATAATTACGCATTTCGTGATAGAATAGAAGCTAAAATTACAAAGAATACGAAAGCGCTTTCTATCGTAAATCCCGGAAATCCTACGGGACATGTTCTTACTAAGGATGAGATGCGCATGATTGCCGATGTGGTAAAAGAAAACGATCTTTGGCTGATTGCAGATGAGGTTTATAGAGAGTTTGTGTACGATGGACTGCCTATGGCTTCATTTGGAGAGTTTGACGATATTAAAGACAGACTTATAATCATCGATTCAATCTCAAAACGCTTTTCGGCTTGCGGAGCGAGAGTCGGTATGTTGATTTCACGAAATGAAGATATTATGCAGTCGGTGCTGAAGCTGGCGCAAGGAAGACTATGCCCTGCAACATTGGAGATGCTTGGAGCAAAAGCGCTTTACGATTTGGATGCTTCGTATTTTGATGATATTAAAAAAGAATATGAAGAAAGAAGAAATGCGGCATACGAGGAAGTAATGAAGATAGAAGGCGCATTTTGCGCGATGCCGAAGGGCGCGTTTTACATGATGGTAAAACTGCCTATCGAAGATGCGGAAGAATTTTTGATATGGCTGCTTACTGAATTTAGAGATAATAACGAAACTGTTATGTATGCGCCTATGAAGAGCTTTTATGCTACACCGAATCTGGGAAAGAACGAAATAAGGCTGGCTTATGTATTGCAAAAAAAGGATCTTGTGAGAAGCGTTGAACTTATAAGGCTCGGTATAGAAAAATACAAATCACTTGGGAAAAGATAGGAAAAAATTATGGCACTAACCCCTATGATGCAACAATATCTTGATATAAAAAAAGAATATCAGGATGCTATATTATTTTTTAGATTGGGCGATTTTTATGAAATGTTTTTTGAAGACGCACTTGTTGCCTCAAAAGCTATGGAGATTGCATTAACAGGAAAGGCTTGCGGTCAAGAGGAACGGGCTCCAATGTGTGGAGTCCCTTTTCATTCGGCGGAAACTTACATAGCGCGTCTGATAGAAAAGGGATTTAAAGTAGCAATTTGCGAGCAGATAGAAGATCCTGCGCTTGCAAAAGGCATAGTGAAACGCGAGGTGGTGCAGATAATAACACCCGGTACCGTTTTAAGCCAAAATATGCTTAAGGAAAACGAAAACAATTATATAGCTGCAATAAATGTGCAAGAAAGCGGAATCGGATTTTCTTATTGTGATATTTCCACAGGAGAATTTGCTATAAGTAATATTTCTGCCGGTGAGTTTTTCGTTGTTTTTAACGAACTTGCCAAGATAGGCGCAAAAGAGCTTTTGATTTGTGATAATTTTTTTAATTTTGTATCGGAAGCGGAGCTTTCGCGCAACTTTTCTGGATATGTAAATATAATAGGGAAAGAATATTTTGAAAATAAGGATTCGGAATATATTTTAAAAAAGCAGCTAAATTTAAATACACTTACAGCAATAGGACTGAGTGATGACAGCGAGGGTATCTTTGCGGCTACGGCATTACTTTTGTATATCAAAAACACAAGAAAGCAGGAAATGGATCATATTTCCGCTGCAAAAGTATATAGCTTAAACTCACATATGACTTTGGACAAGGCAACTTTAAGGAACCTTGAAATTGT
The DNA here is from genome assembly GCA_015258265.1 of Clostridiales bacterium. GTDB lineage: Bacteria > Bacillota > Clostridia > Peptostreptococcales > Anaerovoracaceae > JABZIP01. The sequence goes on along the minus strand of JABZIP010000008.1, from coordinate 41,816 downwards.
TCAAACATTATACGAAAACAAAGTGCAAGGCTCGCTTCTCGGAATACTCGACAAGACTTGTACAGCTATGGGAGGACGAAGACTCAAACAATGGCTGAAAGAGCCGTTAAATGATAAGCTCCGCATTGAGAAAAGACTGAATGCGGTTGAAAGCATAGCGGATGATATATTATTACAAAATAATCTGCGTGAAAGCCTTAAATCAATATACGACCTCGAAAGACTTGCGGCACGAGTTGCCTGCAATAATGCAAATGCGAGAGATTTGCTTGCGCTTCGAAATTCACTTTACAATTTGCCGCAGCTTAAAGATACGGCAAGTTGTTTTGAAGATCCGTATTTGGCAGAACTGTGTGAAGATATCCCTGATGTTTTGTCTACTGTTTGTGATATTATTGAATCTGCAATAAGCGAGGATGCGCCTCTTTCAATCAAAGAGGGAGGTATAATAAAGTCCGGATTTAATCAAAAGCTCGACGATATGAAATTTGCTATCAAAGACGGAAAGGAATGGATAGCATCGCTTGAAAATTCGGAAAGAGAGCGAACAGGTATAAAGAAGTTAAAGGTTGGATACAACAAGGTTTTCGGATATTATATAGAAATCAGCAAATCCAATCTTGCTGCCGTTCCGGACAATTATATACGCAAGCAGACTTTAGTGAATTGCGAAAGGTTCATTACGCAAGAACTGAAAGAAGTGGAAAGCACGGTGCTGGGTGCGGAAACAAAGATAAATCAGCTTGAATATGAGATTTTTTGCGAGCTTAGGCTAAAACTTGGAGAGTATATAAAAGATATTCAAAATGCGGCAAGAGCAATATCTAAAATAGATGTTTTAACTAGTTTTGCAAAGGTTTCCGGAGATTTTTCATATGTAAAACCTAAGATTACTGATGATTATGTGCTTGAAATTAAAAATGGCAGACATCCCGTAATTGAAAACAGTTTGAAAGACGGCAGTTTCGTATCAAACGATGTTTATCTTGACAATCAGGATGTGAGTATGCTGCTTATCACAGGTCCGAATATGGCGGGAAAATCTACTTATATGCGTCAAACGGCTTTGATAGTTCTTATGGCGCAGATCGGTTCATTTGTTCCTGCTGATTTTGCCCGAATAGGTGTAGTTGATAGGATTTACACGAGAATAGGAGCATCCGACAACCTTTCTCAAGGTCAGAGCACATTTTTTGTAGAAATGAATGAGCTTGCATATATCTTAAATACGGCTACTACGAGAAGTCTAATTTTACTCGATGAAATAGGCAGAGGGACAAGCACATATGACGGTCTTTCTATTGCAATTTCTGTAGCGCATAGGCTATGCAGGCAAGGAAATCAAATACGCAGTATGTTTGCGACGCATTATCACGAAATGACTATGCTCGAAGATAAACTCAAAGGGCTTTGCAATTACAATGTAGATATTAGCGAAGAAAACGGAGATGTTGTATTTTTGCATAAAATAGTTAGGGGAAGCGCAAGTAAGAGTTACGGCATACATGTAGCGAAATTAGCGGGGGTTCCGGATGATGTTTTGGCAAATGCAAATAAATATTTAACAGAGCTTGAAAGAGAAAGCGAGATAAACGCATTACGCTTCGGAAAAACAGCCAATAAAGAGGAATTGAAAGGCGATGAAAAAAATCACCAATCAAACGCTGAAGTTAAATATAAAGTGCTTGCAAGCAAAATTAACGAAATCGACGAAATGAAAATATCGCCTATCGAGCTTTACGCTATCTTGGCTGAACTTAAGGAAATAGTGAATAAGGAGTAATTATGATAAGAGTTCTTGAAAAAAGTGTAGCAGACAAAATTGCTGCAGGAGAGGTAGTGGACAGACCGCTGTCGGTTGTAAAAGAACTTGTTGAAAATTCAATAGATGCTCATTCTAAAAGCATAGTAATTGAAATTAAAGCGGGAGGAAAAGAATACATACGAGTTACGGACGATGGAATCGGAATACCGTCCGATGAGCTTGAAACGGCTTTTTTGCGCCACGCTACAAGTAAGATTGTGTATGCAGATGATTTAGAAAAAATTGAAACATTGGGATTTCGAGGAGAAGCACTGGCAAGTATCGCTGCCGTGAGCAGGGTGAAGCTAATCAGTAAGACGGAATCCGAAGATGCAGGTTCATTGATAAGAATCAGCGGTGGTGAAATAATCGAAAAGGCAAAAATCGGTGCACCGCAAGGAACGAGCATAATCGTATCCGATTTGTTTTTTAATACTCCGGCAAGGCTGAGTTTTTTGAAAAGTACATCGGCAGAAGCTGCGCTTATTATAGATTTTGTATCGAAGATTGCGCTTGCTTATTCACATATTAAATTTCGTCTTATTAACAACGGCGATATATTATTTGCAACAAATGGAAAGAATGAACGCTACAAGAACATATTAAACATTTACAGCAAAGAATATCTTGATAGAATGCTCAAAATTGAAGAAAAAAGCGATGAAATCAGCATTGAAGCCTATGTCTCAAAGCCGGATTTAACTAAGTCAAACAGGAGAAATCAGATATTTTTTGTAAACGGCAGAGTCATAAATAGTAAAGTTTTGGATGTGGCTATAATGGACGGTTATAAAGAAAGATTGTTTGAGGGTAGATATCCGATTGTTTTTTTATTTCTAAATATCAATCCTAAATATCTGGATGTAAATATTCATCCAAATAAAAAGGAAGTACGTTTTCACGATGATGAAGCTATCAGAGAATTTGTTGCAAAAGCAATAAAAGATAAGCTACTGGATTTAAATGCAAGTCCAAATATAAGCAAGAAAAATGTTGAAATTGCAACAACTTTCAAAGAACCGATAGAATACAAGGCAATTTCCATGCCTGTTTTTGATATCGCCAAAGAAGACGAGATAGTATATGAAAGCGAAGCTGTTACAGCAAAGGAAATCGTTATCGAAAACGAAGAACAAATTGACATAAAAAACATATTGTCAACTATATCTGAAGAAGAATTTCTCAAGGATGAAAACGAGTGTGAGGAAAGTGCCTATTTTGAAGAAAAAAAATTTGATCTTCAGGATTTAAAAGTTTTGACGGTATTATTTAATACTTATATAGTTGCGCAATTTGAAGATAAAGTATATTTTATAGATCAGCACGCTGCGCATGAAAGAGTATTTTATGAAAAATTTTTAAGCGAATACAAAAACAGTGAAAAGCATTACCAACATATTTTAATTCCCGTGATTAGGGAAGTAACGCCGGCACTTAAATCAATAGAATATATATGGATGCCGCTTTTAGAAAGTATGGGATTTTTAATTGAAGAATTTGGCGACAGGACTTATAGAGTTACGGCGATTCCTGTGTTCATGCAAATAAGTGAGGCGGAAGCCGTTTTGGATTATTTACTCGAAAATATCAAAGAAGGCACTGATATAGACAATTTTGTCAAGATTGACAAGCTGATAATGCGCTCGTGTAAATCGGCAGTCAAAGGCGGTGATGCCCTTTCTATGAAAGAATGTGAGGAACTTATCTACCTTCTGTCAAATTGTGAGAATCCTTATTCTTGCCCGCACGGAAGACCGACATTTATTAAACTCGGCAAATATGAAATAGAAAAGATGTTTAAAAGGGTATGAACATGAACAAAATTTTGCTTTTAGTAGGCCCTACGGCAGTTGGAAAAACCGATATTGCTATAAAGCTCGCCAACAAACTTAACGGAGAAATAGTTTCATGTGATTCTATGCAAATTTATAAGTTTATGGACATAGGGAGTGCAAAACCTACAAAAGACGAACAGCAACTTGCTAAGCATCATTTAATAGATGCCGTAGATCCTCGTGAAGATTTTTCTGTCGCTATGTATCAAAAAATGGCAAAGAAAGCAATAGCTACAATAATTAAAAACGGTAAATTTCCTATAGTCGCAGGCGGTACAGGATTGTATGCAAATTCACTTATTTACGATATGGATTTTTCGGTATCTCAAAAAAATGAAAATTATCGTAACAAACTTATGCAAATTGCTGAAACTAAAGGAAAACAAGAGCTGCATGATATGCTCAAAAAGCTCGATTCGGATGCGGCGGCAAGAATACACGAAAACAATACCAAAAAGGTCATAAGAGCGCTTGAGATACTGCATGGCGGTGGAAAAGCGCGTGATTTTGAGAATTCATTTAAGGCTACTTCGGACTATAATGTAGATATATTGGGGTTATGTAGAACTCGAGAAGAACTTTACGATAGAATAAATAGGCGTGTTGAACTTTTAATCGAAGCAGGACTTGTAGACGAAGTAAAGGCACTTATTGATATGGGCATAATGGACTTTAACATAGCGATGAAAGCCATAGGTTATAAGGAATTACTTCCGTATATTAAAGGAGAGGTAACACTGGATTTTGCAGTAGATTTGATAAAGAAAAATTCCAGACATTACGCCAAAAGGCAGATGACATGGTTTAAACGCTACGAAAACATCAAATGGTTCAATTTATCGGATTATGAAACAAGCGATATGGCACTGGAGGATATGCTTAAATGGTATCAAAACTTGGAAAGATAAAAAACAGAACAGGTAAACCGCAGAATATCTTTGAAAAAGAACAAGAAATATTTAACAAGTGCAGCAAACTGGAAGAGAATTTACCCAGGTTTATGAACGGATATTTTATATACCTTAGAAGTAGCGTGCTTCCCATGACAAGGCTTGCATATTTGCAGGATATAACTTTTTTTTGCGATTATCTTGTGGAATCTGCCATGTTTGAAGCTCAAACTATAAAAGATCTTACTGCGTTTGATTTTGAAAAAATCCGTGCGAAAGATATAAATGTCTTTATAGACTACGCAAGACGATACGAAAAGGATAAAAACGACGGAGTTTACATTTACGAAAATCACAACCGTTCGCTTGCACGCAAGAAAACATCTTTATCTATGCTTTTTAAATATTTATTTAGGGATGAGATACTAAGTAAAAATATTACGGACGGACTTGATCCTATCAAAGTGGCAAAGCCTGCAGAAACGGAGATAAAGGCACTTACGGACGACGAGGTAAGGACAATGCTTAAAGCGGTCGAGACGGGTGAAGGGATGACTAAAAAGCAGCTCGAATACTTCGAAAAGACCAAAAAACGCGATAAGGCAATTTTGCTTTTGTTTTTGACGTATGGACTTCGAATATCTGAGCTTCAGCAACTAAATGTAGATTCATTTAATTTTGACAGGCAGGAATTTAAAATATATCGAAAGCGCGGCAAGGAATCTATTATGCCTATGAATATTTCGTGCGATATAGCTATACACGAATACCTTGATATGGAACGAAAAAACGATGACGAATTGCTCGATGAGCACAAAAACGCTTTGTTTTTATCGTTGCAGGGAAAGCGGATGACGGAAAGGCAGATTAGAGAGCTGGTGAAAAAATACACCGCTATTGCACTTAAGACCACTCAAAAAAACGGTTATAGTCCGCATAAACTTAGGGCGACAGCTGCAACCAGCTTAATAGGTAGGGGTGAGGACATATTTGATGTTCAGCTATTACTTGATCACGAAAATGTTACTACAACTCAGCTTTATGCGAAACACAAGGAAAATGTAAAAAAACGCCTTATCAACAATATGGAATGGGATTTGGAAAATACAGATGAAAAATAAGGAGATCACTTTGAAAGACAGTATATTAAAGCTGCTTGCCGAAGAGTTTGAGGTTTCGGAAAAAACACTCGATTTCGTGGAGAAAGCGGAGAATGAAGTTAGAGAAATATTCGAAAGTTTGGATGAAATAATGCAGTATAATCAATACAAAGTGCTTGCGGCATTTCAAAAAAACAAAGTGAGCGATGTTCATTTTGCATGGAACACGGGCTACGGCTATAACGATATGGGACGCGAAATCATCGAAAGAGTTTATGCAGATATTTTTAAAACCGAGGCGGCACTTGTAAGACCTTTGATAGTAAGCGGAACACATGCTCTTTCTTTGACGCTGTGCGGGGTGCTTAGACCTGGTGATGAGCTGATTTATGTTACAGGAAGGCCGTACGATACGCTTGAAGAAGTAATAGGCATCAGAGGCGAAGGAGCCGGCTCTCTTGCAGAATTCGGTATTACATACAAACAAATTGAACTATTGAAAAATGGACAAATTGACCTCGACGCTGTTAAAAGTGCCATTTCGCATAAGACAAAAATGATTTCAATTCAAAGGGCGACAGGATACAGTGAAAGACCTGCAATTTCACTTGACAGTATAGAAAAATGCGCAAAACTGGTAAAATCAATCAATCCTGATATAGTAATGATGGCAGATAATTGTTATGGTGAATTTCTAGATATAATAGAGCCTACGCAAATAGGTATAGATATAATGGCAGGATCGCTAATCAAAAATCCGGGGGGCGGCCTTGCTTTATCGGGAGGTTACGTAGTTGGTAGAAAGGATTTGATAGAAAAAGTGTCTTACCGCATGACTTCTCCGGGAATAGGAGATGAATGCGGACTTATGTTCGGACAGACTCGTTCTATTTTGCAGGGGCTATTTGTCGCACCAAAGACGGTAAACGCGGCTCTCAAAGGAGCGGTACTGTGCGCTAAGGTATTTGAAAATTTGGGATATGAGGTATTTCCAAGTTACGATGCCAAGAGAAGCGACATCATTGAGGCTGTAAAGCTGAACAGCGAAGAAGCACTTTGCGCATTCGCTGAGGGAATACAAATGGCTGCACCGATTGATGCGCATGTTACACCACTACCTTGGGATATGCCGGGCTATGAAGATAAGGTTATAATGGCAGCAGGTGCGTTTGTACAGGGCTCTTCGATTGAGCTTTCAGCAGACGGTCCGATTCGTGAGCCGTATACTATTTATTTCCAAGGCGGTCTTACATATGAACACTCTAAGTTCGGTGTAATAAAGGCGCTTGACAATATGATACGCAAACAAATCATAAACATTTAGCAGAATTCTACAATCTTTTATTGCACGAAAACAATCCGCTACATAATCGTATGTTTCATGTTAGTGAGATATTTTAAACAGAAAAAAAAAAAGAACAAATGTTTTAAAAAGTGCTTGACAGAGAACACACATTCTGATATTATAATTTTAGCGAACAGATGTTTGCGAAATTGTAAACAGGATGGTGATTGAAAATGAAAAAACTTTACTATTTATATAATACATCAAACAAAGAGCTTGTGAATTTGAGAATTAAAAGAGCACTGCTGGTAATATCATTTTTAATTGTACTTATGCTTTTATTTGATGCTATTTCGGCATTCGGTACGGAAAAGCCGACTGTGCCGAATTATAGTCAGGCATACATAGAAGTTCAAAGAGGTGATACGCTTTTTGATATTGCCAAGGTATATGCACCAAAAAACACCGATGTCGATGACTATGTAGAGTTTCTGATGGCTATAAACAATATGCAGGATTCCAAACTGTTTGTCGGACAAAAACTTATGGTTAGAGAATACTAAATTTGTTTTATAGTTGATATAAATATGTAATGTGAAGAGCTATATAAAGAAACTATGGTATCTAAATAATTATATAATAAGTAAAATTTTATATATTAAGTATGAGTATAATCAATAAATCCATATTAAATATAGTAATGTTAATAATTTTAAGTATGTTACTTATGGTTGATGCTATTTGTAATGCTTATAGTTAATGATGTTAATAATTAGTATAGTTGATAATGTTCATGATGCTTATAATATCAAATATGCTAATAGATAATACTTTAGTATATTAAATATGTGGATAGATAATATCGTAAGTACATACAAAAATGAGAGCTTCCGCTCTCATTTTTTATTGAATAGGGTATCAAATTTAGATATATAACTATTCCTAAAATATCAATTTTAGGAATAGTTAGTACGACTTTTTCGAATGTGCATATAAATCTTGTAATTTCAATGCTTGAGTCGGCTCTTAAATTGCAATATCAATTTTTAAATAGTAAAAAATCGTATATCTTATTGGTTGATATACGATTTTTATTTTCTTATAATGAATTTAGATACGATTGCAGTATTAAAACTGCTGCTTGTTTATCAATTACTTCTTTGCGGCGCTTCCTGCTTAAATCAGCTTCAATTAGGACTTTTTCAGCCATTACGGTAGTATATCGTTCGTCTGCAAAGTCGATTTCAACATTTTGCATAGCTATACTGCGCAGCTTGTTTGCAAGCATATTGGCGAATTCTATAACCTTTAGCGTTTGCGGACTTTCCGTGCCGTCCAGTTTCAAAGGTAAACCGATTACGACTTTTTGACAATCGTATTCTTTGATATAGTCGATTACCTTACCGGCATCTTTTCTGATACCGATACGCTCGATAGTAGTAACACCGTTTGCAGATATGAGCAACGGATCGCTGACTGCAACTCCTATAGTTTTATCTCCGACATCAAGACCAAGTATGCGCATTATTTATCAAGAAACGCACGCAAAAGTTCTTCTACCAAATCATCTCGTTCAATTTCTCTGATAATGCTTCTGGCATTGTTGTATCCTGTGATATATGAAGGATCTCCCGATAGGATGTATCCTACCATCTGGTCTATTGCGTTGTAGCCTTTTTCATTCAAAGCATCGTAAACTTCGTTCAAAACATTTTTTGTAGTTTTCTGCTCAAGTTTTTCAGGGTTGTTAAACATTATAGTGTTTCTGTCCATCATAATATATACCTCTTTTGACTAATACGAGTATCTTGCGCAATTAACCGCGCGATACATTGCTAACCTTATACATCCATTATACAAAAATTGCTAAAAATTTCAAGTGAAAATAGAAAAATTAACATCATTGTAATATTAGTTTTTTTGCCATATCAAAAGCTGCATCGATTTTTGTAAAATCTTTTGCACCGGCTTGCGCCATATTTGCTTTCCCGCCACCGCTTCCGTCGCAAACAGCGGCAATTTCTTTGACCATTTTTCCGGCGTGATAGCCCTTGTCTAAAAGATCGTCGCATATGCTTACAACAAAATTCAGTTTACCGCCTGCAGTAGTAGCAAATACCATTATATATCCTTCATTTGAAGCCTTTATATCATCGCAGAGCTTCTTCAAATCATTAACATCGTAATCTTCAAAACGCTGTGCTAAGAGTTTCACATCGCCGACAGTTTCGGCATTTTCGAGAAGCGAGTTGAGTGAATTTGCTATGCTCTTTTGCTTAAGTTCATCCATTTCAGCCTTCACAAGTCGCAGTTCTTCCACTGTTGAAGTGAGTTTTGCTTCAATAGCGTTTTGGTTTGTCTTTAGCGTGCTTGCTATATTTTTTAGCGTTTCTTTTGCTGAATTAAGTTCAGAAAGTATACAAGATCCTGTAATCGCTTCAATACGCCTTACACCTGCAGCCACTCCGCTTTCACTCACTATTTTAAATGCACCCACAAGACCTGCATTTTCAAGATGTGTACCACCGCAAAGTTCTACGCTGAAATCACCGACAGAAACAACACGCACGGTATCACCGTATTTTTCGCCAAACAGTGCCATTGCACCTTTTTTGAGAGCGTCGTCCTTTGACATATTTTCGATTACTACCGGTGCAAACATTGAAATTTGCTCATTAACCAGTTCTTCTATTTTGTGTAATTGTTCTTCGCTCACAGCTTCGTAATGTGAAAAGTCGAATCTAAGTCCTTTGTCGTTCACAGAGGATCCTGCTTGCTGTATATGCTCGCCAACCACCATTTTTAAAGCCTTTTGTAATATATGTGTTGCTGTGTGGTTTTTGGCAACATCGTGTCTTCGAATCACATCTACTTGCAATTTGACATTTTCGTTGGTTTTAAAAGTTCCGGATGTTATTTTAAGTTTGTGTAAAATTTTTCCTTGAATTTTTTTAACCTCAAGTACCGAGGCTTCAGCATTGTCGGTAAAAATTTTACCTGTGTCGTAAATTTGTCCGCCTCCTTCAGGATAGAAAACTGTTTGATTGAGTATTACGCTAACAGTGCTTCCTGCGCTTGCAATATCAATGGGCGAGCCGTCTTTCGTGATTATATTCAAAATAGTGGCATCGTCCGCAAGTTTTTCGTAACCGTTAAATATAGTTTCACTGATTTCAGCAAATGACAGATTTTCTTCATCCCAGCCTGCTTCTACGGATTTTCTCGCAGCTCTTGCAGTTTCGATTTGGATATTCATATGTTCTTTGAATCCGTCAACATCTGCCGTACAACCGTTTTCAGCAAGTATTTCTTCGGTTAATTCAAGAGGGAAACCGTAAGTGTCGTAGAGTTTGAATACTTTTTCACCCGAAAGTACGCTCTTTCCTTCAGCTTTAAGTTCATTTACATAACCTTGTATTATGTGATTTCCCTGATCGATAGTAGAACGAAATTTTTCTTCCTCTCTATCTATAATAGTCTTGATATATTCAGCTTTTTGAGTAAGTTCAGGATATGCTTTTCCGGATACGGTAATAACCCTGTCAGCAAGATTCGATAGGAATTTACCTTCTATGTTCAGCAGTTTTCCGTGTCTTGCAGCTCTTCTTAAAAGTCTTCTCAAAACATAACCGCGACCTTCGTTACTTGGAAGAATTCCGTCAGCTATCATAAAGGTTATAGATCTTAAGTGGTCGGTAATTATTCTGATAGACACATCTGTTTTTTTAGAGCCGTTTCCGTACTCGATATTTGCAAGTTCGCAAACGCCGGCAAGGATATATTGAATGGTATCTATATCGAAAATCGAATTTACACCTTGCATTATGCAAGCAATTCTCTCAAGTCCCATACCCGTATCTATATTAGGGTGTGCAAGATTTGAATATGAGCCGTCTTCTTCTTTGGAGAATTGTGTAAATACGTGATTCCAAAATTCAACGTATCTGTCGCAGTCGCAGCCCGGTTTGCAATCGTCGTGTCCGCACGAAAACTCCTCGCCGCGATCGAAATATATTTCGGAGCAAGGACCGCAAGGGCCGGTTCCTATTTCCCAAAAGTTGTCATCTTTTCCGAGTCTTACAATCCTTTCTTCCGGAATGCCGATTAGATTTTTCCAAATATCGAACGCTTCATCATCGTCTTCGTATATGGTTACCCATAGTTTATCTTCCGGCATTTTCAAAACTTTGGTAATAAATTCCCAACCCCAAGAAATTGTTTCTTTTTTGAAGTAATCTCCAAATGAAAAATTACCGAGCATTTCAAAGAATGTGCCGTGTCTTGCCGTCAAGCCTACATTTTCGATATCGCCGGTTCGAATACACTTTTGACAGGTTGTCATCCTCTTTTTGGGCGGTGTTTCAAGACCTGCAAAATAAGGCTTTAGCGGCGCCATTCCCGAGTTTATAAGCAAAAGGCTCTTGTCCTTTTCCGGAACCAGCGAAAAACTACCTTTTCTATAGTGCCCCTTGCCTTCATAAAAGCTCAAAAACGCTTCTCTAATCTCATTTAATCCCATTTTTTCCATATACTCGGAACCTCCTACACTTTCTTATAAATCTTCAATATGGTTTTCGTCGTCTTCGACCTGTTCTATTTCCAATTTAACCTGTTCTATTCGTCTTTCTTTTACTGAAATAATCGTGAAATGGTAATTTTCAACTTCAATTTTTAAATTCAGGTTTTCACCGTCATTTGGAATTTCTCCCAAGATATCTATAATGTACCCGCCAAGCGTTTCGCTGTTTTCGGATATAAGTTCTATACCAAGCTCCTCGTTTATGTCTTTGAGATTCATAAAACCGTTGAGCATATAAACGTTTTCGTCGAGTTTTATAATAGCGTCCTCATCATCGTCGTATTCGTCATCAATATTTCCCATTACTTGCTCTATTATGTCTTCCATAGTAACAATGCCCGAAAATCCTCCGTATTCATCAATTAGAATCGCAATATGCTGCTTAGAGCTTTGAAGTTCAAAAAACAAAGTGTCAAGTTTTTTAGTTTCCGGTACAAAGTAAGGCTTTCTAAGTATACTTTTAATATCGACATTATCGAATCCTTGATTTTTGGCTTTTATCAAGTAATCTTTAATATTCAGTATTCCTATTATGTTGTCATTATCGTCTTCGTATACCGGTATTCTCGAATAGCGAAGCTCCATAAGTTCATCTATGTATTCGTCCGCCGGAGCGTTGATATCTATGTAAAAGACATCTGTTCGAGGTGTCATCGCTTCATAAGCCTGCTTATCGTCAAAGTCGAAGATACTGTTAATCATCTTTTTACCTTCTTCGCGAAGCACTCCCGTTACTTGACCAACCTCAAGCATTGTTTTTATTTCATCTTCGGAAAAACTGTCGTCCTCAAATTTGTTGTTTTGCCTTGTAATAACAAGGATAAATGTAACTATGAAATTCACAAATACCACTATCGGCTTTAGTAAAAAACCGATAAAAACTACTAAATCAATCAAATTTAACGCAATTTTTTCGCTGTATCTTCGTGCAATTTTCTTAGGCAAAAGCTCACCAAGCGTGATAAATACTATAGAAACTACAAATACTATGGGAAGCAAAAGCAAAGTTTTTGACACCGAAATATTGTAATGTTCAAGTATATCGCGAGTAATATCCATAAATAGCAATGTGGCTATAGCACTTGCGAAAAATCCTGAAAATGTAACGATTATCTGAATAGTAGAAATGTAGTTATCCAGATTTTCAAGATAAAGCAAAAGTTTTTCTGCTTTCTTGTTGTTTTCGCTCGCAAGTAGTTTTAACTTATTTTTATTCGCAGAAATAAGTGCTATTTCGATGCACGCAAAAAGTGCGTTTACTATAAGGCACAAAAATAACAGTGATATTTGACTTATCGATATCGGTATGTCCGATGGCATAAAAATTCTCCTTAAATAGTTAGTTTCTATCATTTAATTGTATCATATCATTTGCGCTTTCGCAATATGAAACCCGCTTTTACAGGTTTTTGAAGTTTCATTTTTATCATCTGTTGAGCATGCGGCGCGCTTTCTATTTCATTACCGTCCACATCTTGCATCGAAGTAATCGTATGTGTAAAGAAGTCGGTATACGGTCCCATGATTTCTATTTCATCTCCGACAACCATTTTATTTCGCTGTTCTATTTCTGCAATACCGCTTTCTTCGTCGTAGTCCTTGACTATGCCGACAAACGAATACTCCCTTGTATATGCTGAGGTCTGATAATTTTGATCTTCGCTACTCGGTTTCTTATAGTAAAAACCCGTTGTAAATTCTCTGTGGCTGACTTTCTTAAGTTCATCCATCCATTCGCTTTTGAAGGTATAATTATCCTTGTTTTCGTAATAAGCATCAATAGCTTTTCTATATGCGGAAACTATTGTCGCCACATAAAATGCGCTTTTCATTCTGCCTTCGATTTTAGCTGACGAAATTCCCGCTTCTATAATATCCGGTATATGTTCAATCATACACAAATCTTTAGAATTCATTATATATGTACCACGAGAGTCCTCACCAATCTCGTAATATTCATTTGGTCTTTTTTCCTCAATTAGGTGATATTTCCATCGACAAGGATGTGCACATTCGCCTTTATTTGCATCTCTACCTATCATAAAATTGCTAAGAAGGCATCTGCCGGAATAAGAAATACACATAGCTCCGTGAACAAATGCTTCAAGCTCCATATCGCTAGGCATATTTTTTTTAATTTCGGATATTTCTTCAAGCGTAAGCTCTCTAGCTAAAACAATGCGCTTGACACCTTGATTGTACCAAAACTTAGCAGTTTGCAAATTAGTCATATTTGCCTGCGTGCTTAGATGAATTTCAGCATTTGGAATCGCCTCTTTTACCATCATCATAATGCCGGGATCTGAAATTAAAAAGGCATCTATCGGAATATCTTTTATTTTTTGCAAGTATTCCGCAAATGGTGAGATGTCTTCGTTGTGGGCGTAAATGTTAGTTGTAAGATATGCTTTTTTTCCTTTTTTATGTGCGTAATCAACACCTTCTTTGATATCTTGAATGCTGAGATTTGAAGAACCTGCGCGTAAACTGAACATTTCTCCGCCAAAATAAACGGCATCTGCACCGTAGTCTATCGCAGTCTTTAATTTTTCTAAATCCCCTGCAGGGGCCAAAAGTTCTATTTTATTCATATACCTCCGATTGTTTACATAACTTAGTTATTGACATCAAGTTCAGTGAGAGCAAGTCCATCTCCTACTGAAAGTATGCTTGTATAGTGATTCTTTTGCTGAAAAAGGTAGTCCACATACGCTCTAAGGTGTTTGATATTCGTTTTGTAACGCCTTTTTTCATCAAATTCGTCCGAAGCAACCATTGCCCTCATCAAAACATTATCAGATATGACTATAGCGTTTGGGTTGCATAACTTGATTGCAGCATTGAAAAATTCAAGATATTTGCTCTTAGCAGCGTCTATAAATACAAAATCAAAATTACTTTCGCCCGTGTGTTCCATTTTTACAAGTAGATCTTCTGCCATTCCGAAATGCACTGTAACATTGTTGTCCAATCCTAAATTTTTGAAATTTTGAACCGCTTCTTCGTATCTTTCTTGCGATGCCTCTATAGTTGTAATATGGGCTGTCGGCAGCAGTTTTGCGAAAAAACTCGCCGAATAACCGTTAGCAGTTCCTATTTCAAGTATTCTTTGCGGTTTTTTAAGTAGCAAAATTGATCGCAAAACGGTTTCAGTTTCCCTTAGTATTATAGGGATACGAGCGTTTTCAGAGCGGATGCGAAGATCCAAAAGTTCTTCGTCAAGAGCCTTGTAATAAGAATTTATATAATCTGTAACCTTATCGTTTGTTATGTTCATTACTACTTAAGGCTCTCCTTGTATTTCTTCTTATTTACCAAAAACTCTGTATAGGAATTTGAAAAATTGTGTGTGCCGTCGTTATTCGGACTGAGCACATAGTAAAAATAGTCTGTATCTTCAGGATTCAATGCGGCATTTATTGCAGCTATACCGGGTGAGCATATCGGCCCTGGCGGTAATCCTTTATTCTTGTATGTATTGTATGGAGAATCTACCTTAAGGTCTTCGTAATTTAGTCTATCTTTGTGGGCAGGTAATGCATACTGTATTGTGGCGTCAATTCCAAGAGGTTGCCCCACGCTCAGCCTGTTGTATATTACACTTGCAACCTTTCCGCCTTCGGATGCGGCGGATGTTTCCCTTTCGATAAGTGAAGCAACAGTTACAACTTCGAGAACACTCAAATTCATTTCTTTCGCTTTTTTGTAATAGTCATTTGTGAAAAGCGAATCAAATTGCGCAAGCATCTTATCTATGCAATCGTGAGCGGAAGCATTTTTGTATACAAAATATGTTTCAGGATACAAAAATCCTTCGAGTCTATTTTGCCCGTCAGGCAAGCCTTTCACAAATTTATAATCGAATTTGCCGTTTTCAATTTCATTAAAAAATTCTTGTTGGCTGCAAATACCGAGCGTTTCGAGTTTCTCTGCGATTTGCGACAGAGTCAAACCCTCAGGCACAGTCAATTTTACGACATCGCTTTTTCCGCCTGCTATTATTTTCATCATTGTTTCGGGAGTCATAGACGGTGAGAGGCTATACAAACCTGCTTTATATTTGCCGTCGTATTTCTTAAATTTTGACAATACTTTAAACGCATAAGCATTTTTAATGAGTTTTTTTTCTTCCAGTGTAATTGCTATGTAAGTTGTTGACGAACCCTTTGGTATTTCAACTGTTACAGCATTGGTATCCGAAGATACAGGCTTAAATACGGACAAAAAATTTAAAGCGATAAAAGCCAAAACGATGGTTACAATTACAAGAAATGCAAGTACAATTTTTTTCATATTTTCTCCTATTTCAAAAGGGACGCCTAAACGCCCCCTCTTATATATTTAACTATTTTGCTCTGCCGAGATATTCGCCTGTTCTTGTATCAATTTGAATTACTTCGCCTTCTTCGATAAAGATAGGAACTTGAATAATCGCACCTGTTTCTACAGTAGCCGCTTTTGTAACATTTGTAGCGGTATCTCCTTTAACACCGGGCTCAGTTTCGATAACTTTCAAATTTACAAAGTTTGGAGCTTCAACCATGAAAGCCGCATTGTTGTAAAACTTGATAGTAGCCTCATCGTTCTCTCTTAGGTATTTCATAGCTTCCTCAACCTGTTCAGCCATCAAAGGTACCTGTTCAAAGGATTCCTGATCCATGAAGTAATATAGTTCTCCGTCGTTGTAAAGATATTGCATCTGCTTGGTTTCGATATGAGCCTTCGGGAATTTATCGTTAGGATTGAAAGCCTCTTCTCGAGTAGCACCTGTAAGTATGTTTCTATATTTAGTTCTTACAAATGCCGCGCCTTTACCCGGCTTAACATGTTGGAAATCCAATATAACATGTGGTTCTCCATTCATCTCAAAGGTCATTCCTTTTCTAAAATCGCTTGCATACAACATTATCATTACTCCTTATATTTTAATTTAATTGATTTAGCAAATTATTTAATTATCCCAGCTATTATACTGAAAAACTTGAGCTAAAACTCTGTTTCCTTTTGTCAATCGCTCAAATTATACCATAAAAAAGTTTATGATTCAAGCACTTTTTTGTCTGACTCAAGTACGATGCCTTTCAGCGTCTTATATAAGGTATCCCCCAAAGCTATCAATTTAATTGATAGCTTTGGGGGATGCCGATTTGATTAAATTGAAAATATTGCCATGAAAAGTTTGCATTTTGAATATTTAATTTACATATCCAAAAAGATAGGCAATATTACAGGGCTTCTTTTAGTTTGTTTGTATATAAAGCCTCTAAGCGCATCTCTGACAGACGCTTTCAGTACTGCCCAGTCCGTAACATTATTGTGTAGGCTGGAAGATATTACATCTCTTGCTATTTTTTTTGCTTCACCTATTAAATCCTCGTTTTCACGCACATATACAAAACCTCGCGTTACTATTTCAGGGCCGCTGTAAATCAACTGTTCGCTTCTGTTGACAGCTGAAATCACTATTATTAAGCCGGATTCGGAAAGCAATTTTCTATCTCTTAATACTATATTTCCGACATCTCCAACACCGAGTCCGTCAACATAAATTGCGGTTGCCGGCACCTCTTCTTTTTTGAGAACCGCTTTCTTTGATGTAATGTTAAGAGCATCACCGTTTTCCAATATAAATATATCTTCCGGCGCCATTCCGAGGCTTTGTGCCAGCTTTGAATGTGCTTCCAAATGTCTATATTCTCCATGAACCGGCATAAATAATTCCGGTTTTATTAGACTATGCATCAGTTTCAGCTCTTCTTGACAAGCGTGTCCTGAAACATGTATATCTGCAATGTCGGCATAAATCACTTCCGCTCCAAGCTCAAAGAGTTTGTTTACTATGTTCGAAACGGTTTTTTCATTACCAGGTACAGGACTTGATGAAAGAATTACCATATCGCCCTTTTTAATGGATATAGCCTTGTGCTCTTTTGATGCCATCCTCGATAATGCGGACATAGGCTCACCTTGACTTCCTGTTGTAATAATCACAAGTTCCTTATCCGGTATATTCTTAGTCTTATTTATATCTACAAGAACATTTGCAGGTACTTTCAAATAACCTAGCTCCATAGCGAGATTCATTACATTTACCATACTTCTGCCGGATATGGCAACTTTTCTACCGAACAGTACAGCATTGTCTATGATGCGCTGTACTCTATGGACATTTGAAGAAAACGTAGCAATTATAATTCGTGCTTCTGAATTTCTAAAAATGTTTTCTATTGTGTTTCCAACAGTTTGTTCAGACATTGAATAGCCTGCTCTCGTTGCATTAGTACTGTCGCAAAGCATCAGTCGAATACCCTCCGTTCCGAGCTCTGCAAGTCTTGCAAAATCCATAGGCTCGCCCTGAATAGGAGTGTAATCTATTTTAAAATCGCCCGTATGGAATATCTTACCTACCGGTGTATCTATGCATATACAAATAGCATCCGCAACAGAGTGTGTACTTCTAATTGCCTCGCATTTAAATACACCTATTTTAGCTATATCGCCGGGCTTTATTATATTCAGATTTGCCTGTATATTGTGTTCCTTAATTTTGTTTTCGACAAGTCCAAGCGTCAATCTGGTGCCGTAAATAGGTACGTTTATTTGTTTTAACAAATATGGTATTCCGCCGATATGATCTTCGTGTCCATGTGTCAATATCATACCTTTAATTTTTTCCTTATTTTGGACAAGATAGCTGAAATCCGGTATTACAATATCTATACCGTAAAGCTCATCGTCCGGAAAAGACAGCCCGCAGTCAATTATCAATATGTTGTCTTTGTATTCGAGCAAAGTCATATTTTTACCGATTTCGTTAAGACCTCCTATCGGAATTACTTTTAACGGGACTCCATTTCTATATTCATTATTGTTTTTCATGTTCTTTCCTTTATTTAACTACTATATTTACTAGTTTTTTAGGAACTGCAATCAGCTTTACTATTTCTTTATCTTGAAGTAATGCAGCTACCGCAGGATTAGCCATTACAAGATTTTCAAGCTCAGTTTTTCCTAAATTAGCATCTACCTCCAATTTTTCCTTGATTTTACCGTTTATTTGCACAACAATTTCAACCGTATCCTGCTTTAGAGCTTTTTCGTCAAACGATGGCCAAGCAGTTTGATATACGGACTCGTTGTTTCCAAGTTCTTGCCAAAGTTCTTCACATATATGCGGAGCAAAAGGCGAAAGTATCAAAACCAGCTTAGTTAAAGCACTTTTTAAAAGCGGCATATTCGGGGAGTTAAGCTCCTTGTGCCTATACATTTCATTAACAAGCTCCATAATAGAGCTGATAGCTGTATTGAAGTTAAAGCGCGTGCTTATGTCTTCGCCAACTTTTTTAACTGCATGATTAAGCGCAAAAGCAAGGGTTTTATCTTCTTTTGTCTCAATTTTAATATCATCATTTACATTTTTTGTTGTTTCTGCAAGTTCATATACCAGTCTGTATACTCTGTTTAAGAATCTAAAGCTACCCTCAACACCCTCGTCTGACCAGTCAAGCTCTCTTTCAGGCGGAGCCGCAAACAAAATGAAAAGTCTTGCCGTATCGGCACCGTATTTTTTGATGATAGTTTCAGGACTTACAACATTACCAAGGGACTTGCTCATCTTTGCGCCGTCTTTTATTACCATACCTTGAGTTAGCAGGTTTTTAAAAGGCTCTTCATCAGTCGTGTAACCTAAATCATAAAGCGCCATCTGGAAGAAACGGGCATACATCAAATGAAGTATAGCGTGTTCAACACCGCCTATGTATTGGTCAACATTCATCCAATATGCCTGTTTATCCTTGTTAAATGCTTCTTTATCATTATTGGCATCTGTATAGCGAAGGAAATACCAAGATGAATCAAGGAATGTATCCATAGTGTCAAGCTCGCGCTTTGCTTTTGCACCGCAAACAGGACAAGTTGTATCTGCAAAAGTTTTGCTTGTCGTAAGTGGTGATTCTCCTTTTCCTGTGAATTCAACATCGGTAGGAAGAAGCACCGGTAAATTTTCTTCTTTTTCCGCAACCCAACCGCATTTGTCGCAATAAATCATAGGAATAGGTGTTCCCCAGTATCTTTGCCTTGAAATCAGCCAATCTCTAAGTTTGTAATTTATAGACTTTTTACCTATACCTTTTTCGGTTATCATGTCTATGATTTTTTCGATAGCCTTTTTGTTTTCCATTCCGTCAAATTCGGCGGAATTTATTAGAGTTCCTTCAGCTTCAAACGCTTGCGTCAAATTGTTTAAATCTATATCTTCCTTTGGAGATACGACAGGAATTATTTCGCAATTAAACTTTTTCGCAAATTCGAAGTCCCTTTGATCGTGCGCAGGTACCGCCATTATAGCACCTGTACCGTAATCTTTCAGTACGTAGTCGGAAATGAAAATAGGAACTCTCTTTTTTGTAAGCGGATTTATTGCATATCGGTTTATGAATACGCCCGTTTTTTCATTCGATGAAGTTCGTTCTATATCGCTTTTGTGAGAAACTTCTTCAATGTATTTTTTCGCTTTACTCTCATTTTCCGTGTTTGCTATAAGTTCAGAAACATACGCATGCTCAGGTGCCAAAACCATATATGTAACGCCATAAAGCGTATCCGGACGCGTAGTAAAGATTTTGAGCTTCTTGTCGCTTCCTTCTATGTCGAAATCAACTTCCGCTCCTATGCTCTTACCTATCCAGTTTTTTTGCATGGTTTTAACCTTTGAAGGCCATCCCGGCAAATTTTCCAAATTGTCAAGTAATCTATCTGCATAATCGGTAATTTTTAAATACCACTGCGACAAATTTTTCTTTCCGACTTTAGTTTTGCAACGCTCACATCCGCCGTCTACAACCTGCTCGTTCGCAAGTACAGTTTGACAGCTTGGGCACCAGTTTACAGGATTCTCTTTTTTGTAAGCTAATCCTTTTTTATAAAATTGTATGAAAATCCACTGCATCCACTTATAATAGTCAGGCATACAAGTAGCTACAGACCTATCCCAATCGTATGAAAACCCAAGTTCTTTTAATTGCTGTGTCATCTCCTGCATATTCTCAACAGTCCAAGTTGCAGGATGAATGCCATGCTTGATTGCCGCGTTTTCAGCAGGCAGTCCGAAAGAGTCATATCCCATAGGATGCAATACATTTTTCCCTGACATAGTGTGATATCTTGCTATTACATCACCTATTGAATAGTTTCGTACATGTCCCATGTGCAATTTACCGGACGGATAAGGAAACATTTCCAAAACATAATACTTTTCTTTTCCCGCATCCTCTTTGGTTTTGAAAGTGTTATTTTGCGCCCAATATGTTTGCCATTTCTTTTCTATTTCGCTAAAATTGTATCGTTCGTTCATTTTATTTTTGTGAATTTATACTTAAAAATTCACATTCCTCCCAAAGCTCTTCTATTTTGTATTGTTCTCTCATATCGTATGTGAAAATATTCACCACTACATCTCCATAGTCCATTAAAATCCATGTCGAATTTGCTTTGCCCTCTACGCTTTTAGGAAAAATCTCGAGTTTTTCCAAGCGTTCTTCAACTTCGTCGGCAAGAGCCTTAAGCTGCCTTTGAGAAGTTGCGGATGCTAGCACCATATAATCTGCAAATCCGGATTTTTCGCGTATGTCGATGCAATTTACATCTATAGCTTTTTTACTTTCAAGCGTATCTGCTATAGATAATGCAAGCTCTCTGTTTTCCATATTTTACATCCTTTCTATTTTTTCATAAAGCTAAGTGCTTTAATTGTATCTTTGTCAATTTCTTTGCCGTGCCTTTCGAGCATTTTAACACTGCCCTCTAATGTCATCATCACGGCTTTGTCCAAATCTTTTTTGCTCATCATCCGAATTGCATGCACTTCATCGTATATTCGATTCGGCTCTATCGCATCAGCAAGATACACGATTTTTTCCAGTTTCGACATGCCTGCTCTACCCGTAGTATGAAACGAAATTGCATTTAATATGTCATCATCGTCTATACATAGCTCCTCTTTTGCGAAAGCAGCTGCAATTTTACCATGAGAAAGATTTTTGTTATTTAAGTATTTTTTAGGCAATTTGTATTTTTTTACATATGCGTCTATTGTCTTCACATCAAAGCATTTGAACAGATCGTGGCAAAGTGCTGCAATTTCAGCTTTTCTTGGATCTTCACCATAGCGAATTGCAAGCTCTTTTGCGGTATCTCTAACTGCATATACATGTGCGGTTCTTTTTTCTGTTAAATGCGCATTGATAAATTCGTTAATTTTTTCATCTATACAAATTGTTTTCATCGATATAGTTTGATACCTCTTTGGATACCAATCCTCCAAGCGATAAATTATTTTTAATACATTCCTTTATTTGTGTGGAAGAAATCTTAAGTTCCTTGTTGTTCAAAAAAATTATGTTAGTTTGATATTGTTTTTGTATTCTTTCCTTTGTAATATCGAGTTTTTCAATACTTGTACCGGGACGAATCCCTACTGCTAAATTGCACGAGGAAAGGATTTCGTCAGCTTTATGCCAACGCTCAATATCCAAAAATGAGTCCGCTCCCAAAATCAAGTAATAAGAAACATCCTTGCCGTATAATCTTCGAATACTGCGCAATGTTTCAAATGTGTAAGAAATCCCCTCTCTCTCTATTTCGAGCATAGACACTGAGAAATCGGGATTGTCTTTGACAGCAAGCCTTATCATATTTACTCGGTCCTCACAGCTTGCCGGTGTTTTGTTGAGCTTAAACGGTTGCTTTTTTGTCGGAATAAATATAATCTTTGAAAGGGAAAGCTCGGCTTTCGCTTTCTTCGCCAGTGCAATATGTCCAAAATGTATCGGATCGAAGCTGCCGCCGTAAATTCCGATACATTTTGTTCCGTTTTTGTTTTCCTGCATATGTCTTTTTTATTTCAGGCAAATTCCAAGTTCGTCTATTTGCTCTTTTGATACCGATGACGGTGCGCTGCTTACAAGGCATTGTGCATTTTGATTTTTAGGGAATGCCATTACCTCCCTGATACTGTCTTCGCCCAGTAAAAGCATTACCAGACGGTCAAGTCCGTAAGCCAGTCCTCCATGAGGCGGTGTGCCGTATTTAAACGCATCAAGTAGGAATCCGAATTTGATTTGCTGTTCTTCTTTTGATATTCCGAGTACCTCAAACATTTTCGTTTGAAGCTCTCTGTCGTGTATTCTAATGCTGCCTCCGCCAAGCTCTACACCGTTTAAAACGATATCGTACGCTCTTGCCTTTACTTCACCCGGCTTTTCAATCAATTTATCGACATCCGAAAGACGAGGCGACGTGAACGGATGATGCATAGCGGAAT
Organism: Clostridiales bacterium; assembly: GCA_015258265.1. Classification (GTDB taxonomy): domain Bacteria; phylum Bacillota; class Clostridia; order Peptostreptococcales; family Anaerovoracaceae; genus JABZIP01. Next base: position 19,000 of record JABZIP010000008.1, on the reverse strand, counting down.
ACGAGCCGGTTTCTTCGTCGTATTCGAACAAAGGGAAATCTGTAACCCACAAAAAATTAAACTGTTTGCTTTCCAAAAGTCCGAGTATTCCTGCAATATGTCTCCTTAGGAAGCCCAAGGTATCAAAAACCACCTTTGCCTTGTCTGCTGCTATAAGTATCAAATCGCCTACCTTTGCCTCAAATACCGTCGCTATTTTCGAAAGTTCTTCTTGAGTAAAGAACTTGTTTACAGATGAGTTTATCTCACCGTCGAGTACACGAAGCCAAACAAGACCTTTTGCACCGTATGCCTTAGCGGATTCTGTCAGTTTGTCTATATCTTTTCTGCTGAATTTTTCCGAACCGCCGTCTATACATATACCGCGAACATCTCCACCGCTTGCAAGTGCATCGGCAAACACTTTAAATTCCGTATTTTTTACAGTATCATTTAAAGATTTAAGCTCAAACCCGAAACGTGTATCCGGTTTGTCGCTTCCATATCTTTGCATTGCTTCATCGTATGTAATTCTCGGAAACGGCGTTTTTACATCAATATGCAAAAGCTCTTTCATTACACGGCTTAGAAAACCCTCTTGAATAGACATTACATCTTCTTCATCTACAAACGACATTTCAAGGTCAATTTGAGTGAATTCAGGCTGCCTGTCAGCTCTTAAATCCTCATCTCTGAAACAACGGGCAATCTGCATATACCTGTCGCAACCGCTTGCCATCAGAAGCTGCTTGTAAAGTTGTGGAGATTGTGGAAGTCCGTAAAATTCTCCTTGATTAACTCTACTTGGCACCAAGTAATCTCTCGCACCTTCAGGTGTCGCTTTTACAAGCATAGGCGTTTCAATTTCCGTAAACCCGTTTTCGTCATAGTAATCGCGAGCCAGTTTGCAGATTTTGTGTCTAAATGTTAAATTTCGTTGCATCTTTGACTTACGCAAATCCAAATATCTGTATTTCAGTCTTAGAGTTTCATCTACATTATCGTCGTCTTTTATGTAAATAGGCGGTGTGTCTGCAGCGGAATAGATAATCATATCCGATACGAAAACCTCTATATCTCCCGTTTTGAGGTCTGCGTTTTTTGAAGCTCTTTCTTTTACGGTTCCCTTGATACCGATAACATATTCGCTTCTTACGACATTTACTTTTTCAAAAAGTTCTTTCGGAATGTTCTCGTCAAATACAATTTGTGTAATTCCTGTTTTGTCGCGTAAGTCGCAAAATACCAAACTACCAAGATTTCTGCGTTTTTGAACCCAACCGTTTAAAATCACTTCTTTGTCTACATCGCTTATTGAAAGCTCACCGCAATAGTGAGTTCTTTTAAAAACTGTACTCATCAAATCCCCCTATTTTTTCAGTTCTTTTATAATATCGCAGGCTTTCACGCTAATTTGCTGCGAATTTGCCATATTTTTGAGCGTCAAAGTATCTGTTTTAATTTCGTCCTCTCCTATAACTATAACATATTTTGCACCGATTCTGTCCGCAAATTTAAATTGTCCTTTGAAATTACGAGCAAGCAAATCGATTTGCACTTTAATGCCCTCGCTACGTAATTTCTTTGCAAGTGTCAGTCCGTAATTTCTGCAAGCGTTACTTTTATCGAGCATTGCAACAAGTACATCGGATTTTTCAATATCTTCGATTTCTACATTTTCAGCTTCCAGCGTGAGCAAAAGCCTTTCGAATCCCATGGCAAAGCCTACACCCGGTACACTATCTCCGCCAAGCTGCTCAATCAAATTGTTGTAACGGCCTCCACCGCAAACCGTGCTTTGCGCACCAAGCTCTCCCGACACAAATTCAAACGCTGTTTTCGTGTAATAGTCAAGTCCCCTTACTATTGTAGGATCTACGGTGTATAAAACCCCCATAATATCTAAATTGTTCTTAAGCTCTTCGAAATCGTTTTTACATTCATCGCAAATATGATCGAGCATCAGCGGTGCATTTTGGGCGATTTCCTTGCAACTTTCGTTTTTACAGTCTATGATACGCATAGGATTTCTGTCAAATCTGCCTTTACAAGTTTCACAAAGCTCCTCCAAATGCGGTCTGAAATAGTCTTGCAGCACTTGTCTGTAAGTCGCTCTGCAAGTCGGACAGCCGATACTGTTAATACGAAGCTCAAGACTTTTGATGCCGAGTCCCTTGAGAAAGTCCTCCGCAAGTGCGATTACTTCCGCATCGGCAAGCATATCGTAGCTTCCGAATACTTCGATTCCAAGCTGATGAAATTCACGCAAGCGCCCCGATTGAGGTTTCTCGTACCTGAAACAAGGTATATTGTAATAAAATTTTGTAGGTTGAACATTTGCAAACAGCTTATGTTCAATAAAAGCACGGCAAACTCCCGATGTACCTTCCGGTTTAAGTGTAATGCTCCTTTGTCCCAAATCGTTAAAGGTATACATTTGTTTTTCCACAATATCGGTAGTATCGCCGACACCGCGAGCAAACAGTTCCGTATGCTCAAATACAGGAGTTCTCACTTCTTTGTATCCGTATTTAATACAGACATCGCTAAACGCCTCTTCGACAAAATGCCATTTATGAACATCCGTAGGCAATATATCTTTCGTACCCTTAGGTGCTTTTGTTAACATAATAAACCTCCTGTAAATAAATTTTCCGTTTTTCTATCAAGCATGTCTTGTATTCTTGAAATATAAATTTCGTAATTTGAAACATTCGGAACGCGCATAAGCCTATTTTCAGCGGGGAAATAAGCCTTGGATATTCCACCTGCACCAAGTGCTACAATAGTTTGATGCTCGTCCATTATGCGTATGTTGTAAACGCTCTCCTTACCCGATTTTGCATAGCCTGTGTTCTCAAGTGCTCCTGCCATATACTTTTGTCTATACAAATAATATGGTTCATAACCCATATGTTTTAGCACCGAATATCCTAATTTCACCATATCGTTTGCTACATTTTCACGCTTTATGTGATATGCGCTGTCTATATCTACGAGTTTGGAGCCCTTTTTTACGGCTAACGTATGCACTGTGATATTGTCCGCATTAAGCGAAATAAGTTTTGTCAGTGTGTTTTCAAAATCTGTCAGCTTTTCTTGCGGTAAACCCGCTATTACATCGGCATTTATAGAAAAACCGCCTACGGAATGTGCAAGCTCAAACGCATCTTCTACCTGTTTTCCCGTGTGATTTCTGCCTATTAAAGCCAAAGTTTCATCTTTCATCGATTGTGGATTGATACTTATTCTCTTGATATTGTGATTTTTGAGAATTTCCAGTTTTTCTCTTGTAATAGTATCGGCTCGCCCCGCTTCTACAGTGAATTCTGCGAGCTTTGATAAATCGTACGATTCTTCTATTTTCGTGAGCAGTCTGTCAAGCTGTTCTGCGGACAATGTGGTTGGTGTACCACCTCCTATGTAGATGCTTTCGGGATAGAGGGATAACTCGTTCATTTTAAGTTTTGTGTGCTCTATTTCCAAGAAAAGTGCACTTAGATACTCCTCAACCTTTTCAGTACGAAGCTCATTTGATGTAAACGAACAATAAAGGCATCTTGTCGGGCAAAACGGAATTCCTATGTAAAGTCCGACGCTATTTTGGGGCGCCGGCTTTAAAATTTGCCTTTGCAACCTTGCTATATTTACCGCCAGATTCAGCTTTTCATCCGAAAAAAGGTAAATCCTGCTAAGTTCGTCCCGAACAAGTTCCTCGTTACCATTGTATTTGTCAAATAACTCACAAACCAGTTTAATTGGGCGAACACCTGTATGTATTCCCCATTTAGGAGTTTTTCCCGTGATTTGCGACAGCTTTTTGTAAAGCTCCTGCTTTACCTGATTTTTGCTAAACCCGCCTGCGGTTATAACATTAAACGTATCTTTTTCATCGCATGCCATAGCTTCGCTTTGCGCAAATTCCGTATCGGTGTATAGTTCGTAATCTCCTTCGCTTATAAAAATTTTAGTAAGCTCGTTAAAATCGTATTTGTTTTCAATATTTTGTAATACTATTTTATACAAAAGGATTGCTCCTTTTTTCTATTCCAATAGTTGTCATGCCCATATGGCCCGGATAAACCGTTACATCGTCAGGAAGCACGAACAGCTTTTCATGAATCGATTTTTTAATTTCAGCAAACGATCCTCCCGGAAAATCTGTTCTTCCAATTGACAGTTTGAACAATGTATCTCCGCTAAAGAGCGTGTCTCCAATCAAAATGCACATACCGCCCGGAGTATGCCCCGGTGTATGTATAAATTTAAGTTCCATATCTCCTATTTTCAGACTGTCGCAGTCGTCTACCCAAATATCAGCAGACAATGCGATGCGTGTACCACAGCACTCCAAGGACGCATTCATATTCGGATCTGCAAGAAATTCTTTCTCGTGAATACAAGCAACGAGCTTTATATCTTTAAATTCTTCTTTTAAAAACGATATTCCTCCGATATGGTCGCCGTGTCCGTGAGTAAGTATTATATACTCAATATCACAATCGTCTTCTTTAATTGCATTTATCAGCTTTGCACTATATCCGCCCGGATCTACGATAAATCCTTTTTTGTTTTTTTCATCGCAAACATAATATGTGTTTACACCGAGCATTCCTGTTTGAAAACATTTAATCTTCATATATCTACCTAATTAAAATAACTTTCTGCTATCGAGCAAAATGGTTACAGGCCCGTCATTTACAAGACTTACCTCCATATCTGCTTGAAAAATTCCTTCCGCTACTTTAATTCCTTCTTTTCGTAATTCTTCGTTAAATTTTAAATATATTTCTTTTGCTTTTTCGGGTTTTTCTGCGCCTGTAAGGCTGGGACGATTTCCCTTTCTGGCATCTCCCAAAAGTGTAAATTGCGAAATGGAAAGTACTGCTCCACCTACATCTTTTATCGAAAGGTTCATTTTATCATCAGCATCTTCAAATATTCTGATTTTGGATATTTTACCCACGATATAAGCAAGATCGCTTTGTGTATCTCCTGCTTCAATTCCCAAAAATATCAAAAATCCTTTTTGAATTTCGCCGACTGTGTCGCCGTCCACTTTAACATTTGCATTTTTAACCTTTTGTATTACAGCACGCATATGCGCCTCCTATATTATAGCCCTATACACATCTGCAACTCCTGGTATGTTCCTAAGTGAGCGCAGCAACTTTTCCATATGCTTGGTATCTGAAATTGTAAGCGACATAGTAATGTTGATAATCTGATCCTTGCCCGACTTGGCATTCACACCTGCTATATGTATATCAAGGTCTTCGCAAGCTCTGGATATGTCTGAAAAAAGTCCCTTTCTGTCCTCGGACAGTATACAAATATCGACATTGTAAGAACCTGCTTCCTTTGTATCCCATTCAACTTCAATAAGCCTGCTTTTTTCATTTTCAGGAATAGACAGCATATTTACACAGTCTTTTCGATGTACTGAAATTCCGCGTCCTTTTGTGATAAAGCCAACAATTTCATCACCCGGAACAGGATTGCAACATCTCGAAAATCTGATAAGAAGATTATCCGAACCCTTTACTTTGACTCCTGCAGTGGATTTTTCCGTATCTTTTTTCTTCTTTTTGACTTTGGAATCGATTAAATCCAGAGCTTTTAAATTTGATTCGAGATGCTTAAGTTCTTCCTGCTTTTCTTCGTGGTAATGTTCTATCAAGTTTATTGCAATTTTACCAAGAAAATTTCCACCAAAGCTGATTTGCGCATACATCTCCTCGATAGTCGCAAGACCTTGCTGTTTGGCTATCTTTGTGAGATATGGTGTCTTGATTACAGATGAAACATCGTAGCCTTTTCTCTTGATGTACTTCTCGAGCATCTCTTTGCCTTTTTCAGCATTTCCGGTCTTGTTTTCCTTTTTGAGAAAACTCCTGATTTTATTTCTGGCATGGCTGCTCTTAACAATTTTCAGCCAGTCCGGACTTGGACCTTTGGAATTTGCTGATGTTACAATTTCAACTAAATTGCCGTTTTCGAGTACATGATCGATTGGAACCATTTTGCCGTTTACTTTTGCTCCAATACATTTGTATCCTACATCGGAGTGAATTTTGAATGCAAAGTCCAAAGGTGTAGAACCTGCAGGAAGCTCCATTATATCGCCGAGCGGTGTAAATACATAAACTTGGCTCGCAAATAAATCAACCCTAAGAGTTTCCATAAATTCTTTCGGATCATTCATTTCTTTTTGCCATTCCAAAGTCTGACGCAGCCACGCGAGCTTCATTTCTTCGATGTTTACAGTATTCGACGAAATGCCTTCCTTGTATTTCCAGTGTGCAGCTATACCAAGCTCCGCAACCTTGTGCATATCGTATGTTCTAATCTGAATTTCAAACGGTTTACCGTTATCACCCAAAACAGTGGTATGCAGCGATTGATACATATTAGTTTTAGGCATAGCGATATAGTCTTTAAATCTGCCCGGAAGCGGCTTAAATCTTGAATGGACTACGCCAAGTACAGCATAACAATCCTTGATAGTATCGACTATGATTCTAACAGCAGTCAAATCGAAAATCTCATCAATTTGCTTATGCTGATATTTCATTTTTTTGTAAATACTGTAAAAATGCTTAGAGCGACCTGTTATATCGTATTTGATATTAAGTTCGTCCAAACTTTTCTTAACGCTGTCTATTACAGAATCTATGAGCGCCTGTCTTTCATCTTTTTTCTCTTTTACAGCTTCAACAAGTTTATAATAGGCTTCCTTGTCCAAAAATTTGAGCGCAATATCTTCAAGTTCAAATTTAATAGCATATATACCGAGTCTGCTTGCAAGAGGTGCATAAATTTCCAAAGTTTCATTGCACTTATCTATAATTTTCTTCTCGCTCATATAGTTGATAGTACGCAAATTATGTAAGCGGTCAGCCAGTTTGATGATTATTACCCTTATGTCCTTTGACATAGCAAGAAACATCTTGCGCAGGTTTTCAGCCTGTCTTTCTTCTTTACTTTCAAATACGATGCTTCCTAATTTTGTAACACCGTCAACCAAAAGAGCAATGTCTTCACCGAAGTCCTTTTTTAAATCTTCGATAGTGTATGGAGTATCTTCAACGACATCATGAAGCAAGCCCGCGATGATAGTATCCTCGTCCATGCCTATTTCCGCTAAGATTTTAGCAACGCAAACAGGATGAATCAAGTATGGCTCACCGGACTTTCGTAGCTGTCCTTGATGCATTTTTTCAGCTATTAGATATGCTTTTTTGATAAGCTCCACATCGTAATTCGGATTTATCAAAAGAAGCTCTTCTATAAATTTATCCATACACTTAAAATCCCTTTTTAATTACCTTTTTTTGCTCCTATATATTTAGGTGTTTTGCTTGTAGCATTGGAAAGCTCGTAATAAACAGGGCTGCACATAAATATCGAAGACATAGTTCCGACAGTTACACCGATAAGAAGCGGTAACATGAATTCTCTAATCGCAGAACCTGTAAATAACAACATTGGTACCATTACTATCAAAGTAGTAGCAGATGTCATAATAGATCTTGATACTGTCTGATTGATACTTGAATTGATTAAACCGTACAAATCGTTCTTTTTCGAAAGTCCCAGATTTTCTCTGATTCTGTCAAATATAACTATGGTGTCGTTTATAGAATATCCGACTACCGTAAGTATACCTGCAATGAACGGACTGTTGATGCTGATGTGGAAAATACCGTAAAGCGCCAAAACAAGCAATATATCATGAGTGATACCTGCGATTGAAGCAACACCGAATTTCCACTCGAACCTGAATATTATGTAAATTAACATTCCGACAGCAGCTATAAGTATCGACTTGATAGCATTCATACGAAGCTCATTGCCGACAGACGGACCGAATTGGTCGATGTTAATCAAAGACTTTTCGTCTATATTGAATTTTGTATATAGTTTTTCAAGTACATCTGCACGCTTGTCATTGTCCAGTGCAGATGTTGTTCTGATTATAACCTGCTCGTTCTTTTCACCTGCGTATATTACTTCGATGTGTTTAAGATTGTTATCCTTAAGCACATCTTTTACATCTGTCAGGGATACCTGTTTACCCATATCGAGCTGCATCATTGTTCCGCCAGTGAAGTCGATACCGTAATTATATCCACGCACCGTGCCAAGTCCGATACCGCCAATTATTACAATTGCAGCAAGCAGATAGTAAAGTTTTCTATTCTTAAGGAAATCAAACTGCTTTTTAATAGCAAATTTGCAAGTGTTGTCCTCGTTCATTCCATACAAAGATTTCTTGGAGAATGTCTTTGTGTCGGATATTATATTTAGGAAGAGCTGAGTAATAATAGTTGCAGTAAATATACTTGCAACAATACCCATCATCAGAGTCATTGCAAAGCCTTTAACAGGACCTGTACCGAATTGATAAAGCACGATTGATGCTATCATTGTTGTAATTTGAGAGTCGAGTATTGTACTTAATGCTCGTCTGAAACCGATTTGAACAGCAACTCTCACTGATTTTCCAAGACCGATTTCCTCTCTAATTCTGGAGAATATGATAACATTTGCGTCAACCGCCATACCTACTGAAAGTATAATACCTGCGATACCCGGCAATGTCAGTACACCGCCGAATCCTATCATTGTCCAAATAATCATTATTACATAAAGAAGAAGCGCAATACTTGCAGCAACTCCCATAATGCCGTAAAATACAAGCATTATCAGAATAATAAGTCCAATACCGATAACTCCTGACGTTACACTTTTTTCGAACGCTTCATATCCTATGCTTGCAGTTCTCGTTGAAGTTTCAACTTCTTTGAGTGCAACAGGAAGTGCACCGCCTCGAATCAAAGCGGAAAGCGTAGCAGCTTCTTCCTGCGGGTATCCGCCGGAAGATGTGATAATAGCCTTGCCGTCGCTTATAACCGTATTTACAACCGGCGCCGAAATTATCTGATCGTCAAGAGCAATTACAATCGCTTTGTTGGAAACATTTTCAATAGTAGAAGTAACAGAACCACTCAGTGCTTTTTCGGTTGCAGCGGCAAACGCTTCGCTGCCTTTTCTGTCAAATTCAAGAGAAACCGCATATCCGCCGTGATCGTTATCTTTTGTAATTCCGGCATTCTTAACATTTCCTCCGTCAAGCACAAGAGAGCCGTCCGCCAAGAAGAATTGCAACTGTGCAGTTTTTCCGATCTGCTTGATTGCTTCATCCGCGTCTTCCGCTCCCGGCAGTTCAACCCTTATCCTCTTTTCGCCCTCGGTAGTTACAACAGGCTCTGAAAGTCCCATCTGATTTACACGCTGCTCAATTACCGCTTGAGTCTGCTCCATCAGCTTTTTGAGTTCATCGCCCTTCAAGTCGGTCTGAGCTTCCATTACTACATAAACTCCACCCTTAATATCTAATCCGAGTTTGATTTGCTTTTGCGCAGACTTGATAGGTCCTACACCGTTTATCGTTGCAACCCACCCGAATACAATTACAACAATTACCAAAATTGCTAAAAACTTTTTTAGTGCTCCGTTCATTTTTTTTAATTTCCTCCGATTATGTTAAACTAAAATACATACTCAATATTCTACTACTTTTTGACAGTTTATACAAGGGTTAAATTCGATTATTTAGCTATTTATAAGAATATTTTTTTAACATTTTTTAGAAAATAAAAAAGGAACTCGTACAAACAAGTCCCTTTGATAATTTCGTTTTGTATACTAGTCTTCGTTCTTTGCTTCTTCCGCAACCGCTTCTGAAACCTCGACAGCTTCCTCCGCTTCAACTTCATCTTTTTTCAAAAGTTTTTTGGGTAAGCTCTTTTTCTTGGTTTCTTCAACTTCCTTCTTGGAATTGTCAGGAGCCGCATTAACAACCTTCGATACAGCCCATTTGGTGATTTCGAACTTTACCTTGTCGACACCTACCTGAATGATTATGGATTCGTCCTTGACTTTCATTACCTTGCCGTATATTCCGCCTATTGTAATGATTTCATCTCCTTGTTTCAGGCTGTTTCTCATATTGTTGATTTCTTTTTCTTTTTTCTTTTGCGGACGCATTATTAAAAACCACATCGCAAAAAGCAAAATTGCAAAAATGACCAGTTGCTGAACTACAGCGGGATTGTTCATTATATCTTTCATTTTTTCCTCCAAAAGCCATATCTTAATGTTGGTGCCGGCGATGGGGGTCGAACCCATACGGTGTTGCCACCACGGGATTTTGAGTCCCGCACGTCTGCCAATTCCATCACGCCGGCAAATTCCTTGCAAATAATTGGTGCGCTCGACCGGACTTGAACCGGTACGATTGCTCACACGCCCCTCAAACGTGCGCGTCTGCCATTCCGCCACGAGCGCTCATTCACAAGCCATGTTCAATATAGTATCACAAAATTATAACTTTGTAAAGCAGTTTTTTTGTTAAAAATTTTTAGAAAAAGGTGTTGCGCAAAACTCACGCAGCACCCTTTTCATTTATATTTAATTGTTCTATTGCATTAAATTAGAATTTGCTTGTTTGCCTTCTTCTCCTTTGAATTTCGACAATCGTAATACCAAGTCCGCAAATTATCAGCGACAGACCGCCCATATAGTACATATTTGCATGGTCGTCGCCTGTTTTCGGAAGCAAATCTGCCAGTGGCACATTCTCGTCCTCAATCAGTACATACTCCATAGTACCGTCAGGCTTTTGATGCTTCTTGAAGTTTCCAAGAGGCACTCCGTTTTCATCTATTACAGTTATCTCGTTTGGACTGTTCGGATTGTTCGGATTTGGTGTATTTCCTCTTGGATATACAGGTCTTGTAGGCGTTGTAGGTGTAGACGGAGTAGTTGGATTCTCTGGCTTAGTTGGAGTTGGTGGTACTACCGAAGGATCTTCAGGTTTAGGCTCATCCTTTTTAGGTTCATCTTTTTTAGGATCTTCAGGTGGTATTATTTTTCCTCCTCCGCCACCGCCTGGTGGATTAGGATTAGGCTGATCTTTAGCAGTATTTTCAATAGTAATCTTATTTGAATTTACCTCTTTTATATTAGCCTTCAACGCATTTCCCACTTTTGTAACTTCGACATTATATACTTTGTTTATTTGCCAATATCCATCCGGAGCCTTAGTTTCAGTAAGCGTATAGGTTCCAACAGGCATACCTCTAAACTTAACTTTTCCGTCAGCGCCGCTTGTAAATGTCTTACTGTAGTAGTTTTCACCTGTACTTTGAAGAGTAAAGGAAGCTCCCAAAAGCGCTCCGCCGCCTTTCTTTATTTTTGTAACCTCTACAATCGCAATCTTCGTTGCTACTGCACTTGCTGCAGCAGGTGAAATTACATAAGGCTTCGGTGTATTTTCCGAATCGATTACACTTTCTTCCAATGTGGCGGTATTTTTAACCTCAGATCCCGCTTCTCCCGTCAAATCTGTAATATAGTACAAGCGATATCCTTTTGTATGATCGGGAATCTTGAATTTGAGCGTTCTTTTGTCGGAACTATATGTTAAATACTTCTTGACATCATTAAGAGCAAGTTCCGTCCCTTCAACCTTAGTTCCGTCATCATTTAAAGTAATTGGAACTATTCTGAAGTTTTTGGTTCCGTCTTCGTTTTCAAACTTTAAAGTATCTTTTTTGGTAGTTCTAAGCTCAATATTTTCTCCGAGTTTGTCGTATATTACAGCATTTTCTTCCTTTACCAATCCTTGTGATAGATAGTCAATATGCCATTCAAGCTCGGTATTTGACGGTTTAATTTTGTACTCTTTAAACACAACTTTAGGATCCACGATTATAGATCGCGATTTTGTTACAACCTTATCTGGATAATTAGCCAAGTAAACTTTTGCTGAATTTGAAACCGACTGCGGTTTAGCAATTTTTACATATTCTTTGAGCTTGTCATCCGTCAGCTTCACCTTTAACGCTATAACATACGCGCTGTCGGCATTTTCAAAAGTAAATTTAACCTTTCCGTTTGAATAGTCAAGTTTTACTCCATTTTCATCCGCCGTATGTTCTTTTCCGGTAAGAACCGGAGCATTTTCAGCTTCCACTCTTGCACTGGTTTTGGCATTATATGCCCCCGTTGCAGTTATTGCTGTACTTTCGTTTTCCTGTTTGGACTTGCCTTTAAATACTGTATATTCGACGAGTTCCCAACCTGCCGGAAGTGTATCTTCCACTACCAGACTTCCGAGCTGCTCGGAAACATCGTGTATTTTACTTGCATTTACGCTCAATCTATAAGTTGCAGTTTTATCGTTATAGTTAAACGCTTTTGTCTGATCTGTGGTTACTGCTGCGGTCGCGTTTATAGTTGCTGCCGTTCTGCCAGCACCGCCTTCTTGGGCGAATGTAGCCGCAGCTTCTCTTGTCAACACTTCCTTTTCAAGCATTCTGCTCATATACTTGGTCCAAATTGTAACGACATCCACGAATTCTCCGTTTTTATATAGATATACGCTATTTGGAGTACTCATTGCAGGGTATTTGCCCTTTTCATACAAATCAAGTATATTGTTTACCGTTGTATAGCTGTTTATAAGCGATGCTACCGACACAAGATTTGATTTAATCTTAACTATATGATCGGAGTCGGTAAAGTTTGTCATTACAATCAAATCACCTACATGCTTTTCTCCAACATACAGTTTTCTTGGTGTTACGGTAACATTGGAGCCTGCCACTTTTTCAATAAACTTGTGATATGTCATACCTTGCGGTACCAAATTGTTTAGTGGAATTCCGTCTATATCGGTAGCACCGGATGATGAATCCAACTTAAGGGTACCTGCTGTTCTTAGTGAAGTTTCATTAACCTTGTTGTCAAAAATCATCATATCGTACACAACTCCGCCTGCACGATAATCATGTGTTACCTCTATGTTCCATACAGTGTCAAAGTTGATAAAATGTCTATTTTCATCGCCCTCAGCCACTTCATTTTCTTCTGTAGAGCTGGTCGTTACGGTAAGATATTTTCCCTCTCCCGGTGCTTTTCCGGCAGCAGGGTTTCCTATTATCATTTCACTTCTAACCTTTACAGGCTGGTTGTTATTGTCAGTCCAAGTAATGGAAGCATCGTTTCTGACTATTTTTCTTTCTTTCGCAAAATCATCAGGTAAAGGTAACGGTTTATTCACCTTTGCTGTAATTTTAAGGATAACCTCGCCTGTTATGTTACCTACAGGAATAGTAACTTCGCCTTGCGCGTTTTCAGTCAGCGTATTTGCCGCCACCGAGAAATTCTCCGTTCTCACAATCGCATCGTTCACATCTTTTACAGTCAGCTCGGCAGAATGATACTCAAATTTGTAATCCTTAGGGTTGCCGCCTACCATGTTTTTGATATCTTTTGTCAATTTATCCGTGATTTCAACATTCTTTAAATCAGCCTTGACCTTATTTAATGTAATTACCCATGTAACAAGTCCGGTTGCGGGGTTAACATTGGTAGTTTCTAATTTCTTTCTCGACCATACAGGTTTCCACAATGCAGTCGCACGCGCAGGAACCTCATACGCACCCTTTTTGAGCTTTGCTGTATTAACAATCGTTGTCTGCTTCGATTTTGTAGGATCTCCATTATCAATAGCCATAAACTGGGCATCCGTCATCTTTGTTTTAAACGTGATTGTAACAGGAGTTTTGATGTCATTTGTTCCGTCTTTTTGAAATTTGTAACTGATAGTTTTTTTCGCAGCATCATAAACAGCTGTCGGTTCTACTGTCTGTTCAGTCCCACCGTCAGGAGTATACTTAAACTTAAAGCTGTCATCTACATATTCACCAACTGTATTCAAGTCGTCCAGGAATGTATATCCGTTTAAATATCCGATTGAAGATGTCGCTGTCAATTTCCACTCGATAGTGCGTTCAACATTACCGTTTGCATCACGACTAACTTCGCCCACCTTGTTCAAAGTAACTGTCGACTTCGGTTCATTGATTATAAACTTATATGGTTTTTCGAGTATTTTTACGATTGTTTCTCCACCGTTCACAGGATCTATTCCGGTCAAATCCGGCACAAATTTTGCCGGTACCCAAAATTCTAAATCTTGATATTCGTCATATTTATTATTCGGATCCACAAATTTAATATTTAAATATGTCTTATCCCCCTCTGTTGTGAAATTGTATTCGCCGACTTTATCAGTACCAATCTTTATATCCATTGTAGTTGTCGCTGTTTTTAACTTCAGCTTCGACGCAATTTCAATTTTAGCCGTATCGTTTATTTCCACGATTTTATTTGAGCCGTCCGTTAGAGGCGCTTTGATATCAACTTTAATATCAATTTCCTGCGTGCCGTCTATTTTAGCATTGTCTGCAAGCGGCTTACCGTTACTTGTAATAGTAAATTTAGTTGTTAACTTGCCTGTAACGTCCTTGCCACCTACGGCAAATACATCTTTCGGCAAAGCTATGCCGCTAAACGCTACAGCTAGCGCCAAAAACATACTAAGCAATTTACTTATACGGCTTCCCTGCCGCCTATGTTTCCTTGTGTTCATAAAAATTCTCCTTTTTTCCAATTATTGCAATTTGAACATACTTAATTCCTATCAACTATTATACACCCGTTTAAACCGATTCAAACGCTCTTTTTTAAGCAATTTGCATTAAAAAAGCTCGATGAGCCGAATTTTGACACATCGAGCTTTTGATTTTGGACCTTGCTGTGCAAGATTTGGTTAAATCAGATTTTTTTACTTTGCTTTCTTCTTCGAATTCCAACAAGCGCAATGCCAAGACCGCAAACTATCAGCGAAAAGCCTCCCATATGGTATGCACCTGCGAAATCATCGCCTGTCTTTGGAAGCAAGCCTAAAGGCACAGCCTCGTCTACAAGCTGATATTCAACCGTACCGTCAGGATTTTGATGTTTTTTGTAATTTCCAAGCGGTACACCGTTGTCATCTATCACCGTTATCTCGTTTGGACTGCTAGGATCGTTCGGGTTCGGTGTATTTCCCCTCGGATATACCGGTCTATTTGGTGTTCTAGGTGTAGTCGGTGTTGTTGGTGTTGTTGGCGTAGTTGGATTCTCCGGTGGTGTTACAGGAGGCTTATTAGGATCCGGTGTTGTATTTGGGTTAGGATTAGGTTTTGGCTGATCCTTAGGATCCAGATTAGGTTCTGTTGTAGGTATGTTTTCTATACTTACCTTGTTAGTCTTTGTATCTCCAACAGTAGCCATAAGTACAGCACCTGCTTTTACTACTTTAACCTCATACTCTTTTTCACTTATCCAATATCCTTGTGGTGCTTGAGTTTCTTTTAGAATGTAGTCACCTACCGGAATGCCTCTAAATTGAACTTTGCCGTTCTTGTCCGTTGCAAGTTCTTTTTCGTAATACTTAGTGCCGTCTTTACTCTTTAACTTGAACTTAGCTCCTTCCAAAAGAGTACCGTCTTTAGCTTTTTTAGTGATTTCGATAAACGCACTCTTTGTCGCTATCGCGTATGCACTGTTTTCTCCTATTGTGTAAGAAACCTTTGTGTCGTAATTTTGTTTTAGACTTGTTTCTTCCAGTGTTGCTGTATTCGTAACAACAGCACCCGGCGCACCTGTTATATCCGTAACATATGCGAAGCGATATGCTTTAGTATGGTCAGGAACCTTAAATTTGAGCGTTCTGGAAGCATAATCATATGAGATATAATCTTCTATTTTTATATCTTTAGTTTCTTCACCCGGTGTAACAGTACCGTCCGCATTGAGCTTCAAATCGAATATCTGGAAGTTTTTGGTTCCATCTTCGTTTTTAAATATCAAGCTGTCTTTTTCATTCCCATGGCGGAGCTCTATGTTTTCTCCGAGCACATCCTTTATCACAGCCGTCTTTTCTTTGATAACGCCGTATGGTAAATAATCTATGCTCCATTTCAGCTCGGCAGGCGACAATGAAGAAAATTCGTATTGCTTAAATGTAGCCTTAGGCTCTATTTCAACTTCGCTTTTTACATTTGCACCGCCTGTGATATCACCTAATGATACCAAAGCATCGTTGGTGATAGTAACCTTTTCTCCCTTTTCCAAATATTCTTTAAACGCTTCGTCCTTTAGCTTAGTCTTAAGCATTATTACATAAGCATTTTTAATTTTAGGGAATTTAAATGTAATCCTTTGTCCGTTGTTTTCATCAGCAGGAGTTATTACCACTTCTACTTCATCAGTTTTTTGTTCGTTATCGCCTACGAGTATTGGCTCGCCAACTGCAGAAACTCTTAAGTCTTGTGGACCTCCTCTATTATACTTACCTTTGAATATGGTGTATTTTTCCAATTCCAAAGACTTAGGTAATTGATCTATAACTTCGCCGTCGCCTAAATCAAACACCCCTCTACCGTTTACGCTGAGCCTGTAAGTAATCGTTTTATCATCATAATTAAACGAATTTTTCTTGTAATACGGCCAGTTGCCCGGTGTTACATTTGTTACATTGGCATTTAGAGCGGTAGGCTCTTTATCAAATCTCGCTGCCTGATTTCTTGATATATTCGCTTTGAACAGCATCTCGGAATCATAGTATACATAAGCTGTATCTAAATCTATATAGTGAGAACCCTCGTACAAGTATGCAGTATTTGGAAGCCTCGAGCTGTAATTGTTGATAATGTTCGGTTTTTTAATCGTGCGTGAATCTATATACACAGTACGCTCATCTTCATCGCTTCCAAAATTCTTCATTATAACCAAATCGCCTATATATCTTGTTGTTTCGTTTACACCGTCAAACTTTTTGGTTAAATATATTTTTTCAGAAGTTACTTTCACATTGTTTTTGCCGTTCGGCTGAGAATGTTTTCCGTCTATGTACTGAAAATACTGTAATTCCTGCGGTTTCAACGCTTCCAAAGATATGCCGTCTATAGTTTTTGGCGCATCGCTCGCTTCACCCAATCTGAAATTGCGCACGTCGTCTTCTTTGGCATCGTTGTCAAAAATCAGCATGTCGTATGCCGTTGCATCAGGTGTAACATTATCCTTGGAAACCTGTATTCTCCATGTAGTGATAAAATTCAAATAGTCTATGACATTTTTGTTCTTATCTACAGGAGTTTTTGTGATTGCTTTATTTCCCAGCATTTCCCTTATAGAAACAGTTCTATATATCGGTTTTGCGCCCCACGAAAACGAAGCATCGTTTTTCAATAGTTTTCTACTATTGATTTTACCATTAGTTGTAAGCCCTGCCGGATTCTTAACTTTTGTAGTAACTTCCAGCTCTACTTTTCCGTCAATGCTGCCTACGTTAAACACTGCGCTATTGTATGCATCAGGCTTCGGCAATTCTTCTTCTCCGCTTGACGGGCTCTTGGCAAACTTTCTTGTTTTGCTTTCAATTAGCTTATCGTCTTCATCGTAAAAAAGCATCTTCGCAGAGTGGTACTCAACTTCATAACCTGTAACACCTTCTGACGCTGTATAGATTCTTCCAGCCAATCTTTCTGTTATCTTTACATTGTCTACTTTAGCCTTGGCTTCGTTGGTAGTAATCTTCCATATAAGGAATACATTCCCGCCCTCTACCTTCGTTTCAACAAATTTTTTAGTGATAGCGGCTTTTTCCCATTTAACATAAGCTTTAGACTCGACAGTTTTGCTCCCCTCTTTTTCCAGTTTAGCAGTATTGTTTATATAAGTAACTGTTTGTGGTAGAAGCTGCTCATCTGACATTTTAGTTTCAAATGTAATCTTAGCCGGAGCAACTATATCATTTTCTCCGTCTTTTGCAAAAGTATGGCTCAAAACTTTAGTTTTGCTATTGTATGGAGCTTTAGGTTTTACCGTATGCTTACTTCCGTCTTTTGCAGTGTATTCAAATTTAAAACTATCCGCCTCGTACTCGCCCACGTTCTCTAAATTATCACTAAATGTAAAATCATTCATGATTTTGCTGTCAGAGCTTACGGTTACTGTCCACTTTACAGTCTGTTTTGAAGGTATTATTTCTCCGGTTTTTTCAATATACCCTTGATCTGCAGGTTTTTTCGCTTTTAATATATATTCTTTGTTAAGAATAGTTATCTTTGTGTCTTCTGTAGGATTAAGCGGTATTTTTGATAAATCAACTGAAAAATTGCCTTCGATACCTGCTTCTACACCTTCATAATCAGAAAAAATATCTTCTCCTTCAACACCTGATTCGGTAAAGGTTATGTCAACATAAAGGTCATCGCCTCTAGTTACAAATTGATATTCTCCCAATTTCAAAGGCTTTTTTCCGTCTTTAGATGTAATTATTATAGCTTTTTTTGCAGAAGTACCGAAGTTTGAAAGTCCTTTGCCAAGCAAGATACTAGCCTTGTCTCCGGCTTTTACTACCTTATCTTTTTTCGCTTCTGCATCTTCATCAGGAAAATCTAAAGATACAGGTACTTTCATAGTTACCAGAAGTTTTATTTGCTGATTTTCGTTTAGCTCAATGGTTCCCTCCGGTTTTTTATCGTTCACTTTAATTTCCAGCGACTTAAACAAATCACTGACATCTCTGCTTTCGGCAAATATATCTTTTGGTACAGTTATTCCTGTAAACACCAAAGCTATAGCCAAAAATACACTTAGTATTCTGCCTATCGGATTGCTCCGCCCGGGCACGGTTTTGGTTTTCATAAAATTCCTCCTTTTCATTGTAATTTTAAACTTAATATCCTTGCTAAGTAGTATACACATATTACGATGTATTGAAACGCTCTTAAAAAAAAACATTGTTTCAGCTATCTAATGAACCTCGTATTCGCAATACCAATTAGGTGCATCTTTGTAAAAATTATTAAAATAAACGCTATTTACTCCCTTGATATTTTCCGAAAGCATTGCTCCGTATGTTTTATACAAAATGCAATAATACGGCAATTCATCGCCAATCAGTTTCTTGATTTTTCCATATGTTTCGGTTTCCTCTTCTCTTGGCAAGCCGCTTTTTAATTTATCCAAAAGCTCATCCAACTTTGTATTTTTATATCCTATTGCATTGCCATAACCCGAATGTAATAAATTTCTAAGGTCGTAAGTTTCATTG
>JABZIP010000033.1 GCA_015258265.1 Clostridiales bacterium | reverse complement strand
GTTTATGGGTTATAATGTAAATCAGGAATTCACATTAACTAATCCGCTTGAACCGTTTGCATTGCCGCAAAGAACTTTAAATGAGTCTATTGCAATGGCAAAATTGAACAGAAATGAAATCGCCGATGCAAGACAAAAGGCGAAATTGGCAAGAGCTTCATTGAAAATGGTCGATGATTATCCGCACAGTTCTGCAACATACAAAAAAGCAAAAGTTGCTTACGATATGGCGATACTGGCATTAAAGAATGTGCCCGGTGCTATTGAGATGGATGTCAGGACCAAGTATGCGGCGATGAAGCAAAACTACGATGCCGTAAATGCAAGCAAGAAAAACTTAGAGAACACAAAAGAGGTTGCAAGGATTGGGCAACTTCAGTACGATACAGGGTTTATTACGATAACCGATTTGAGCGGAATGAACCTTGCAGTATATAATGCGCAGCAAACATATAACAAAGCGGTACTGGACTACAATTTGGCGGTAACAGACTACTATCAGTGCGCAACGGTTGGATTAAAAGGAGCTGATATATAGACAGCTTTCGTGGTAGACAAGAGTTTCTTTCAAAAAGACATATTCATATTTGCTGAGAATATAGCATTCATTGTGAAATGTATATACTGTGATCATATGTGAACAGATAAAACTTTAGAAGGAGCTGAATACTATGAGCAAAAAAGAGTTTGAGTTAGTTAAAACCTCTGATATCGCGGACTACCTTGGTAAATGGGTGTGGGATTCACTTGCTCTTGAGGAGGCAAAACTTGATATTGATGCTCTTATGGAATTCTTGGGAAAACTTTGCAAATGTGAAAGAACATATATATTTGAGATAGATTATGTCAAACGGACTTTCAGCAACACTTACGAGTGGTGTGCTCAAGGTGTGGACTCGCAAAAGGAGCTGCTCCAAAATGAAGATTTGGACACAATAAATGTCTGGATTGAGGCTTTTGCTAATAATGAAAGCGTAGTTATATCAAATATCGACGAAATAAAGGAGTCTACACCTTGGATTTATGCGGTATTGAAACCGCAAGGGATACATTCTCTTGTAGCGGAACCGATTTATTGTCGCGAGAAGTTGGTAGGATTTTTGGGTATAGACAATCCCGAAGTTTTCGAGTTTGAGGAAATAACGAATGTACTATCGCGAGTAGCGCTGCTTTTCACATATCTTCTCGAACATAAAAAGCTCGAAGAAAGAGTTCAATATAACAAATATCACGACCAGTTGACGCGTTCGCTCAACAAAAATGCTTTAGATAGGGAGTTTCTAAACGCAGCTTCTTGGAATACTCTCGGAATTGTATCGTGCGACCTTTCGGAATTGAAGTTTACAAATGAAGAACTTGGCTTCACCGAAGGGGATGTTATGATTTGTCGTTGTAACGAACTCATAAAAGAAATCTTCGTTAGCTATGATACATATAGAATATCAGGTGATAGATTTGTTGTTATTTGTCCGAATATAAAAGAGGCTTATTTTGACGATCTGGTTACGCAGCTTGAGAAAGCGGCAGCTGCAAACGATTGCTGTATGCTCTGCGGCTCTGTCTGGTCCAATGAAAAACCTATAAATCCGGATGCGCTTTTGGATGAAGCAGAGAAAGTTTTGCACAAAAATAAGGCGATTTATTTCTGCCAAACCGATCCCAAATTCGGAAAAACAAGAAATAGAAGAATTACTTCTCTTGAAAGTTTTCTTGATAGCGTTAACGACAGCCACGCAAGCATGCTGTATCGTTTCATTGAAAACAATTATTTCAGCTTTGATTTGTTTTTCAAATCTATGGAAATGGGCGGAAATTTCCCATATTTCGGAGATTTACAAAAAAATGCGTGGTTTATTTCGGATAATATCAAAGAAACATGGGGATTTGATAAGAATATAATTCATGACTTTGTGCATAAATGGAAAAGAAATATTCCGCATGAGGAAGACGCGGAGCTTTACGAGAGAAGCATTGCAGAAGTCTTCAGGTTCAAAAAAGAAGCCTACGATTTGATATACAGGGTTGTAGATAAAAACGGAGAAGAGCTTTGGGTGCGCGCTTTCGGATATATAAGATGGGACGAAAACAAAGAAATTCCACTATTCTTTTGCGGACATATAGTTAAAGTGAACCACGATTTTGACGCAGATTCGATAACGAACTTTAAACGAGAGAAGGTTGCAATTAGAGATATAGGTTCGTTGCTTTACGATAAGAGAAAGGCTCAGTGCTTATGTTTCCGTTTGAGCGGATTCGGTGAGATAAATGAGCTTCGAGGCAGAGATACAGGCAACAACCTTTTGAAAGACATCGGCGCGAGCTTATCCAGGGAATTTGAGAATACGGCGCAATTTTACAGGCTGGACGGACTCAGGTTTTTGACTATCATTATGGATGAGGAAGACGGTAATGTTGCAGAGATATCTAAGAAAATCAAAAATATAATTTCCGACCTATATGTAGCATACAATATCCCGATTAGATATCCGTGTGCGGTGGGAATATTGGGTGAAATTAAGGAAAATGTATCGCCGATTGAACTTTTGACAGATGTGAGCAGCGTACTTGACATCGCAAAAACTAAACCTGAAACCGATACAATATATTCCGTAGGAACTTTGACGCTTCATCGTGCTCAGAAACATATGGGACTTGAGCTCAGCAAGGATGTTGTAAACGGCATGAACAATTTTAGAGTAGTGGTTCAGCCCATAGTTTCATCGACGACGCATAAAGTCGTAGGCGGAGAAGTGTTGCTTAGGTGGAAATATCTCAATCAGGAAGTTTCGCCTATGGTCTTTGTTCCTATACTCGAAGATAACGATTTGATGCCGGTGGTAGGCAAATGGGTATTTGAACAGGCTGTGAAACTGTGCAAGCGTCTAAACTCTTACGATCCGAATTTCTTTTTGGATTTTAATGTAAGCTATCATCAAATAAAAGATGAAACATTGCTCGCGTATATGGGAAATATTATGAGCGAATATAACATAACGAGCAGCAGACTGGTTATGGAGCTTACTGAAACACATTACAACGATGATCCTATAAAACTGCAAAAGTTTATAAATAGCTGTAAGACTATGGGAATGAAAATTGTACTTGACGATTTCGGTGCAGGATATTCATCGCTTGAGATGCTGCTGAAATATCCTGCACATGTAGTAAAGCTGGATAGAAGTTTGATGAAAAAAATGTCGGATTCGTCGGACAGCAACATATTCATTTCCACAATCGTTTCGGCTTGCCATAACTTTAATAAGTTGGTTTGCGTCGAGGGTGTTGAAACTGAAACTGAACTTAAGATGGTAACACAAGCGGGATGCGATACTATACAGGGGTTTTATTTCTATAAACCTATGGAAGTGCTTGACCTATACGATTTGGTCATAAAAGATAATTCGTAAGATAAAATGTATGGCAAAAAAGTCTTGATAGAAAACGCTTTTTTTGATATAATATCTGTTCGGTAGAGCATAATGCTAAAAAATAGGGGTAAACCCGGAAGAGAGAGGTGCGTAGCATGAAGGAAGGAATCCATCCGGACTATAAGGAATGTAAAGTAACTTGCGCATGCGGCAACACATTTACAACTAAGTCAAATAAAGACGAGATAAGAGTTGAAGTTTGTTCATCTTGTCATCCGTTCTTTACAGGACAACAGAAGTTTATAAATCGTGGCGGTCGTGTTGAGAAATTCAAGAGCAAATACAACATTGATTAAGTCACATCTCAAGCTCCCATTGATTACATGGGAGCTTGTTATGTAATTCGGCAAAAATAAAACAAGATAGGAAAATAAGGAAAATATGTTTGATAAATTAGATTTTATCTTAGAAAAATATGAAGAATTAGCTATCAAAGTATCGGATCCGGATATAATTGCAAATCAAAGTCTATGGCAAAAGCACATGAAGGAAATGAGCGATATCGAACCGGTGGTGGGAAAGTACAAGGAATACAAAAAGGCTAAGGAAGAACTTGCAGAATTAAAAAATATGCTTGCAGATTCAGACGAAGAGCTTAGAGAAATGGCAAAGCT
>JABZIP010000007.1 GCA_015258265.1 Clostridiales bacterium | reverse complement strand
TCTTTGTCTTTTTGGAAGCCTTCAAACGCAGTTTTTCAAAAAGCACTATTCCAAGCTGCTGAGTTGAATTTATATTAAATTCTTCCCCGGCAAGTTCGTATATTTTTCTCGTAAGCTCTGCAATCTCTTTGTTTAACAATCCTCCAATTTCATCGAGTATTTCAGGTCGCAGCGTAAAGCCGTAGGCACTCATGGACGCCATAACTTCAATAAGCGGCAATTCAATATTCCTATATATATTTTCGAGTGTGTTTTCTTCAATTCGCAGCTTATGATTTTCAAAAATCATATCAAGAACATCCGCAACATAAGAACATGCGTCAAAATATTTCAAGTTGTCCTCAAGAAGACTGATCTGATCAGAAACATCGAGTATATTCATATCAAGTTTTGCACCGAAGCACTCAAAATATACACTTTCCAAATCGTATTTGCTTTGGCTTGGATTTAAAACATATGCAGATATGGCACTGTCCGAAGCTGAATTAAAATAATATCCGTCCTTGATATTTAAACGTTTTTTAAGTTCATGCGAATTGTAAATTCGATATAAGAAGATATAATAGCAATCAGTTAGGAAATGTCCCTTGACAGCTACATTTTCGTTAATTAAAATCTCGATAACCGCATCTAAAAGCTCTGGCTTTAACATCAAATCCATATAGGCTACCTCGTTTTGCGACATAACCCCTATACCGTAAACTATCGGTGCGGATTTCCTAACAATATCTGCAAACGGATAAATGTAAATCTCGCTGCTCTTCGTTAAAAATGAACGAATTTCTGCTGCCGTATCCAAAGTTACATATTTTCTTTGCTTTCTCACAAGAGTTACAGCTGCTTTTTCTTCTTTTCCGTCTGCCAAATACTCTTTAGGAAATTTCTTTAAAAACGCCTTAAATTCGAGCTTCGTATAAATTTCCTTGAGCTTTTCATAGTCTATTTTTTTAGCTGCAAAATCGTTAACATCTATATCAAGCGGGACAAACCTATGAATAGTTGCCAGTTTTTGGCTCATAAGCGCGACCATTTTATCTTCTTCCAAACGCTCTTTCGTTTTTCCTTTCAGCTCATCTAGTGAATTTAGCAAATTCTCAAGGCTGCCATATTCTTGCAGCAACTTGATTCCCGTTTTTTCACCTATGCCGGCAACGCCCGGTATATTATCCGATTTATCGCCCATTAAAGCCTTTAAATCTATAAATTGAGTTGGTGTAAGACCATATTTTTTGAGCATTTCGTCTTTATCGTAAATTTCAAACTTGGAAATTCCCGTTTTCGTAATCAATATTTTTGTCTTATCGCTTGCAAGCTGAAGTGCATCCTTGTCCCCCGTAATAATTAGAGGATAAAGTCCTTCTTCTTCTGAAATTCTGGCGACGGTGCCGATTAAATCGTCTGCCTCAAAACCTTCCATTTCGAGCATTTTAATATTCATGGCAGACAAAATATCCTTTAAAATCGGAAATTGTGTAGCAAGCTCATTAGGCATGGATTTTCGATTGGCTTTGTACTTGTCATATTGCTCATGCCTGAATGTCGGAGCTTTTTTATCGAATGTAACAACGATATGCGTGTATGGATAGTCTTTTTCAATTTTTGAAAGCATATTTAAAAATCCATATATTCCGTGCGTTGTGATACCGTCTTTGGTTATCATCGGAGTTTGTATAGCAAAGAAAGCCCTGTTCATAAGACTGTTTCCGTCAATTATAATAATTCTATTTTCCATATTCACCTCATATCGCAATACGCTCTAAGTCCGTATGACGGCTCGGCGTTAAATACAGCATTTTCAATAGCCTTCTCAAGAACCTTCCCCGCCGCTATCGCAACTATTTCAGCATCTGCACTCACTTTATTCGACGCAAGTGCAAATATGGTGTCCCCGTCAAATGCAGTATGCACAGGTCTTATACATCTTGCATACGCATCGTGCGACAGTGCAGCTATTCTATTTGCTTCAGGTTTGGTAACTGACGCATTTGTAATAATACAGGCTATCGTTGTGTTTGTAGTTGCATTTACATCGGGTTTTTGCTCATTATTTTTATTTTCAAATACATTCTTGCAACTTGTTATATTTTTTAGCATTTCCTTTTGCGTATCTAAAAACTCATTTTTATCTTTTCGTAAAAGTCCGGCTATTTGCTTTCCCGACTCGGCAGAATAAATATCGCCCAAAGCATTAAGCACAACTATTGCGCCTACTTTTACACCGTCAAAATCTTGCGCATAAAATCCAAGTCCCGACTTCATACTTTGTGCTTCACCAAGGTATTTCCCAACGCTCGCACCTGTACCCGCTCCGTAATTGCCCTGTTTTAATTTCTGATTTTGCGAATCTACGCAAGCGGCATACCCCATATCCGCATTCGGGCGCACATCAAAACTTCCCACATTCAAATCGAATATGGAAGCTGCCGAAACTATTGGTACTACGCCTTTTCCTACGCCAAACCCGATATTGTTTTCTTCAAGATATCGCATAGCTCCGCTTGCGGCATCAAGTCCGTAAGCACTTCCTCCGCAAAGCATTACAGCATGAATCTTTTGGACCATTTTTTCGGAGCGCAAAAGTTCGGTTTCACGACTTGCCGGTGCTCCTCCATATGTTGCAACACCTGCTGTTGCCCCGTCTTTGGCGATTATAGCAGTGCAGCCTGTTGCCGCCTTTATATCATGCGCATTACCTATTTGAAATCCCTCTATCGAACATATATTTATTTCCATACTATCCTCTAATATAAAAAAATCCCGTCATGCCGTCAGACTATAATTCACGCCCTATATCAAATAGGGGGGTACCCTGCTACAAACTTTTGCCTTCCACTCATAAGGAGGCTTGACAGCCATTTAGTAGACTCGGATTCCCAAAAGTAAACTGTAGGTTGAATTAAAAGCCTTAACAAACATTTCAGGATTTAATTTTTTATAATTCGATTTCGTCCAAGTCTATACTGCAGTTAGTATAAACCTTTTGTACATCGTCGTTATCTTCCAGTATATCTATCATTTTCTTGAGCTTTTTGATGTCGTGCTCTTCCGACGGAGCTTGCTCCATGGACGGCAGATATTCAATGTCCGACTCCAAAATCTCATAGTTCTTTGACATCAAAGCCGAGTGAACATCTGTATAGCTTGCAGGATCTGTCAATATTTCAAAGTAATCTTCCTTGACAACAACATCCTCCGCTCCTGCTTCCAATGCAACCTCAAGTATTTCATCCTCCGAAATCGCATCCGTTTTTTCAATTATAATCATGCCTTTTCTTGCGAACATATAAGAAACGCAGCCCGGAGCTCCAAGATTGCCGCCGTATTTATCAAATGTTGAACGCACAAACGAAGTAGTTCTATTTTTGTTATCCGTAAGTGCCGAAACAATTACCGCCACGCCTGATACTCCATATCCTTCAAAGCTGAGTTCTTCGTATGTTTCTCCGTCCAGCTCACCTGTACCTTTTTTGATAGCTCTTGTAATATTGTCGTTCGGCAAGTTGATTCCCTTTGCCTTTTCTATTGCTACTTTGAGCGTGGCATTGTATTCAGGATCCCCTCCGTTTTTCGCAGCTACCGTGATAGCTCTTGCATATTTTGTAAAAAGCGCTGCTCTTTTTGAATCCTGAGCAGCTTTTCTTCCTGCTATAGTACCATGTCTTCCCACCGAAAACCTCCTAAGTATTTATGTATTTCTCATATATATTCTAGCACTAGTAAAGCAAAAAATCAATACGAAATCCGCTATAATTTGCAGTTGTTCTAACTTATCGGTTGATTTACTGATCGGAAATTTGTACGCTTACTCTGTTTCTACCGTCATTTTTACTCTTATACATAAGCTCGTCGGCTCTTTTAATAAGCGTATCCATAGTATCCTGCTTTTTTGATATTGCTGCGCCGACACTTACCGTAACCGCAAGCTGCTCGTTTTTCGCTGTAGTTACAACGGTATTTTCCACCAAATATCTGATGCGTTCAGCTATTATAGATGCTTCGTAGCTCCTATCTATACTGAAAACGCCTACAAACTCTTCCCCTCCCCATCTGCCGAACATATCGTTTTTCTTAATATTATGGGATATACCTTTTGCTATTGCAGTCAAGACCATATCTCCGACATCGTGGCCATATTCATTGTTAAAATTCCTAAAATGATCTATATCTACAAATAAAAGCGCAAACCTCTTGCCGAAACGATTAAATTCAGAAAATTTGTATGCCAGGAAACTTTCAATATATGAACGATTGGGAAGTTTTGTGAGAGAATCGTGCATCGCCTTGTCAGACAAGTCCTCTATTAAATCATCTTCGTACACCTTTGGCGAATTAACCGAAAACACTTCAACAGAACCGATTATTTCTCCATCTTTCCTGATCGGCGAAATATTTACAACTATCGGGATTCTGTATCCTTCTTTATGTCTTACGAATACCTTTTCGGTTCTTGTTACTCCGTCTATATTGGTTGCGTAAAGCGGACATCCTACTATACACAAAGGTTTACCCGCCTCATCTATGTGATTTAAGTATGTTTCAGGACAAGTGCGTCCAACTACTTCTTCCGCTTTATATCCTGTGATTCTTTCTGCACCTTTATTCCAAAATTGAATTACTCTGTTTTTATCAACATAATAAACACCATCTTGAATATTGTTCAAGATTTCCAAACTTATTCCTTCAGCAATCATCGCAAGCCTCCTTTATTCAATTTTATCTACCTTTGATTATACTAAATGTTCAGATAAATAACAATAACCACTGATATTTTCTAAATTAAAAAATCCCTCTATATTGAATAAAGGGATTTTAAATTCATTAAATCGCTATCTCAAATAGCCCTATAATCATTAGTTAAAAAACTTGTTGATATCGTTTTCTACCGTATCAATACCTGATATGCCGAAATTATTTACCAAAACATTTGCAACATTCGGACTTAAAAATGCAGGTAATGTAGGTCCCAAATGGATATTCTTTACGCCAAGATAAAGCAGCGCAAGTAATACTATAACGGCCTTTTGCTCGTACCACGCAATATTATATACGATAGGCAGTTCGTTTATATCTGAAAGTCCGAAGATTTCCTTGAGCTTCAGAGCTATAATAGCAAGCGAATACGAATCGTTACATTGACCTGCATCCAAAACTCTTGGAATACCGCCAATATCCCCCAGATTTAACTTATTGTATTTGTATTTTGCGCATCCTGCGGTGAGTATTACAGCATCTTTCGGTAATGCCTGCGCAAAGTCCGTATAGTAGTTTCTGCTTTTTGCACGACCGTCGCATCCTCCCATTACAACAAATTTCTTGATTTGACCTGTTTTAACAGCATCAACCACTTTATCCGCCAACTGGAATACTTGATCGTGCGCAAATCCTCCAAGAATTTCTCCTTTTTCAATTTCGGTAGGTGGCGGACATTTTTTCGCATGTTCTATAATAGCAGAAAAATCTTTTTCCTCACCGATATCTCCCGATATATGCTTGCAGCCCGGATATGCAGCGGAACCCGTTGTATATAGTCTGTCTTTATATGTTTCGCTTGGCGGCACTATACAGTTTGTAGTCATAAGTATAGGACCGTTGAAGCTCGCAAACTCTTCTTTTTGCTTCCACCAAGCATTTCCGTAATTTCCTACAAGGTGCGGATATTTTTTGAACTTTGGATAATAGTGAGCCGGCAACATCTCCGAATGTGTGTATATATCAATACCTGTTCCCATAGTCTGCTCAAGCAGCATCTCAAGATCTCTCAAGTCATGACCGGATATCAATATTCCCGGATTGTTTCTTACACCGATATCCACTTTAGTCATTTCAGGCGCACCATATGTTCCTGTGTTAGCCTTATCCAAAAGAGCCATTCCCTGCACTCCGAATTTGCCTGTTTCCAATGTGAGCGCTATCAAGTCATCCACCGAAAGCGAATCATCCAAAGTAGCAGCAAGAGCCTTTTGTATGAACGCATCTACTTCTTCATCATCTTCAAGTAGCGCATTGGCATGCTTTGAATAAGCTGAAAGGCCCTTAAGACCGTATATAATAAGCTCTCTAAGCGAACGAACATCCTCATCTTCCGTCGCAAGAACGCCTACTTCCTTTGCCTTTTCTTCAAACTGCGTTTTATCACCTGTCCAATTTGCTGCCTCAGGTAGCGATGCTCTGAATGAAACCTGTGAAATCAACTCGTCTTTCAGCTTTAGTGTTTCTTCTATTTTTGAAACTATCATTTCCTTATCAAAATTCGCATTGGTTATTGTTATAAACAAGTTCATTGTAACCTTGTGGTTGATTTCTCTCGATATTTGCTTACCCTCGCTTCTAAGTCTTGTAGTAACAGCCGATAGCGTTTTTGTTACAAATACGAGTAAATCCTGCATAGCCGCTACATCCGGCGTTTTTCCGCAAACTCCAGATTGCTTACATCCTACGCAACCCGCAGTTTCTTGACATTGATAACAAAACATTTTGTTTTCCATAATCTTCCTCCATAATCATACATATTTTTAATTCGCAATACTTTAGCCTATGCAAGAAGTATAACTAATATGGAATATAGGTTATGTTGTTTTAACCACATTTTTTAAAATTTATTCGGAAATATTTTTATGTGCCGTAGCCATCATAAGTTTGATACGATTTAACTGATTTACATTACTTGCACCAGGATCGTAATCGATAGCCACGATATTCGCCAGCTTGTTGTAATTTCTAAGCGCTTTCATTACACCTTTTCCCGTAACATGGTTAGGCAAGCAACCAAACGGTTGCAAACAAGCTATATTGGTAACTCCCATTTCCATAAGCTCTATCATCTCGCCCGTCAAAAGCCAGCCTTCTCCACATTGATTTCCAAGTGAAATAATTTGCTCAGCCTTTTTTGCAACTTGTTCAATATACGCAGGCTCGTGGAAACGCTTACTCTTCCTAAGTGCTACCCTCATAGGCTTTCTAAACATCTCAATAAATTTAATAGCCGCACTGTTTGCAAGCATCTGCATATATG
Source organism: Clostridiales bacterium (assembly GCA_015258265.1). Lineage (GTDB taxonomy): Bacteria > Bacillota > Clostridia > Peptostreptococcales > Anaerovoracaceae > JABZIP01. The sequence goes on along the minus strand of JABZIP010000007.1, from coordinate 60,388 downwards.
TACCGGATAGATGTTCGTAATTAAATCCCTTGCTGTACATTCCATAAAGGAAGAAATCTATTAAATCCAAAACGACAGCTTCTCCGCCCTCTTTTTCGATAATCTTGACGATTTCGTTATTAGCATTCGGGTGATACTTTACAAGTATCTCCCCAACCACTCCGATTTTCGGCTTCTTTTCATCTGTTATTGGAATATTATCAAAATCGTTTACAATTTGCTGTAAATTTTTCGAGAACTGATGGAAATTGGAATTTGTTATGTTTTCCTTGATCTTTTCGTTCCACTGCTCGTAAAGTTTGTCTACCGCTCCCGCTTCACGCTCATAAGGACGAGTAGCATGCACCACTCTCATAAGTAAATCACCGTAAACAAGCGACATTATGATACGTTTCATAAGCCCTGCCGACAACTTAAATCCCGGATTCTTTTCAAGACCTGCAATATTTATTGAAACTACCGGAATATGCGAAAGATTCATAGATGCAAGCGCTTTTCTAAGAAGCGGAATATAATTACTGGCTCTACACCCTCCTCCGGTTTGCGACAAGAATATGGCAAGTTTATCCAAATCGTACTTTCCGGATTTAACTTCTGAAATAATCTGACCTAGTGAAACGATAGCAGGATAGCACGAATCGTTATTCACATACCTAAGTCCTTCCTCTACCGCATGATTATCAGCTTGTGGCAAAAGAACCGCATTGTAACCGCACTCGTTTAAGGCAACCTCTATAAAATTGAAGTGCATTGGTGCCATTTGAGGAAGCAATATAGTATAGTCCCTCTTCATCTCTTTTGTGAACAGAGGTTTTTCGTAACTAAGCTCCGTGGGAGTTCCTGTAATATTGGACTTTGCTCTTTCGTCCATCGCCGCCTTGAGCGAGCGGATTCTGATTTTCGCAGTTCCAAGATTAGTTCCTTCGTCTATCTTGAGTGTAGTATAAAGTTTTCCGCTATTTTGCATTATTTCTTCTACTTGGTCAATCGTTACCGCATCGAGTCCGCAACCGAAAGAATTTAACTGAATCATCTCCATATCAGGCGATTTTGTACATAGCGCAGCCGAGCGATATAACCTTGCATGATACGACCATTGATTGAGCACTCTAAGCTCAGGTTTTTCGTAAGCCAAATGCGCTATTGATTCGGAAGTAAGCACTACCATGTCGTTGCTCGTGATAAGTTTGTCGATACCGTGATTTATTTCAGGATCGAGATGATATGGTCTTCCTGCTAATACAATGCATTTCTTTTTGTTTGCAGCGGCATATCTGAGTGCTTTCGCACCTTCTTTTTTCAAATCGTCTTTGTATAGCTTATCCTCGTTTCTCGCGGCCTTTACTGCAGAATCAATTTCCGCATATGTAATTCCAAGCGAACCGAACACATCGCAAAGCTCACGCACCAGTGCGTAATCGCTGTCGTACGGTAAAAACGGATTAGTGAAAATCACATCATTCTCATTAAAAATTTCCGCCATATTACAAGCTATCAATTCCGGATAAGTTCCTACCACCGGACAGTTGTAGTGGTTTGTCGCACCTACATCTTCAATAGCCTCGTAATTTATACTTGGATAAAAAATTCGCTTTACGCCCATTTTAACCAGAGCTTTGATATGTCCATGCACCAATTTGGCCGGATAGCAGGCAGTATCCGATGCTATTGTATCCATACCTGTTTCGTAAAGTTCTTTCGTAGATTTAGGCGAAAGTACCACATTGAATCCTAGATGTGTGAAAAAGGTAAACCAAAACGGGAAGTTTTCATACATATTTAAAACCCTTGGAATCCCGATGCTTCCTCGTTTTGCATATTCGCTACCGAGACTCTTGTACGAAAACAGTCGTTTATACTGATATTCAAAAAGATTCGGTAAATCGTTTTCCTTGTGCGCCTTGCCGGCTCCTCGTTCACAGCGGTTTCCTGTAACGAACGTTTCTCCGTTATTGAATTTATTTATAGTGAGTAAACAGTTATTTTCGCATAACTTGCAACGCGCATTTTTATTTGTTACGGTAAATCCGTTCATCTGCTCAAGTGTAATCACCGATGAAGCAGTTCCTTCAATATAGTTTTCCTTAGATACGATAGCAGCTCCATACGCTCCCATAATACCGGAAATGTCCGGACGCACGACCTCTCTTCCAAGCGTGTTTTCCAAACTTTTCAGCACGGCATCGTTTAAGAACGTACCTCCTTGAACTACTATTTTTTCTCCCGCTTCGCTTACATCGCGCAGCTTTATTACCTTAAATAAAGCATTTTTTATTACTGAATACGAAAGTCCTGCAGAAATATCTCCGATGCTCGCACCTTCCTTTTGCGCCTGCTTAACCTTGGAGTTCATAAAAACGGTACATCTGGTACCCAAATTAACAGGTTTTTTTGCGTATATCGCTTCCTGTGCAAAACTGAATATATCCATATTTAGAGATTTTGCATATGTTTCAAGAAATGATCCGCATCCCGATGAACAGGCTTCGTTTAGCATAATATTGTAAATTGAGCCATCTTTTACCTTCATGCACTTCATATCCTGCCCGCCAATATCGAGTATGAACTCAACGCCCGGTAAAAATGCCTCCGCCGCCTTGTAATGCACCAAAGTTTCAATTTCACCAAGATCAATATTAAACGCACTCTTCAAAAGCCCCTCGCCGTATCCTGTAGCCGTTGCATTTGCGATAAATGCAGTTTTCGGCAGCAATGAATAAAGCTCCCTTAGCATCTCCATAGTCGTTTCGAGCGGCTTTCCGTTATTTCCTTTGTAAAACGAATACAGCAAATTCAAATCCGAGTCTATAAGCGCAGCTTTTGTAGTTGTAGAACCTGCGTCAATTCCAAGAAATACAGGTCCGCTGACCTTTGATATATCTTTTCTCTTGACCTTTTGAGCTGCGTGTCTTTTTTGGAATTTAGCATAATCCGCTTTGCTTTCAAATAACGGCTCCAGTGTATCCATAGAATCAGACTTTGTATTTTCGGTATGCTTCATTTTTTGCAGTATATCTGATAATCTGTGAATATCGTGTTTGTTCGCTATAAGCGCAGCTCCAAGCGCAACAAAATACTGTGAGTTCGGAGGAAATATTACATTGTCCTCACCCAATTCCAAAGTTTGGATAAATCTGTTTCTAAGTTCATCCAAAAACGACAAAGGTCCTCCCAAAAATGCGATATTTCCTTTGATAGGTCTGCCACAAGCCAGTCCGCTGATAGTTTGATTTACGACAGCTTGAAATATGGAAGCCGCCAAATCGTTTACCGATGCCCCCTCGTTTATAAGCGGCTGAATGTCTGCTTTTGCAAAGACGCCGCACCTTGCGGCAATAGGGTATATTATCTCATGTTTTTTCGCTGCCTCATTTAGACCTGATGCATCCGTATTCAAAAGCACCGCCATCTGGTCGATAAACGCTCCCGTACCGCCTGCACAAGTTCCGTTCATTCTTTGCTCGATACTCATGCCGTAAAATGTGATCTTGGCGTCCTCACCCCCGAGCTCGATAACTACATCCGTCTCGGGGATTAGTGCTTCCACCGCAGCGCTACACGAAATCACCTCTTGCTCAAACGGCAAACCCATTTTTTCCGCAAGAGAAAGTCCGCCCGAGCCTGTTATTACGAGCTTTACATCTATATCTCCAACTTCCTTATATAAATTGTCCAAAAGCTCCGCAACCTTTTCAAAAACATTTGACATATGCCTTTCATAACATTTGAAAACAATTTCATTATTATCATCAAGCAATACAAGTTTTACGGTTGTTGAACCCAAATCTATGCCTAATTTCATCTAAAGCCTCCATTAAGTCGCTATCTTTATGCTAAAGTAGCTATTTCCCTTTTGTATAATCTTCTAAGTAGTATCATTGAAAAGACTACATCGGCAAGTTCTGAAATCGGGAATGACCACCATACATACGATATTCCGAAAAGTCTTACCAATACGAAAGCTACCGGTACCAGTACCAATATTTGTCGCAATAAGGACTGCCACATACTCAAAAGTCCGTGTCCCGTTGCCTGAAATGTTGCCGATGTCATGATAGCAAAACCCGCAGGAATAAAGGCCAGGCTGAGAATTCTAAGTGCCGGTACACCCATTTCAATCATCGCATCCGACGCGCTGAAAATATAAAGCAATTTTTCCGGAATTGCCAAAAACACCAACATTCCAATAGTCATAATAGCGATTGAAAAAGCAAGTCCGGTTTGGTATGCTTTCATCATTCGTTCCTTGTTTTTTGCTCCAAAGTTGTATCCTATTATCGGCATCGCTCCTTGATTAAGTCCAAATACGGGCATAAATATGAAGCTCTGAAGCCTAAAGTAGCTTCCGAAAATAGCTATTGCCGTTTGTGATATCGCTATGATGCTGTTCATCATGAAAAGCATTATAGAACTTACCGTTTGCATTAGTATTGACGGAGCGCCTACGATATATATTTGTTTTAGTATATCAGCTTTAAAGCGAAAACCCTTGACTTTAATCTTTACATCATGACTATACCCGAATATAAGGAAAAGTCCCACGCACATAGAAACCGCCTGTCCTATTACCGTCGCAATGGCAGCTCCTATCACTCCCATTTGAGGAATAGGGCCAATTCCAAATATAAAAATCGGATCAAGTATTATATTTGTAACCGCACCAATCAAGCTGGCGAACATAGGCATAATTGTATTTCCTGTAGATTGCAGTGTTTTTTCTATGTTTACCTCGACAAGTGCAAAAACAGAACCTATACAAATTATTTGCAGATAGATACCTCCATTTTGAATGATATAGTCCGATACATCGTACAAATTCATGAAGGCTTTGACGCCAAATACTCCGAATAACGCAAATACACTCCAATTTACAAACGACAAAAAGAAGCCGTGGCTAGCTACATCGTTTGCTTCGTCCTGCTCATTGGCTCCTAATTTTCGTGAAATGAGCGAACCTACACCAACTCCCGTACCGATTGCAACCGCAATCAAAAACATTTGAACAGGAAATATCAAAGTAATCGCCGAAAGCGCCGCTTCGCTTATCATACCCACAAACATACTGTCGACTATGTTATACAGCGCCTGAATAAGCATAGATATCATAGCCGGCCATGAAAGTGTAATCATCAGCTTTCCAATAGGCATTACACCCATTTTATTATCGCTTATATCGTTTTGCTTTGTCCTTTCAATATTATTTGAATTTGCTTGTTCTTTCATATATATATTTTTTATTCCTCTCTTTTGGATTATAAAAGCGATTGTTAAAAATTTAATTTATTAAAAAAAACCTCTATAAAGAGGTATGGGCAAGTCTATAAGCCGGGTTCTGTATTTGACAATCATCTATCTAGGCATAACATCGCTGCTATGCTCAAGCGACCTACCTTCCAGGGGATAACGAGCAGCTACCCTTACATCCTTATTTGGTCTTGCTCCGAGTGGGGTTTACACGGCCGCTTTGTTTCCAAAACGCCGGTGAGCTCTTACCTCACCATTTCAACCTTACCACAGCCTAACTGTTTCGGCGGAATGTTTCTGTTGCACTTTCCCTATAGTTACCTACGCCAGACGTTATCTGGCACTCTCGCTCTATGGAGCCCGGACTTTCCTCACGCATTTCTGCCTGCGATTGTCTGACTTACCCAATACTATATTTTACCACAAATCAAAGCGTTTTAAAAGGATTTAACATTGTTTTTGTTTGTATAATATTTAATCTTTCGCCATATATATTCCCAAGCTGCGCAGCTAAATTTTCAACAAAAAATTTTTCACTGTCAAAGTGTCCTATATCTATCAATAGCTTATTTTTTTCAAAAGCACAAAGCGCCTCGTGGTATTTTAAATCTCCGGTAATAAATACATCGCAGCTCAGCTTCTGCGAAATTTGAAATTCGCTCATGCCCGCTCCGGTACAAATTCCCACCTTAAGGATTTTGGCATCAGTATCACCTACAATCCTCACAGTATGCTTATCTATATTCAATGTTTGATACATATTTGCTACAAAACTGCTGACGCTCTCATTGGCAGGAAGTTCCCCGTAGATGCCGATTGATTTTTCATAAACTTCGTCAAAAAAATGTAAATCGGAAAGTCCCAGCATTTTTGCCAAATAAAAATTCGTACCTTTTTCAGCCTTGTCGAACGACGTGTGCGACGAATATACCGATATTCCATTTTTAATCAGTTCAATCGTGTAATCTGAAACCAAATCTCCGCTTACAATATTTCTAAAAGGGCTGAAATACATAGGATGATGACTGATTATTAAATCTGCATTTGCATTTATCGCTTCTTTTATAACGGCTGCCGTAACATCAAGGCACAAAAGGACCGTTCTTATTTCTTTTTTGTCAAGTAATATTTGAAAACCGGAATTATCCCAATCCTCTGCCAGGCTAAGCGGTGCGATTTGATTTAGGACATCGCTTATTTCACTATATGTAACGATAAAATCACCCCCTACATACCGCACTTATTTGAAAGTTCATTCAAATATTTCAAATTCTCAATATTCTGAGCTTTTTTTTCGCTTACTTCCATTTCAGTTTTGTCCAATCCGGTTTTTATAAAATTTTCTTTTTTTATTTTTGAATTTAAAAATTTTATTCCCAGCTCTCCGTTTTCCGCAATCATCTTTTGTGTAATTTCATATGTAACATCGTTCTTTACAAACGGTTTCAAATCCGATTCTATTTTCCCTGTATAATTAGCACTCAAAACTTCGCATATAAACTTTCCTTCTGTTACCAGCTTTTCCCTTTCGATTTCAAAACCGTTTGACAAAAGCCAATATCTCAAAAAACCTTGTCCCGTTCGCGGTTGAAATACGAATTTTGCAAAACTCTCAGTTTTTTTTATGTCATCTTGCATGAGCTTTACCATAAGCTCTCCACCCATGCCTGCAAACACTACCGCATCAACTTCACCGTGTTTCAAAATATCAAGTCCGCTTCCTAAGCGAAAATCAAAATATCTTTTTATTTCATCCTCTTGAAAAACGCTGCTCACATTATCTATCGCCTTTTGAAGCGACGCTCTGCTGATATCTGACAAAACTACATACGGAGATTCACATTCCGTATGCAAGTAAATAGGTAAAAAACCGTGGTCCGTTCCAACATCCGCCACGGTTTTTCCGATTCCTATCAGAGAAGCTATGCAAGACAGCCTTTCTGTTATCTTTTTCACTGTTTATACCTACTCCAAATAGTCTCTAAGTTTTTTGCTTCTAGACGGATTTCGGAGTTTTCTCAATGCCTTTGCTTCGATTTGTCTTATTCTTTCACGCGTTACATTGAAACGCTTTCCAACCTCTTCGAGAGTTCTTGCATGACCGTCTTCGAGTCCGAATCTTAATTTCAAAACTTTTTGCTCTCTATCCGTAAGGGTTTGCAATACTTCGTTTAGCTGTTCCTTGAGCATAGCGGAAGCTGCAGCATCTGCAGGTGCAGGTATCTCATCGTCAGGTATAAAATCTCCAAGATGACTATCCTCTTCTTCTCCTATAGGAGTTTCCAAAGATACAGGTTCTTGAGCGATTTTCATTATCTCTCGTACCTTTTCTTCGCTTATATCCATGCGTACAGCTATTTCCTTAGGTGTCGGTTCACGCCCGTACTCCTGTAATAATTTTCTTGATTCACGAATCAGCTTATTTATAGTTTCGACCATATGAACCGGTATTCTAATGGTTCTCGCCTGATCTGCGATAGAGCGTGTGATTGCCTGCCTTATCCACCAAGTGGCATATGTGCTGAATTTGTAGCCCTTTCTCCAGTCAAACTTATCAACTGCTTTGATAAGGCCAAGGTTTCCCTCTTGAATCAAGTCCAAAAACAACATTCCTCTGCCGACATATCTCTTTGCGATACTTACAACGAGCCTTAAGTTCGCCTCACAAAGCCTTTGCTTTGCAGCTTCATCGCCTGCATCCATCTTTTTTGCAAGCTCTATTTCATCTTCACCGGACAAAAGTTGTACTTTTCCTATTTCCTTAAGGTACATTCTCACAGGATCGTCAACTGCTATCCCTTTTGGCAGAGCCGCCTCTAAATCCTCTTCAACCTGTATTTCCTCCAGATTGTCAATAGATAAGTCTTTTTCATCTTCAATTTTTAAATTGTCGTCAAAACTCTCAAGGCTGAACATATCGAACTCATCAGGATCGACCTCGTTTACCAGATCGACTCCCTCTTTCGAAAGAAAATCATAAAAATCATCAGCCTGATCCTTATCGAGCTCCGCCGACACAAGATAGTCCGCAACCTCTTTATAAGATATCTTGCCTCTGTTTTTCGCCTTTTGTGCCAATTCCGTTGCATATTCTCTTATATCGATATTTTTTTCTTCTTCATTCACCATGTGCCTTCCCTCCATTTGTCCGCAATTTTAGTAATTCCTGTTGCAATCTCAGTATGTCATCTTTATGATCTTCTTCGTTTTCTTCTGCTATGGAAATTTGTAATATCAATTCGTTTTCTTTCGTTTTGAGTCTTTCAGTTTTTATGTTTTGTAAGCAATCTTCAAGTATTTTCTCAGGTTTATCTCCCAGTTTGATATTTTCCCAAATGTCCATAGTCATAGTGAAAATTGGAGGTTCCAAGGCTTCTTGAAGTCTAAAATCGTCAATCTCAAATTCTGACTTTTGATTGTAATAATCAATAATTTTCTCAAATAAGAACTTTGAATTTTCGTATTTGAATTCGTATAAACTCATTTTCAAGCTGTCGAAAAAATCTTTACTGTGCATTGCAAGACGCAAAAAGGTTTTTTCAAATACATCAATTTGTAGCTTTGGTGTATTGTTATTTAATCCGTTTATTAAAGAATTAGCTTTGTACTGTTTTTTGATACCCCTCATTTCGAGTTTTATAGCATTTGCCGACACATTTATTTCCGAAGCCAGTTTCGTAATGTATATGTCAGCCTCGACCGGCGTGAGTTCCTTCAAAAACAAGGATACTTCTTTTATAAACTCTATCTTTTCTTCGTAAATATCAAGGTTGTATCTTGATTTCAATACATTTATACGATATTGTGTGTGCGGCAGTGCCGCATTGAGCAGTTTTTCAAACTCGTCTTTGGTATGTTTCTTTAAAAACTCGTCCGGATCTTTTGCCCCTTCTATCGTCAAGACTTTGGGCTTACACCCTGCGGAAATCAAAATATCTATCCCCCTAAGTGCCGCCTTCATTCCTGCCGAATCCGAATCGTATGCCAAAATCGTATTCTTTGTATATCTTTTGAGAAGTGCGCCCTGTTCTTGAGTCAGAGCCGTTCCCAAAGAAGCTACTGTAATTTTTATACCCGCTTGAGCTAAAGACACAACATCCATATATCCCTCAACAATTAGTGCCTTGTCCGCTTTTGAAATGTCTTTTTTACATATATTTAGTCCATACAGATTATTTTTTTTCTTAAAAATAACATTCTCGGGTGAATTTAAATACTTCGGTTCGGCATTTCCTATTGCTCTACCACCAAACCCGATAACACGCCCTTTGGTATCTATTATCGGAAACATAAGTCTATGTCTGAATTTATCGAAATATCGTCCGTTCTTCTCCGAAACCAATCCAAGCTCTTTTAATATTTTGAATTCATATTTTCCTTTAAAATAATTGCAAAGCGAATTCCACGAATCCGGTGCATATCCTATACCGAAGGCTTTGATAGTTGCATCCGAAATTCCCCTTTTTCTTATATACTCGTACCCGAGATTTCCCTTCTTCGCAAGATTCTTAAAAAAGAAAAGCGCCGCTTCCCGATTTATTTCATAGTATTTCTTATATTTATCATCTTCTTCGCGCTTATATGCCGTGTATTCAATTCCTGCATTTTTTGCAAGTTTTTCGATTGCTTCGTTAAATTCAAGGTTGTAATATCGTTTCGTAAACTCTATAGCATCACCGGTGGCGCCGCAACCGAAACAGGTGAATATTTGCTTATCTTTCGATACAACAAACGAAGGTGTTTTTTCAGCATGAAACGGACAAAGCCCTTTGTAATTATTTCCCGCCCGCTTCAAAGCCACCACTTCGGAAATAACATCGACTATGTCCGTTCTATCTTTAATATCTGCTATTATGTTCCCTTCTTTAAATGAACTTCCCAATTTAAACTCCCGCCATTTTATTTCCAGCCCTTAGGCAAGAAAATTTCACTGTAAAGTGTTAAAGCATATCTATCAGTCATTCCTGCTATGTAATCTTTGACCAATTCATCTCTTTCAAATCGTAGCTGCAAAGCAAGAAATTCATCCGGCAGCTTTTCCGGATTTTTAATGTAATAATCAAACAATGACCTTATTACTATTTCAACCTTGTTTAAGTCCTCATGTTTTTTGACGTGCTCATTTTTGTAGACATTCTGAAACATGTACGTCCTAAGGCTGTTCATAGCTTCCCTGCATTCCTGACTTTGTTTTATATCATTTTTGTTTGCGCTGTTTTTTACTATGTCCGTTACGAGCGTATCAATTCGTTCGCCGTGAGTACTTCCCAAAATTTGTATCAAATCTTTGGGCAAATCGTCAAACCCGATAACTCCGCTACGCAAAGCATCATCGATATCGTGATTTATGTATGCAATTCTATCGCTAAGATGTACTATTTCACCTTCAAGTGTAAAAGCATGTTTGGATCCCGAATGACAAACAATGCCGTCTCTTACTTCAGCTGTCAAATTAAGTCCGTCGCCCATTTTCTTTCCCTCGAGTACATCTACTACCCTTAGGCTTTGAACATTGTGTTTGAAACCGAAATCTTCGCCCTTATTTTCTTTAAATATCCTGTCTAAAATTTCTTCTCCGCTGTGTCCGAACGGAGTATGTCCCAAATCGTGTCCAAGCGCAATAGCTTCTGTTAAATCTTCATTTAAAGCGAGTGCTCTTGCAATAGTTCGTGCAACCTGCGACACCTCTATGGTGTGCGTAAGCCTTGTCCTAAAATGATCTCCCTCAGGAGCGAGAAAAACTTGTGTCTTGTGCATGAGCCTGCGAAAAGATTTTGAATGAATTATCCTGTCCCTGTCTCGTTGAAAGGCTGTTCGCAAATGGCAAGGTTCTTCATCCTTTAATCTTCCCTTGCTTTCATCCGCTTTACAGGCAAATTTCGACAACCACTCGTGTTCTCTCTTTTCTAAGTTTTCTCGTGTAATCATATATATCTCCTATAGGATAACCGACACTATATAACAGGTAACTCCACCTATAATCATCGTAGTAGGCAGAGTTACAAACCACGCCCTTATGATACTTCCTGCCATTCCCCATTTTACGGCCGAAAGTCTTTTTACGCTACCCGCTCCCATAATAGATGTGGTAATTACCTGTGTAGTGCTGACCGGTGCTCCCAAAAACGACATTCCTTCAATAGCTATAGTCGCACCCATTTGAGAAGCAAATCCGCTTGCAGGTTCCAGCTTTGTAACACCGTTACCCATGGTTTTCATTATCTTCCAACCTCCGACAGATGTACCTGCAGACATTGTTATTGCGCATGCAATTTTGACCCATGTAGGAACACCTGCGTCTGCCGCAAGCTCCCCTCCCGTCATAAGTGCAAGCGTAATTATTCCCATAGTCTTTTGAGCATCATTGTTACCGTGCGAATATGCAATTAACGCAGATGAAAGCACCTGTAATTTTTTAAACATATCGTTTACCTTGCCTTGCGATAGGTTCATACAAAGTATGAATATCAGCCTCATTATAAATATGCCGAACAAAAATCCGAGTATCGGCGAAGAAAATAGCGGGATTATAACCTTATAAAGCACTCCCTCCCACGATACATACTTAAGCGATGCCGTATAAACTATTGTCGCACCCAAAAGTCCTCCAATAAGAGCATGTGATGAGCTGCTTGGTATACCGCGCCACCAAGTTATTAAATTCCAAATTATTGCAGCTATAAGTGCAGACAGTATAACATACTGTTCCAAATCTATGTTTACCAGCCCTTTTGAAATAGTCAGTGCAACTTTTTCACTTACAAGAGCTCCTATGAAATTACATACCGCAGCCATCAAAATAGCCTGCTTCGGCTGAAGCGCACGAGTATAGACCGATGTTGCTATCGCATTTGCCGTATCGTGAAAGCCGTTTATAAACTCAAATATCAGCGCAATCACAAGAACGCTTAAAAGTAAAGGGCTAAGCATATTTCATTGCCACTCCTTCGATAATATTTGCAACATTTTCGCATGAATCCAAACTGTTTTCTATCTGCTCAAATATGTGTTTCCATTTGATAAGCTCAATAGGATTTATATCTTCTCTAAACAGCTTCATAAGTGCTTCTCTATATATTACATCACCTTCATTTTCGAGCCTGTTAACCTCGATTATCTGAGTTTTCACCAAATCGTTTTTCTTTAAATCAGGCAGATTTTCAAAGAGCACCACAAGTTCCCTTGTACTTTGCAATATCAAATTCGCCATTAGCATAGATTCCTTGCGGATTTCCTTTACATCAAATACGACAAAGCGGTTTGAGGCTTCCTCTATGCAGTCAACAATATCGTCCATCTGCTTGGTAACATTGTATATGTCTTCACGATCAAAAGGAGTGATGAAAGCGACGTTTAATTTGTTTAATATGTCGTGTGCATGCATATCGCATTCCGTTTCGAGAACCTTTATTTTTTCAACCTTTTCTTCAACATTTTCGTAATGCTCGATTAAATCTAAAAACTTCTCACCAACAATTTCAATCTTCCTTGCGTACTCGATGAATAGTGTGTAAAATACGTCTTCTTTCTTTTTTAAGCCAAACATTTCTCTCTCCTCTTAAATTTTGTTATCACGCATCATGTATAATATGGCGTTGCATATTGCAGCGGCAACATTACTGCCGCCTTTTCGCCCTTTTGCCACTATGTACGGTATATCCGTTTCCATTATCAGTTCTTTTGACTCACAAACATTTACAAATCCCACAGGCACTCCTATTACGGCTTCCGGTTTCAGTTTGCCTTCCTCGTAAAGTTCTCTGATTCTTACAAGCGCCGTAGGAGCGTTGCCTATCGCAAATATAATCGGTTTTTCCAAAGTTGCAGCTTTGTCGATCGATGCCGTTGCTCTTGTAGTTCCGTCCTCTTTAGCTTTTTGTGCAACATCTTCGTCCGACATAAAGCACAAAACCTCTCCTCCGTACTTCGCAAGCGTCGGTTTACTTATCCCTGCTTTTGCCATTTGAGTATCCGTAACGATTACCGCACCTTTTCTGATAGCAGCGGCGATTTTGTCCACAACATCGGTCGAAAATTTCATATTCTCATAATAGTCAAAATCTGCAGATGTGTGAATCGCCCTTTTCACTATCGGGGCAATTTTCTCGGGTAGCGTGCGTTCGCCAAGCTCTTGTGTAATAATTTCAAAGCTGCGCTTCTCAATTTCCTCGGGTAATACCTTTTGCAATTCTATTTTCATACTTATCTCCTATTTTACCAATTATATACCTTTATTTAAAATATCATAAAGCATATCCATATCCATATTGCTACGAATTCCGTCTGCCAAGATATCGTATTGCCGGTCTTTGTAAGATGCGATATCAATTCCGACAGCCATATCCGGATCAAGGCCCTTTGCTGCAAGCAAACTCGTAAGTAAGGCTTTTACAACATTTTGATTATCAAATATGCCGTGAATATAAGATCCATACACATTTTTACTATAAAGTCCCGCAGACTTTTCGCATTTTGTACCGGATATTTCCGTAATAAGCGTAAGCTCTTTAGCATTGGAATTTTCATTTTTGACGGTATTTCCCATATGGATTTCGTAACCCTCAAAGCCTACATTGGAAAGCTCCTTGAAAAATCCGTCATCTATTACATTAAATATCCCTTTCGCCTGAGTTGTTGTTTTCTCCTCTTCAAACACCGTCTTTGCAGGTAACAGTCCCATTCCTTTTAAATCTCCGCCATGTTCTACATTGTACGGATCGGACAGCTCCTCTCCCAGCATTTGAAATCCTCCACAAATACCGAATATAGGCTTTCCGGTCTTTGCATATTTCAAAATACTTGCTTCCAAGCCGGATTGGCGCAGCCACAGCAAATCCGACATTGTGTTTTTTGTACCCGGAATTATTATCATATCCGGATTACCAAGGTCAGCCACCCTGTCAACATACTGGACCTTTGCGATTTTCGAATACTCAAGCGCGTTAAAATCCGTAAAGTTTGATATCCTTGGAAGCCTTATTACCGCAATCGTAATGGGTGCAACCGTCTTTTTATTATCAAACCTTTCTGTCAAGCTGTCTTCATCGTCTATATCAACATGCAAATACGGTATCACTCCGACAGTCGGTACTTTCACTATATCCCTAAGCATATCAAGTCCCGGCGCCAATATAGCTTTATCACCTCTAAATTTGTTTATCAAAGTGCCCTTTACCATTTTTCGGTCTTCATCTTTAAAAAGCATCATCGTGCCTACAAGCGAAGCAAAAACTCCGCCCCTGTCTATATCGCCTGCAAGAAGCACCGGCGCTTCGGCAAGATGCGCCATATACATATTCACGATGTCGTTATCCTGTAAATTTATTTCCGCAGGACTTCCGGCACCTTCTATCACTATTATATCGTGTTTCGAAGCAAGGCTGTCATATGCCTCTTTTATATGAGGAACCATTTCGCGCTTTCTGGAGTAGTACTCCTTAGCATCCATATTGTCGTAAACTTTACCGTTTAATATAATTTGAGATGCCTTGTCGCTGGTCGGCTTGAGCAATATCGGATTCATCAAAACGGAAGGCTCTATTCCTGCAGCTTCCGCCTGTACTACCTGTGCACGTCCCATTTCCAAACCTTCTTTTGTAATGAAGGAATTTAGCGCCATATTTTGAGATTTAAAAGGTGCTACCGAATAGCCGTCTTGCTTAAATATTCTACATAATCCTGCAACCAGTAAACTTTTGCCGGCGTTCGACATAGTCCCTTGAATCATTATAGATTTTGCCATAGTTCCTCCTATATTCTAATTCAAAATATTCGAAAGTGCTTCAAGCAATTTCAAATTTTCAAAGTGATTGCGAATTGCTATTCTAAAATAGTTTTCATCAAGTCCCCTGTAATTTGAACAACTGCGAATTAAAATGCCCTCATCTGCGAGTTTTTGTTTAAAGTCAAGCGCATTGTATCCGTTTGCGTTCTTTATATTCAAAAGTAAATAATTTGCTTCGGAAACATACACTTTTATTCCTAACTCTGTTAGTTTTGATACTAAAAATTCCTTTTCTGTTTGTATTTGCGCTATCGCGGTTTCCACATAGTCCGTTTCATCAAGTGCGTAAATTCCCGCTATTTGTGCTATCTGTGAAACTGCCCAAGGTTGCGCTACACTTTTAAGTTTTTCAATAAGCTCCAAATTCGATGTCAATGCGTACCCGAGTCTAAGCCCCGGCATTGCATATATCTTTGTAAAAGCCTTTAATATCATGAGATTTGAAAACTCATTTATATAGGGTTTCAATGTGATTTTTTCATAATCGTTGCAAAATTCAAGGAAACATTCATCTACCATTATGAGTGTTCCTACGGCTTTGCAAACCTGCAATGCCTCAAGTAAAATTTTCTTGTTCGTCAGCTTCCCTGTAGGATTGTTCGGATTACATATGAATACAATATCGTAAGCATTTTTTTTAAGTTCGCATATAAAACCCTCGTCTACTTCAAAGTTATTCTCCTCTGTAAGCATGTAATGAGCTACTTCGCAATCGACTGTATTCATTGCAATTTCGTATTCTGCAAATGTAGGTGCAAGCACCAGTGCCTTTTTCGGCTTTAACGCAATAGCAAGTCTGAATATCAAATCAGCCGCTCCGTTTCCGCAAATCACTTGACTACTTTCAACGCCCTCTGCTTTTGCAATTTTGTCCGAAAGTTTTCGGCACAAAGGATCGGGGTAATGTGCAAATAAGTCCAAATTACTTATAATCGCCTCTTTTACCCCTTTCGGTATCCCGAGCGGATTTATATTTGCAGAAAAATCGATTACTTTTCTATCCTCAAAGCTGTAAATATCACCACCATGTATCAAATCAGCCATATTATAAATACCCTTATCAAAATACAAAAAAGCAAACCAAGCGCCGAAGTTACATAAAGCAAACGATTAGCACGCAATATATCATCTGCTTCGACACGACGCATTTCATCACCTATATATTCCTTTTTGTATAATTTGCCGAAATAATACGCATCACCTGCCAGCCTTACGCCGAGTGCTCCTGCACATACGGCTTCTGTTTGTGCGCTATTCGGACTTGCGTGTTTGTACCTGTCCCTTACGAAAATTTTAATCGCATTTTTGTAATCATATCCAAGCAAAAAACTTGCAATTATCATCAAAAACGCTGTAATTCTCGCCGGTAAAAAATTTGCTATGTCATCCATTTTTGCAGCAACTTTTCCAAAGTAAAAATATTTTTCATTTTTGTATGCAATCATAGAATCCATAGTATTTACCGCTTTGTAAAAATACCCGAGTGAAGCTCCGCCAATCGCAATATATATCATCGGCGCAATAACTCCGTCAGCTGTATTTTCAGCTATCGTTTCTACGGTAGCTTTAGAAATTCCTTCTTCATCCAGATTGTCTGTATCTCTGCCGACTATCATCGACAAAAATTCTCTGGCTGCACTAATATCAGCGTTTTTTAACGGTCTGTAAACCTTTAGGCTCTCTCTTTGCAATGACTTTGTCGACAATAAATAATAACACAAAATGCTATCTATTATCAAGCCAAAAAACAAATTAAATCTGTACGCAAAAAATATTATGCAGCTTGGAACCGTTACGCTAATTAGAATGGTAAAGAATACCAGTAATGTTCCGCCGATGATTTCTCCGTTGCTTGATGCGGGAAAAATTCTTCTAAAGAGCTTTTCGAATGTCGAAATCAAAAAGCCTATTGCCCTAATCGGGTGCCAAAGATTTTCCGGATCTCCGAAAATCATATCGAGTAAATACGCAAATATCAAAGGAAGCAGTAAAATCAAAATTCCATATTGCATCGTATTTCCAAATGATTCAATTGTCAAAAGGAATCCGCTAAACATCTACCTCTTTGTACCCCCTAGGCGTTACCATTTTGCCACCTATATTTTTAGTTTTTGAATTACCTATAAATACTGTTGTAAACATATTTACACTTGTATCTCTCAAGGTTTTCAAATCCGTAACTGTCGCAGTTTCGCCTTCTCTGCCAATGTTTTCAACATATCCTGCAACATTATCTTTATTTCTGTGCTTCAAAATTATATCGCATGCCTTTTGCAAATAATCGTGTCTTTTCATGCTCGACGGATTGTATAATACTATAGAAAAATCCGCCATTGCAGCAGCCTCAAGCCTTTTTTCTATCAGCTCCCACGGCGTCAAAAGATCGCTTAAGCTAATTACTACGAAATCATGAATAAGCGGCGCTCCAAGCAAAGCCGCCCCACTGCAAGCAGCGGTAATTCCTGAAATTATAACTATTTCAAGCCGATTTACAACATTCATCACTTCCGCCATCTCGTACATAAGTCCTGCCATTCCGTAAACTCCGGCATCGCCACTGCAAACCATTGCCACAGTTCTATCTTTGAGAGCTTCCTCAATAGCGAGCTTACACCTTTCACTTTCCTTTTTCATTGGCGTTGTAATAAATTCTTTATCCGGAAATTGGTCGCGAATCAGGTCTACATAAACCGTATATCCTGCAATTACATCGCTATGCTTCAAGGCATCCATAGCCTTAGGTGTTATTTGGTCGGCTGCGCCGGGACCAAGCCCTACAACATATATTTTGTTCACTTACTTTCCCTCCCGAAATTCGTGTGTAAATGTACCGTCATACAATTTTGAGCGTTCATAACTGTCTGCTAAAAATCCTCCAACTACTATCATTGCAGTCTTTGTAATGTTATTTTCTTTTGCAGTTTTTGCCAATGTTCCAACCGTGCATCTAAAAACTTTTTCTTCTGGCCATGTTGCTTTATAAACAATCGCAGCAGGCGTATCCTTTGTGTATGCTCCACCGGCAATCAATTTTTCCTCCAGCTTGTCCAAAAGACCTGTTGACAAGAATATGGTCATAGTCGCACCGTGCGATGCAAGCAGGGATATTTCTTCTTTTTCCGGTACCGGAGTTCTGCCCTCCATTCGTGTTATGATGACGCTTTGCGAAACAGACGGCAAAGTATATTCTGCCTGCAATGCTGCAGCAACACCACAAAATGAACTTACACCCGGAGTAACCTGAAATTTAATATCCTTGGTTTCCAAAATATCCATTTGCTCTCTGATTGCACCGTAAAGGCTCGGATCTCCTGTATGAAGTCTTACGGTCATCTTATTTTCACTTTCCGCTCTTTGCATTACCTCTATTACTTCTTCCAAAGTCATGGTTGCGCTGTTAAATATTTCGCAGCCGTCTTTTGCATTTTTCAAAAGTTCCGGATTTACAAGCGAGCCTGCATATATGATTACATCCGCTTCTTTCAATAAGTTTTGTCCCCTTACGGTTATCAAATCAACCGCACCCGGACCTGCTCCAACAAAATTTACCATACCCTTCTCCTAATTTGTTTTTTCTAATTTTTTTATAAATTCATCCGCATTGTCGCTTTTCGCAAGCAATCCGTATTTATTTGAAAACATCACTGCCGCAACTTCAAGCGTATCGTGTGTGCGAGCTTTTAAATGATATATTATCCTTTCCATTAACAGCTTCATTAAATTTTCACAAAGCAGAGCATCCGCTTCTTTTATTTTCTCATATGCGCTGTCGGTAGTAACGCAATTAAATATTTCTTCAATCAGTTCCCGCTTCGCACCGAGCTTTGCCGCATATGCCGCCATTATCTCCATTCTCGAATCCGCATACTTTGAATGCGTATTCATTATACCGCCTGCGAGCTTTGACAGCTTGCCTATATGTCCCATAAAAAGTATGCCCGAAAAACCCATCTGCTCTGCAAAATCAAGCGCATTCCCTATGAAATTACTGCATTTAACAGAATAAAACCTGTCTACATCAAAATTCTCTTTCAAAAAAGTTTCGCCGTAATTTCCCGGTGTAATAAGCAAATACCGGCATCCTGTAGCCTTGCGCATGCTCATTTCCACCTTAATAGTATCAATCAAAGCCTGTTCGCTCATAGGCTCAACTATACCGCTTGTACCGATGATAGAAAGTCCTCCCACGATACCCAGCTTCGGGTTAAATGTCCGTTTTGCAAGCTCTACCCCTTGTGGCAACGATATTTCAACGAATGCGCCGCCTTTGTAATCAAACTTCTGTAAAATTTCTGATACAGCCGCTTCTATTGTTTTTCTGGGAGTAGGATTTATCGCCGCTTCTCCAACTTTGCAAGAAAGTCCCGGCAATGTTACTCTACCTACACCTTCCCCTCCGTCAATCAAAATTTTTCCGCTGCTGTCGTTATTTAGGCTTACTTTTGCGTAAATCATCACCCCGTCTGTAATATCCGGATCGTCTCCGCTGTTCTTACGAATACCGCACTTTGCTGTTTTTTCGTCAATTATTTGCCCTTCCAGTACTTCCAAATCCAGTTTTATTCCTTTGGGAGTCATTATAGACACTTCTGCGCAGCTTCCTTTAAATATTAAATACGTCGCCGCTTTTGCAGCTGCAGTTGCACAGCTACCTGTAGTATATCCCTTTCGGAGCTCTCCTTCGGGCGACAACTCGGGATTTTTATCCGTATTGATTTCACAATTTAGGCATTTTCTTGACATCTTCTTACAAACCTTTCTATTGCGGAAATATTTGAGTAAAAATGAATATGTGGATATCCTGCATACAAATTTTTATTACCTATTACACATTCCCACGATGTTTTTCGAAGCGGTTTTTGCGCCAAAAACGCATCTCCGTTATTCGTACTGTCCCAGTAATGAAATTCGTGTCCCTTCAGCTTGATATTTTCATTGCCAAATATCGACTCACTTTTTGCCGTCATATCTATGTAGCCGAAACGCACGAGCTTTCCTGCATACACACTCTCTCCTTTAATAAATCCGACCATCGGATATTTATTGTGTTCTTTGTCTTCAATCGTTTCGTGTAAGTACATAAATCCGCCACATTCTGCAATACACGCAAGTCCGTTAGTAAGTTTTTCAAAAATTTGCGTAAGCAACTTTGTATTTTGCGAAAGTTGCGGAAGATAAAGCTCAGGGTAACCTCCCCCCAGATAAAGCGCCGATATATCATCAGGCAATTTATCGTCGGCAAGCGGGCTGAAACAACAAATCTCCGCACCGAGTTTTTTCAATAAATCAAGATTGTCCTGATAATAAAAGCAAAACGCTCTATCCATTGCAACTGCTATTTTAAAAGACTTTTGACTCGATACTTGTATCGGCTCATATTCAATCTGCGGTGCATCACTTGCGAGTTTTATGAGCAAATCCATATCTATGGTTTTCTCAAATTCCGCAGCTAAGAAATCCAGTATCTCGTCTAAATTCTCGACTTCGTCTGCTATTACAAGCCCCAGATGTCTGCTTTCAAGAGCGTAATCTTTTTTTAGCATCCCGACATATCCAAGAACACGAATTTTTAATCTTTCTTCGATTAAGTTCTTTATTTCTTCAAAAATCATAGGTGAAACCCGATTCAAAATAACACCCTTGATATTGCTGTCTTTTTCCATATTCAAAAAGCCGTATATTTCTGCAAGAATTGATACCGACTTTCCTTTACAATCTACTATGAGAATCGTAGGCGTAGCGGTTGTTCTTGCAAGGTCGTAACTACTCGCTTTGTAGTCCTTTCCTGCAAGTCCGTCGTAATATCCCATTACACCTTCAACAACCGCAATATCTTTTTTTTCTGCATTTTCAGCAAGCAAATATTTTACAGTATTTTCGTCGTTAAAAAAAAGATCTAAATTCCTTGAATCCACACCGAGCGCTTTTTTATGAAACATGGGATCTATATAATCCGGGCCGCATTTAAACGAGCTTACCGAAAGACCTCTGTTCGTCAAAGCCCTTATAATGCCACATGTAATAGTCGTTTTGCCGCTTCCGCTTGAAGGTGCGGCTAAAAGAATCCTAGGTATTTTAATCTTTTTCATTTTTTCCTCTTAACTGTTGCTGTGCTGCATAGCAACGATAAATACGGGATTTTGTCCCATCATCAAATTATAATTTCCAAGTTTTTTACTACGCGCTACGCTCATTTGAACTACCTGCGTATCTTCGAACTCAAAATGCTTAATCAAGCCGGTCAGCTCTGAAATAGCTTCGAGTGAAACGGCATTGGCAACTATACGAATATTCGGGTTCTTTTCGAGCAAATCCGAAATTATCTCTTTCAAATTGCCCTTTGAGCCTCCGATGAACGCTTTGTCCGGTTTAGGTAAATTCTTCATAGCGCAAGGTGCAGCCCCTCTTATTACATGCAGATTGGAAAGACCAAATTTCGCTTTGTTTTCACCAATCAGATCCGCAGCTTCTTCGTCGATTTCTACGGCATAAACTTCGCCCTTGCGGCAAGCAATAGCAAGTTCGATAGATACCGAACCCGTTCCTGCTCCTATATCGTAAACACAATCCGTATCCTTCAAATTCATCTTGGACACGGAAACCGTACGAACCTCCTCTTTTGTCATTGGCACTTTTGTTCTTATAAACATTTCATCGTTTATTCCGAGCGTATCTTTGAAATTTAAAAATTCACAATCGTTTTGAGCTTTTCTCTCCAAATAAATTACGCTTAGACTTTCAAATTCTACATTTACAAAATCTTCCACTTTGCCTGTCGTGATTTTTTCATCGGGATACGATAACTTTTCTCCAATAGAAATTTGAAGTTTTCCAAATCCCGCATCATTTATTTGTTGACAAATCTTTCTAACTGTGTTGTTGTCCGAATCGGTTAAGAAAAAAAGTTTTGCATGCTTTCTCAGCTCCTGTACGGGATCGTTATCTCTGCCATGTAAGCTGACAGGAACTACATCTTCCCAAGGCAAGCCGAGTTTTGAAAGAAAATAAACAAATGAACTGATTCCCGGTACATAGCTGACGCAAACTTCGTCATTACCGAGAAAGCTGCCATAATTTAGAACAAATAATTCGCGCAGTTTTTTAGCTCCGCTATAAAATCCTATATCGCCACTCATAAGCACCGAAATGATCTGCGCATCTGATTTTTCGATTTGAGCGAAAATATCGGCGGACGTAATCGCATCACACTGTTTTTGATTTTCGGCTGCAAAGGCGTTGAGCATGCGCCTTGCCCCGATTACCAAATCGCTTTCCTCTATCTTTAATTTCCCTTCAAGTGTTATTCCGCCAGGATTTCCCATTCCTATGCCGATTACATATACCTTTTTCATAAATCTCCCATGAAAATTAAAACTTAATACTGACAGGTGCTTCACTGACAGCAACCGTAACTCCATTTAAAGCAGTTTTCTTTACGAGCAACTTTGCATTTTCGCCCGCCGAAAACATTGCGGCGCGTTCACAAACGGTATCTACGCCAACCGTCGCTTTTACAAACCCCGATTTTGTAAATTCACCTTCTATACTCATCAATTCTTCAGCCGAAAATGTGTTAAACGGAACATTTATCGACTTTGCCAAGTTGATAAGCGCTTTTTCATTTGCCTTTATATCGATAGAATTTAGGCTCGCAACTCTATTAGTTATGAAGCCGTTTTCGTTCATTATCTGCGAAAACAAAGTTTCAACTTGAGCATCCGATACATCTTTTTTGCATCCGAATCCTAAATGCAAATTCTTTGGAGTTAACCGCAATAAATTATCGTCAACTTCTTGCATATCTGTCCCGTCAGAGATATAGATACCCGTTTTTCCTGATTTTATATAATCAAAAAACTTCGCTTCATCCAGAAGTTCTAAATATTGTGGAAGTTCGCCCGTTATATCGTACCTGCTGTATAAATAAACCGTTTCTTTGTTTAAAATTCCGGATGAAACCGCCTTTATCGCTTTTATATTCAATATCGCGAGTTTCTCTCGCTTTGCCCAAGTATCTACGGCAAAGGCACCGTTCAAATCGGTAGCGGTACTTATAATAGGCACCGCCCCGATTTTTCTCGCAAGCACTGCGCTAAGCTCGTTTGCACCTCCAAGATGACCGGATAGTAAAGATATTACATAATTGCCCAATTCATCTACGCAAATTATAGCAGGATCCGTGTCTTTTGATTTTACATATGGTGCTATTGCTCGAACCGCAATACCGGTTGCTCCCACAAAGATAATCGCATCTCTTGTTTGAAATTTCTTTTTTGTCCACTCCGAAAGAGAAGTCTTAATTGATGTATCAATAGTCTTTGAAAGCACATCTGCCTCAGACTCGAATCCCTGTCCTTTTAGCGTTTCATCTATTTGGTTTGCCAGTTCGATACCATTTTTTGTAAACGAAATTATTGCGATTTTCATAACTTCTCCTACATACCCGTGCTACCGAAGCCTCCGGTGCGTTTTTGCGATACCTCATCATCGGTTGTTATTCCGAACGGTAAAAATATACCTTGCGCAAATGCCGTGTTTTCTTCTAAAGTAACAATCTTACCCTCTTTTGTATCGTTTGTTAATTTAACCATTATATGTCCTTCATTTGTCGCATCGTAGTAATCCGCATCGATTACACCTACCGTATTGTTCAGCTGCAAGCGATATTTGAATCCCAAACCTGAACGCGGAAATACGGTTAAAACCCAGCCTTCTTCTATTTTTACTCTAAGTCCGGTAACGATTTTTATCATTTCATTCGGTTTAAGCGCAAACGGTACTGGTGTAAACAGGTCATAACCTGCCGAACCTATAGTTGCTCTGATAGGTAACTTTATAGAATCGTAAATTTTCTTTATTTCTTCTTCGGATAATTCTTTTTCGCAATTTTCTTCAAAATCCTTTTTGAATTGTTCAAAACTCACCTTTTCAAATGTTGCTATTTTTTGCATCAGCTTTTATATATCCTTTCCACATCGTATTCATTATCGGAAACCAAACCTACTGTATAATTTTCACTTGCGCCTATTACTGCCGCTTCCCTATTTACATCATCAATGGTAACCGCATCAATTTTAGCTAAGATTTCATCCAATGTCTTTACTTTGTTTAACAAGAGCTGCGAAGTAGCCGCATAGTGCAGTGTTTTCATCATATTGTCATACGAAAATACCGTATTAGTTTTCAATATTTCTTTTGCAAGTTCAAGTTCGTTTTGATTAACCCCTCCATTTTTGAAATATTCAAGTTCCGCTCTAATTGATTTGATTGCACTTTCAAG
This sequence comes from Clostridiales bacterium, assembly GCA_015258265.1. Lineage (GTDB taxonomy): Bacteria > Bacillota > Clostridia > Peptostreptococcales > Anaerovoracaceae > JABZIP01. Next base: position 36,080 of record JABZIP010000007.1, on the reverse strand, counting down.
TCTGTTCGTCGCAACTCCTGCCGAAATTATATGCGTTCCTTCTTTCGAGAAAGAATAATCCGACGCGTATATGGAATATGCAAGTCCCTGTTCCTCTCTAATTTTTTGGAACAATCTTGAAGACATACCGCCACCTAAAATCAAAGATGCCAGCTTTCTGGCAGGCGCGCATTCGTGTTCTACCGAAATAGACGGAATTGCCATGAGCATATGCGATTGTTCAACATGCCTTACCGCGCTGAAATATTCCGGAGAATAAGGATCGCTTTCCACAAACGGTTTCACGCTTTCAGCCACATTCCAATGCTTTATTCCGTCTTCCAAAATCTTTGCAACACCTCTATCATTTTCCCCGCTTGCGATTGCTACTATAACATTATCTTGCGTATAATGCTTTTTCTTGTAATCAAATAGCATTTGACTTGTGCAGCCCGAAACCGATTCCTCCGTACCCAAAATTTTATTTCCATACGAACCGCCTTTTAGCACATGAAGCTGCACTTTTTCAAAAATGAATTCATCGGGATCATCGTCCGTCATATTCATTTCCTCAATTACAACCATTTTTTCCTTTTCCAGCTCCTCAGGATCAAAAGTGGAATTGTTTAGCATATCCAGTAATACCGTTGCCGCCTTAGGTCCATTATCATCAAGCACCTTTGCGTAATAGCAAGTCGACTCTTTTGTTGTATAAGCGTTTAAATTCCCTCCCAAGGAATCAGTTATAAATGCCAATTCCCTTTGTGTGTAATTCTTGGTTCCCTTAAAATGCATATGCTCCATTAAATGGGAAATTCCTTTTTCGTTTTCATCCTCGGTTACAACTCCTGCTTTTACAAATATAGCCATACCTATTGCGTGGCTTTCTACAAGTTTGTGTTTTACCAGTGTTATACCTGAGTCTAATTTTTCTACCTTTATCATTTATTCCTCCTGCTCTACATATTGATGAATTTATAGATAATCATTGCTGATTGCGCCCTAGTTGCGTTTCCGTTCGGTTCAAAATTGCCGTCAGGCGTTCCGCTCACTATTCCCGCCCCTGCAACTGTCATTATATAATCTTTTGCCCAATAGGATATTTTATTTTGATCTTTAAAAGTTACATTTTCCTTTGTCTGCGGCAAACTAATTCCCTTCATAATTGCATATTTACAAAGCATGGTACACATTTGCTCTCGTGTAATATTGGCATTTGGAGAAAATTCGTTCGGATTCGAACCGTTTGTAATTCCTTTTTCCATGCCCCAATATACATACTGTGCGAACCATTCCGTTCCTGCAACATCATAGAAGAATTGTGCAGGCGACTTTGAAACATCGTCTCCCGACAGCTTTGCAAGTAGCGCCATAAACTGCGCTCTGGTTAAATTGCCGTCAGGATTAAACATATTGTTGCCTATTCCGTTTACTATGCCTTTGCCTGCCAGTTCCGTAATAACATTTGCCGCCCAATGTCCGTAAATATCAGAGAACCCTTTTATATCTTCGCCTACTTGAACAGGTATGGATACGCTGTAATTATCGTATTTAATGTATATGTACCCTTTTTCTCCATTTTTGTCTACCGCTGTAAACAGTCCGTTCGCGTCTATTCCCCCTATATTCGCATCACAGCTATATGTAAATAAATTATCGCTCGAAACCACCTTTACATTGCCTTGCATTACTTTCATATTTATATCTTTGGTTTCTTTCGGATTGATTTTTAGTCCTGTAATAGACGGTGTAATTGTAAGTCCGTTCTTTACAACTGTTACCTGCGTTTCTCCAACGGCGTTCCCAAGCGTAGCTGAAATATTTACATTCCCTTCGGTATTGCCTGCCGTATAAACACCGTTTGCATCAATACTGCCATTTCCGTTTGAAACCGTATATACAGGATTGATAGACTTTGTAACTGTTTCAAAATTCGAATTAAGACCGATTGATTCCAGTTTAATACTGGCACCCGGCAAAAGCAAAGACTGCATTGGATACACTCCGATTCTGCTCACATTACCGTCAGTATTTCCCGTCTTATATGCCAGCATAAACCCGTTTGCAACTTTTCTTTCGCTGTTTCCCGCAGGTGTATTTTTCCTCGTAGCCTTGCCGTCGACACCCGGAAGCCTTGCATATAATGTTGACGAACCGCCCCCATCCAAATTTGCCACATGAATACATCCCAAAGCCCGCATATGCTTTGCAAGATCTGTAAGTCCCATTCCTTTGGCATTCGCCGTTCTTCCGTCTAAGACATAAAGTACAACTGATCCGTCCGCTTTAATTCCCAGAGCGGTTCTTGGATTCAAATTTGTTCCGCCCACAGCAAGATTTCCGTTTTCAAGTATAGTATAGTAAACACCAAATGCTTCGCTCGCATTATCGTATGCCGTATTTCCGTTAGAAGATACCGCTATTTCAACATTACTTCCTACAACCATAGAATATAGCTGCGATGCCGAATCCGAGCCGGAAGGTGTAGAAAGTACTATTTCATTTTCGCCTATGAGAGTATTTCTCGCATCTACATTAACCGCTTTTACAGTACCTTTGATAACTTTCCCCACCTTGAGCTGAGTATTTTCTGCCGATGCGCAATCTACGACAACCTCTATACAACTACCTTGTGTTTTTGTACTTTCAGCGTAATGGCGGTTATACAGATGCAAACCTTTTGCTCCTCCATGCGGAACATTTACAAAGTCGATATTTCGCTTAAACGTAGTCTGTATCACCTCCGGTGTCAGTATAGGAGTTTCAAGTGTCAGTCCGTTTGAATCCGTAGTACTTGGTAATGTATTTCCCGAATTAAATTTAATTTCACCCGACACGCTGAATGTAACACTCGACGGCTGTAAAGATGCCCTTCCTGCACTATCAAACACTACAACCTTTTCAGATGCGTAACCTGAGCTTATAATATTCCCTGCATGCATTGTAAATCCCTTAGGGGTTGCAGACGATGTATCGAATATATCTCCATTTATTGCTGCAATTACGCTATAACCTGCCGCTTCCATATATTTTACCATATGCCCTACGGTAACAGCACTCCTTACCTGCCCCGAATAAACTATCGGAAGCAAATTGCTCGTAGACAAATTTGATACTACAAAATAGGCATGCTGATTACCGACTGTCGACTGTCCTATCTGCTCCGAATAATATGTATCCTTAAAAATTTGCTTGCTTGCATCGTAATGAACATTTCCTATTCCGTCGTAATATGCAAATCCCGAAAATGCAAAAAATACACTTATTATAAGCAGTATTACTACACTTTTCTCCAGTTTTTTCATTGATCATCCCCCTCAAAATTATACATTATATCGCCAAAAGCATCTGCGTTATACATAAGTAAAACGACATCAGGCTTATTGTTTTTTGCATACTCGCTTACAGAGCGTTTGAAAAGTCTTAAATCAAGTGCCCGCACCTCAGAAACGCCCAGCGACAAAAACGAATAAACCGGAATTCCGAAAGAATCCTTTATCATCAATACTTTTCCTTTGTTTACCAAATTGTTTTTAAAAATCAATTCCTCATTATCACCGTGATATACGGCATACCTGTTCAAGTATGGCGTGAATTTTTTTTCATTGCCAAGATATTGACTGTCCAAAATTGCATTTTCAAAACTTCCGTCGTAAACTTTTTTCTCACCGTTTTCTATTTCAGTTAATGTGAAGCTCGTTTCAAATTTAGGTGTAATGAGGTTGAAATCATCAAGTCCCGCATACATCATACCTGTTCTTCTGCCCATTGAGCCCAAAAAACAATTAGGTGTAATTTTTTGATTGAAATTTTTAATATCGCGATATTTTTTATCAATCGAAAATCCGTAATGTTCATTAAGATTTTTTTCGATATAGCCGGTTGCTGCGAAAGCCGATTCTGTTTTCCAGTGGTGATCGGTATCGTAAAAAACTTCTTTTGCAGTCTTTCCTTCTTGCTCAAAAAATTTTCGTAAATCAATATAATCAATATTATTTTCACCCAATAATTCAAGAAACTTGTCGACATTGTAATCCGAAAAATCTTCCCTTGTTATAGGCAACTGATTTTCCCCACCGCTCAATTTAAACGGTGCCTGAACATACAAAAACGGAATTCCAAGTGCATCCAGACTTTCTTTAAGCGCTTTTACCTTGATAAACGCCGCTTCTACTTGCTCATCTTTTTTGCTTATTTTAAAAGTTATTTGATTGTACTTGGTTTTATATATTTCACCATAGCCTGCATCCGCCAACGCACGTTTACCTGCCGCCCTTTGAATCAAACCGTATTCCTCGATGTAAAACGGTGTCAAAAACGCTTTTTCCGTAACGGTATTTTCCGCAATCTTTGTAGCTTTTTGAATTTTGTCAAAGAACTGCGTTCCCGGCAATACTTCCGTTCTGTACTTTGTCAGAAAATAACTTATTGGATTTTCACTTGTACTAAAAAACATACCTACAAACATGCCGTAAATTATTAAACTAAATACCAATGCAACGATATGATTGCGCTCAATTTTAATTTTCAAATAAGCCTCCTAAAAATTAAAATAAATGAATGGATTATATGCACCCTTTACCAAATATGAAATTACGCCTAAAAACAAAAACATCAATCCTACGATGTAAACAGCCTGTCCTATCTTGGAAGCTGCAAACTTGCTCTTTTCGAACTTGGCAAACACAGGTACGGCGAACAAAATTCCCAGTGCAATAAAAACACCAAATTCACGCATTTGGAATAGGAAATCCATATCCACTATGCCATTGGCTGTCGGGACAAACATAGTTGTAAGATATGCTTTCGCTTCCGCCGTGCTCGGTGCACGAAACAGTACCCATCCGCATACAACAAATAACAAGGTGTATATGTGCCTTAAAACTCCAAACTTTGTCCCCGCACCCAAATTCAACGATTTTTCTGCAGCAAGAAGCACAAAATACATGAGCCCCCAACATATAAATGTCCAATTCGCACCATGCCATATGCCTGTAAGAACCCATACTACAAAAAGATTCAAATACAGCCTGCTCTTCGTCTTAACCCTGCTTCCTCCAAGCGGAATATATACATAATCTCTAAACCATGTACCTAGCGAAATATGCCACCTTCGCCAGAATTCACCTATAGATTTAGATATGTAAGGATAGTTAAAGTTTTCATTAAAATGAAATCCGAACATACGTCCAAGTCCGATTGCCATGTCAGAATATCCCGAAAAATCATAATATATTTGCAAAGTATAGCAAATTGCTCCAAGCCACGCCATACTCATCGATAACTTTCCGTAACCTAGCAATGCATAAGCAGTATCGGCAACAAGCGCAACATTATTTGCAATTAAAACTTTTTTTGCAAGACCTATGACAAATCTATTTGCACCGTCGGAAAAATCTTTCAAGTTTTCTTTTCTATTTGCAATTTCTTTTGCTACAGTTTCATAACGAACAATCGGTCCTGCCACCAACTGCGGGAAAAACGATATATACAGTCCTACATTCAAAGGATTCTTTTGCACATCTCCTTTTTTTCTATAAATATCTATAACATAAGATATGGCTTGGAATGTAAAAAACGATATTCCAATCGGCAATGCTATGTTTGGAATTGTCCAATTTTTATGAGCGATAATCTCGATATTCTTTAATGTAAATGTCAAATACTTAAACACGAAAATTATGCTCAAATTTGCGAGTAGCATTGCAAAAATTATAATTCTCGCTTTAACCTTATCATCACGGAATTTATCAATAATCAAACCGAATACCCAATTCATAAAAATTGAGCAAAGAAGTACAAAAACAAATTTGGGTTCGCCCCAAGCGTAAAATCCTATACTTGCTAAAAACAAAAATACATTTTGCAGCGTACGATTAAACCTAAAAACCGTGTAATATAAAAATATTACGATAGGCAAAAATACAGTAATAAAAATCAGCGAAGAAAACAGCATTTATATCTCCTATTACTTTGTTGAATTTAAAAACGCTTTATATGCTCTGTACGCCATATAAATATCATATTTACTTGCCGTTTCATAAGGCGAATGCATAGAGTGTAGAGGTACTCCGCAATCCAAAACCTCAATTCCTCTATCGGCAAGTATATAAGCGATTGTTCCGCCGCCGCCTTCATCTACTCTACCGATTTCAGACGCTTGATATGAAATTTGGTCTTTTTCAAAAAGTCCACGAACATAAGCTACAAACTCAGCGTTAGCATCCGAAGCCCCTGATTTACCCCTTGCCCCTGTATATTTTTCAATAGTAACTCCATTACCCAAAAATGAAGAATTGTTTTTTTCCATTACTTCCGGAAATGTAGGATCAAATCCTGCAGTTACATCGGCAGAAAGCGCTTTCGACGCAGAAAATGTTCTCTGCAGCGCATAAGGATGCACGATACCTGTTTTTTCCAATAAATCCATTACAAAAAGTTCAAAATTTTGAGATTCCATACCGGTGTTACCCATGCTTCCCACTTCTTCTTTATCAGCAAAAATGCATATTGCAGTCTTTTTCAGTTTCTCATCGCTTGCAAGCATAGCCATAAGACTTGTGTAAGCGCAAACTCTGTCATCTTGTCCATAAGCAGCAACCATACCGGAATCAAAACCGAGAGATTTAGCTTTAAATGCCGGTACTGCTTCTATTTCAGCACTTCTGAAATCTTCTTCCTCCATACCGTAATGTAATTTAAGATAGTTTAAAATATTAGCCTTTACAGGGTTTTCGCTTTCATCCCCTTCAAGCGGCATAGAGCCTACTACAATATTTAAATTTTCCCCATTTATACCGTCTGCAAGTGTTTTTGCTTCTTGTTTTTTTGCAAGGTGCGGAAGTAAATCAGTAATTAAAAATATAGGTTCACCGGTTTCTTCTCCGATACACATATTTACTACGCTTCCGTCAGTTTTCGCTATTACACCGTGAAGAGCCAAAGGAATGGTAGCCCATTGATACTTTTTAATTCCACCATAGTAATGCGTTTTGAAAAGTGCAACTCCCTCATCTTCGTATAGCGGATTTTGCTTTAAATCAAGTCTTGGTGCGTCGATATGTGATCCGACACAGTTAAATCCTTTTGTTAATTCTTCCTCTCCGATTTGAGCCAAATAAATCGATTTGCCTTTGTTGGAAGCATATACTTTATCGCCTGCAACCAGCTGCTTGCAAGTGCTTATATCCTTGTAACCATGCTGCTTGGCCATTTCTATTATCTTTGCAACGGCTTCTCTTTCAGTTTTTACCTCGTTTAAAAAATCTATATAGCCGTTCGAAAAGTCCATGACAGTTTGTCGCATTTGAAGATTCGCATTTTTCCATTTTGAATTATTTTTCTTATTTTTTCCCGTTTTCATTTTTTATTATCTCCTTATATATAATTTGTATGTAGTCTTTAGTATCTCATATTAACACTAACATATTATTATACTATTTTAATGTTGAAAAAAATAGTCATTTTAGCCTAAATGTCATTAATTTTTTATAAAAAATTCCCTCCGTTTATAATACATTTATAAAGGAGGGTTTTTCATATTTCATATTGATTTTATATTATCATCAGCATTCAACTATGTTGCAGTTAATCTACTGAAATTTCTGCAAATACGGTTGCAACTATATTTTTTGAGTTTATAACAAATGCTTCCCACGGTTGCTCTGCTTCTCTTTCAGGCGTCCAAACGGCTTCTTCATATTCTTTCAAAATATTTTCAAAAGTTAGCCCCTGTGATTTTCTGATTTCAACAAATTTTCTTAAGTTGTCGGCGTGCTTGATAAATAAATCAAAATACTTTGCCGTCCAATCATCCGGAACAACTCCAAAATGCGGACATATTATAATTCTTGGATTTTCATTTTTGCACGCATGCGCAGATTCGATGCTCTGCTTTAAACTCTTAAGCGCCGGTACATGAATGGACTTAGGGCTTTCAATAACTCCTGTTGTCTCGCTTGCAAACATGATTCCTTTAGGCTCAAGTATATAAGTCAACGAACAATCAGTATGGCCTTTTGTTTCAAGTACCTTTATATGCTCACCGTTGCCTATATCTATTTTTTCTCCACAAACAAGGATTTTATCCACAAACATACCGGTAGTAGGGATATCCATTTCGTAGCCCGCATACAATCTTGCCGCCGCTTTTGAAAGTTCGCAAATAGTGTTCTTTGCACCGTCGCTTTCAAAAACCTGTTTCGCTTTTTGCGCACCGCACACCACGATATCTTTCCATTTGTTTCGCACCAACGGAAGAGCTCCTATGTGGTCATAATGTGTATGCGAAAGAACGAGCATATCCACTCTTTGCGCACCATAACGCTTCAAAGCGTTTTCGATATTCGTAATCAATTTATCTGCGCAATACGCCATACCGCAATCATAAAGTACAGTTTTTTCTTCACCGAAAATCAAGAAGGCTTCTCCGCCTCTGCCACCTGTAACTCTTACTATATTTTCAGGTAATGAAAATCTACTATAATTGTCAAAACCTTTAACCCATTCTTTGTGTTTAGTCATCAATCAAGCCCTATTATCCTTTTTATAATAGGTGTTTTCGCAGGCTTTTCCGTACTGATTGCAAACGCTCGTTCAAGTTCTTCATATGCATCGCTCAATTTTTTTTCGTCATTTCCATAAACAGTTGCAAGTAACCCGTCTTTTTCAATTTTATCTCCAACTTGCGCATTTAAATAAACTCCGCAAGCCAGATCTATTTGATCGTCTTTTGTAATTCTGCCTGCTCCCGAAAGTTGAGATGCTATGCCTATTTTTTGCGCATTTATTGAACTCACATAGCCGCTTTTTTCAGCGTGTAATTCTCTTTTTATATTTGCCCTTGGAAATACGCTATAATCGTCAAATATACGCATATCTCCGCCTTGCATTTCAACTATTTCCTTAAATTTTTTAAGAGCCTTGCCGCTTTTTACGATATCATCTGCTAATTTTCCGGCTTCATCAAGTGAGGATGCTTTTTGCGCTAAAAATATCATCATGGCTGACAGCTCTATGCAGATTTCTCGTAAATCCTCGCACGCATTGCCCTTCAAAAACTCAATTGCTTCAATGACCTCCAGACTGTTACCCACTGCTTTTCCCAGCGGTTTATCCATGTCCGAAATCATCGCAACCGTACGCTTGCCAAAGCCGGTTCCGATTTTCACCATTATTTCACTCAGCTGCGTAGCAGCATTAACATCCTGCATAAATGCACCGTTTCCGCATTTTACATCCAATACTATAGCGTCATCTCCGGAAGCCAATTTTTTACTCATAATACTAGATGCAATAAGTCCCATATTTGCCACCGTAGCGGTAACATCTCTAAGTGCATATATTTTTTTGTCTGCAGGCGCAATATTCGCAGTTTGTGTAATCAGTGCAACTCCGATTTTATTTACCTGTTCTTCAAGTTCTTTAACTGTAAAAGCATTTTTGAAATTAGGTATGGATTCCAGTTTATCCGCAGTTCCACCTGTAAACCCAAGAGATCTTCCGCTCATCTTTGCTACGTTCACACCTGCCGCCGCTGCTATCGGTGCTACAATAAGCGTTGTTTTATCACCAATTCCGCCTGTGCTGTGCTTATCTACCTTCATCCCCTTAATATTAGATAAATCTATACTGTCTCCGGAATTTTTCATTGCCTCCGTCAAATATATGATTTCATCCATATTTAAATCATTGAGATATATAGCCATTAGCAAAGCCGACATCTGATAATCGGGGATTTCCCCCGTGGTATATCCATCAATAAAAAAATTTATTTCTTCCTTGGTTAAACTTAGTTTATCCCTCTTTTTTGCAATTATATCACTCGCATTCATTTGAATCATCTTTCCTTTCATCACTCCAAATACACAGCGGTTTTGCATTTAAATAATCGTACGATGTCAAACTGTAACGCACACCGTTCATTTCCCCTTTAAAGCCTTTGCTGAAATTATCTTTTCCGTGCAAATGCCCATAAATCACCTGTTCTACGCCAAACTCCGTAAAAAGTTCCGTAAACTCCGACTTATGAAAATGATCGTTTGTCGGCGGGTAATGTAACATACCTATTATACGCTCCATTTTTGCAGCTTTAGCCGCTTCCAGCGATAATCTAAGCCTCACAACTTCTCTCTTATAAATTTTTTCATCATGCGCTGTAAATTCAATAGCACCCGGACAAACCCAGCCTCTTGAGCCGCATACGGCAAATTCACCTGCCGTAAAAAAATTTGCATGCAAAAAATCCATATTAGAATAAATTGAACTCAACTTCTTAACCGATCCCCACCAAAGGTCGTGATTCCCTTTAATCAATATTTTCCTTCCGGGTAAAGTATCAATCCAATTCAAGTCATAAAAAGCATCCTCAAGTTTAAGTCCCCATGATATATCGCCACCTACAAGAACTGTATCCTCAGGTTTTACCATTGAAATCCAATTTTCTTTTAATTTTTCTTCGTGATTATCCCATTTGCTGCCAAAGATACCCATAGGTTTTTCTATATAAGGCGCAAACGACAAATGCAAATCTGAAATTGCAAAAATTTTCATACTAATCGATTACAACACCATCTTCATCAACTTGTACATCATCGTCATCAGACATAGCCGATGATTCTATATTCTTTAGATTGTCCATCAACAACTTTTCAATCTTATCAAATGTTTCCGGATTTTCCATGAAATATATTTTAGCGTTTTCTCTTCCCTGACCTATCCTCGTTCCTTCAAAGCTGTACCACGCACCTGCTTTATCCACAATATTTGCAGCAACAGCACAATCAAGTACATCCCCCTCTTTAGATATGCCTTTTCCATACATGATATCGAATTCAGCCTGCTTAAAAGGCGGTGCAACTTTGTTTTTTACAACCTTTACTTTTGTTCTATTACCTATAAGTTGATCACCTTGCTTAATAGTATCCGCTTTGCGTACCTCAAGCCTCATACTTGAATAAAACTTAAGTGCCCTACCGCCGGTAGTCGTTTCCGGACTTCCGTAAATAACTCCAACTTTTTCTCTAAGCTGATTTATGAATACAACTGCCGTATTAGACTTATTGATGCTTCCTGTCAACTTTCTTAAAGCCTGAGACATAAGTCTTGCCTGAAGTCCAACATGTGCATCTCCCATTTCACCTTGAATTTCCGCTCTTGGAACCAATGCCGCAACCGAGTCTACAACAACAATATCCAATGCTCCGCTTCTCACAAGCATATCGCAAATCTCAAGTCCCTGCTCTCCTGTATCAGGCTGTGAAACAATCAAATCATCGATATTTACACCCAAATTCTTGGCATACTCGGGATCAAGAGCATGCTCAGCATCTATAAACGCCGCTTTTCCGTTGTTTTTCTGGGCTTCCGCAATTATATGCAATGTAAGTGTAGTTTTTCCGGAAGATTCAGGTCCGAAAATTTCCGTAATCCTTCCCTTCGGTATTCCGCCTATACCCGTTGCAATATTGAGGCTGGAAGAACCTGTTGGAATCGCATCTATATTTAATTTCGCGGAAGTGTCTCCGAGCTTCATTATAGCACCCTGACCAAATTGCTTTTGAATTTGTTTCATGGCTTCTTTTAACGCTTCGTCTCTTTCGTTTTTGTCTACAATATTATTTACTTCTTTTGGCTTTGCTGTAGTTGCCATAATTCCCTCCTAAAAGAACATTTGTTCTATTGCTATAATATATCAAAATTTTAATAGAGTCAAGTAGAATTTTAAATAATTTTATCAGATAGAAATACCACCAAACTAATTGTAATATATTTCCAATTAGTTGTCAAGATTATTTTATTAAAATTTCATAAATTATGTCAAACATATTGCGCATCGAATTTTGTCTGTTTTGCGTTCTGTCGCCTTCGAGTCGCAATTCTCTCACATTTGTAATATCTTTTGTAGATATTCCTATATAGACAAGGCCAACAGGTTTCTCTTTCGTTGCTCCGGTAGGTCCTGCTATTCCTGTTACAGAAACACCTATATCCGTGCCGCTTACTTTTCTTACACCTTCCGCCATTTCATATGCGGTTTCCTTGCTGACAGCGCCGAATGCATCAAGTGTTTCAGCTTTCACTCCCAATTCTTCCATCTTTGCATTATTGCTGTATGTAACAATTCCCCTATCAAAAATTTGAGAAGCTCCGGAAATGTTCGTTACTTCTTGTGAAAACAATCCACCCGTACATGACTCCGCAGATGATAAAGTCATATTCTTCTCCATAAGTAACTTTACGACACGCTTCGGCAATTCATTATCATCAATTATATTGTTTCCTTTTAATTCTAAATTCATATTTTGCATTTTCACCACCTAGCTCAAAAATACTTCCCTACTATTGTACGCATATTCGATGCCTGAAATTATCGTCATTACAAATGAAGCCCACAAAAATCCGTATGCAGCATAATATATAGGTTCATAAAATCCCGAAAGCTGTGGAATTTTTATCATCAAAAGTAAAGGTACCGCAATCATTTGAAGCACCGTCTTTATTTTGCCGCTCATAGCCGCTGCTATAACTGTACCGCCACCCGCAGCAACCGTTCTGATTCCGGATACTAAAAATTCACGCGCAAGTATCACAATCAGCATATATGACGGAATCATGTGATTTTCAACCATTAGACAAAATGCCGCATACACAAGTATCTTATCTGCAAGCGGATCCATTATCTTACCGAAATTCGTAACCAAGTTGTACTTTCTCGCAATTTTGCCGTCCAGCATGTCCGTTATAGACGCAAGTATAAATATAGCAAATGCCGCCAAAAACATCTGCTTCATATATGCGCCCACAAAAAACGGAACCGCTACTATCCTAGCCATAGTCAACTGATTTGGTAAATTCATATCATCTCTCCAACTAAATCGTAATCAAAGGCATCTCTTATAAGCACCTTTACCATATCTCCCTCCCGCAAACATCGGTTGCTCGTAAATATAACCGAATTGTCAATTTGCGGTGCATCGTACATGGTTCTGCCTATATATGCACCTTCCTCATCTATACCGTCCACCATAACATCGAAAACCTGACCGATTTTCGCTTCGTTGCTTTCTCTTGAAACCTCAAGCTGCAATCGCATTATGCTGTCTTTGCGCTTTTCTTTAATGTTGCTTGGTACTTGTCCCTTGAGCTTTGCTCCTGCTGTCCCTTCTTCCTTCGAATAAGCAAAGACTCCCAGTCGTTCAAATTTTGCCGTTTTGACAAAATCGTACAATCTGTCGAATTCTTCCTTGCCTTCGCCGGCAAATCCTGTAATAAATGTCGTACGTATATGAATTTGCGGTATGCGCTCACGTAATTTTGAAATTGTACTGATTATACTGCTGTTAGTAGATTTCCGATTCATCAGCTTAAGCACTTTATCATCGATATGCTGAAGCGGAATGTCTATGTATTTGCAAATTTTTTCTTCTTTTGCAATCACATCTATCAGCTCGTCCGTAATTTTATCTTCGTAGCAATACATGAGTCGTATCCACTTGATACCGTCAATTTCGCACAATTTTTGAAGAAGCGACGGCAATGCTTTTTTACCATAAATATCCATACCGTACGCTGTAACATCTTGCGCTATTATAATCAGCTCTTTGCACCCTTTTTGAGCAAGCATTTCAGCTTCCGCTATTATATTTTCTTCCTTTCGACTTCTATAATGTCCTCTGATAGACGGAATCACGCAATATGTGCAAGCGTTGTTGCATCCCTCTGCGATTTTAATATGCGCTGTATACGGATTTTCTTCGAGTTTTCTGTAATATAGCTCCTCAAATTCAGCACTACAAGGATTTACATCGGCAATTTTTCGCTTATCATCCAAATATGCAGCTAAAATTTGGGGAAGCCTTGCATACTCATTTACGCCAATGAAAATATCCACCTCCGGCATTTCCTTTTGAAGGTCCGAAAAATACCTTTTTGACAGACACCCCGAAACCACCAATATCTTTGGATTTTCAGCATTTTCATTCATGCTTACAATATCAAGAATAGTTTCTATCGACTCTACCTTTGCATCGTTTATGAAGCCGCAAGTGTTTACTATAACTATATCACTGTCGACAAAATCGTCGGTAATTTCATATCCGTTTTTCTCCAGAATACCTTTCGCATATTCAGTATCATTTTCGTTCTTTGGACACCCTAAAGTTTTAAAACTAACTAACATATGACACTTTATTCCTCATTTTTATAATTTTCTTCAATTTCATTGTCTACTAAAGCCCCGGCAAGATTTGAATAATACTCGTCATATGTAAAATTTACAGCTCTAGGACGGCTTCCGTCAGCCTCTCCGATTATTCCAAGTTTTTCCATATCTTCTACAATCCTTGCAGCTCTGTTATATCCTATTCTAAAACGCCTTTGAAGCATTGAAACCGACGCTTGCTGCGCCTTTAAAACCGTTTCGATTGCCTCATCCATAAGTTCGTCATCGAAATCCGATAGCGAGTCGGCTCCTGCTAAATTTTCTTCCATACTTGCAAGAAGCGATTTAGATGATTCGCTTACTTCGCTTTCTTCACCCTTTGCCTTAAAGAAATCAACTACAGCATTTACTTCTTCATCTGTAATGAAAGTACCCTGAACTCGCGTCGGTTTATTGCTTCCCATAGGTGCAAAAAGCATATCTCCTTTTCCTACCAATTTCTCCGCACCCGCCATATCTAGTATAGTTCTCGAGTCAAACTGAGAAGAAACTGCAAACGCTATTCTCGACGGTATATTTGCCTTTATTACACCTGTAACAACATCTACCGACGGTCTTTGCGTAGCAACAATCAAGTGCATGCCTGCAGCTCTTGCCATTTGAGCAAGCCTGCAAATTGAATCTTCGACTTGCGACGGCGCCGCCATCATCAAATCCGCAAGCTCATCAATAATTATAACTATCTGCGGCAATACTTCTGCAAGAAGCTCTTTTTCTCGCATAACTCTGTTGTAACTTTCAAGATCTCGAACCCCATTTGAAGCAAATTTCTTGTATCGTTCGTTCATCTCGCAGACCGCCCAATTAAGCGCAGCCGCCGCTTTCGACGGCTCTGTAACTACAGGGATCATCATATGCGGTATACTGTTGTAAATACCAAGCTCTACCACCTTCGGATCTATCAAAAGCAGTTTTACTTCGCTAGGCTTCGCTTTGTAAATAAGGCTTACAATAATACTGTTGATACACACACTCTTTCCCGAGCCGGTTGAACCCGCTATCAACATATGCGGCATGCTCTTTAAGTCTGCAACCACACTGTTTCCCTCTATGTCCTTTCCAACCGCAAATGTGATTTTGGATTTTGCCTCCTTAAATTCGGTTGAATCGAGTATTTCACGCAGACGAATCATTTTGATGCTTTCGTTTTCGATTTCTATTCCTACTGCAGGTTTACCCGGAATCGGCGCTTCTATTCGTATGCTGCGCGCTTCCATATTAAGCGCTATATCGTCCGACAATTTTACTATGCTGTTCACCTTTACACCTGTATTCGGCTGAACCTCATATCTTGTAACCGCAGGTCCTTGTGTAACATTTGTAACATGCGCATCCACCTTGAAATCACGCAGAGTTTGTTCCAGTTTATGCGCTTTTTCTTGTAACGATGTCCCTTTGCTGTCGTCAGTTGCCGCTACTTTCGGTGCGGTCAACAACTCTATCGGGGGGAAAGCATACTCCGCCGCATTGTTTGGAATTTCCGTATGCTGCACTTCCTCTTGCTCGCCGCTTTCCTCATTTGCTATATCAGCATGTTTATCTATAATATTTGCATCTTCATTT
The DNA here is from genome assembly GCA_015258265.1 of Clostridiales bacterium. Lineage (GTDB taxonomy): Bacteria > Bacillota > Clostridia > Peptostreptococcales > Anaerovoracaceae > JABZIP01. The sequence goes on along the minus strand of JABZIP010000007.1, from coordinate 20,317 downwards.
TTAATATAGCTTTGTTGCCCTGCAGTTTCCTTAATTTTCTCTGTAATATCAAAAGCTGTATCTATAAATTCACCTTGAATATAATTCGTATCTTCTATAGTTTCTTTCGCATCTTTGATGCTTTCATTTTCATATAACTCGATAATTCCCGGCTGATTAACAGTATTGTATATTGGTTTTTCAAAAAACGAATTGTTTCGTGCAGCAATTTGAGAATCTACCTCTTCCCATATTTTCCTTTTGCGTTCATCGTCCAGAGTTTTTTTTTCAAATTCATTTATAGTTGAATTTTCAACATAATCCGCAATTCCGAAACCCTCTTTTCGCTCAGGTTTATCATCAAGTCCGTACTTGATTTGCTCTTCTTCGCTTTCTAAGCTATCATGTTCAAATTCTTGTGTTTGCGTGCTAGCAGCACCTTCCGCTTTTTCCTCTTTTTTAGTAAATAATTTATCGTCGAGCATATAGCTCAAAATGTTTTTCTTGTTCTTTCTCTCTTTTGCAGCATTTACTGCCAGCATAGGCTCTGAAATAATCTGTTCTTCGATTTCTTGCCTTTTTTCTTCCATAATTTCAGGCTCGGCTTCCATTACCTCTTGCTTTAATTGCTTTTTAGCTTCTTTTTTAGCTTTATAGTTAAACAAAAACTGCGAAATAGGAGTGTTTACAAGCAGCAATACGCAAACTATTATCGTAGCTACGCCGAATATGTAAAGCCCCGTTTTTCCAAACCATACTAAAACAAGCAGCGCTGCTAACATTCCGACAGCTCCGCCTGAATTTCCCGCCATTCCGGACAAAAACCACTTATCCAAAGTTATATACTTAAAAGATATTGCTGCTGTATCTATAAATCTTTCACTATACATTAGACTTATCATCAAAAATGTTAACGAAAACAAAATTATATTTTTTTTGTTTAAATGCGTTGTCTTATTTATAAGCAACATTACACCATAAATCACAAAGAAATACGGTAGCACTGCGCCCACATTTCCAAAAAGTCCACAGAAAAAGTTTTTTACCAGCACGCCTACTTTACCGGCTGCCGTAGTTTGAAGTGCTATCGCAAAAAAAATTCCAAGGGCTATAATAACTATAGCCCAAATTTCTTCATGTATTCTATACTGCTTTATTTGCTTTTCAACCGCTTCTTTTGCTTTGGAATCGTCCGTAGCCTTAACATTTTGTTTTTTCGCAGCCTTCGGCTCCGCCTTTTTTCGTTTAGTCTCAGCCATTACATTACCACCTAAGTTATTTACTCATAAGAGCATAAATTATTACAGCCACACCCAAAATCCATGTGTAATACGAAAAATATTTAAGTTTATTCTTAGAAACAAACGCAATCATAATTTTTATAGCTAAAAATCCGGAAATCGCTGCAACAAGTACACCAACCGCTACCGGCACCAAAAAATTTAAATCCATTCCGCCATCAAATGCCTTAGGTCCTTCCAAAACGACAGAACCCAAAATTGAAGGTATAGAAATTAAAAATGCGTACTTTACACATGCTTCTTTTTTGATTCCCGAAATTAAACTACCGAACAAAGTTGAACCCGACCTTGAAATTCCCGGCGTAATAGCGATACCTTGGCAAATGCCCACAAGAATAGCATGTCTAAACTTCATCTGACCTATACCTATTTGTGATGTTTTAACCCTCTCTGAAACAAACAGTATGGTTCCTGTAATCAAAAGTCCAATACCGATAACCGCAAGATTTGTATAAAACCCTGCGAACACATCGTTAAAAACAATTCCGATAATCGCCGTCGGAATTGTTGCGACTATTATCATGTAGCCTAATGTTCTTGTCTCATTTTTGTAAAAGCCGAAACCTTTACCCGTCACTATATCCTTAATTGCAGCACCAAGCTCTACTATAAGCGCCCAGATATCCTTATAATACACTGCAAATACCGAAAGGAGTGTACCAAAATGAAGGAGAACCGCAAACACCAGAACCCTTTCTCCCTGTATGCCGAAGAAATGCTGCAAAAGTGCCAAATGCCCCGAACTGCTTATAGGTAAAAATTCTGCAAGTCCTTGAGTAAGCCCAAGTATAATAGCTTCAATTATTGTCAATTTTTACCTCTTTCTACTTCGCCTCTATATAACCTTTTGCCACAAGTGCTTCAGCACACAGTACAGCTCCGCCTGCAGCACCTCTTACAGTATTATGTGAAAGTCCTATAAATTTAAAATCATACATAGAATCTTCTCTAACTCTTCCAATAGAAACTCCCATGCCTCTTTCAAAATCAACATCGAGTTTTACCTGCGGTCTGTTATCTTCATCCATATATTGAATAAACTGAGCAGGTGCGCTAGGCAACTTGGCTTCTTGTGGGAATCCCTTGTATTCTCTAAGTTTAGCAATAAGCTGCTCCTTAGTAGGCTTTTTTTTGAATTTAACGAAAACTGCAGCTGTATGACCGTTTAGAACCGGAACTCGCACACACTGACAAGTAATATTGATGTCGCTTGCAATTTTTATTTCATCGTTTTCGATTTTTCCCCATACTCTTAACGGCTCTTTTTCACTTTTTTCTTCTTCTCCGTCTATGAAAGGAATGATGTTTTCCACCATTTCCGGCCATTCCTTAAATGTTTTTCCGGAGCCTGAAATAGCTTGATAAGTTGTTGCAACTACTTCGTACGGCTCAAACTCCTTCCACGCTGTCAATGCCGGAACATAGCTTTGAATCGAGCAGTTCGGTTTAACTGCAACAAACCCCTTCTTGGTTCCGAGTCTTTTTTTCTGTGCCTGTATTATTTCAAAATGCTCTATATTTATTTCAGGAATTACCATAGGAACATCTTTCGTCCATCTATGTGCGCTGTTATTCGAAACTACAGGTGTTTCAGTTTTTGCATATTCTTCTTCAATCGCCAGTATTTCTTCTTTTTTCATATCAACCGCACTGAATACGAAATCAACTTTGCTTGCAACATTTTTCACATCATTGACATTCATAACTTTTATGTCTTTAATAGCGTCAGGAATCGGCGTATCCATTTTCCATCTGCCGGCTACTGCATCCTCATATCTTTGTCCTTCGCTATTTAGGCTTGCCGCAAGTACAACTACATCAAACCAAGGATGATTATCCAAAAGCGATATAAAACGCTGGCCAACCATTCCGGTTGCTCCCAAAATTCCTACTTTAAGTTTCTTTTCCATATATACCTCCACTTATTACACGCTCATACTGATAATTGTACCACATTTTTATCATTTCCACAAGATACGATACTGCTTTATTATTTCAAAATCTAATACTTGCTCAACTTATCAAAGTACCGGCTTTCCCATCGATAATTTCCTGTCCGATGAGTGCTTTTCTTCCTCCTACAAATACAAACTCTATTCCGACAGGCGGAAGCGCCGGCTGCGTGTATGTTGCCTTATCCGCTATCTTATCCGCATCAAAAATCACTAAATCCGCATCAGCTCCTACTTTAATTCTTCCTTTATCCGTAAGTTGTAATCTATTTGCGGGTGCATATGAGCATTTCTTCAATGCCTCAAGCAGTGAAAGCGCTCCTTCTTCTCTAACATATTTACCCATAACGCGAGGAAATGTTCCTGCCGCTCTCGGATGCCCCTTGCCGTTTGCTATTATACCATCGCTGGCAATCATTCCGTAAGAATCCGCAACAGCTGCACGTATTTCATCTTCATTCATTACAAAAGCAACGCATAGCATATTAGGATACTCTGCACGCACTTTCATAAAAATATCACGATCGCAACGGACATTTTCAAACGGAGGTTCAGTAAGCAGTATATCGCTATATTTTCTACCCCAACCACTCACAGGATCTTCTCCCTCAAATACGGATGAGCCTATATGTGTCGAGAAGGCACTATATGGATATGTATCATAGTTAAGGCGCGGATCGGAATCCATTTTTGCATGAATTATCTTAAGCACCTCATCCATCTGCCCCATTGCGGAACAGCTCGATAAATGTGAAATCTGGAATTTAAACATGATTTCGTCTTGTATACTAATCATTTCTTTAACTGCAGCAACCGCCTCGTTATTATCCGCACGATAATGCGCAGCCATCATCAACGACGGATTTTCTCCTGCATTACATGCATATATTATCTCTTCAGTAGTCATACCCGGATCGTACTCAATTCCAAAAGATATCCCGATTGCCCCGTCAGCAAGTTCTTTCCGCAACATTGTTCTAATTTTTTCCATTTCCATTTTTGTTGCAGTTTTATATCTTTCTATTCCCAAAGCATATCTGCATTGATTGTACCCTGCCAGCATCATATAGTTTATTGGAGCTCCCCCAAGTTTTTTTACCGCCGATTTAAAGTCGGAAACGCTTTGATTCTGCAACCCGCAATTACCTCCGACCGCAGTTGTTACTCCCATACGCAACATGCGTTCGGCAATCACATAATGAAGTCCCTCGTTAAAATTTTCTTCATGCATATGTATGTCTATAAACCCGGGAGAAACTATATGTCCCTTAGCGTCAATAATCTCTTTAGCTTCAGGCTCGCCCTCGCCAATATAGTCTATTTTCCCCTCTTTTATTCCTATATTTCCATTGCAAAACTTGCCGTTATCAAAGTCAGGGTATCTGCAATTTGTAATCAAATATTCAAGCATAGTGTTTATCCTTTCGTTTTATTAAAATTTTCCTAAAAATTACAGTATTCCTATTCGCTAAGAAAATCCGCTTTCATAGCTCGCACTTTGTCTTCGCTCGAAAACAGCTTGGCTATATGAAATGCAATTATTTTTGCTCCTACTTTCAGCATTTCTTTACCCTCATCGCGAATCACATATTCTGCAAATTCTCTGCTATGTATTTCAATGTTTTCGGGCGTCAGTTTCAAGCACGGATGAAATGCCGGACAGCGAAAACTCACATTTCCTATATCCGATGAACCGAACATAAGCTCCAGTTTCTCATTCTTCGGAAGTTTCAAATTGAGTTCTTCATAAACCTCAAAGAGCGCATCGTTGCCCGTTTTGTTAATCTTTAAATTATTATATGGTGCTGCCGTCGGATACCGGCTCAAAGTTGCTCCTGTTGCAAGACAACCGGCTTGTGCGCAATTTTCGACTTTTTTAAGAATTTCGTTTAGATAAGGTCTGTCGGTAGAGCGTACATATATCTCAAGCGCAACTTCATCAGGCACAACATTTGGTGCTGTGCCGCCATTTCTAAAGATTCCATGCATCCGCACATCCGGTCTGACATGTTGTCTTAACATATCTATTGCATGAAACATAAGCTGCCCTGCATTAAGTGCATTGACGCCGTCCCAAGGATTACCTGCAGAATGAGCCGGTTTTCCGTGAAACTCATACATTATGCTGTCAAGTGCATAAAGTTTCGGTACGGGTACATTGTTGTTGTACAGATGCACCATTATAGCCTCATCGTAAATATCAAACACCCCATCGTCCGCCATCTTGCACTTCGCTCCGTCTTCTTCTTCGTTTGGAGTTCCTATTATATGAATATCCGTATCAAGTTCATCTTGCAAATTGCTCAGCGCGACACCTGCAAGGCAACTTATAGCCCCTGACAAAGAATGACCGCACGCATGACCTATATCCGGCAAGGCATCATATTCTGCAAGTATTGCAACCTTATACTTATGATTCCCCTTACCATATGTCGCCCTAAATGCCGTTTCCAAACCGTCAAAAGGATACTCCACTTCATACCCTTTAGCTTGTAATGTTTCAACAATTTTTCTTGAAGTTTTAAACTCCTTGCCGGAAAGCTCGGGTTCCTTTGCTATATCGCAATTAAGGCGAAAGAATTCATCCCAATTTTTCTCAATCCCCGACTCTATTACTCTTTGCAATTCATCGTATTTCACTACTTATATCGCCTCCTTTTTCATCAATTATCCACGCATTTTGCGGCTATTAAATGAATTCCCGCAGGCGGTCCGATACCTACTGCGGGAATTATATACTCATATGTTAAATTATTGACCGAATCCAATCATAACCGCAACTACCATGAGAACGGACTGTACAGCTATTATTATGAAGAAAAGCGGGAATACAAATTTCCACCATTTAGTAACTTTAACACCGGCAAGCCCTGCCATTATAGGCGCAAACGCTGTAGGCCAAACGATATTCGAAAGTCCGTCTCCAAACTGAAATGCAAGACAAGCAGTATTTCTTGTAATGCCAAGCATATCGGCAAGTGGTGTCATTATAGGCATTGATACCGCTGCCTGTCCGGAGCCTGAAGGTATGAAGAAATTCAGTATAGTCTGCACTATAAGCATTGCAACCGCCGAAAGTTCTGCAGGTAAATGCGACAGAGGTGTAGACATTTCATACACTATAGTGTCGGTTATTTTACCCTCATTCAAAACCATAAGTATCGCACGCGCTATACCGACCATCATTGCAGCCATTGCCGCATCCTTGAATCCCATAGCAATTTCTTCGCCTATACGATTCGGCTTTATACCCATTATTATCGCTGCAACCAGTCCCATTATGATGAATACCGCAGATAATTCCATAAAATACCAACCAAAATTTTTGGTTCCATAGACTATTACTACTATGCCCACAATAAGATCCAGCAGCACCAGTTTTTGGCGAATACCGAATACTTTGGAATCAATCCCGTCGTCGTTTGTCAAAAGTTCACTGAAATCATCTCCGTAGACAAGTGATTTTTGCGGATTTTCTCTAACGGATTTTGCGTATTTCATAACAAAAGCCGATGCCACTATCAACATAACTATATGACAAATTACGCGATATCCCGCCCCTGACATATACGGTACCTGAGCTATTCCTTGCGATACTCCGACTGTAAACGGATTCATTGCAGCTCCTGAAAAGCCGAGGCCTGCTCCAAGCGCAACCGTCGCTAGTCCCGTTACAGCATCAAAACCCAATCTTATAAAAATTGCCGCAAAAATCGGAATAAAAGGTAACCATTCTTCAAACATACCTACTGTCGAAGAACCTATCCCGAACAGTGCCATAAAGATAGGAATTACTATCAAAGTGGCATTGCCTTTTAATACCTTCATAAGCCACACTACAAGTCCGTCAAATGCTCCGCTCCTAGTTATAAAACCTACGGATGCAAACGCAATAAAAATAAAGAATATAACTCCTGCGGCTGCATTCATTCCACTGAATAGTGATTAAAACATATGAAAAGCATTTACCGGAGTCTGCTTAACGGTATGCCATGAACCTGCTACAACCATTTGCGTTCCATTTTCGTTTGTAACGCGGTCAAATTCGCCGGCAGGTACAATGTATGTCAGAATTGTGCATAATACAATAATTCCAAAAAGCAAAACATAAATGTGCGGTAATGTAAACTTCTTTTTGTTTTCAATTTTTGGCCCTTCACTCATAACAACTTCCCCTCCTATCTTTACTAAGAAAAATTTTTTCAGCACTGCTTGCCGCTGTTTTTCGTTATAACATTAGCGTATTAAAGTACTACTTGTATAATAGCATAATTATGCAAAGATGTCAAGATATATGCTTACACCGGTTTAAAAATCATCGAATTCATCATCATCAAATTCATCATCGAATTCGTCATCTTCAAATTCATCGTCGAATTCTTTATCATCAAATTCGTCCATTATGACGCCTGTTTCTATACTGCGTTCAAAAGCATCTAAATCTCCGTCGCCGTCAAAATCAAACAATCCGTCAATCGGTAATGTCCAATCATCTTTTTCCATAATATTTTCCTCCAATTCGTTTTTTCTTGAAATCTAAGTTGATTATGTTCCTTTTTAGTCTAAAATACAAATAATTTCTACGATTTATTTTGAATCTGATCAAACGCCGCTTTTCCGCTCTCCTGTATCAAACTTCCGAATGCCGTCATAAGCTCATTTCTTTTCTCTTTTGGCAATTTAGCGAGCTCCTTTATCAAAATTCCCGTGTTTTTGAATGCGCTGCCTCCAAATTCCACAAATGTCTCCGCCTTTGTTTCTTCAATCATAGAAAACACTGTCGATACAACCGATTCTCTTGTTTCGTCATCAATTTTTTCCAGCCATGAACCCAATGCAACTTTAACAAATTTACTAAAGTTATCCAGTTCCTCAGCTACAAACTTATTTTTTGTTACTTCCCATGTCATGGGATCGTGCTGAAATATGCCCTTTGCATCGCTTTTTATAATTTTTTCTTCTGCTCTGTTTGAAAGAAGCTGTCCTATTATAGAAGTTTGCGGCAGAATGCTGAGTATTTTGGGTTCAATTTGCTTATATTCCTGCGATTCTATAATTTCATCCCTAAATCCCGGTCCGTCATTATTGTAGATTTTTATAATGCGCTTTTTTATACTGTCATCGCAAAACGCCGACGCATACATTGCAAAGTTTCCACCTTTGGAATGCCCGCCTATTATCAAATCCCCTTTTAGCAATTTTGCCACATTATTTAAATAATCAACAGCTTCTTTTGCCCCTTCTATATCTGATGTGCAGCTCATCAGAAGCGATTCTTTCCAGCCCGTTATCGTACTGTCAGTCCCCCTAAACGAAATATAATTTACGCCGTTCGGTAATTTAAATGTAACCGCTGCAAATTGCTTGGTCTTTTCTTTATCAAAATCATCCATATAGTGTTCTATTATTGTTTCTCTAAAGCGTTCACCAACTGCCATTTCTTCCAAGAGCAACGGTGCTCTTTTGGTAAATTCAGCATTTTCCCGAATTTCATCTAAAGAATATTTTTTACAAAACTGCTTTAGCGCTTTATCCATATTGCATGGCACATCGACGTCGCCGAACAACTCTCCAAAATCTATATATGCCAAATACGAAAGCACTACATTGTCTATATCGTTAAATTCCGCCGTATGAAAATCAACATCATTTCGCCATTTTAAATAATCCAATAATACCATACCGCTTCTCTCTTTTCATAGTATATCATCTAAATAAATTCGCCTGCTTTCTTTAAATTAAAAGCAATCCTGTCAGTGAACTTTTCCATATTCAAATGTGTTTACAAAACTTGTTCACATAAGTATTTTATGCTATAATGCATAAAATTACAATAAAAATTTAAGGAGCGTCAATGTTAACGATACTGATTAAAATTCTGGTTATCTTCGCCATGATTTTCGTAGGTTTATTTGCAAATAAACGCGGAATTTTACCTGCCGAATCCAATAAATATCTGGTAGATTTATTGATTTTAATTACATCTCCTGCTATGATTCTTCACGCAATGGCAACAGGAACACTGAATCACGATTTATTCAAGGATACCGTTACCGTTCTGCTCGGAGCCTTGCTGTTCTTTACGATAATGCCTGTAATCGCATACTTTCTGAGCAAACTTCTTAGGAGTACCCCTTCCGCAGATGTCGGTGTTCTCATGGTAGTAATGATAGCTGTAAATACAGGTTTTATGGGTTTTCCGATTACAAAAGCGATATTTGGAGATTACATATTCTTCCTTATAGTAATTGCTAATATTCCGCTGAACATCTACCTGTATATGATTGCAATATTCCAGATGAATATCGGACGCAACAATACATACGACCTTAGACAGACTATTAAATCTGCACTGAACCCATGTATAATCGCTGCCCTTTTAGGTGCTGTAATACTTTTCGGAGGAATACACCTGCCGCTTCCTGTAATTGATTTTCTCGGTTTGATAGGTGATGCAACCATTCCTCTTTCCATGATTATCGTAGGTGTGCAACTTGCAGGAAGCAATGTAATGTCGATACTCAAAAACAAAGACCTTATCAAGGCTTCGCTGATAAACCTCATCGTTGTCCCTATGCTGACATTCCTTGCCGTACACTGGCTTCCTATTTCGTCCGGCGTAAAACTGACACTTGTATTTTCATCGTGTTTCCCTTGTGCTGTCGCATCGGTAGGCGTTGCAGCAAAAGAAGGACACAATGCAGACCTTGTCGCAGAGGGCGTTGCACTCACAACTACATGTTCGTTAATAACATTACCTGTTGCGGCAACTATATTAAGCCATATTTACGGCATGTGATTTATTCATTAAATCCGATTATAACAAAAACGCACCCGAAGGTGCGTTTTTTATTATTTGTAAAATCTTTAGTTTCACTTTACTGATTTGTATTTCAAATACCGGCATCATTTTCAAGTTAAGCAAATTTTGAACATCTCATATGATTACTTCATTAAGTAAAAACTCCCCTACTCCAATGTATAAAATGCCATCATTGTCATGTCTAGGAACGATAGGCTTTCTCACAATCACAATTTTTTTAAATGAATCGTCTATTTTCTTAAGTGATGCCGTTTCTTGCTCTCTTTTCTCCATACTATCCACATTTAAAGCTGATTGGATATAATACCTTTGATGCCCCTTGTTTATAACAAAATCAACTTCGAGCTGCACCTTTCTCCTGTTCCCTTCTTTCTTACAATCGTGTTCAACTACACCAACATCTATGTTATATCCTCTACGAAGCAAGTCGTTATAGATGATATTTTCCATAATATGAGTTTCTTCTACTTGCCTAAAATTTAATCTCGCATTTCTAAGACCTATATCTGCAAAATAATATTTTAGTGGTGTCGAGAAATATCTTGATCCCTTAACATCATATCTATTAACGCGATATATAACATATGCCTCCTCAAAGAAACTAAGATATTTTGAAATTGTATTGGAAGATATATTTATCTGTTTTTCTGATAAAAATCTTCTTGATAGCTTAGTTGGATTAGTTAGTGAGCCAATGGCGGAAGATGTGAAATCAAGCAATAATTCAAGTACTTCCTTCTCATTTTGTATGTTATTTCTTTCCAAAATATCCTTTATATACGTTTCCTTAAATAAGTCCTTCAAATATTGATTTTTTTCTTCATCACTTTTTAAACTATAGATATATGGCATTCCTCCATATACTGTATAATGTTCAAAAGCTAACTCTTTGTTTTCATACAAATCATAAACTTCTGAAAATGATAGAGGATTTACATGTATCTCATCACCGCGATCTCGAAACTGCGTCAATACATCGGATGAAAGCATTTTAGAATTGCTACCTGTTACATAAATGTCCAAATTAGTATTTTTTGCAATTCCCAGCAAGACATCGACAAAAGTTACATTTTTTTCTCGGCTATCTACATATGGATTGCTTACAGGCACAGATAATTGAATCTCATCGATGAAAATATAATATATTTGATTTCTTTTATTAGTTTTTTCCTTTATGTACTCATTCAATCTAAATGGATTTCTATATTTAAGATTATCTATTTCATCAAGTGCAATAGATATTATTTGTTTTTCTTTGACGCCCTTAGACATTAAGTACTCTTTGTATAAATTAAATAACAAATATGATTTCCCACATCTTCTTATCCCTGTAATGATCTTAATTCTGCCATTTTCTCTTTTATCTATAATTTTCTTTAGATAATAATCTCGTTTAATTATCATATAGCCACCTCGCAAGAAAAATTAAGGCGGATTTCCGCCTTTTTATTTCGAGTGTATTTTATCACAAATTAGTTAGCTAATCAATAAACTATAAAAAATTAAGGCGGATTTCCACCTTTTTATTTCGAGTTTTATCGTATTTACAATATTAAAAAACTTCCACTTAAATACGCCTATCCTTATATTGGTTTTAGTTTAATATAGTCTATATTTACTCCATTATTCATATGTCGTTAGTATAAAGGAATTGTCAACATACTCTCCCAAAAACACTTCACTAGGTTTAGTAATTCCATGCTTTTGTAATTCGCCAAGAAGCCACTCTTCATCTTTCCCTATCACTTTAAGAATATCATTTTGTACTTGACCATCGGTAATAACAGGGAACTTAGGATTTTCTTCTCCTGCCTGTATTATGATTAGTTGTCCGTTTTGCTCAACTACTGCCCGTTTTACCATCTTTGATGAATAAATCCCGTTTGTGCGCAACTTAAAAGCTACATCGTGCGCAGACAGTCCAGCTTTCTTACAATTTTCAATATCTATTTTACCGTCATCGATTATTATTAAAGCCCTGCCATCTATTATCTGTTTTGCTTTTACATTATGCTTCTTTATCCACTTTAAAGCGAGTACAAGCATACACCAAATACATAAAATTGCAATAAAATCCAGTATCTTGACATTCTCGTTATAAATAACACCTCCTATAATACCACCAAGAACATAGTTTACAATTTGATCGCTGGCTGACGACGGTGCCAAATTACCTTTTCCTGTTATATTTATTATTACAATCATTACAAGAAACCCTATTAACAATTTTATAGCCACTAATAAAAATGGATTCATACTTTTTTACATCTTCCTTCTACCTACTTAGGATTTCACTTTTTTGAATATTTGTATTCGTTTGATAGTCAACTTATAATCACCCGTTTTGATAATGCTATTATTGCATATTGTTTTGCACTTTACAATAGCAAGATTCGTAAAATCATTTTTTAACCTTTGGGATTCTTTTAAAGTACATTTAAGGTTTGTGCATATAATAATAAATAACACTAAGTAAAGGAGAAAAGCTCACCTGACAGGTGGGAAGTAAAAAACAATGAAAACAATAGTAGTAATACCTGCGTATGAGCCGAATGAAAAACTCATTCAATTAACAACTAAGTTAATAGACAAAAATTTACTTGTAATAGTTGTAGATGACTGCAAATGAATAAGGTGATATAGATTTACTTATGCTATGCTTTTCCTTACCCTGAAAAGCATAGCGGGCCTATGCCACTGCCCTTCAATTATTTCTCCTGTTTCCTCAAACAATTCTCTTTCAGCCGCTTTCTCAAGAATTTCTCCCCTTTTTACAAATCCTCCCGGTAGCGCCCACGCTCCTTTGTATGGGAATTGCGCTCTTTTAAAGCGTTCTCCTACAAGTTAAATCGTTTCGATTTTAGAATCAAACATTGGCATCAACTTCAATTTGAATAAATTTTGCGCATGCTTTTTATCAATTACAGCTTTCTTTTCCAAGTCATCAATTACACCCGTCCTAATATAAATGTCGAGCATCTCATATGTAAATCCGAGATTTTCTTCATCTGATTTTCCGCATAATCCGTCAACAGGCACTTTATCGACTAAAACATCAGGCAAATTCAATAATCGCCCGATTTGCTTTACTTCTGTTACAGTCAAATTGGACATTGGGCTGAAATCGCCGACAGAATCCCCGTATCTTGTTGAATATCCAACCCAATCTTCCGACAAGTTGCATGTATTGACAACCCTGCCGTTCATGCTTTGGCTAATAGCATATAGCGTTGACATCCTGATTCTAGGAGGCAGATTTTCTCTCGTCTGCTTTGAAATATCAAGCGCAGCCCCGTTTTGTTTGCTGTTTTCAATTCCGTTTAATACACCATCTATGGCTTCTTTGATATTGACTTCTATATTGCGAATTCCCAAGTGGTTTACAAGCAATCTTCCCATTTCAATATCGCTTTGATCCCCATTTGGCATCATCACTCCGATTACGCGCTCCTTTCCAAGCGCTTCAACGCATAATGCTGCCGCAATTGAACTGTCTTTTCCACCCGAAATTCCTATTACAGCATTACAATCGCGCCCATTTTCTTCAAAAAATTCGCGAATCCACAAAACAACTTCATCTTTTGTCTTAACTGCGTCAAATTTATATTCTTTCATAATCTCATCCCCTTAAAACTTCTATTCTTTGTTCGTATTTGCGCACGCCTCATCCCAAGTGTATTCATCTTTTTGAACGGTAATGGAATCGCCTCTCATGAGCATGCAACCGTTGTGCGCCATAATTTCCGCTTTTAATTTCGGAAGCACACTTTCGATGATATTCTAATAATCGTATGAATCCAAGACCTCACTGAAACCGGTATTTGGATAAATCTCGGTAAGTAATCTTCTAAGCATTTCTCCTTCGAAAACGGAATTTTCGTCTCATTATTTATTACTCACCTATCACTTTAATTTGACATGACTTCATAGTCGTCAATGCCGCTTCGTGAGTCTTCGGTGTTACTCCTGCACAGCAACTTGCATCCACTATTACATCTATTTCCGGAAACGCCGCTTTAATGATTAGCGCATTGGATACAACGCATATATCTGTACAAAGACCGACAAGTTCAACTTCTTCAAAATCAAATTTGCCCCAATCCGTATAACCGAAGCACGGCTTGTTAATATACATAGCGCTATCAACCTCAAGCTCCGAATGAATTTCCCAGCCTTTAGTATTTTCTATGCAATGTTCAACAGGCAAATTTCGCCCTTCATTTGTTTCAAGGTAATTTTTCTGATGAGTATCTCGTGTAAAAATAATTTCATCTCCGCGCTCCTTGTATTTTGCAATTTTTTTCTTTACGTTCGGCAAAATATTAACCGCCTCTTTGGTTCCTAATGCTCCGTCCACAAAATCGTTTTGCATATCCACAACAATTAGTGTTTTTCTCATAACTTCCACCTCTTTACTACTTAATATCAAGTTGATACTATCTTTGTGATTGTATCTTGGCATCATTTTGATAATAAGTCAACATTTTTTTTGAATAAAAAAGAATCTGCTTTGTATCAACAACAGATTCCTTTAAATTTAACCTGAATTAAGTGATAAAATCCCAAGTACCACCCAAGCGGCAATTCCTATCCCACATAGAACAAGTGAAACTGCGGCAATTCCAATTACTATCTTTGCCCATAAATGGCGCTGTGCCTCCTCGAAAACAAAGAAGCTGACCGATAGGATAGAAAGAAGACATGCCTCAAAAATTGCTATTACCCACACAAATGGAATCGCTGCCATCAAAGGATTTGGAAACTTTTCACCGACAGGGTGATTTATTAAAATAAAATACGAAAATATAGCTACCATATAGCAAAATATATTGAACATATACAAATATTTAAATGATTTGTGCCTGTGAAAATATATCATTATCCCAAGCAAAGCAATCATAGCTAACGGTGCATATAAACGCCCCACGATAAAGCTGTCATCTGCCATATTCTTTTATCTACCTTTCTCGGTAATTCAGTCTTTTTCAAAATTCTTTTACTCTCTTACCACAGTACAGCCCCAACCGTCATAAGCTCCGTCAAATTCTTCCGCCAAATCCATTAGATTCCAAACAATTTCATCTATATCTTCAAACGAATCTTCCCTTCCAATAAGAAGCTCATATGGATATTCCGTATCTTCATCTTCGCACTCACCGTCATCAGCTTCTAAATTGATTTCCTCAAATCCTTCTTCCATGACTTTGGCTAAGAATCCATTTCTTTTTTCTTCTGTTTTAAACAATAGAAAATGCTCAAGAACTCGCGGAACCATAATGTCGCCATTATTTCTTATATTTTCGATTAGAGCGTTATTCATGATACTTTGATATTCATATTTGTCAGGATAAAGTGCGTCAAAATACATTTCCCAATTCTCATCTAAAAGTATTGCAACCGTATATACATAATCGCTGCATTTTTTCTCCATAAGCTCGGAAATTTCAGCTGCATAGCCCGCTTCATCTTTTACATAAGCGATAATATGAACTCGGTCATCGCATTTAACAACACCTGCCAAGATATCGCCATGTTTTTCAATAATATCTGAAATATCGTCTTCAATTTGATATAAGAATTCTCCTTCTTCCCTCGTAGGAAATCCATATTCATCCGGGTTCTTATATAAAATTTGCAATGTTAATCTTTTAGGATATTTACCAATTAAATCAAATTTGGAAAGTGCTAAATTGAGCCTAATCACTGCCGGAAAATCACACCAAAATTGATTGCATAAATAGATACCCCACTCTTCTTCTATCTGCGGAGCTTCGCAAGATGCATCAGTATTATTTTGCGCACCTGTCATTTGTTTTCGCTTTTCAATTTCTTCATTACATTCCTTGATTACTTCAAACGCATTAGCATCATCAGGCGCAAGCTCTCCCCAGCGAATTGCATACGGCAATGCTCTTTCTTCCTCGCAGGTCAAATACTGATAGGCATACGCCATGCGCATATTCCATTCAGCTTTATTTTCCCCCTCTTCCTTGACAAAATTTAGGATTTCTATAGATTTTAACAGTGCCTTATCCCCTATAAAGCTAGACGTACCTTTATCGTCATCACCTACAATCGCAAAATTTTGATATGCGCGAGCAAGTTGATACCATGCATTATAATCTCTTTCTTCCTGCGGTATGCTTGTCAACAGATCTATGCATTCAGTAAACTTGTCTTCATCTGTCAATTTTTCAATATGCGCAAAAAAATCTTCCCTATTTTCCGATTTCCATATCACCATACATATCCTCCGTGTTCAAATCTATCTTTAAGTATATCACATTTTAAGTTCAAAGCAACCGTTTTCTATCCTATTTTCCAACCTATAGCTTTTACTCTGGATTCAACAAATTGCTTATAAATTCCGTCCTGCTTCATAAGCGTGTCATGCGTTCCGCTCTGTACAATTTGTCCCTTATCTATGACAAATATTTGATCTGCATTCCTAATTGTCTTAAGGCGATGCGCAATCATTAAAATCGTTTTTTCCTCTGTAAGTGCGTAAATTGCCTGCATCAACTCTTTTTCATTCTCAGGATCAACATTAGCAGTTGCTTCGTCGAGTATAATAACAGGCGCATCTTTCATAATCGCTCTTGCTATAGAAATACGCTGTTTTTCACCGCCGGATAACGATGCACCTTTTTCTCCAATAATCGTATTATATCCGTCAGGCAATGCCGTAATAAAATCATGGCAGCATGCTTTCTTTGCAGCGGCAATCACATCTTCAATCGATGCGTCAGGATTTCCGAATCTTATGTTATTGGCTATCGTATCATGGAACAGATACACATTTTGAAAAACAAAACTAAAATTTTGCATAAGGCAATCCATAGAATATTCTTTTACATTCTTCTCCCCAAGAGATATTGCCCCTTTATCCACATCCCAAAAACGCGCAATCAAATGACAAAGCGTGGTCTTTCCGCCACCCGAAGGTCCAACGAAAGCTACAGTTGTTTTTTCCTTTATGCGCAACGATATATTATCTATAATTTTTTTCTTACCATACGCAAAATCAATACCGGACACTTCAATATTGTTTGTCTTTGCAACGCATTCTTCTCCTGATATATCCATTGTATCAAGGCTCAATACTTCCCGTCCTCGCTCCACACACAAATCTACCACTCGCAAAATAGCAGAATACGATCCCATTGCTTCAAGTCCTGAAAATACCATGAACGACATTATCATCATAACGATGGCTGTAAGCAGTTCCATAGAACCGTTAAGATAAAATCCAATCGAGGATACCAAAATAGCTACGCCTGTAAGTTTCATTACTATATTTTGAAACGGAATATAACGGTTACATATTTTCTCAAACAGCATATTCGTATCACCTGCTCTACGAATAGTATCTTCCAGCTTGCTTCTTGAATCAAAAAGCATATTGTAGGCTTTTACTTCGGATATACCTTGAATATATTCAAGTACACCGGATATTACTTTTGTATCAACCTCCAATTTTGTTTCAGCTAATTTTGCATTTGCGTTTCGCATTGTATGATTTATCAAGGCAAATAGTATAATTCCAACAATGCAGATAATTCCTATACGCCAGTCGAATGCAAGAATCATTAAAACAATAATCGCCGTGTTAATAATTCCCTGCGTTGTGAGCATTACTACACGCGTAGCCACATCCCCAAGTTGTTCCATAACATTCGTTGTAATAGTAGTTATTTCACCAAGACTGTTTTTATTAAAATATCCCATTGGTAAATATCTTAAATGCTCCGCAATTTCAATTCGCTTACCTGCACACTCTCTATAGCCCGCCTTGCACTGCATCATCGTAGATATGCCTCGTAAGAACGATTCAATAATTACAGAAACTACAAGTATCATAAATCCGGTTAGTATTCTGCCGACTGATATGCTATTTGAAATAAATCCGTCTAAAATAATGTAAATTGCCGGAAATTTGCTCGCTTCGCAAATGGCAATCAAAACTCCTATAACAAGAGTGTTGTAAAATAAGCGCCTGTTTTCTTGTGCGCAAAATCCAAAGAACTTTTTGAGTATTAAAATCATGCCGATACACCTCCTTCAATCTCAGTTACATCTTTCGCATAAATATGGGCTTCCCACATATTTTTATAAAGGGCACTTGACTTGAGAAGCTCGGTATGTGTGCCTTTAGCTTCAATTTTTCCGTCCTTTATCACAACAATACAGTCGGCATCAATTATCGTAGAAAGTCTATGGGCTATTACAATAAGTGTCTTTCCTTTCGAAAGCTCGGAAATAGAGCGTTGCATAACAGCTTCATTTTCAGGATCGGTATAAGATGTCGCTTCATCCAAAATCAAAATCGGAGCGTTCTTCAGCATTGCTCTTGCTATAGAAATACGCTGCCTTTCACCCCCGCTAAGGTGAGAACCGCTACCGCCGACAATCGTGTCAAACCCGCTTTCAAGTTCCATAATGAAGTCATAGCAGCCACTTTTTTGCGCAATCTTTTCTACATCTTCATCTGATGCCGAAGGCCTCCCCATTCTAATATTCTCTCTTATTGAAGTATTAAATAGGAAGCTGTCCTGCGAAACATATGCAATCTGCGAATTATAATCTTGTAGCGACATATCACGAATATCAACCCCTCCAATTGTAATGTTTCCCGCTTTCACATCTTGCAATGATGCTATAAGTTTTGCTACAGTTGACTTTCCGCTCCCCGAAGGCCCCACCAGTGCGGTAACGCTTCCGTCCGGAATATTTAGGTTGAAATCACTAATAACCTCTTTTTCATTGTAAGCAAAATATACATTACTAAGCGTTATCGTATGATCTACCGGCAATTTTTTGCTGACTTTAGGGCGTTCCATTTCCGACAGCATAAGCATATCATCAATTTCCTTGAAAATTGCCGTTGCTTTCATAATATCATCAGAATAACTCATTACAGTAATTAGCGGTGAAATAAGTCCGCAAGACAATATTACAATCATAATGTAATTTGTAATAGATAGCGAGCCGCTCATCGTAAATATTGCGCCGACAGGCAAAACAGACAGTAATGTAGCAGGCGTAACTGCCATACCAAGTGAAAACGGAATAATGCATCTGTTCATCCATTCAATGAAGCTGTTCGCATTTTCCTTTGCCGCATCCACAAAACGCCTATACGACTTTTCTGCTTTTCCAAATGCCTTGATAACCTCGATTCCACCAATATACTCTACCGCGATATCGTTTAACTGTTTTGTAGTAGTTTGTGTTTTTTGAAATTGCACATCACTATCTTTCATCATCCACATCATGGCTATGGCAGCTACCGGAAGCGTAGCCAGTGATATAAGCGCCATACGCCAATCAATCGACAAAATATATATAAACAATATTACAGGTGCGCAAATATTAGCCGTAAATTCAGGTACTATATGCGCTAAAATCGGCTCCATAGAATCTGTTCTCTCGCAGATTATATTTTTTAGCCATCCGCTTGGCACTTCCTGTACAGAAGCTAGAGGAAGACGTGATAATTTATCTACAAGACTGATGCGCACATTGCTAATTAACTTAAAAGTTGCCACATGAGATATATTTGTCGATAAAGTGTGAAATACAACTCTAAGTATCCAAAATGCAGCCATTATCGCTCCTTCAACTAAATAGATGTAAAAATTCTTCTCCCCCGAAAAAAGTTTCTTCACCATATCTCCCATCAAAACATATGGCGCGAGCGAAAAAAACACTCCTACCAATGCCAATATTATGCTTTTAATATACATTGCCTTATATTCTCCGGCAAACTGAATGATATAATTTGTGATTCCTTTTTTATCCATTTTCCTCTCCTTTGCTCCTACAGCCGGCTTTATGCGCGATATATAACATGCGTGCATAATTATATCTGTTCTACAATCAACTAGTTAGCTTTGGCTAACATATATAATATTCCTAATTTCCTAGTTTGTAAACCCCATTTTTACATTTTTATTCTATTTTGTTGAATTTTTTACCAAAAAAAAGGGCCCGACAGACTGCCTTTATCGGCAATTTATCGAAACCTCCTTTAATATATACTATTTGTCCTGCGGGAAGTTGCATTTTAACGCTCGTTCCGTAAGTATGATTGTTCCAACTAAAGGTATCACCTGCGCAAGAGTAATAATTCCGCAGGCAGTTCCTATCGTATCGCTATCCTTTTTTAGTACAAAAAGCATTGCAACGATAGAAACAGGTAGTAAGATTCCCCCACAAATACACCACATTTTGCCGGCATATCTATGAGCGAATTCCCATGT
>JABZIP010000020.1 GCA_015258265.1 Clostridiales bacterium | reverse complement strand
CAATTAGAAAATTGGTAACGCAAAAAAAAGCGAAAGTTATCTTAATTCCTTTTCATTTTTCAGAAGACAGGCTGGTAATTGATGAGCTTGTCAAGAAACTGAGGGATGTAGAAAATAGCGTGTTTTGTCTGCATCAAAAATATTTGACCGATGAAATGCTCAGTATTGTAGGGAATTTGGATATGCTGGTAGGTGTTAGATTGCATTCGCTTATCCATGCGGCGATAATGGGAGTACCGTTAATAGGAGTGTCATATGATCCAAAGGTAAACTCATTCCTGAAATCCATTGGAACCAAAGCAATATCGTCTATTTACGATTTTTCGTGTAACGATTTCTTGTTGGAGTTTGAGCATATTATGGATAATCGTGAGGAATTTTGTGCAAGAGTCGAAAAGAATGTAGAACATCTGAAAGAGATGCTTGATATAAACGAAGAAATAATCAAAGGGCTAATGTAATGCAGGATAAAAAAAGAATCAATATACTTGACATACCGATAGATACTGTAAATATGGGCGAGGCGGTAGAAAAGTTCAAAGAGCTGATGTCGAATGACGGCTGCGATTTGATAGTAACACCGAACTCTGAAATTGTGATGAATGCGCAAAAGGACAGCGAGCTGCGCTCGCTGATTGAAAAGGCGGCGCTGATAATACCGGACGGAATCGGACTTGTGTACGCCTCCAAAATTGTAGGGGTGCCGCTGTCCGAAAGAGTTACGGGAATAGATTTTTTGGGGCGTGCGCTTGCTCATCTCCAAGATACAGGACAGAGCGTGTATCTTTTGGGGAGCAAGCCGGCGAGCGCCGAACGCGAGTCGATTGCGGCGCTCGCCGCCCGCAATATGCAAGAGGCATACCCGAGGCTTGCTATTGCGGGCACGCACGACGGTTATTTCAAGGAAGTCGATGAGGCGGCGCTGGTAGATGAAATAAATAATAGCGGTGCGGAATTTTTGGTTGTTGCGCTTGGAGCACCCAAGCAGGAAAAATTCATTTACAAATATCGAGAACAGTTAAAAAATGTAAAAGCAGGCATTGGAGTTGGGGGCAGCTTGGATGTTTGGGCAGGTGCTGTAAAAAGAGCTCCCGAGTTTTATCAAAAGCATGGTCTTGAATGGCTTTATCGTTTCATAAAAGAACCGTCAAGAATAAAGAGAGTGATGCAGTTACCGCTTTTTATGATTAAGGTGTTATGTAGGGGGAAAAAATAGAGATTTGGAGGTAAAAGATGAAATATCCGGAATTAAAGGAAATTGCAGATAAACTGAGAGTTTCAGTTATTAAGGAAGTGTATGCGGCAGGTTCGGGACATCCAGGAGGTTCGCTTTCGGCAGCAGACATTATAACGGCGCTTTATTTTAGAGAAATGAATATAGATCCGAAAAATCCGAAAAACAAGATGCGCGACAAATTTGTATTGTCTAAGGGACATGCGGCACCGATACTATATGCGGCTCTTGCAGAAAAAGGATTTTTTCCGAAAGAAGATTTGCAAAATTTGAGAAAGATTGGGGGAAAACTGCAAGGACATCCAGATATGAACAAGGTGCCAGGGGTAGAAATGTCAACAGGTTCGCTCGGTCAGGGCTTTTCGGCATCGGTTGGAATGGCACTTGCAAACAGAATAGACGCAAATGACGGCAGAATTTATACATTACTTGGAGATGGCGAGCTTCAGGAAGGAATAGTTTGGGAAGCGGCAATGGCTGCAGCGCATTACAAACTTGACAATCTAACTGCAATAGTGGATTGGAACGGACTTCAAATCGACGGTAAAAATGAAGATGTTATTACAGTGGCGCCGATAGATGAAAAATTTAGAGGTTTTGGCTGGAATGTAATTTATATCGACGGACATAATTTTGATGAAATTGTGGAAGCCTTCGTAAAAGCAAAAGGATTTCAGGGTAAGCCGACAGTAATAATAGCAAAAACTGTAAAAGGCAAAGGTGTTTCGTTTATGGAGGACAACGCGGGGTGGCATGGAAAAGCACCGAATGAGGAAGAAGCTAAAAAGGCGGTAGCGGAGCTTGGAGGTGAGTGGTAATGGCTGAGAAAATGGCGACGAGGCAAGCGTATGGCGAGGCGTTGGTAGGGCTTGGACATAAATATAACAATTTGGTGGTTTTGGATGCGGATTTATCGAAATCGACTATGACTGCAAATTTTGCAAAGGAGTATCCAAAGCGATTTTTCAATATCGGTATAGCAGAACAAAATATGTACGGTATAGCAGCGGGTATGGCTGTATCGGGAAAGATAGTTTGCGCAAGCACATTTGCTATGTTTGCGGCAGGTAGAGCGTTTGAGATAATACGAAATTCAATCGGGTATCCTCATGCCAATGTAAAAATCTGCGCAACACATGCGGGTATTACGGTTGGCGAAGACGGTGCGAGTCATCAGACATTTGAGGACCTAGCACTTATGAGGACTATTCCGGGGATGACCGTGCTGAATCCGAGCGACGGAGTGTGTGCAAAGAAACTTATCGAGCAGGCAATGGAAATGGTAGGACCTGTGTATATCAGACTTGGTAGAGCGGCAGTGCCTACGGTATATGCAGAAAATGACGATATAAAGATTGGCAAGGCAAATTGTTTGCTGGACGGTACGGATTATACCGTTATTGCTACGGGTATAATGGTAAACGAGGCGTTAATTGCTGCGCAGGAATTGAAAAAAGACGGAATCAGCGTTAAAGTAATAGACATGCACAGCATAAAGCCAATAGACGATGAAGTTGTAATTGCAGCAGCTAAGGCAACAAAGGGAATAGTAACCGCAGAGGAACATTCGATCATAGGCGGACTTGGGGCGGCGGTTGCGCAGGTTTGTGCTGAAAATTGCCCTACGAAGATGGCGTTTGTGGGACAGCTGGATACGTTTGGCGAATCCGGAAAGCCCGATCAGTTGAAAGAAAAATATCATATGACGGCGACAGACATCGTAAACGCAGTAAGGTCGCTTGCAAAATAATGCGTGCAATTTACGATAAAATTTAATAATTGAGAATAAGCGAGGTACAAAGCTATCTCGCTTTTTTGTGTGATTTGTGCTAAAATAGATAATCGAGCTACATATTTGAAAATGGGAGAATAAAAAATGAAAAAAAACATATTGTTTACAATTATGATATTAGTTATTTTAACTGTAATGTGCGGCTGTTCAACAGGTGAAACAGAAAAGCTGCCTATAGCTACGCATTTGGGGGGCGAGGAAACTATTGATGAGATAACAAATGAACTTGAAGGCGCAGGACTTTCAAATTTAACAGATTTTCAAAATTGGGTTTCGGATTTTGCAAAAACTGCGGGAAAAACTGCGGGATTAAAGGATAGCTGGGAAGAATTGAGCAAGCTGGATTTCGATTCTTCAAAGACAATGGACGGCTGGGAAAAAAATCACGATTATTCGGATTCCGATTGCAGGATGACGGCATTTTTGCTAATGGACGGAATACTCGAGTCGCAAGAAGTGGAAGAAAAATACGACGGCACATATCTTATGTTCGATATGGAGGCTATAGATAGTGTTGCAAGGTACGAAAAACTCAAAAATAAAAGAGCGTTATTTACAACAATCTTTGGGGATAAGGTTATTGCGGACGGAGAAAACCCAAAGGACAAGCTGGGTGAAATTTGGAAACAATACAGTATAAAGGTAAATAATGACAAGGCGTCGCTACTTAGTCTTGTGATTTACGATCCGGATTTTAAAACTATTTTCGTCGGACACACCGGTGTTTTGGTAACAACGGATAACGGCTTGTTATTTGTCGAAAAAATAGCTTTTGAGCAGCCGTATCAAGCTACAAGAGTAAACGATATGAAAGAACTTATGGGGGTACTTGCAAAGCGCGGAGAATATTTTGGAGAGCAGGGCGAAAGCGGTCCTTATGTGTACGTGAATGGAGAATTTTACGCAGAATTAAAAAAATAGCAAAGGGATTGCAATAATGAAGGTTATATCAGAGCAGACACTAAAAAATAAAGACAAAAAGGTTGAGTCGATGCTGCTAATTGACGGCGTACTCGTTGGAGTATTTGCAGGTGGAATCGGTGTAATATATAGGCTATTGATAGATTACAGCGGCAAGGCGACTGGAGTATTTGTGCAAAAAATACACGAAAATCCGTCGTATTTGATGCCTCTTGCAATTTGGCTCGCGGTGTTAGCCTTTTTTTCAAGTATGATAATTTCACGGGATAAGTATGTTGGAGGAAGCGGTATACCGCAGGTTGCGGCGGAAGTTACGGGTAGGATAAAGACGAATCCGGTACGAGTGCTTGCACTCAAGCTCATCGGAGGCACTGTTGCTGCGCTTGGAGGTTTGTCGCTTGGGCGAGAAGGTCCGTCTATTCAGCTTGGCGCGATGGGCGGAAAAATTGTTGCAAAACTTTTGAAAAGAACGAAAATAAGAGAAGCGTATTTGATGACCAGCGGCGCAAGTGCAGGACTTGCCGTCGCTTTTCACGCACCATTGGCAGGCGTTTTGTTTTCGCTGGAGGAAATTCATAAGAATGTATCGAAAAAATTGATAATATCTTGCTTTAGTGCTGCGGTAGTTGCTGATTTGATAAGCCAAAGCGTGTTCGGATTCAAGCCGGTTTTTTCGTTTCCGGAAATAGGGGAGGTATCAATTTCTACATATCCGTTCATTGTACTGCTTGGCGTTCTTCTTGGAATTGTAGGAACGGGGTATAATAAAGTTATGAAGTTTCTTTTTGAACTTTATAAGCGACTTGAGGTGCCGATAAAAATCAGACCGTTCGCTGCGTATCTTTTTTCGGGTATAATGTTTTTCGTATATCCTCAGGTTCTTGGAAGTGGGCATAATTTGGTCGAGATGATGCTTTATACAAAATACACTTTGATTGGGCTAATGGTCTTGTTTTTGATTAAGTTTTTATTTTCATTGGTTTCTTTTACATCGGGTGTACCTGGCGGCATTTTTCTGCCTATCTTAGTGCAAGGAGCGATTTTGGGCTGTTTGTTCGGAATGGTAAAAGGCGACAGTAATGTTGAAATTTATGTAACTATCGCTATGGCGGGATATTTGACGGCAGTTGTTCGCAATCCTTTGACTTCGGTGGTTTTGATATTCGAAATGACACGCAGCTTGACCGGTTTTTTGCCGCTTGCCGTTACATGCCTGTTTGCATACTTTACTGCGAATTTGCTTGGAACACAGCCGGTTTACGAGTACCTGCTCGATAGAGTTTTGGACAGAGAAGAGGCAAGTAATGAACAGGCGGTAGAAGTGGAAATAGTTGTAAGCGTAGAAGCGGGAAGCTCGGCAGCAGGTAAAAAGATAAAGGAATTGGATTGGCTTGATGGAGGCGTAATAGTTAGAATTGAGCGTGAAGGTAGGTGGATGCTTCCAAAGGGAGATACGGAAATATTGCAAAATGACAAATTGACACTGCATGTGCCCCCTGCAAATGCAGCGAAGATAACAAGGCGCATCGCAAAAATTTAAGGAGGCGCTCGAAAATAGGAGGTAATATATGTACGAATTGATTAACAAAATAAATGGACCTGATGATATTAAAAAGTTTGATGCAAGTGAGCTTGAAAAGTTGGCGCAGGAAATAAGAGAAGCGTTGTTCAACCGCTTGACATCCATAGGAGGGCATTTTGGACCTAACTTTGGAATGGTGGAAGCTGAAATAGCGCTTCATTATGTTTTCAACTCGCCTATTGATAAAATTGTGTTCGATGTTTCACATCAATCTTATCCGCACAAGATTTTGACGGGGCGTAAGGCGGGATATATTGATAGCGAACACTTCGAAGAAGATTCCGGTTATACCAATCCCAAAGAGAGCGAGCACGATCTTTTTAATATAGGTCATACATCAACTTCTATATCGCTTGCTTGTGGACTTGCAAAGGCGCGCGATTTAAAAAGGGAACATGAAAATGTTATTGCTGTAATAGGCGACGGATCACTATCGGGGGGCGAAGCTCTGGAGGGACTTAATGTGGCGGGTTCAGAATTGGAGTCGAACTTAATTATTGTGCTGAACGACAACGAAATGGCAATCGCCGAAACGCACGGAGGTATTTATAAAAATTTACAAGAGTTGAGAGCTACAAACGGTTGCGCCAAAACCAACCTTTTTACTGCTTTTGGACTTGATTATATGTATGTGGAAAACGGCAATGATATTCAAACTTTGATAGCCGCATTTGAGAAAGTCAAGGATATCGATCACCCTATTGTGTTACATATTCACACTCAAAAAGGCTTTGGATACAAGTATGCACAAGACAACAAAGAAGCGTGGCATTGGACTATGCCGTTT
Source organism: Clostridiales bacterium (assembly GCA_015258265.1). GTDB lineage: Bacteria > Bacillota > Clostridia > Peptostreptococcales > Anaerovoracaceae > JABZIP01. The sequence continues at coordinate 13,401 of JABZIP010000020.1, read as the reverse complement.
GATAAAACTAGTGGAATAGCTGAACCGCGCTTCAGTAATGAGGAAAATTATACCTTTATAACGGCTAAATATATTCTCGACAAGGCGAAGAGGGACAAAAAACTACTGGTAATTACACCTGCAATGCCTATGGCAATGGCACTTACACCCGAAATTCGAACATTGCTGGGCGAGCAGTACATGGATGTCGGAATCGCCGAGGAACATGCGGTGGCTATGGCATCGGGAGCAGCAAGAAACGGTGTTAAACCGCTTGTTATAACGCATATGACCTTTATGCAGAGGGGATACGATCAGATTTCTCAGGATTTGTGCATTGACGGAAATCCTGCAACAATACTTTTAAATTATGCCAGCTTTGCCGCGATGACAGATGTTACACACCTTGGGATATTTGGGATAGCGGCATTTTCTAATATCCCTAACCTTTTAGTTTTGGCGCCTACTTCAAAATCCGAATATCTAAATATGTTGGAGTGGTCTTTGGATCAACAGGAACATCCGGTTATGATTTTGATTCCGTGTAATGAAGTAACGGATAGACCTGCGGATAAGGATTATAGTGAGATTAACAAATTCAAACTTGAGAAAAACGGCGAAAAAGTTGCGGTTATTGCGCTAGGAGATTTTTATCAGCATGGGGAACGCTTGGTAGAAGCTATTAGGGAGAAACTGGGATTTGACGCCACATTGATAAACCCGAGGTTTGTTTCGGGATTGGATACGCAAATGCTTGAAAAACTTTGTAAGAATCACCAACTTGTTATAACCTTGGAGGACGGTATCCTTGAAGGCGGTTTCGGGCAAAAGGTTGCATCGTTTTACGGTCCTACTGAAATGAAAGTAAAAAATTATGGATTTGGCAAGGTCTTTTACGATCGTTACAGACCGTCGACATTGTTAAAAGAGTGTGGAATGGACATTGAATCAATTGTCGCAGATGTTAAAAACATATTAGAATAGTATTGGCACAGCTAAATTCACATTTTAGTATATGGTTTTGAAATTGAAAGATAAAGAAAGTAATGGGTTAGGGAATGGCAAAACATGAAGAAAAAACTAATGTGATGCGTATTTTGGATAGCAAGAAAATAGATTATATAAGTCATTGCTATGTTGATACACCAAGTACAAACGGTATTGAGATTGCAACGATGCTAGGGCAAAATCCGAAGGAAGTATTTAAAACCTTGGTTACCACATCAAAGTCAGGTGCAAACTATGTTTTTGTTATTCCCGTTGATAGGGAACTCGACTTGAAAAAAGCAGCTAAGGCAGCAGGCGAAAAAAGCATAGAAATGCTGAAATCGAAAGAGCTCTTTCCGCTGACGGGATATGTGCACGGCGGATGCTCGCCTATCGGAATGAAAAAAATCTTTAAAACTTTTGTTGATAGCAGTGCGGAGGGTAACGAAAGAATTATGTTCAGCGCGGGCAAAATCGGATATCAGGTAGAAATGCCTGTTTCTGAGGTTTCCAAAATTATCGACTTTTCATTTGCGGATTTGATTGTGTAAAATTCAACAAAACTTTCGCATTTTAAAGGTTAGTGATTAAATACATAAATTATATATATAAATTATTGAAAACGAATTTGAAATGACTGTATAACAAAATGTTTTTTTTTGCTAACTGAAATATAATATTTTGGAAATTGAAAACAAAGTATATAAGTTTTTGATTAACTGTGAAAGGAAATAGGAAGTTTTCTTTTGCGGTTATATATGTATAGTGCTAAAGAAATAAATAAGCAGCATATAAGCGGAGTAAAAATAAAAAATTTTACATCTGAAAGCCCTACAGGAGAATCACAGCGTCCTAGAAAATCCATATATTGATGAATTGAAATAAGAAAACCAATATATGTGAAAGATGTTTTAGTTTTGGCTTGTAATTTATATTTATTATTATTGCCATTTATATTTTGGATTTACTTATGAAATCTACCGAAGAAAAATGGTTTTTTTAGCGTAGCAGTTTTGTAATTGCTACGCTATTTTGTTGCTAATTTTAGAAAAGAAAGATAAGAAGTGAAAGCGTTTTAACTATTTGAATGTATAATTTTGATAAATATGATGTATCTACTTAACAAAAAAGGGGGAGAATAATCGTGACGATATATGGATATATTCGCATCAGCAGCTATAATCAAAATGAAAGCAGACAAGTACTTGCTTTGAAGAAACAAGGTGTACCGAAGCAAAACATTTTCATGGATAAGCAGTCGGGCAAGGACTTTGAGCGTCCGCAATATTTGAAAATGCTAAAAAAATTTAAGAAAAATGACAGTTTGTATATTACGAGTATAGACAGACTCGGCAGAAACTATAAAGAAATACTCGAACAATGGCGAGTTTTGACAAAGGAAAAGGGGATAGATATAGTAGTGCTCGATATGCCGATTTTGGATACAGGAATATGTAAAGACCTGATAGGTACATTTTTGAGCGATATAGTGTTGCAAATTTTATCGTTCGTAGCGGAAAATGAAAGAATAAATATTCGTGAACGGCAGGCGGAGGGGATAGCACTTGCAAAAGCAAGAGGAGTAAAGTTTGGGAGAAAACCGAAAGAATTGCCGGCAAATTTTTTAGATAGTTACGAGAAGTGGAAGGTGGGAAAAGTAAGCGGAAGCGCAGCGGCAAAGGAGTGCCAAATGCCGCTTTCGACATTTAGGTACAGGGCGCAAATTTATGAAAAACAGATAAGTGAAACCGAAAAGAAGTGACAGGAAAGTGTACTTTCCTGTCACTTCTTTTATTTGGTTCTACATTGGTTATTATATACGAAATTTTCACTTTTTTCAAGGCGTTTTGGGAAAGTTCTTATAAATATAATCGACAAATATTGCTTACAGGAAAGTACACTTTTTGGTAAGTGGTTATATAAAATAAAATATTCAAAACACCAAGAAGGAGAAAGATATGCATGAAAAATTAAAAATGATAGGAAAATGTATGCACTATTATATACACAAGCTATCATATAGAAAAAAAGAGGTAAATTATGGCGAAATAGATACTGATGACATTACAGTATATGCAATATTAGAGGGATTAAATGGAAGGGGCAAATTAGAAGATTTTAAATTTATGGAACGCGAGGAGTACATAGAAAAAATCGAAGATTGCGTAAACAAAATTACAATAGAGGAATTGGAAGACAAATCTAAATTGGCGAGACTGATAGCTGAAAAAGAAGCAGCGATTTCGAGGATAAATTTTAGTTATCTCTTGTTAAATATCCTTGCCTTTGCAATAAGTATATTTTCATTGTCAATGACATTTGTAGAAATTATTTTGGGCCAGAATGACGAAATTATACCTAGATGGTACAGCTGGAGTATTTTTGTAATATTAGGGTTTATAATAGCCGTATTAATTTTCTTATATATTGTGATTAGTTGTTGTGATACAAAATATCATATTTACAAATTGGAGTATCTTGAGAATTTATTGAAATACAAAATTAATGAAAATAGAAAGTAGGTAAACAAGTATGAAAAAAAGCATAGATATAATAATTGACGATCTTTTAAAAAAATTTGAAATAAGTAAACGTTACGGTGGGTTAGGGGGTCTAAAGACTAAAGAATCAACTGAAATAATAAATGATGAAATGAGAGAAGTGTTAAAATCTGTAAGTGATATAAAAATATTTGCAAAGCAATATATAAAAGTGAAAGCGTTAAAGGAACAGACGATAGCGGATAATACAACGGCATCACTGAAGCTTACAATCATAGCACTTTTGATAAGTGCATTGTCTGTGGCTGCTTCGCTGATTTCAATTTTAAGAACAAATAATTTTCAATTTGCCAATTATGTAGTAATTGCGGTAATGGTGTTATTAGTGGGACTTTTATTGAAGCAATGGTGTAGCATAAAGAAACGACCTGATAATTATATTTATAATTTGAGTTATTTAGAGAATTTATTGAAAGCAAAAATAGATGAATTGTCGGTAAAAATATAAGAGTTTATGGAGCAAATAAATTGAATAAAGTATATGATTTGTTATGTACAAATGAAATCATGCATAACGTACTGGATACACTTGATATAAAATATAAAAAAAATAAAAATGTTAAATTACAGGGCTCAAAATATATAGTGGATGATAATCATAATTTTTATTTTGAAAAAAGTAATGATGATGATGCATACAATGAGTTTACAGTAATTGAAATTGAGGAACTTGAAATTTTAGAGCTTGATAAATTTCAAGCTCCTGTTGTATTTAAAAAGGTGGAGATTCGTTTAGATGCAGATGGATTTGCAGGGACTGCATTAGTTTATGAAAAATGTGAAAATGACAATGTAGAGTTTTTAATGCAGGATATAGATACAATAAAATTATATAAAGACTACTGTTTTAAGCCTGATGTATGCGATGTCTGCCTTTTTATTCCCGGAAAATTTGAAAAAAATACAAATCAGTGGCAAACATTAAACAATACTAAATTAGAATTATTAGATTTTTTTAATCGCCAAATCAAAGAAGATGTCGAAGCAGAAAACAGCTCTGAATTTATGAAAGATACCGAAAGAAAATGCGTAAGTCCAATAGTTATAACTATAAACGAAGTAAACTCTAACAAAAAATTTAGGCAAAGTGCGGTAATGGAGATTGTTAAACATCAAACTGGCTTTTGTATAATAGAAATATTTGTACTTAATTGCAATATTGGAGGAAATAAATTACTAAATTATTATTGTGGAAATCAGTTGTTAATTACATATCAAAATCAAGATTATACTATAGAACAACTATTGAAGAAATTTGAGATTAGAAAATTTGGTAAAAAGCGAAGCATGGTATTTTCTAATAATTTAGTAAAAAATATCGAAATTGTAAATGCTTTAGCTAACGAAGAATATCCTATGGCGGATATAAAAGGTGATTTTGAAAAGATTGTATCGGATAAAGATATTGCACAATATAGTACGGCAGAGGTGTATCTTTCAGAAGATACATTATTTGAAAAATGCAATGAATTTAGTGTTTTTAATCAAGAACGTATTGCATATATGGCATTGGAAATATTTTTCGTAGAAATAATATTGTTTTATGATGCGGCTATAGATAAAATACATAAAAAATTACAAGCCGAAAGAAAAAAACAAGCTGAATCGCGGGGAAAAGGGAAAAATAAGGAAGTAGAAAATATAAATGTAAATATAATTGACGAATTGAGTTTCGAGATGGATAAGGCAATGAAATTTGCAGATTACGAACACTTTCTCTTCCCAACAGTCAGGATGTCGGCAAGGAAAATTTCAAAAGGATTTGGAATAGATAGAATATTTGAAAAATACGAAGAAAATAAAAAAATATTGGAATCAATGATTTCTGCAAATGAGCGTGAAATTGAGGAAAGGCAGGAGAAGTTTTTACGGGTTTTATCAATTTTTGCTACAGTTCAAGTTTTTACAGATATTATTACTAATGCACTACCGAATATGAATTCTGGTTTGCTTTCATTACTATGCTTTGTAGTAACTGTAATCGGTGCTAAACTTTTAAAATTTTTTTGATAAGATATAGGGAAGAGGTATTAAATTAGATGGATAAAAAACTGAAAGAGTTAGCGAGTAAGATTGGGATTGAAAATTATTTGATTCATAAGGAAGGTGATCATTATTATTTATTGGATGAAAATGATGTTACATTTAAAATTTTGTTGCAAAAGAATAGTGCTATAGTTATTTGGGCATACGATATACCCAAATTGGAATTCAAACAGATTTTGCAGTATATTGAAGAAGTTTTCAAAAAAGAATGTATTATTTTCCCATTTGTAGAGAATGACGATAACGTAAAAGAACTGATTGAAGCAGGATATATTAGTGATTGTGAGTTTGACGATGAAGATGCAGATATAGAAATTAAGAAGTATTCTTCGTATAAAAAAATGATATGAATATGTCTGATAGAAAATTTGAATATTTTTCAAAATTAGTTTTAAAAGAGCAAAGTGTTATTACCAATTCTCCTAGATATTTATTTAGGCAAGAACGTGATTGGACTTGTAGCGTGGCGTGTTTAAGGAGCATATTGTCAGGAATTGAAAAAAATATAAAAAGTGAGGAGGAATATATTTCTATGTTTAAATTTGACGTAGGACCTCATTACTCATGTGATATAAAAAATAAAGGTATTCTATCAGAAGTAAATGCATTATATGGTTGTGATTTTGATGATATTACATTCGATGAACTATTGGTGTATTTAAAAAAAGGGTATTACATTATGGTAGAGACTATGATCAACTATGCACATTGGTTGGTTTTACTTGGGTATTTTCCTTTGCAGGATAATGATGCAGAACATGCAGAGGTATTATTATATGATCCATATTATGATAAAGTTAGATTGATAAGTGCAGATGAATTTATGAGTATGTGGATTGATGGTGATTATGAGCATACCAGAGTTAAAAAGGATTTTGTAGCAATAAAAAAACCATAGGTGTAAACATTAGTAAATTGAATTTTATGCAAACAGGAGGGATAAGATGAACCGCTTGTTAAAACGGACAATAATTCTTATACTTGTAACCGCTATAGTGGCCTTATGCTACACATTTTTTGCTAAAGTGGAGTTTGAGTCCAAGTCCGGTGAATACGAAAACATATGGGACAAAATGGACTCGAGACAAAAAGATGAGTGGACAATTTTTTTGACGGAAATACCGAAAATTGAGCCGAATAGTAGCGATACGGATATTAAGATTCTTGATTATTGGGGAGACATCTTATATGGAATAGAACTAGAGGAAAGTTGGAAGTTTAAGGAGTCGGACGAATGTGTGATTGAAAATATTTACTCGCTCAAAAATGGCAAATTTTCATTGAATGATATGTATAGGCAGGAATTTGAAAAGCGATATGGCAACATAAAAAAGGGTACATGTACATATTCTAAAGACAATTTTATAGTTTATGAAGCTGTGAAGCCGCGCTACCTTGAAGACGATTGGGAAAGCGCTTACTATGGTAATATTGATTATAGTTGGGACAGAGCTGAATGGATGGGTGTGATAACTGCCGAAGGTGGAGCACTGGATGCAAATGTGCTAATCAGATTGTTTGATGCGGATTGCATAGATGCAATATTGAAAAAACATTACGGCGTAGTGCCGAATCGAAAAAAGTTGACGAGCCATAATGAGTCTGAAATAAATAGGCAAATGATATCGAAGGCGCTTAAATACAATTGCTATCTTTTTAGCACATCGATCAATTCTATGATCTCCATGATGTTTATGCCACTTGCAACAAATAGGTTCTCGCCTGAAAAGATTTATGAACTTAAAGACGATTTGTACTATGTTGAAGGTGTACAAAAAATGTGGGTAGAGGCAATGAGAGAGGAGGAAACTTCTAATTGGCAAGGGGATAGGTATCACATGATTATTCGCAGAAACCGCATGGGTGACGATTGGCGAGTTTACAAATGGGGACAAGGAGGTCTTACAAATGAACAACTTACAAAGTATCAGTAAATATATCAGCCTAATTTTGAGGCACAAACCGTGGGTTATAGGCATTACACTTGACGAAAACGGCTGGGCGAAGGTTGACGAACTTATAAAAGGAATAGCAAAAGACAGAAAATTTGATATGGCTATGCTTGAAGAAATTGTAAGGACGGATAACAAGCAGAGATATGCATTTAGTGCGGACAAGTCTTTGATCAGGGCGAATCAAGGGCATTCTGTTTCTGTCGATGTTGAACTCAAGGAAAAGCAGCCACCCGAGATTTTATGGCACGGTACAGGTGAAAAATTTGAAGCGTCGATAGATAAAAACGGACTTGTTTCTAAAAATAGGTTATATGTGCATCTTTCGCAAGATGAAGAAACAGCTGTCAAAGTCGGGGAAAGGCACGGAAAACCGGTACTTTATAATGTATTTGCCAAGCGAATGTACGATGACGGCTATAAATTTTATATATCTGAAAATGGTGTATGGTTGACGGAGAAAGTGCCTGCAAGGTATATTGAGAAGCTGTAAGAATAGAAGATTCGAAGAATTGAGTGAAATAGAGGTGATTTAATTTGAAAAGTCGGGAGGAAGCGAGAAGAAAGACCCATATGATTTTCATATCGCAAAGTGAAAAGGTCAATTCTTGTCCAATAGTTTTTGAATCAATAAACGGACATTCAGCCGGTTGCGAGGTGTGGGATACAATAATTTTAGACGAGTACAAAACGGAAGATGAGTGGGTTTCCAAGATACCTGAAATCATAGGAGAGGATGGCGTATTAAAAGAAATTCACTGTTTTGTGGATATGCCTAACTATGATTTTTTGTTGGATGCTGTATTTTATGGCTTATCAGGCTTATATCTTTATGATGCAACTAAATTGACAGGACTACCTTTTTTACACAAAATGAAAAAATTAAATTCACTTCTTATTGACTCTGCGCAGGATCTGGGGAAGTCAAAAGGGATGAATGACTTAATACAATTTTTAAAGATGCAGGAAAAAAGATATAAGGAACTTTTAAAATTACCATTGGAAGAGCAGATAAAAATGTTGTTTGATTTTCCATGTCTTGAGGCACTTTGTATAAGAGGATCGGGACTTAAAGATTTGTCGATGTTTTCGGAGCTCACGAGGAGTATGCATGAAATAAATTTTTCATATAATGAAATAGAGGATATATCGCCACTTGCAGGCTTGGTATCTTCATATTTATTTATGTCGCATAATAAGATAAGTAAAGGGGTTGCTGATGTGGTAAAAAAAATGAGTTACCCTGTTGATATATATTTGAGACACAATAAAATAGACGATGATGAATTTCAAAATCTGCTTAATTCAAAAAAGGAGTTTATTCACATATTTCTTCATCACAATTTAATCACAGATTATAAAGGGCTTGCCGATAAGCGTCCTAGTAAAACTGATGTAACGGATGAAGAAATGGGGATAAGGCGGTGGTAAAAAATGTTATTGCTAGATTGGTATTTACAAACAGATAATTTTGCTGAAGGAGAGTTGGTTTTTGCAAAAGGGACGGTGTTTGGGCACCATAGACTAAGGGATGATTCAAGGATAAGCACTAGCGTAATTCAAAAAATATATATCTTAAGTGATGGAAGCTATGTACTTCAAACCAAATCAGGGAGTTGCTACAATGTGGGAAAAGATGATATTAGATTGGAAAAATCAGATTTTACAATTAAGCTGATGGAAAGATTTGAGATTCTTGATGGCAGCCACATTGAAGAAAAGGTCAAAGCTGAAACCAAAAAAGCAAGAGAAAGACAAGAAAAACGGAAAGAAGTTTTAGAAGAATTAGAAGAAACAGCCAAATCCAATATGGATGAAGATGGTTTGTATTTGTGTATTTCAGGTATGGAAACTTTAAAGGCAATTTTAAAAAAAGGCAATGCGTTTAGAGAAATAGCACCGCACACACATGTTTCATATTCTCAAGATTCTATATTGATTACGGATTGGGATGATGGGGATGTTGATTTTCGATATTTCCCTACTGGTAATATGGAGCCGTATCACTGGTCGGACGGGCTGGATAATTTATATATACACAATATAGATGATAAAAATTTTGATTTTTGCGGTTCAGATAGAAAAATTGAATGTAAATCGGGTGAAGTTACTAAAATTTCACATTCAGAATATAGAGGAGAGGGGCTGTTTTCGCCGGATGCGGTAAACGGTAAATCAGTATTTACAAAGATGTCAGAATGCAAAGATTCAAACGATAGAATATAGGAGGTTAAAGCGGTGATTTACGTTACTTCCGATTTACATTTTTTTCATAAAAATGTGATAAAATATAATGGAAGACCGTTTGACAGTGTGGAAGAGATGAATAAGGCGTTAATCCGTAATTGGAATAATGTTGTAGATAAAGAGGATGACGTATATATATTGGGAGATGTAACCTTAAAAGGTGTTTCTTTCGCAACGAAAATATTACAAGAACTTAAAGGAAACAAGTTTTTGGTAAAAGGAAACCATGATGTTTTTGTTAATCAGTCTTCTTTTGATAAGACCCATTTTATATGGATTAAAGATTATTATGAGCTTGAATATAACGGTCAGTATTTTATCCTTTTTCATTATCCTATAGAGAGCTGGAATGGTGCTTCAAACAAATCTATACATCTACATGGGCATCAGCACAACAAAAGGACATACAATTTCGAAAATAGAGAAAAAGGAATTTTAAAGTTTGATGTAGGAGTTGATGCAAACAATATGGCACCTGTAAGTCTTGAATATATAATGGATTTTTTTCAAGATGTAGCGGAAGTAAATAGCGGTTTGTTATTATATCATTCAAATGATTATGATAGATGCAGCAAAAATGATAAAGAATATTAGTGCTACATTGAGTTTGTTTAGAAAAAATAAGGATTTAAATAGGTTAGTATATGAAAAATAGGGAAGAACGTGCAGCAAATGCAAAATTACATTATAAGCTGATGATGGAAAAATATGAAGATGATATACAAAAGGCACAGGCGAATTCGAAGATTTATTCCGAAGATTACGTATTTCAGCAAATAAATAGGCAGAGGTGTGAGGATGCGGAGATTGTACTTGAGGGGACGGATACTGTAACGTCGATTTTTAGGCATTATAGGAAAAGCAACATGTGCGTACTCAACTTTGCTTCATATAAGCACCCCGGAGGTGGATTTATGACAGGTTCGAGGGCGCAGGAAGAAGATCTTTGTCATCAGTCTACGCTTTACCCTGTACTCGAAAATTTCAGGGAATTTTATGATTATAATATCAGGCATACAAATGGTGGATTGTATCTAAATAGAGCTATATATTCAAAAGGTATCAAATTTTTTCATGGAAACAAATTTGCTATTGTCGATGTTATTACTTGTGCTGCACCTAACTTATCTGCATTTAGAGGTGAGAAATCGGAAAATTCAGGAACTTTGGAAAGTAGAATAAGATTTATAGTCAACATTTGTAAAGAAATGGATGTAAAGGTGCTCATCGCAGGGGCTTTCGGTTGCGGAGTGTTTAAGCAAGACCCGCAAGAAGTGTGTAAAATATTTTTAGATCAAATAAAAGCGTCCGACATGGAAAAGGTAATATTTGCAATACCGCCGGGTGCAAATTTGGACGCATTCGAAAAAGCGATAGAAAAATAGAGCCAATTGAAAAAAAGGAGGGCGAATATGACCGATTTAAAAACAGAAGTAAAAAATCCGCATATGATTTTCATATCGCAAAGCGAGGAAATCAGAGGATTCCGAATAGTCTTTGAGTCTATATCGGCTACGACATGTGGCGGTATGGTTAGGAATACAATAATTTTAGATGAGTATCAAAGTGAAGATGAATGGATTTCTCGAATACATGAAATATTAGGAGATGATGGTGTATTAGAAGAACTTCATTGTTTTGTGGATATGCCTAACTATGATTTTTTGTCGGATGCTGCATTTTATGGCTTATCAAGATTATATCTTTATGATGCAACTAAGCTGACAAGACTCCCGTTTTTATTAAAAATGGAAAAATTAAATGCACTACTAATTGATGGAGCGCGGGATTTGGGGCAGTCAAAAGGGATGAATGACTTAATAAATTTTTTAAAAATGCAGGAAGAAAGATATGAGGAATCTTTAAAAATACCATTCGAAGAGAGGAAGATAACACTATATTCACCATATCTTAAGGCACTGTGTATAAGAAATTCGCGTCTTAAAGACTTGTCCATGTTTGAGGGACTGACGCGGCATTTACTGGAAATAAATTTTTCGTATAATGAAATTGAAGATATCTCACCGCTTGCCGGTTTGGTGTCCGGATATCTATTTGTGCCTAATAACAAAATAAGCAAGGGAGTTGCCGAAGTAGTTAGTAAAATGCTTGATCCGTTGTATGTCTATTTGCGATACAATAAAATAGATGATAAGGAATTTAGGAATATGATAAATTCCGATAAGGAAATTCATAATATATTTCTGCATCATAATTTGATTACAGATTACACTCCACTTGCGAATAAACATATCCGAAGTACTGACGTAACACGGGAAGAAATGATAAACAAGGAGCGGTAAAATCGCTTCTTTTTCATGAAAAAATGTAAAAATTTTTCAAATATGTAATGTGATAATACACATGTTACAGAAATAAATAAAAAAAGGAATACGGTACCGCCGGCGTTTATGCAAAGATATAATACCGTAGCTAAGAGCAGTCTTGATTTTAAAAGTCCTAATGAAATATTATCTTATTATTTCTCACAGTGTAACATATGTCTTGACAACTAAGAATAAAAACACAAAAACTCAAAAAAAGTGATTGACAAGTAGGCAAGAGTTTGTTAATATAATATAGCTGTCGCACAGCGACGGCAGAACATCGAAAACTTCATAGTACGAAAATTGAAGAACAAATCTGTATTTATACAGGTGCATCAATCTAAGATTGGTAAGAATGCGAAAGCATTAAACACATTCAATTCTATTAAAAAACAATAATTCAAAGGAATTAAAGCTAACGAATTAGCCTAGTGTTTTTTCTTAGAGCAAGGCTACAAGACGAAAGTCTTTTAGATACATTAAACAAGAGTTTGATCCTGGCTCAGGAGGAACGCTGGCGGCGTGCCTAACACATGCAAGTCGAGCGAGAAGTAAATTAACAGAGATTTCGATCAAAGTAAATTTATGGAAAGCGGCGGACGGGTGAGTAACGCGTAGGCAACCTGCCCTTTGCACAGGGATAGCCTCGGGAAACCGGGATTAAAACCTGATAACGCCGAGAAAACACATGTTTACTCGGTCAAATATTTATAGGCAAAGGATGGGCCTGCGTCTGATTAGCTAGTTGGTGAGGTAACGGCTCACCAAGGCGACGATCAGTAGCCGACCTGAGAGGGTAAACGGCCACATTGGAACTGAGACACGGTCCAAACTCCTACGGGAGGCAGCAGTGGGGAATATTGCACAATGGGCGAAAGCCTGATGCAGCAACGCCGCGTGAGCGAGGAAGGCCTTTGGGTCGTAAAGCTCTGTTGAGAGGGAAGAAAAAAATGACGGTACCTCTTGAGGAAGCCCCGGCTAACTACGTGCCAGCAGCCGCGGTAATACGTAGGGGGCGAGCGTTATCCGGAATTATTGGGCGTAAAGAGTGCGTAGGTGGCACCTTAAGCGCAGGGTTTAAGGCAATGGCTCAACCATTGTTCGCCTTGCGAACTGGGGTGCTTGAGTGCAGGAGGGGAAAGTGGAATTCCTAGTGTAGCGGTGAAATGCGTAGATATTAGGAGGAACACCGGTGGCGAAGGCGGCTTTCTGGACTGTAACTGACACTGAGGCACGAAAGCGTGGGTAGCAAACAGGATTAGATACCCTGGTAGTCCACGCCGTAAACGATGAGCACTAGGT
>JABZIP010000006.1 GCA_015258265.1 Clostridiales bacterium | reverse complement strand
GTTAAAAAATATGATATACAATAATCAAAATTATATTATAGGCTTTGTGTCAAAAATGTTTGACTTTTTTACAAAAGAATTTCAGGAAATTGCATTAGAGATATTGACAAGCGCAAGTATTGATGTTATCATATATAAACGACTTTATATATAAAATTAGTACAGAGCTTGAAACAGTGCTCTGAATTTATGTTGTAAGCGTTATTTTAGATAGGAGGTGGCGCAAGTGGCAGCAGGAGCTAGAACGAAAGTGATACTTGCATGTACGGAGTGCAAGCAAAGAAATTACAATACAATTAAAAATAAGAAAAACGATCCTGATCGTATAGAGTTAGACAAGTATTGCAAATTCTGCAAGAAGCACACTCTTCACAAGGAAACAAAATAAGGAGAGAAAGATGGATAATGATAAGTTAAAGAAAAAGCCAGCTACGCCAGCCGCAAAAAAAAGTGGACTACTGGATTATTTCAAGGGAATAAGACTTGAAATGAAAAAGGTTGTATGGCCTACTAAAAAAGAACTTGGCTCTTATACAGTTGCCGTGCTTTTCTTTTGTGCATTTTTCGCATTGTGCTTTTGGCTAATGGATTTAGGTGTACTGAAGGCATTAAAAGCAATTTTGGATATAACTTTATAAGATTATGAGGTAAAAAATGGCAGAAGAATACAATGAAATATCGAATGCGGGGCAGGCGCAAGAACCGACAGCAGAAATTGCCGAATCGGTAAATCCGCTTGAACACGGCGAAGACGATAGCGCTGCCAAGTGGTATGTGATTCACACTTATTCAGGTCACGAAAACAAAGTAGAGGCAAGTATTAAGAAAATTGCCGAAAACAGAAAAATGTCGGATTTGATTTTAAAAACGGCAATTCCTATGGAACTTGTTACAGAAATTCGAAACGGCAAAGCAACAACAAGGAAGAGGAAAATGTTCCCGGGATATGTCCTTGTTAAAATGATAGTGACAAATGAATCTTGGTATCTTGTTAGAAATACGCAAGGAGTTACAGGATTTGTAGGTCACGGTTCGGAACCTATACCTCTTACCGAAGACGAAATCAGGCGCATGAATATTGAAAAAGTTCATGTTGATCTAAAACTTGAGGTAGGAGAGTCAGTTAGGATTATCGGAGGCGGATTTGCAGGAAAAATCGGCGTTGTAGATGAAATCAACCTTGAGAAAGAGCGTGTTAAGCTAAGACTTACGGAATCTGCGCAAAATATACCGATTGACTTGGAAATGAGCCTTGTAGATAAAATAATTTAGCGAAGATATGCTTTGCGGAAAGGAGAAAAGATGGCAAAAAAAGTTGAAGGAATGATTAAACTTCAAATCGCGGCAGGAAACGCAACTCCAGCACCACCGGTAGGTCCGGCACTTGGTCAAAAGGGTGTAAATATCATGGATTTCTGTAAGCAGTTCAATGCAAAAACGCAAGATCAACCCGGTATGATTATCCCTGTTGTAATTACAGTTTATTCGGACAGATCATTCACATTTATTACAAAGACACCACCTGCAGCGGTATTGCTTAAGAAAGCGGCAGGACTTACAGCAGCTTCCGGAGAGCCAAACAAGAAAAAAGTGGCAACTTTGAAAACTGAGCAGGTAAGAGAAATCGCAAAAGTGAAGATGCCTGACTTAAATGCAGCAGACTTGGACGCAGCAACAGCTATGGTTAAGGGAACTGCAAGAAGCATGGGTATAGTAGTAGAAGATTAGTATTTTGGGAGATTTTGTGTAAAAACAAAATCGTATGCACCAAGAGGAGGTAAAAATGCCTAAGAGAGGTAAAACGTATAGAGAATCTATCAAAGCGTTTGATAAAGCGGCTTTGTATGATACTCAAGAGGCTATGGATTTAGTCACAAAAACAGCAAAGGCGAAGTTTGATGAAACTATAGAAGTACATATTAAACTTGGCGTAGACGGAAGACACGCAGATCAGCAGGTTAGAGGAGCTATCGTGTTACCGCACGGAACAGGAAAAACTAAGAAAGTTTTAGTATTTGCTAAAGGACCGAAGGTAGCGGAAGCGGAAGCTGCAGGAGCAGATTATGTTGGTGCAGAAGAGCTTGCGCAAAAGATTCAGTCGGAAAACTGGTTCGATTTCGATGTAGTAGTTGCTACACCTGATATGATGGGTGTTGTTGGAAGACTGGGTAAAGTTTTGGGACCTAAAGGTCTAATGCCGAACCCTAAATCCGGAACAGTTACGATGGACATTACTAAGGCACTTGAAGAAATCAAAGCAGGTAAAGTTGAGTACAGACTGGATAAAACAAATATCATTCACACTCCAATAGGAAAGGCTTCTTTCGGAGCAGCTAAATTGGAAGATAACTTCAAGGCACTTATCGAGGCAGTGCTAAAGGCAAAACCTGCAGCAGCTAAGGGACAGTACCTAAGAAGCATTACAGTAGCATCAACTATGGGACCGGGAATCAAACTGAACCCTACAAAGTTCACTCTGTAATAAGAAATAAAAAGGAATACAAACCGTAGATAGCGGGTGCGTGAGCTTAATTTCCCGCCGAGGTACAATATAAACGATATTGTCCTTGCGCTTACGGTGCAAGGATTTTTATTGAGTACCGAAAAAACTTTTGAAGAAAGGAGCTATAATGTCAGTAGAAGCAAAGAAAGAAAAACAACTTATAATTGACGAAATAAAAGATAAGTTGGACAAAGCGACTTCAGCTGTAGTTGTGGACTATATAGGAATCACAGTTGCTCAGGCGGACAGCATGAGAAAAAAGCTGAGAGATGCTGATGTTGACTATACAGTTTACAAAAACACATTAGTCAAGAGAGCTATTGAAGGAACAAAATATGAACCTTTGGCAGAGGTGCTTGAAGGACCAAGTGCTTTAGCTATAAGCTATGACGATGCAGTTGCACCGGCAAGAGTTCTGAATTCAGCAATCAAGGAATTCAAAAAAATGGAATTTAAAGCAGGTGTTGTAGAGGGCACATATTTTGACGCTAAGGGTATGGAGCAGATTGCTTCGTTACCTTCGAGAGATGAACTCATCGCTAAATTTATGGGCAGCATCAATTCGCCGATATCAGCGGCAGTTAGAACATTCCAGGCTATTGCGGATGCAAAGCAGGAAGCATAAGAATAATAATATAAGTAAGGAGAATAAAAATGAACAAAGATCAAATCATAGAAGCTATAAAAGCTATGACAGTATTAGAATTAAACGAGCTTGTTAAGGCTTGCGAAGAGGAATTCGGAGTATCCGCAGCAGCTCCTGTAGCAGTAGCGGTAGCAGGTGGAGCAGCAGCAGATGCAGGTGAAGAACAGAGCGATTTCACAGTAGTTCTTGCATCAGCAGGCGCAGAGAAAATTAAGGTTATCAAAGTTGTAAGAGAAATAACAGGACTAGGCCTAAAAGAAGCTAAGGAAATGGTAGACGGAGCTCCTTCAACTCTTAAAGAGGGCGTTGAAAAGGCAGAAGCTGAAACTATCAAGAAGCAGCTAGAAGAAGTTGGAGCAGCTGTAGAATTGAAGTAATTGGAAACAATGTTTGGGCACCTAGCTATTGCTAGGTGCTTTTTTGAAATTGGAGTAATTTCATGAAGTATTTGATTTTGCTTTTGGACGGAGGGGCGGACGAGCCTATATCTTCGCTCGGAAATAAAACGGCATTTGAATTTGCAAATCTTACGAACATAAACAGATTGGCGAGTTTGGGGGAGGTAGGCAGCATCTTTACGGTTGCGCCGAATATAGTGCCTTCAAGCGATGCTGCCAATTTAGCTATTATGGGATATGATCCTCAAATATATTTGACGGGTAGAGCGCCGCTTGAAGCAATTAGCTTAGGAATTGAAATGGGAGATACCGATATGGCATATAGAGCAAGCACGATTACATTGCTCGATCCGCATACCGGAAAACCTGCTGATGAGTTCACATCTACAAAATATGAAGATTTGATAATTGCAGATTATAGTGCATCGCTCATAACAACTGAAGAAGCAAAAGAACTTATTGATGAGCTTAGAGAAAAAATAAAATGTAGCAAGAATATAGAATTTTACGCAGGTGTAAGTTATAGACATCTGATGATTTTGCGTTGCGCAGAGGAATTCTTTAGCGAAAACGGAGAAACGGGCAGTAATCTAAGTTGCAGATTAAAGACGCCACAAGATAATATCGGGAAAAGAGTGGGAGATTGCTTGCCGGAGATTTCAACGCTTGCGGATATTCAAAAAAAATCTTACGAAATTTTAAAGGGAAGTAAAATCAATAAAGATAGAGTTAAACGGGGATTGAATCCTGCGAATGCCGTTTGGCTTTGGGGAGAGGGAATAAAACCGAACTTGCCAAAATTCAAAGACAAATACGGAATATCAGCGGCTGTTATTTCAGCAGTTGATTTGATTAAAGGAATAGCAATCGGGCTAGATATGAGAGTTTGCAAAGTGGAAGGTGCAACAGGTACGCTAGACACCAATTATGATGGCAAGTGTGCGGCTGCAATCGAGGAGTACAGGCAAGGAACACAGCTTGTATATATGCATATGGAAGGTCCAGATGAATGTGGGCATCAGGGAGATGTAACGGGCAAGGTTGAAAGCCTTGAGAGGATAGATAGAAAAATTTTATGCCCGATACTGGAGTATTTCAAAACGAATAATATTGATTACAAGGTGCTTGTTTTACCGGATCATAAAACACCGGTGGAGCTTAGGGTGCATACAAAGGGTGAAGTGCCATTTTTGATTTACGACAGCACTAGCGAAAAGCCTTGTGATGAAAATAGAAAATTTACAGAAGAGATAGCGAAACGCGGGAAAACTTTTAAAAACGGATATGAAATCATGGATTATTTTGTAAGGAATAATTTTTAAGATAATATGAAAAAAAATGGATTTATAGTGTTGATAGCAATAGCTGCGATGCTGTGCTGCCAAATAACTGAGAGTTTCGCCATAGACGAGGAAACTGAAGCTCAAGAGCAAGTCCCTAATGTAATCGCAGAAGCTGCGGTTGTAATGGACGCAAAATCAGGTGAGGTTTTGTATGAAAAAAACGCCGATGAAATTAAGGAAATGGCGAGCACAACAAAAATTATGACGGCGCTTGTGGTGCTTGAAAATATATCGCTCGATACGGTAGTTACGGTGGATGCACAGGCGGCAGCTGTCGAAGGAGCCGGTATAGGATTACAAGTAGGAGAAGAAATAAGCGCAAGAGAATTGTTATATGCCTTGTTTCTAAAATCGGCAAACGATTCCGCCATTGCACTTGCAAAAGCTGCGGGAGGGAGTATGGAAAATTTCGTCGAAATGATGAATCAAAAGTGCGAGCAGCTTGGACTTGAAAATACAAATTTCAAAAATCCGCACGGATTGCATGATGACGGACATTACACCTCTGCACGAGATTTGGCTGTATTATCAAAGGTTGCGATGCAAAATGACACTATCAGAACTTGTGCAGGAACGATATCGCATACGATTCCGAAAACTAATGTTTCGGAAGCGAGGCATTTGAAAAACATCAATCATCTACTTTTTGATAGTAAAAAAGAAGTAGAAGTGAACGGTAGTATGCGCAGTGTAAAATATGAAGGGATTTGCGGATTAAAGACAGGATATACACCGGAAGCGAAAAACTGCATATCAGCGGTTTGCAAGCGGGGAGATAGCGAATATATAGTAACGCTATTGGGCAGCAGCAAAGACGGGAAATATGCAGATACTATTGCGTTGCTCGATTGGGCATTTGCTCAGTTTTCATCTATCAAGATAATGGATTATATGCAAGGGGAAGCGCTACCGATAAAAATGGGTAAAAATAAAAAAACTAAAGCGGTAGTCCAGCAAGATGTATATGTGAGTATACCAAAGAGTGCAGATGCGAGCAAAATAAATTATACCATAGAGCCAATTGAAAATTTAGAAGCACCTATAGAGCGAAATCAGCATATAGGTGATTTGAAGATATATTACGAGGGCAAACTGCTCAAAATTGTACCTACATACGCAAAAGATAGCAATGAGCGCGGCGGAATTGTGAGCTTCCTGCGAAATTTATTTGCAGTTCGAAGTTTGGTATGGGTTTTAGCTATCGCTATATTTGCGCTTTTCTTGAAACTTTATGCGAATAGGAAAAAAAGGATAGAGGAAGAAAGAGAAGAAGAACGAAAGCGTAAAGCTCTTGAAATAGAAATGGAAAGAGTGCATCGAAATATGCAAAGATTTGCAAGATACAAATAATTATGTTTGATATAAAAGAAAATTTGAAAAAATTACCGGATTCTCCCGGAGTTTATTTACACAAAGATAAGCTGGGACAAGTAATATATGTAGGAAAAGCTATATCTCTGAAAAAAAGAGTATCGCAGTATTTTAGAAATAGTAGCAAACATTCGCCTAAAGTGCGTGCCATGGTCGAAAATATTGAAGAATTTGAGTATATTTTGGCTGCCGGTGAAATGGAAGCGCTTATACTCGAGTGCAATTTAATTAAAAAGTATGCACCCAAATATAATGTTCTGCTTAGAGATGATAAAAGCTATCCTTATATCGAAATTACGCTCGGTGAAAAATTTCCGCGAATTTTAAAAACCAGACGGACGGATAGGAAAAAAAGCCGATATTTCGGGCCGTATTCGGATGCCGGTTCTGTAACCAAAATAGTGGAGCTTTTGATGGATATATATAGCATCAAACGTTGCAATATGCGAACTTTTCCAAAGAATTTCAGACCGTGTTTGAATTTTTATATAGGAAAATGCGAAGGAATTTGCACAGGTAAAGTAGATCCGGATGAATATTTAAAGAAGATAGACGAGATACAGGAATTTTTATCGGGAAAGACGGGAAATCTGAAGCGTAAACTTGAAAAAGAAATGGATGATGCTTCTGAAAACTTGGATTTCGAAAAAGCGGCGAAGATACGAGATCAGCTGGCTGCGATAGAAAGTATCAGTGAAACGCAAAGAGCAAGCATATTCGGAATAAAGGACATAGATGTAGTGCTGGGAATAAAAACAGGAGAGAAGTGCTATGCCGTACAGTTTTTGGTAAGAGAAGGGAAGCTGGTTCAAAGGGAATATTTTGTGATGTCGGGAGCGCTTGACAAGAAGGAGAGCGTAAGCGAGTTCATAAAGCAGTATTATGCGGGCAGTATGAATTTGCCGTATCAAATTTTGATAGAAGAAGAATTGCCTGAACAGGAATTGATTGCGGAATTTTTGAGTAATATAGCAGGCAGGAAAGTCGAAATTTATGTTCCGCAGCGGGGAAACAAGAAGGAAATTCTGGAGCTCGCCCAAAAGGACAGCGTGGAATTGAAGGGAAGCATAGATTTAAGAGAGAAAAATAAAAAAGAGCGTGCAGACAAAGTACGAGAAGAATTTAATAAGATAATATCTCAAATAAAAGGAAATGATATATCGCAGCTGCCGCAGGGGTATAGGGTGGAGGCTTACGATATATCAAACACAAATGGAATTGATAGTGTTGCCGGCATGGTAGTGTTTAATGAACTTGTTGCGGATAAAAAAAGTTATAGACGATTTAAAATCCGAACAGTTGAAGGACCGAACGATTACGGCAGTATGCAAGAGGCGCTTTATCGCAGACTGCGGGCGGCGAAGGCGGGCGAGCCCGCCTTCCTCCCCTTGCCGGATTTGATATTGCTGGACGGCGGCAAGGGGCAAGTGTCTGCAGGTATGCAGGCACTTGCCGCCCTCAAGGTTGATATCCCGATTGTCGGAATGGCTAAAGACGAGCATCATAGAAGCAGGGCACTCGTCTTTAAGCCGTGCGTCGCTGCTATGGAAAATTTTCCGTCGCGTGGAGAAGAGAAGAACAATATGGGAAAATTTTCCGCTGAGTTTGACGGATTTTGTGAGCTTGAACTTAGGGACAATCCGCTTTTATTTAAGTATATAGGCATTATACAGGAAGAAGTTCACAGATTTTCAATAGACTATCACAAAAAGCTGCGAGGCAAGCGCATTGTAGCGTCGGTGCTCGACGATATTAAAGGAATCGGTGAAGCAAGGCGTACAGCACTGCTTGCACACTTTGGAAATATCGACGCTATCAAAAATGCAGAGCTTGATGAGCTTGCAAAAGCGCCGAAAATGAACGAGTCGGCAGCAAAGGCGGTTCGAGAATTTTTTGACAAATAAAAACTGTTCTTGTTATATTTGCCGCAATCGTTTATGATAGCATTAGCCTTTAAGATTATCATAAAGTAGGCAGGATTTGACATAAACCAAATTTTGTAATACAATTTCATTACAAAAGAAAAGGAACATAGCAAAAAACGTTTATTTGATAAAACAGTAGTAATATCAGTAATAGAAGAGGGTTGATTATAAATATCATATATTAAAAGGGGGGCATATAGATGAAAAATACGCAAAAAGGAAATTATTATATTACAACGCCGATTTACTATCCCAGTGCGAGCTTGCATATAGGACATACATATTGTACGGTAATGGCGGATGCAATGGCGAGATTTAAAAGACTTTCGGGTTACAATGTAAGGTTTTTGACAGGTACTGACGAGCACGGTCAAAAAATTCAGGATAAGGCGATTGAAAAGGGCGTTACACCAAAGGAATATGTAGATGAAATAGTTGCAGGAATAAAAAAATTATGGAAAATAATAGAAATTTCATATGATGATTTTATTCGTACGACAGAAGAACGACATATGACGAGGGTGCAGAGATTATTTCTCAAAATGTACGAAAAAGGTGATATTTACAAAGGGGAATACGAGGGACATTATTGTAAACCTTGTGAAGCGTTTTGGACACCTACGCAGTTAAATGACGGATGTTGCCCTGATTGCGGCAGACCGGTTCAAACGGCGAAAGAAGAGGCGTATTTTTTCAGAATGTCCAAATATCAAGACAGATTACTTGAACTTTACGACAGCAATCCTGAATTTTTGCAACCCGAGAGCAGACGAAATGAGATGAAAGCGTTTGTATCGCAAGGTTTGGAAGACTTATGTATATCCAGATCTACTTTTGATTGGGGAATTCCTGTTCCTATAGACGAAAAACATGTAATTTATGTTTGGCTGGATGCGCTTGCAAACTATATTACTGCACTTGGTTATCCCGATGAAACTCCGTTATATAGCGAGTTTTGGCCTGCAAATGTTCATTTGGTAGGAAAAGAAATCGTTCGCTTCCACAGCGTAATATGGCCGGCAATGCTTATGTCGCTCGATGTACCTTTGCCTAAACAGGTACTTGGACACGGATGGCTCCTTTTGGACGGTAAGAAAATGGGGAAATCTACAGGCAATGTAGTGGATCCTGTAAAACTTATCGAACTATATGGGGTGGATGCGCTCAAGTATTTCTTGCTTAGAGAGTTTACATTCGGTAGCGACGGAACTTATACAACAGAAGCGCTCATAAGGCGGCTAAATTCGGATTTGGCTAACGATTTGGGAAATTTGGTATCAAGAACTGCATCCATGGTCGAAAAGTATAGAGATTCAAAGCTACCGCATATGCCGCAAAACGATAAACTTAGCGAAGTTGTTGTGAATGCGACAGCGGATTTGAAGGAAACGGCATTGGAAGCGGGCAAAAAACTTGAAGCGCATATGAATGAATTCAGTTTCAATATGGCTCTGGAAGAAGCGTGGATTGTAATAAGGAGAGCTAACAAGTATATAGATGAAACAATGCCGTGGGCGCTTGCGAAAGACGAAAAAGATGCGGATAATTTGGATGCGGTTTTAAAAACTCTTACAGAAGTAATAAGAATCGTGGCTATACTAATTTATCCGTTTATGCATACGACAAGCGAAAAGATTTTTGAGTCTATCGGACTTGCGGGAAACTCGGTCGAATGGGAAGAAGCATTTGAGTTTGACAAACTGGGCGGTGTAATTATCAAAAAAGGAGAAGCTCTTTTCCCTAGAATAGATGTTGAAAAAGAGCTTGAAAGACTACAAAAAGAGCAAGAGGAAGCACAAAAAACGAATGAAGTTAAAAAGGAAGAAGCTGAAGTAAAACCGGAAATAGGCATAGAGGATTTTGCTAAGATTGATTTGAGAGTAGGGGAGATAGTTGAAGCTAAAAAGCACCCTAAAGCAGATAAACTCTTGATTTTCAAGGTAAAAGTAGGAGGCGAGATTCGACAGATAGTTTCCGGAGTTGCGGAAAGTATAGATCCTGATTGCGCAGTAGGACAAAAGGTTATAGTAGTTGCCAATTTAAAGAAGATTGTTCTGCGCGGCGAGGAATCGCAAGGTATGTTGCTGTTTGCGGATTCTAATGGAAAGGATATATTTGCGACTGCGGATGCGGAGGCGGGAGATGCAGTTAAATAAGATACTCTTTGACTCACATACGCATTTAAACGAAGAGCGATATACCCCTGTAGATCGGGAGAAGCTCGCAAAGCTGATTGAAGAATCGGAAGTGGCGAATGTAGTTGATATAGGTTTTGATGTATTCAGCTCAAATGTCGCTATTGAGAATGCAGCTAAGTACGATTGGTGCTATGCTGCGGTAGGAGTGCATCCGCATTCTGCGAACGATTTTGATGAAGATGCACTGATGCTTGTCAGGCTTATGGCAGGGAAAAAGAAAGTGGTAGCTATCGGAGAAATCGGTATGGATTTTCATTACGCGGGATACAGTGAAGATGCGCAGCAAGAATGTTTTCGTGCGCAGATAAGATTGGCGAATGAATTGAAGCTCCCGATAGTGGTACACTCGAGAGATGCCGATCAGCTGGTAATGGATATACTTTGCGAAGAAGGCGCTTTTTCCGAAGAACGAAAAAACTGTTTTCCAAAACAGGTGCTTAGAGATGGAACTTTGAGGGGCGATGCGCGAGTGTTATTACATTGTTATTCGGGCAGCAGCGAGCTTGCAAAACAATATGTTCGGCTGGGTGCGACGATTTCTATGGCAGGACCGTTGACATATAAGAATGCTGCAAAAAATGTTAAAGTTGTTTCGGAGATACCGATAGATTACTTGCTTGTAGAAACCGATGCACCGTATCTTACGCCGGAGCCGTTTAGAGGCAAGCCGAATATGTCGCCATATGTCAAGTACACAGCTGTAAAAATGGCGGAGATTAAGGGCATGAGCTTTGAAGATGTTGCGAAAATAACTATGGATAACGCTAAGAGATTTTTCGGTATACAAGATTAAACAAAGTGAGAAAATATGGATATAATTGAAAAAGTTGAAAGGCTTGTAAGCGCGGCATTACTTTATGAAATAGGAATAACGGATAACAGCCATGTAGTGATAGGACTTTCCGGCGGAGCGGATTCGGTTTGTCTACTTGATGTGCTGATGGCATTGTCATATGAGCATAAGTTTGATGTCAGCGCGGTCCATGTAAATCACCAAATCAGAGGGCAAGAGGCGGATGAAGATGAGGAATTTGTAAAGCGTATGTGCGAAAAGAACGGTATACCTTGTGAGGTGCTTAGATATAATTGTGAGGAACTTGCAAAGGAAACCAGAATCAGCACTGAAGAAATGGGCAGAAAACTCAGGTATGGGGCGTTCTATAAAGTAGCGGAGAAAGTTCGAAGTGAAAAAGATGTCAGCGAAGTTTTTATAGCCACAGCGCATAATCTGAACGATCAGGCGGAAACGGTTTTGATGAGAATTATTCGCGGCACAGGTGTAGAAGGCTTATCCGGAATACACTATTTGCGCAGCGTTGAGGGTAATAAAATTATCAGACCGTTACTTGATGTAAAGAGGGATGATATAGAACTTTACTGCGCGGCAAGGGGACTTAAGTACGTATCGGATTCGACCAATTTTGAGCCTATTTACACTAGAAACAAAATAAGGCTTAATGTTATTCCTATGCTCGAGGAGATAAATTTGAATGTTACGGACGCTCTTGCAAGGCTTGCGCAAATTGCCAGAGAGGATAGAGATTATTTCGCTAGTATGACAGATGCGGTTTTTGCGGAAGCGGCATTTATGAACGGATCTATTTTGTTTAACAGGGAAATATTAAAAAAATTGCATCCTGCGGTCAGGCGAAGGGTGCTGAAACGCGCTTTTGAGGAGCTTGGACTTACTCAAGGAATTACGGCTCTCCACATGGAAGCGATGGACCAGATAATATTTTCGGGAAATGCCTCTGCAAGCACAAACTTACCTAGAGGTTTTTCTATGGCAAATTCGTATGGTGAAATTCGTATTTTCAAGAGTGATGAGTACAGCTTGGGGCACTATTCGGACGAAGAGCTTAAGGAAAATTTAAAAATAAGCATTTTGAGAGATAAACAAGAACTTAGCAGGATTAGGGGACTTTCGAATAACGGCAATAAAAGATTTGCAATGTTTTCTTTCAAGAAGATATTCGGGGCGATTTTTGACATTGAACTTGCGGAAGCCGGGAAAATAGACGAAAAAGACAATTTTGTGCGTTTCTTGCAAGTTAGAACTCGTAGGCAGGGCGATTATATTTCGCCTTTGGGAATGAAGGGAAGCAAAAAATTACAGGACTTGTTTACGGATGAAAAGGTATACAAAGAACAACGCGGTAATGTTCCCTTGGTATGTATAGGTAGTGAGGTGCTTTGGGTAATAGGCGACGATGTCAGCGGTAAAACAACCGGAATGAAGCATGGAAGGATAAATGAAAAATACAAAGTGGATCCGGACAGCGACGAGGTATTACTGCTTGAGTACTGTGCTGTAAAGAAAAAAGAATGAATAGCAAAAAAAACATTGAATACATTTTAGAATTATGATATAATTCTAATGTTATTACGGATGTTCCTCTGGACAAAGGGCAAGTAGAGGTAAGGCAAGCAGTGGGGCTACGAACATCTAGAAAAGGAAGGAATATAGAATGGACATTTTACAGTCAATCACAAAAGAGTACCTAAGAGATGATATGCCACAGCTTAAAGTCGGCGATACAGTAAAGGTACACATCAAAATCAAGGAAGGAAATCGCGAAAGAATTCAGATTTTCGAGGGCTATGTTTTGAAGATTCAAAACGGAGGAATTTCTCAGACATTTACTGTTAGAAAGATTGCTTCGGGTGTCGGAGTTGAAAAGACATTCCCAATCAATTCACCAAAAATCGAAAAAGTTGAAGTGGTTAAGCACGGATTTGCAAGAAGAGCTAAGCTGAACTTCATGAGAGAGAGAACAGGTAAAGCTGCTAGAATGAGAAGCAAGCACGAATAATAAAAAGCCCTTTTTAGGGCTTTTATTTTTATCCGGACAGATATTAAAATTTACGAGGGGATTTTATGATTGAAAATATAAACTGGTATCCGGGGCATATGAAGAAAACGCGCGAGCTTATTCAGGCGAATTTGAAGCTCGTAGATATAGCAATCGAGATAATTGATGCGAGAATACCGATTTCAAGTAGAAATCCGATAATCGATGAGATTATTCAAAAGAAGCCTAGAGTAGTTGTGCTCAATAAGGCGGATTTGGCGAATCCGAAAGAAACGCAAAAATGGCTTGAATACTTTAAGGAAGCGGGGCATATGGCGATTTCTTTAAATGCGGCGACGGGGCAGGGAGTTCCAAGTTTGCTGAAGCAAATTGAAAGATTTCAAGATGCGAAAAGTGCCGAATATAACGAAAGGCACAATGCGTCAAATGCTCCGATAGCAAAAAAGAGTATACGTTTGATGATTGTCGGAATACCGAATGTGGGAAAATCATCGCTAATCAACGCTTTGATAGGTAGAAAGGCCGCAATGACAGGCGACAAACCGGGCATTACGAGAGGAAAGCAGTGGCTGACGCTCAAAAATGGTATGCAACTTTTGGATACTCCGGGAATACTCTGGCCTAAATTCGAAAGCCCCGAAGTAGGATTGAATTTAGCTTTTTGCGGCTCGATTAAAGACGAAACGATGAATACATCGGATTTAGGATTCGAGCTTATAAAAAAATTGCGCGATGATTACCCCGACGAACTGATGCAAAGGTACAAACTCGTGGAACTTTCGGATAATGCGCTGGAAGATATGGAAAATATGGCAATAAAGCGAGGTTTTATACTTAAGGGCAACCGTATAGATTACGAAAGAATGGGCAGAAATGTGCTCGATGAATTTAGAGCCGGAAAGCTAGGCAATATTAGTTTGGAAAGCGTGGATGAACTATGAAAAAAGGCATTTCGGATAACACTAAAGGAATACTGCTGATGCTGCTTACTCAGCTCATATGGAGTTTCAGTATACTTTTTACAAAGATGCTGACAAACGGATATACATGGAGTGAAATTATAAGCTGGAGATTTATCATAAGCCTTGTAGCTTTTTTAATTCTGATAATATCGGGCGTTTTTAAAGTGAATTTCAAAGGAAAATCCTTGAAAGCATTGCTGTTTATGACTTTGTGGCATCCTATTTTCTATTTTATCGGGGAAACATACGGAATAGCCGAAACGACGGCTTCGGAAAGCAGCATTTTTATTGCTATGATACCTGTTGTAACATTGATTTTTGCCATAGCGATTTTGGGGAGAAAGCCAAGACCGATTCAGGCGGTCGGAATAGTCCTTTCGGTGGTGGGGATAATTGTAATGATAGGACTTCGCGGAGAAGCCAGCTTCAACATCAAAGGATATTTGATGCTCGGACTTGCGGTGCTTTCCTCGGCGATATATTTTACGCTGTCGGACAATTTTCAGCAGTACACCGCGATAGAAAAGAGCTTTATGGTGAGCTTTGCGGGAGCTATATTTTTTACGGGATATTCGCTTGTCGAAAAATTTTTGCATCACGAAAGTTTTATGTCGTGGGCGATGCTGCCTTTTTCGGATGCGGGGTTCCTTGCGGGAACGGCTTATCTGGGACTTGGATGTTCGCTGATTGCATATTGCAGCATTAACTCGGCTATTCGATATATAGGAGTTGAAAGGAGCACGAGTTTTGCAAATATTACAACGGTAATAACAGTAATCGGAGGTGTATCCATGCTTCACGAGAGCCTTACGTATTGGCAGTTTGCGGGAGTGGTGCTGGTCCTTGTAGGCGTTTATTTGGCTAATAAATCGCCTAAAACCGATATACAAATTGAGGGAAACTGATATGGGCGTGCGAGAAGAAAAAGCAATTATAAGGGCAACAGAACTTCGAGATTTCGACTCGGAGCTATGTAGCTTTGAAGGAGAGAGTCTAGCCGGCGTAGATGAAGTCGGTAGAGGCTGCCTTGCGGGACCTGTTGTCTGCGCATGTGTCGTGCTTCGGGGTGGCTATGACGGTATAGGTGTAGATGATTCCAAAAAGCTCAGCGAGAAGAAAAGAGAGCAACTGTTCGGTAGCATAATCGAAAATGCGCATGCGGTTGGAATAGGCATGGTAGACAATGATAAAATCGACGAGATAAATATACTCAACGCGACGAAACTTGCTATGCGAAAAGCGATATCGGATGCGGAGAATCAAATGGAAGAAACGGGAAACAAAATTTCTAAAGTTTTGATAGATGCCGTAGATATTGGTGAGATGAAAACAAAATCGGGTGAGACAATCGAAATTATTCCGATTGTAAAAGGGGATCAAAAAAGTATGGCGATTGCAGCGGCTTCAATCGTTGCGAAGGTAACAAGAGATCGCATTATGATTGAAATGTCTCGGAAATATCCCGAATACGGGTTTGAAAAAAACAAAGGTTACGGAACAAAGGAACATTATACCGGAATAGAAAATGCGGGCATTACTGAAATACACAGAAAAACATTTCTGAAAAATATTCCGAATGTAAGGGAGAGGTAAATAAATTGAACGATTTGATAAGAAAGATTGCTATGTTGGGAACGGGAATATTTGCTCTTGCCTGGGCGTATGTTGTAATTTTGAAGCACATACAGCACGGTAGGGGTGTGTCGGTAGCGGGATTTTTGGTAATGCTGTTTATAGTTTTTCAATTAAAAAACAGCGAAAATCGCGATAGAACATTTTTGGGACTTTTTATAGCCAATTTGATATTGCTGACGACATTGACAGCACAAATTCGTGCCGCACTTTAGTATAGATTATGAAGAGGAATGTATTTTTACCTGAGGGCGCAGATTTTTCGCGCTCGGAAGTAGACAAGGACGCTGAAAGTATAAAGTACGAGGCGCGGGTGAAACTTTCTAATTTGAGGGGAAAAGCGGACAAAGAAAGCGCGATAAAAGCTCCGCGAAAAAAAGCGGACAAAATGAACCGAAAGAAAGAAGAGCCGAAGAGCTACGCGGATATATTAAAATCGGTACAAAAAAATAAAAAATGACTGCGCAATATGCGACAGCCATTTTTATTTTTTTGTTGATTATTTTCTCTGAGAGTCTTTCGGAGTTACACATACACCCTTTGCTTTTGCAACGATGATAGGCTCTTCCAAAGAATCTGCAGCGGACGGGCTGATGTCAGGTCTTGCTGCAACAACCTTCTTAGCAACAAATTCCATAGTTCTTGAAGTATTACCCATTTTTGTAATTTCGCCGTAAACCTCGATATAGTCGCCTGCATAAGTAGGTGCAAGGAATTCAACCTCATCATATCTTAAAAAAAGACCTTCATCTCCGTCAACCTTGATTAGAAGCTCTGTTGCAAGATCTCCAAAAAGGTGAACCATATGAGCTCCGTCTACTAAATTTCCGCCGTAATGAGCGTCCTTGTATGACATTCTAAGTCTTAGTGTTGCTGAAACTTTTTCCATTTTTACTCTCCTTTGTCAAATAAAATTTGTGTTGTAGTATTGTATAGCAGTATAGCTTTAAAAAAATATGTTGCAATTTTTGTGCCAATAATGTAATATTGAAAACAAGAAAAAAGTGAACCGAAAACGGTTCGGAGGACAAGATGAAAGAATATGGACAGGATAGAGTGCTTGAACCCAAACATGTATTGCCGACATCGGCGTGGAAACTCGACAATTCAAGGGAAATACGCTCTACGGAAATGAGAATAGCTGTAAAAAAAATACATATAGAATCTACCAGCTTCAAGCAGATTTGTATGATGTCCGCTATGCAAGAGGGACGAATCAAAAAGAATATTATGGACATAGTAGAAAAACGGGGAAAATTGCACAATCCTGTTACAGATACCGGCGGACTTTTATATGGGGTGGTCGAAGAAATCGGGAGCGACTATCCAAACGAAAAAAATCTGAAGGTAGGTGAAGAAATTTTGTGCAACACCTCGCTTGCGAGTGTGCCGCTACATTTAGAAAACATCCTTTCGATTGACAACGCTTACACGCAGGCGGATGTTGAAGGGTATGCCGTAGTTTTCGGAGATATGCCGGTTGTACGAAAGCCGGAGGGGCTACCGCTGAACCTTTTACTTTTCGTTCTGGATGAATCGGGAACGATTTATACTGTGAGCAAAACGGTAAAGGACAACAAGAAGTTTTTGGTGGTAGGGAACAATGTTCTTACGAATTTGATATTTGGATATGCGATTAGAAAAACTGCCGGTAAAGATGTTGAAATTCTTTGCTTATTTGACAAAAAAACAGAACTTATTATGGTTGGGAAAAGCATAGATAAACTGCTTTCGGAAGTTTTTACGCGCGTGGAGTATGTCAACATTTTGCGCCCTATGGAATGTGTGGAAAGACTCGAACTTGATTCACGATTTGACATTGCGGTAAATTGTGCCGATATTCCAGGTGCGGAAACAATTAACATACTTGCGACCAGACAAGGGGGTACTGTAATATTTGCAAATTTAATAAATAATTACAATATAGCGCTTTACCTTACGGAATCTCTGGCGAGGGATTTACATATAGAAAGTGCCGACGGATATCTTGAAAAATATGACGAGTTTGATATAGAAATCACGAGGGAAATGGCACCATATATCGAGGGTGCCTATACATCGAGGGGGCGATTTGAGGATGATCTCGATTATCCTTTGGTAAGGGAGGAACGCGCGATTGCAACGGGCGGTTATAGAAACAGCATAGCGGAAAACTTTGTATGTGAAAGCAGAGCTATGGCAAATGTACTGGATGAAGTAAGAAATGTTGCCCGCTATGATTGTAATGTGCTTATAACGGGAGAAACCGGCGTAGGTAAAGATAAAATAGCGAATATCATTCAAAAAAACAGCACAAGAAGCATGAAGCCGTTTTTGAAAATAAACTGCGCTGCGATAGCACCGAATTTGATGGAAAGCGAATTTTTCGGCTATGAAAAGGGCGCGTTTACGGGAGCGAATGCAAACGGAAAAAAAGGGTATTTTGAAGCTGCGGACGGCGGAATTATATTTCTTGATGAGGTAGGTGAACTGCCGCTTGATATACAGGCAAAGTTGCTGCGCGTAACGCAAGACGGCGAATTTCAGCGCGTTGGAGGTACGAGTACAATCAAGACAAATGTGCGGTTGATATCGGCAACAAACAGAGATTTACAAGGACTTATCGAAAGTAAAGAATTTAGACAGGACTTGTATTACAGACTAAATGTGGTTCAAATCAGAGTGCCGTCGTTAGCTGAGAGAAAGAATGAAATTCCTGCTTTTGTAAACTACTTTCTGCAGCGTTACGGTCAGGAATACGGAGTAATGCGAAGCATGGAAGATGAGGCTCTTGAATACTTGAAAGAGCATACATGGAAAGGAAATATCAGAGAACTTGAAAATGCGGTGCAACGAATAATTATAAGTGCAAAAGGCGAGAATATAACATTGCTGGATGTTATCAGATGTCTAAATAACATAGAAATGGGGAAACTCGACGGAGATACAAATGCGATGTTTGAGGAAGCAATCAAGAGTAACACGAAATTGGAATTGCTCGTCGAAACGTTTGAAAAGGAAATGATCAGAAGAGCTTGCGAGATGTTCGGTTCTACGCGAAAAACGGCATCTGCTATCGGTATCAGTCAGAGCCAGCTGGTCAGAAAAAAGAAAAAATATGGGCTATGAACCGATTTCGAATCGCATATAACGAGCGCGAGTCAAAAACGGTTCAATACGCGGATAGGAGCAAATATTTTTGCGCAAATATTGCTATTTTATTAACGATGTATGTGGAGCAAATATAAATTCATTATAAATATTGTTCTCCAAAACAAAAGACAAATTTTTACTTAAAATTGCGAGGTGGCAAGTCTGCAATTTCAAGGGTTGGCACGAAACTTGCTTATTACATCTTGTGTACTGTAGACGTATTTGCACGATTGCAGTATAGATATACAAAATAATTTTATTTATTGATTTTAGGAGGTAGTTATTATGAAGAAGGGATCACCTTACGGTACTCACAGAGTTATTTCACCAAAAGGAGTATTACCACAGCCGGCAGATGTTATCGATAACGATATGGAGATTTATGACAACGAGGTACTTATCGATGTTAAAACTCTAAACATAGACTCTGCTTCGTTCACAGAAATTTCAAAAAGAGCGAATGGAGATATTGAAGAAATCAAAAAGACTATGCTTGGCATTGTTGAAAAAGCAGGCAAGCACAAGAACCCATGGACAGGTTCGGGCGGAATGCTTATCGGTACTGTAAAAGAAATCGGACCTGCATACGAGGGCACACTAAAGGTAGGCGATAAGATTGCAACATTGGTATCGCTTTCACTCACACCACTAAAAATCGATGAAATTATCGAAGTTAGACCTGAAATCGATCAGGTTGATATCAAAGGACAGGCAATTTTGTTCCAGAGCGGTATATATGCAGTTCTTCCAAACGATATTCCTGAAGGCCTTGCACTTTCCGCACTTGATGTTGCAGGTGCACCTGCTCAAACAGCTAAGTATGTAAAACCTGGCGACACGGTAGTAGTAATCGGTGGTGGCGGAAAATCCGGTATGCTTGTAACTTACGAAGCTAAGAAGAGAGCCGGCGTTACAGGTAAAGTAATCGTTATTGACGGATTCCAGGGTTCGGTAGACAGAGCAAAATCATTGGGATATGCTGACCACTACGTGCTTGCAGATGCGACAGATGCAGTTGGAATTTACGAAGAAGTTGCTAAATTGACTGACGGCAAACTTGCAGATGTAGTTATCAACTGCGTAAACGTAGAAAACACTGAAATGTCTTGCATACTTGCTTGCAAACAACACGGACTTGTATACTTCTTCTCAATGGCTACCAGCTTCACAAAAGCTGCGCTTGGAGCAGAAGGTGTTGGTAAGGATATCGAAATGATTGTAGGAAACGGTTACTGCGAAGGACACGCAGAAGTTACATTGGAAATTCTAAGAGAAAGCAAGCCAATCAGAGATTTGTTCTCAAAACTTTACGCATAATGTAAAAAGCGACAATCCGACTTTTGGCTTCCGATATATGGTGAGCCAAAATCGGGTTTGTAAGCGCAAGTTTATGTGTATATTGGCTGTAAAATAAAACCACAAAAGGAGAAATAAAATGGCTATAAGAAATTGGAAAGAAGTTCCTCTATGGAAAGATGTTACAGATGAACAGTGGAATGACTGGCACTGGCAGGTAGCGAACAGATTAAATTCAGTTGAGGACATCAAAAAAGTAATAAAACTTACAAAAGAAGAAGAAGCTGAGATCGAAAAGGTAATGGCAGGATTCAGAGTAGGTATCACACCTTACTATGCATCTCTTATGAGCGAGGACGATCCTTCATGTCCTGTAAGAATGCAGGCTGTTCCAACTCTATGCGAAACTCATAGAAGTGATGCGGACATGCTTGATCCGTTGCACGAGGACGAGGATTCACCTGCACCCGGACTTACTCACAGATATCCTGACAGAGTTCTTTTCCTTATCACAGACCAGTGTTCAATGTATTGCAGACACTGCACAAGAAGAAGAATGGCAGGAGAAACTGACGGTGCTAGAAGCAGAGAAGATATCGATGCATGTATCGCTTACATCAAAAAGACACCGGTAGTTCGCGACGTACTTTTGTCAGGCGGAGACGCGCTTTGCGTTGAAGATGATGTTCTTGAGTACATCATCAGCGAGCTTAGAAAGATTCCTCATGTAGAAATCGTTAGAATAGGATCGAGAACTCCTGTTGTAATGCCTCAGAGAATCACAGACGATTTGGTGAATATGCTTAAGAAGTATCACCCAATTTGGCTAAACACTCACTTCAACCACCCTAAGGAAATGACACCTGAAGCTATGGAGGCTTGTAGAAAGCTGGCAGATGCAGGTATTCCTCTAGGAAACCAGTCCGTACTTTTGAGAGGCGTAAACGACGATGTTCATGTAATGAGAAACCTTATGCACCTTCTTGTAAAGAACAGAGTAAGACCTTACTACATCTATCAGTGCGACCTTTCACTCGGAATCGAGCATTTCAGAACCCCTGTATCCAAGGGAATTGAAATTATCGAAGCACTTCGTGGACACACTTCCGGATACGCAGTACCTACATTCGTAGTAGACGCTCCCGGTGGTGGAGGAAAGACTCCTGTAATGCCTCAGTACGTTATTTCTCAGACACCTGAAAAGGTAATTCTAAGAAACTACGAAGGTGTTATCACTACTTATACGGAGCCTGTAGGTCTTCCTAAACTACAGTGCAGCTATGAAAACTGCAAGACAGTTGACGGCTATCACTACGAGGGAGTTGCAGGACTTGCTCAGGGCGAAAGAATGTCTATGGAACCACAGGGACTTCTTCGCCACGAGAGAAACAAACACTAATAATTTAAAATTCACACCCGACCGACCTATATACAGGTCGGTGGGGGTTTTTAGGAAGGGAAGCTATGGGGTTACTTGACAAAATTCAAGAGAACTACAAGACCTTATCCATAGTAGGAATGGCCAAAAATGCGGGCAAAACCACAGCGCTTAACTATTTGATAGAAGAAGCTATGGATGAGGGTGTGATTCTTGGCATTACTTCGACCGGACGCGATGGAGAATCGGTTGATCTGGTAACGGAAACTGAAAAGCCGCGAATTTTTTTGGATGAAGGAACTATAGTTTCAGTTCCACGCCAGCTATACGAATTATCGGAAGCGGGCTTAGAAATATTACATATTACAAAATACACTACTGCTATGGGACAACTTCTGATTTGCAGGGTTGTTAATAGCGGATATGTTCAGATTGCAGGACCGGGCAGCACGCTTGAACACAAAAGATTGTGTGCCGAAATGGTTAAGTATGGCGCAGAGCTTGTTGTAATTGACGGTGCGATAGACAGAAAGTCGATTGCTTCGCCCGAAACATCCGATGCGATTATACTTGCTACGGGAGCTGTGCTTTCGAGGAAGATGAGCAAGGTTGTGGACGAAACCGTGCATACACTTACCCTTTACAGCCTGCCTATGGTCGAGGATGAATTTATAAAATCCACTTTGACCGATTCTGAGAAAAACAAAAATGTTGCGACATTTTCAGTGGACGGATTTCATCAACTCGAGATAACTACGGGACTTGGCGCAAGCAAGAAGATAGATGCGGCGATTACAGATGAAACCGAGTGGGTTTATATACCGGGTGCGCTTACAGAAAGTGTATTAAAGGATATAGATCCTAGAAAATTTAAAAAAGTTAAATTTGTTTTGAAAGATCCGACAAAAATATTTATCGATGCTATCGGTTGGGGACAGCTTAAAAAACGAGGATTTTATGTGGAGGTGGTTCAAAATATCAAGGTGGCGGCTATTACGGTTAATCCTGTGGCTCCGCTCGGATATTCTTTTGACCACAAAGAACTCATAGAAGCTATGCGTGCAGAGGTTGGAGACATACCTGTGGTCGATGTCAAATACGACGGATAGTTTGTATGGAGGTGGATAATTGCAGCTTACTAATAGTAAAACCTTGCGTGAAACAGGGATTACATATGTAACTTCGGAAATCTATACCGCAACTCCTTTCGGAACTAAGATAATGAAGGAACTTAAGCCTTATTTCCCCGGGGAAGAAGCCGAGCTTTTACATGAATTTGAGCTTATGGAAAATATGCTTAAATTTATACTCGCAAATAAGGCGGATTCAGATATTATACTTGAGTGTTTCATGGAAACAAAAGATGTCGGTTATACTCTGGAAAGAAGCGAAAAAAATGTCCTTTCAGTAGTAGAACTGTTCGAACTTAAGTGTCTTTTGATAATAATGGAGCAAGTTAGAAATATTTTGCTGAGGCACGAGGGTGTAGGTCTTGATGAGTATATACCGGGGGATGTAACGGATATTTTAAATAAACTCGATCCTTCGAAAGATAGGATAAATACATTCTATATTTACGAAGAATTTTCGGAAAAATTACCTCCGCTTCGAAAAGAAAAAAGGGAATGTGATGTAGCGGTAAGGCGGATTTTGAAAGAAACAAAGAAGTATTTGGAAAAAGAATACGAATTCGCTTTAACCCCGAAATTTGAACTTATAATACCTAAAACGAAAACGGACATTATCGAAAAAATCAGGCAAATTCCCGAGCTTATGCACAAAGAAGAAGATTATGTAAATATAACATTTGTGATAAAGCCGAATGAAGAGGCGGATGCCTATTTGAAGCGAATAGACGAGCTGGTGCTTGCTATCGAAGAGGTTGAATACGAGATACAATGCGAGCTGACGAAGACGATTCGGCAAAATGCGGATATTATAACGCAAAATTGCGAAAAAATGGGTAGACTCGATTTCCTTATGGGGAAGGTCAGATATGCATACACGCATGATTGCATTAAGCCTCAAATCGTCGAAGAGCATATGCTCGAATTTGAAGATGGAAGAAATCTGGAACTGGAAGCGGTACTAAAGGCAAGGCTTAAGGATTATTGTCCCGTAAGTATGTCGCTAAAAGACGGCGTAAACTGTATAACAGGTGCTAATATGGGCGGAAAGACTATCAGCTTGAAGCTCGCAGGACAAGTGCAATTACTTGCGCAGTACGGATTCTTTGTTCCGTGTAAGTCGGCAAAAGTCGGATTGTCCAACTTTGTTCGAATTTTGATCGGCGATAGCCAAAGCATAGAAAGAGGACTTTCCAGTTTTGGAAGCGAAATAGAAGAACTCAAGGATATTATAGAACGCGCGAGAAATCGTTCGTTGATATTGATCGATGAAATTGCGAGTGGAACAAATCCGATTGAAGGACTTGCGCTCACACGCAGTATCGTGGAATATTTGAGAAAGAAAGACTATATTACACTTATGACGACGCATTTTGACAATGTGGCGGATAGGAAGGATATATGCACAATGCAGGTGGTAGGCTTGGAAAATGCCGATTTTGCCACTCTGGATAAAGAAATTAAGTACGCAAACCGAAAGGAACGCATAAATATAATTTCAAAATATATGGATTACAGATTGAAAGTTGTGGAAAGTGAGGAAGAGATTCCCAAAGACGCACTTCATATAGCCAAGATACTTGGCCTCAGCGATGAAATCATCGAAAAAGCAAAAGGATTTATGAAATAGGAGGAATGAAAAGTATGGTAAAGAACAAGCTAAATCTGGACCTTGAAAAAGTAGACAGTGCTCGTAAATGTGCCGCAAGAATTGCACATTCAATGCAAGACTTTATCGACAGACACACAACAGTAAGTACAGAAAGAACTATTTTGAGACTTCTGGGCGTAGACGGAATTGACGAGGTGGAAACTCCGCTTCCAAATGTTGTGGTTGACCAAATTAAAGCGGCAGGAGGATTGCCACGCGGAGTTGCTTACTGGATAGGTAATGCGATGAAGCAGACGGGACTTGAGCCACAGGAAATTGCTGAAAAGATGGCAAAGGGAGAGCTTGATATTACAAAACTGCCAACTTGTTCTAAAGAGGAAGCTGAAGAGCAGATTATGCCTGCGGTTAAAGCTGCGCTTAAGAGAATCAGACAGCAAACAGCGAAGAGAAACGAGTATCTTGCTACTATCGGAGAGGGCAGAAGACCTTATCTTTATGTAATCGTAGCTACAGGTAACATTTACGAAGACGTACTGCAAGCGAAAGCTGCGGCAAAGCAGGGCGCGGACATTATAGCTGTAATCAGAACAACTGCGCAGAGCCTTTTGGACTATGTTCCTTATGGACCTACTACAGAAGGTTTCGGCGGTACATATGCTACACAGGAAAATTTCAGAATCATGAGAAAAGCACTCGATGAGGTTGGAGAAGAGGTTGGAAGATATATCAGACTTTGCAACTATTCTTCGGGAATGTGTATGCCGGAAATCGCAGCTATGGGTGCGCTCGAAAGACTTGATGTAATGCTGAACGACGCTATTTACGGTATATTGTTCAGAGATATCAATATGCAAAGAACTTTGGTTGACCAGTATTTCTCGAGAGTTATCATCGGATACTGCGATATCATATTTAATTCGGGTGAAGATAACTACCTAACAACAGACGATGCATACGAAGCTGCACACACTGTACT
The DNA here is from genome assembly GCA_015258265.1 of Clostridiales bacterium. Classification (GTDB taxonomy): domain Bacteria; phylum Bacillota; class Clostridia; order Peptostreptococcales; family Anaerovoracaceae; genus JABZIP01. The sequence goes on along the minus strand of JABZIP010000006.1, from coordinate 44,852 downwards.
TGCTTCACAATTCATAAACGAACAGTTTGCGGTAATCGCAAATGTAAAAGAGCATCAAATGGGACTCGGCCACGCATTTGAAATGGACCCTGCAATAGAAAACGGATTCCTTTACGAGCTTGCACAAGCAGAAATGGCAAAGGAAATCTTCCCTGATGCCTCTTTGAAATACATGCCGCCAACAAAGTTTATGACAGGTAACATTTTCAAAGGACACATACAGGATGCTTTATTTAACTTGATTTCGGTATGGACCGGTCAATCTTTGCAGCTTCTCGGAATGCTTACAGAGGCTATCCATACGCCGCATATGCACGATAGATATTTGTCGATAGAAAACGCACAATATATCTTTAATAATGCGCGTGATCTTGGAGATGAAATCGAATTTAAGAAAGACGGAATTATCCAAAAAAGAGCACAGGAAGTTTTGGACAAGGCTGAAAAATTGCTTCACCAAGTTGAGAGCGAAACATTGTTCACAACTATTGAAAAAGGTATATTCGGTGGAGTTAAGAGACCGAAAGACGGCGGAAAAGGCCTTGAAGGTGTTTGCGTAAAAGACGAGGGATATTTCAATCCGTTTATCCCACTAATGCTTGGAGGTGCTGAATAATGAGTAACGCTAATTGCAATACGGCAGATAACAGAGTAGATCTAACCAAGGTAAAACCTTACGGAGATACATTAAACGACGGACAGATGGAGTTCGCATTTACGCTTCCTGTTCCTCACGGAGATGAAGCGGAAGAAGCTGCGAAACTTTATGTAAAACAGATGGGTTGCATTGAACCTAACTGTGTATATTCAAAAGAAATGGGCGACTATACATTCTTCATAGTGTATGCAAAAGCACAGCACACAATCGACTATACGGCAATTAAAGTGCCAAAAGTTGATGTTGAGGTAATGGATAGAGTTGAATGTGGCGAATACATCGAAAAGAATATCAAGAGAGATGTTGTAATAGTAGGAGCAAGTACAGGTACTGACGCTCATACGGTAGGAATCGACGCAATCATGAATATGAAAGGATTCCACGGACATTTCGGACTTGAAAGATTCAAGAATGTAGTAGCTGTAAATATGGGAAGTCAAGTTCCAAACGAAGATCTTATCGCAAAAGCGGTAGAACTTAATGCAGATGCTATACTTGTTTCTCAGACTGTAACTCAAAAGGATGTTCATATACACAACTTGACAAATATGATAGAACTGCTTGAGGCGGAAGGTCTTAGAGATAAGATGCTCGTAATTTGCGGCGGACCTAGAATTACACACGAGCTTGCGCAAGAGCTCGGTTACGATGCAGGTTTCGGACCTCACAAATACGCAGAGCATGTTGCTTCGTACATCATTACTGAAATAGTAAAAAGAGGCAGAATTTAAAATAATAAAAACCCCCAGCTCGTATAGGTGGGGGTTTTTTTAATGTTCTTGACTAAAGTACAAATCTCTTGTATAATTAAGCTGTTAATTAGAGAGTCCTTTGAAAACAGAGGATAAACTCATTGGATGGGCGATATATTCGCTTTAGTTAGGAGGAATAATATGTTTAAGAAACTTTCTAACGGTTGCGTGGCATTGGTCAACAGGTTTTTACCTGATCCATTTATCTTTTGTATAATTCTTACAGCACTAGTGTTTGTAGCCGCAATACCGTTGGCGAAGCAAACACCTATGAACCTAGTTACTGTTTGGGGTAACGGTGTTTGGGGATTGCTTGCATTCTCGATGCAGATGGCACTTGTATTGGTACTTGGCAGTGCGTTCGCAAATGCACCGGCTATCAAAAAAATATTGCAGACGATAGCAAGTGCGGCTACGACGCCTACAAAAGGGATATTTGTTGTAACTTTCGTGTCTTTGATAGCTTGTTGGATAAACTGGGGATTTGGGCTTGTAGTTGGAGCTATCTTGGCAAAAGAAATTGCAAAACAGCTCGATGGCGTAGATTATAGATTGCTGGTCGCATCGGCATATTCGGGATTTGTTGTTTGGCATGCCGGAATCTCGGGTTCTATACCGCTTGCACTTGCAACACCGGGCAAAGATGCACTTGCACTCGCAACAGGCGGAGCGGTTACCGAACCGATAGCTACAAGCAATACGATTTTTGCGCCTTACAATTTAGTGATGTGTCTGATAATTTTAATTTGCTTACCGCTCATAAATTCGAAAATGCATCCGGATAAAGAAAACACATTTTGTATAGATAAGACTCTTTTGAAGGAACTTGAGGTAGAAAAGAAAGTCGCTGTAACGCCTGCCGAAAAGATAGAAAACAGCATGGCTATGTCGATGATAATTGCAGCGGTGGGAGTAGTATTTCTGGTGAATTATTTCATCAACAACGGTTTTAATCTTTCACTAAATATAGTAAATTTGATATTTTTAATTGCAGGTATAATTTTTCATAAAACACCTATAAATTATGTCAATGCGATTGCGCAGGCATCCGGCGGAGCGGCAGGAATATTGCTTCAATTCCCGTTTTATGGTGGAATAATGGCAATAATGACGGCGGTATCGCCGGCGGGAATTTCACTTGCAGGAGTTATCAGCAACTGGTTTGTGAGTATATCAACTGATGTAACATTCCCGCTATTCACATTCTTATCGGCAGGTGTTGTAAACTTCTTCGTTCCGTCAGGTGGCGGACAGTGGGCGGTTCAAGGACCTATTATGATGCCCGCAGGATTGGAACTGGGTGTCAGCCCTGCTATTACCGGTATGGCAATAGCTTGGGGAGATGCTTGGACGAATATGATTCAACCGTTCTGGGCATTGCCGGCACTTGGAATTGCAGGACTTTCTGCAAGAGATATAATGGGCTATTGCTTAATAACATTGTTCTTTACAGCATTTGTAGTATGTGGCGGCTTCCTTATAGTGGGAATATTAGGAATTGCATAATTACAGAGCTAAACTTTGTCAAGATATTTGCAATTTTGCAAATTTCTAAATATAATGAAAGGTAGAGTATTATGGTAAACAAAATCAGAACAGCTGAAGAAGCTGTAGCAGACATTAAGGATGGAGCTTCCATAATGGTTGGAGGATTCCTCGGAACAGGTACTCCTGAAATCCTAATTGATGCTCTAGTAAAAAAAGGAGTTAAGAACTTAACAATCATGGCGAACGATGGCGGACTTCCTGCAAGCGTTACAAAGACTACAGATAGAGGTGTAGCTAAGTTACTCGCTGCCGGAATGGTATCGCATATATACGCAACTCATGTAGGAATGAACCCTATCATCGGACAGGGTATGAATGACGGTACACTTCAGTGTACTTTGGTGCCACAGGGAACTTTTGCTGAAAGAATCAGAGCAAAGGGAGCAGGACTTGGGGGAATACTCACTCCAACCGGCGTAGGAACTTTGATTCAGACAGGCGAAAAGATTTCTACAGGTGTTAGGGAAATAGCCATATCCACTCCTAAACAGGTAATCACTGTAGATGGTGTAGATTATCTGCTTGAAGAACCTCTTAGCGCAGATTTTGCACTTTGCAGAGCAAGTATAGCTGACAGATTCGGCAACTTTGTCTGCAGGAAAGCTACTAAAAACTTTAACCATGTAATGGCGATGGCTGCTGATACGGTAATAGTTGCAACTGAAAAATTAGTTGATGCAGGCGAGGTTGATCTTGATGTATTCAGAACTTCAGGTGTTTATGTTGATTATATAGTGGAAGGAGAAAAACCATGGCAGATTTAAAGATGAGAATTGCCAAAAGAGCGGCAAAAGAATTTAAGGATGGCGACGTTGCAAACCTTGGTATAGGTCTTCCAACTATGGTAGCAAATCACTTACCTGAGGGAGTTCATATCGTATTACAATCCGAGAATGGATTCACAGGACTTACAGGAGCAGCAGAGCCCGGCAAAGAAGATGTAGATGTAATAAATGCAGGTGGCGGATATGTTACACATTCTCCATATGCAAACTTCTTCGGTTCTGACGAAAGTTTTGCTATCATCAGAGGTGGACACGTTGATGCTACAGTCCTTGGTGCGATGGAAGTAGACGAACACGGAAATATTGCAAACTGGATAGTTCCGGGCAAAATGGTTGCAGGAATGGGTGGTGCGATGGATCTTGTAGTAGGAGCTAAGAAAGTAATAGTTGCTATGCTTCACACTCAAAAGGGTGCACATAAAATACTTAAAGAATGTACGCTTCCTTATACTGCACTTAAAGTAGTCGATATGATTGTAACAGAAATGGGTGTAATGGAAGTGACAGATGAAGGTATAGTACTAACGGAACTTCACCCTGATTTTACCATTGAGCAAGTAAAAGAAGCAACAGGTTGCGAACTTCATATCAGCCCTGATCTAAAACCAATGGAAGAAGAATAAAACAAACATCAATTTAAGAAATTTAAAAGTCCTGCACGAATGTGTGTAGGACTTTTGTCGTATTTGAGAACATAAGGCTTTTCGCTAACTAAATGTAAATTTCACCGCTTGCAAGGACTTTACCAAAACCGCCTATTTTGATTTCCACCTCGCCATTTTTGTTTGTGAGCGTGCTTACGATTTTGGAGGGGCGATTCATTGATTCGCCTTGAATAAATACATTTTCAGCACCTTCTTTTATTTTGCCTTCGGAATAAAAATGGTATGTAATTGCACCGCTTGCAGTACCGGTCGCGGCTTCTTCGTCAATATCGTACAGTGGAGCAAAATTTCTGCAGTGCGCTGTTAAAGCGTCATCGCCTTGGAAGTATGCAGTATGAAGGCCTGTAACTTCGTATTCTTCGGAAATCTTCGCAAGTGCGGGAAAATCCGGCTTGATACTGTTCAAAACATCAAGCGAGGAAACTTCGAGCATTATGTCTGGCAGTCCGGTGGATACGATATTTATAGGTAATACTATGTCTTTGGCATCAATACCGAGTATTTTCGCAATTCTATCTATTTCAGCTTGGTTGTTTAGTGTTTTGAGAATTTCAGCTTTACCCATTTGCATGAAAATAGTGCCATTTTGTATGGTAATAGTAAGCTCTCCTGCGAGTGTGATGATTGTATATGTTTCACCGTCTTTCACTAAAGACCAATTTTTAAGAGCGGCAAAGCTGCCTATGGTAGCATGTCCGCATAAATCCACTTCTGCTGCGGGTGTGAAATAACGGATATGAAACTTGCTGTTTTCAAGAACCTTAATAAATGCAGTTTCCGAGTAACGCAGCTCCGCTGCGGTTTTTACCATGATTTCATCGCTTGGAAAATCTTGATCTTCATCAAGGAGAACTACACCGGCGGGATTTCCGCCGAATAAATTTTCGCTAAACGCATCAACAATTTGGAATTTCATAATATGTCCTTTCTTTCTTTAAATAATCAATAGCTTTTGTGAGGGCTTCGCGACTTTCAAATTTGAAGCCTGCAAAGTATTTACCGCCACCGCCTTTTGAACCGATTGCGGTTAGTTCGGATTTAAACGAGCTGCAATCTGTATGTCCGGAAGAAAGCAGGAATAAATCCGGCGTATCAAGGCAATAAACTACAAAGAAATATTGCTTTGATTTTCCGTTTGCGGAAAGCTGCATCAAATGCTTGTTTACAGCTTCAAAATCGGATCTGGTCAGCGTTGAAATACGATTTTCAAAGAGTAACATATCCTTATCTTTATCTTTGCCTTGAAATGCGCCAAGAGAATCGAAAAACTTTGAAAATAGTAATTCCTCTATTGATTTTTTCGCATGGAACAGTTCATCTTTGACAGCGTTGTTTTTTTCATCATAAATATCGAGCTTTTCTATTAAAGTGTCTTCTTTTGCGGAAAATCTTTTGCAAAGGTCAGCGACGATTTCGTGCTTAAAAGCATAGTTTTGCAGAGCTTTTTTTCCTGCGTCGAAGTATATTCTAAACATACCTTTGTTAGGCTCCATTTTGTATATTTTGATGACGCCTACGTTACCTGCGCTCAGTGGATGAGTGCCGCAACAAGCTACACAATCCGACGGATTTTCAATATTTCCGACGCATACGATAGAGATATCATTTTCAATGGTAAGAGGCTTTCGCAGAGGCAAATTTTCGGCTTCCGCTTTTGTCTTGAAGTGCCGCACGATAACCGGCAAGTTTTCCCATATAACTTCGTTCGCCAAAAACTCCGCACGATCAAGCATAAGAGGTGTGATTTCAGTTATTTCGGGATTTTTTTCAAGAGATATGTCGATAGTCATATAATCGTTACCCATATGAAAGCCCCTATTGACACCTCCAAACTCTCTATCGAAAATTCCGGAAAGAATATGTTCTCCACAGTGCCTTTGCATATTTAAAAATCTTACGCCCCAGTTAATCGCACAGTCTACGGTACTGTTTTTTGCAGGAAAACTTTCTTCGCTTTCATATTCGACTATGTGATGAACTATTCCATTTTCTTCAAATACATCTATTACAGTTAAATTGGCGATAATGCCCGTATCGCAGCTCTGACCTCCTCCGGTAGGGAAAAAGACGGTTTGGTCAAGGATTAAATCAGCTTGACCTTTCACTTGAGTAGAAAGAATATTTAAAATTGTAGATGCACATTCTTTCAAGTAACGGTCGTATTTAAAAAGTTTCTTTGTTCGCATATCCGCTCCTCTGTATAGTTATTCCTCAAATCAGTTACATTGTAATTAAAAAAAGGGGGAGTTGTCAATATAATTTTGGAAAGCAAAAAATACTATATGTAACATATGTCTTGACAACTAAGACTTTGTGCAACAATATGCAGTTAAATGTATTGCTAGTCGCAATCTTTCGTGATATAATTTGAAAGAAAGGAAGTGATAAATATGGCAAGGACATCAAGTATATATGTAAGAGTTGAACCAAATATCAAAAATCAGGCTGAGGCTGTGCTTGAGAAATTAGGAATACCTATGTCTAATGCAGTTTCGATATTTTTAAGACAGATAGTTATGCTAAACGGATTACCATTTGATGTAAAAATACCCAATAAAAACCCTCTTGTTTTGTCAGATTTAACATCAGAAGAATTTGATACGGAAATGCTAAAAGCACACAATGATTTTCAAAATGAAAAATTTTATAGCATCGAGGAAGTCGAAAATGAGTTAAAACGAGAGTTTGGAATATGAAATACAAAATAATATTTTCCTACAATGCAAAAAAAGATTTGATTTGCATTATGAGGTATATTAGGGAGGAATTGTTTGCGCCGGGCAGCGCAGAAAAATTATCAAATAAAATACTTGCATCTATCAAAACTCTTGATGAAATGCCAATGAGATGCCGGCTATGTGAACAAGAGAATTGGAAATTGTTGGGACTTAGATTTTTATCTGTAGATAATTATTTGGTATTCTATGTACCTGATGAAGAACATAAACTTGTAAAGATATATCGAATTATCTATGGAAAAGTAAATATTGAAAATGAGTTAAGAGAAAATATAACTTTTGAATAAGTGATAAAAAAATAGACACTGTTTGAATAAATATGGTATCATATATATGTAGATAAAGATTCAGTTGACTCATAGGAGACAGTAATGATAAATTTTTTTGATAAATTAAATGATAAGCAGAAAGAAGCGGCGGTACATAAGGACGGCCCGCTTTTGATTTTAGCGGGAGCGGGGAGCGGCAAAACAAGCACTATGACCAAAAGAATTGCGCACCTTATAGAAAATGAGAATGTAAGCGCATACAATATACTTGCGGTTACATTTACGAATAAAGCTGCGCGCGAGATGCGGGACAGAATCGAAGCACTCATCGGTGCGCATTCGGCGCTTTGGGTGTTAACATTCCATTCCGCTTGTCTTAGAATACTTCGTGTTCATGCGGAAAAACTTGGATATAGCAAGAATTTTGTGATATACGATCCGACCGATCAAAAAACTGTCATGAAAGCGTGCATGAAAAAAATAAACATAGATGATAAAGTGTTTACACCAAGTTACTTGTTATCTGTGATAAGCAAAAACAAGGAAAATCAGATAAGTGTGGAGGAATATAAGAAAAATTGCGCAGCAGATTTTAGGCTGGAAAAAGTTGCGGAAATTTACGAAGCGTATAGTAAGGAACTGCTGAAAAACGATGCTATGGATTTTGATGATTTGATAGCAAATACAGTTCGATTGCTCGAAGAGAATCCGGATGTACTGGAAGAATATAGAAATCGCTTCAAGTATATAATGGTAGACGAATATCAAGATACGAACTATTTGCAGTACAAATTGATTCGTTTGCTTTCCGAGCCGAATAACAACATCTGCGTAGTTGGAGATGATGATCAGTGCATATACCAGTGGCGTGGAGCGGATATAAGAAATATCTTGGATTTTGAAAAAGATTTCGAAAATACGAAAGTTATTAAACTGGAGCAAAATTACAGATCAAAAGCAAATATATTGGAAGCGGCGCACAGTGTTGTTGTTCACAATTTACAGCGTAAAAATAAAAAACTTTGGACGGATCAGGAAAAAGGTGAAAAGATTACGAAGTGCAGAACTGCCAGCGAGCGGGACGAAGCGAATTATATAGCAAAAAAAATTGAAAAGTTTGTAGAGGACGGCAGAAATTACAACGAAGTAGCTATACTATATAGACAAAATGCACAATCGAGAATATTTGAAGATGCTTTTATGGCGCGAAATATTCCTTATCGAGTTTTGGGCGGTCTTAGATATTACGACAGAAAAGAAATAAAAGACATTTTGTCATATATGCGATTGCTCGTCAACTTGGATGATGAGGTGGCGTTTTTGCGTGTAATAAACGAACCTAAGCGCGGTATCGGGGATAAGAGCTTGGATAAACTGAGAGATGTTGCAAATGAAAAAGGCATTAACTTGATAGAAGCGCTTGCTACGGAGGAAGGGCTTTCATGCCTTACTGTAAAATCTCAAGAGGGCGGACAGGAGTTTGTCGCAATGGTAAACAAATATCGTAATTATAACGACTATACCGTGCAGGAAATTTACGAGGGAATATTGGAGGAAAGCGGATACATCAAGATGCTTCAAGATGCCAAAACTATGGAAGCGGCATCCAGAATCGACAATTTAATGGAATTTAAATCGGTAATAATGGAATACGCTACACTAAACCCCGATATGAATTTGGATGAGTTTATGGCGCAGCTTGCACTTCTTTCAGATGTGGATAATCACGATGAAGATGAGGATGCTGTTGTTTTGATGACTCTCCATAGTGCTAAAGGGTTGGAATTTCCGATTGTGTTTATGCCGGGAATGGAAGATGAGGTCTTCCCTAGCAGGCAGAGCTTGGCGCAAAACAGCAAGTTGGAAGAAGAACGCAGACTTTGCTATGTAGGTATGACAAGGGCAAAGGAAAAGCTGTTTTTGACCAGTGCGGAAAAGAGGACCATATATGGAAAAACCAACAGAACGATAGAATCTTGTTTTATAAATGAGATAAATAGGGATTTGCTTATGGACGATGCTGAATATTTAAAGGAACAACAGGCGCTATATGAACAAAATGCAAAGTATAGTACTGTTTTCAAAAATGCAAGCAGAAAGAAAAAGTCTATAATTGGAAACAGCTGGAAAATGGGCGGAAATGACGGGTTTTCGCAAGAAAATGTTGACCTTCCGTTTTCGATTAACGATGCTGACGATATTGCGAGTTTTGATGTGGGTATGCGTGTTCGTCATGCGAAATTCGGAGAAGGACTGATAATGGATATGAACGATAAAATTATGAGCGTAATGTTCGACAGCGAAGGGTTAAAAAAATTGGGAAAAATTAACGCGCCACTCGAAATAATAGGATGATATGAGTAAAGAAATCGAAAGAATTAAAGAGCTTATTGCGATTTTGAATGAAGCAAGTTTTGCTTACTATGTTCAAAACGAGGAGATAATGAGCAATTTTGAATACGACAAGCTGGAGGATGAACTGGCAGAGCTTGAGAAGCGAACAGGCATAGTGTTGTCGGCAAGTCCGACGCAGAAAGTTGGAGGGGCTTTGGCGCGCGAGCTCCCGAGATTTGCACACGAAACGCCGATGCTGTCGCTTGCGAAGACTAAGCAAATCTCGGAGCTTGCGGATTTCCTGAAATCCGCAAGTGCCGTCCTCTCTTGGAAGCTGGACGGGCTTACGATTGTGCTCACATACGAGGACGGCAAGCTCGCGCAGGCGGTAACACGTGGCAACGGGCAAATTGGTGAACTTGTTACAGACAATGCGAAAATGTTTGCAAATTTACCGCTTCAAATCCCATTCGAGGGCAAATTGGTAGTTAGAGGTGAAGCGATTATCACTTATTCGCAATTTGAAAAAATAAATGCGGAGATAGAGGATGTTGCGCTCAAGTACAAGAATCCTAGAAATTTGTGCAGCGGAAGTGTTCGGCAACTTGATAGCGGCATTACAAAAAAAAGAGGTGTTGAATTTTACGCGTTTTCAGTATCTCAAGTTCAGGACAAGGAATTCAAGCTGCACAGCGAAGAACTTGAGTTTTTAAAATCGCTTGGTTTTGCTGTGGTTGGATACAAACTCACCAATGCCGAAAGCATCGAAAGTGATGTAAAAGAATTTGAACTTTCAATTCCGCAAAACGATTTTCCAACCGACGGACTTGTAATTCGTATAGATGATATTGAGTATGGGGAAAGCCTTGGTAAAACCGATAAATATCCAAAAGATTCAATGGCATTTAAGTGGCAGGATGAACTTGCTAAGACGACATTGAAGCAGGTGCAATGGTCTGCATCGAGAACGGGACTTTTGAATCCGATTGCGGTTTTTGAACCCGTAGAGCTTGAAGGTACGACGGTTAGTCGTGCGAGTGTGCACAATGTCAGTATTGTGCGTGAATTAAAGCTGGGTATAGGAGATGAAATTTGCGTTTATAAAGCGAATATGATTATACCTCAAATAGCTGAAAATATTACGAAGTCAGATAATCTTGAGCTGCCGACGGTCTGTCCGGTTTGCAATAAAAATGTAGAACTTAGAAAAGACAGAGATGTATCGGTGCTTGTCTGCAAAAATGAGCAATGTCCGGCGAAGCAAATAAAGTCATTTACACATTTCGTATCCAGAAATGCTATGAATGTTGAGGGACTTTCAGAAGCGAGTTTGGAGAAATTCGTGGATAACGGTTACATTAAAGAATTTGCGGATTTATTTAAACTTGAACGCTATAAATCGGAAATAGTAGCCATGGACGGGTTCGGAGAAAAATCATTTATGAAACTCATAAATGCGACGAAAAATGCCGCGAATACGAGCTTATCTCGGCTGCTTTATGCTCTTGGAATACAAGGGATAGGCGTTTCAAATGCTAAGAGTATAGCTAAACATTTCGATGATGATATACAAAGTGTAAGGGCGGCAAGTTTTGCTGAATTTTGCGCGATAGAAGGTGTCGGCGAGGTTTTGGCACAGGCGCTGGTTGATTTTTTTGCAGACGAGGACAAAAATCGAAAACTGGAGAGTCTTCTTGAGGTGTTAAATATAGAAAAAAGCGAGAAAAAGACCGATGAGCCTTTGAGCGGCAAGACTTTTGTGATAACGGGCAGTCTTGAGCATTATGCCAATCGCGATGAGCTTAAGGTTGAAATAGAAGATTTGGGAGGAAAGGTGGCGGGTTCTGTAAGCAAAAATACGACTTGTCTTGTGAACAACGATTTACAATCCACATCTTCCAAAAATAAAAAAGCAAAGGAACTCGGAGTACCGATTATTAGCGAGCAGGATTTTATTGCACAATATTTAAAAAAATCCGTGTGAGATATTAGAATGGTTAAAGAGTAGGGACGGTCAAAATTTACAGAAATAGTAAAAATCAGGAATTAGAAAAACGAATTGCTAAAATGCTTGCATTTTGGCAGTTTATGTGATATACTTTAAAAAGTATCAATATTGAATCTTATTGAGAAGAGTGGAGATGGTGCCACTCTTCTCGTTTTGTAAAGGGAAAAAGTAAAAATGAATAAAAAAGGTGTGAAACAATTTGTAGAGCAGGCAATCGATGAATTCCTTGCTACGAACGGCTTTGAGCTTTATGATGTTGACTTTGTGAAGGAGGGCAGGGATTATTTTCTTCGTGTGCAAATAGACAAACTGCCAAATGAATCGGGAGAGCAATATATAAGTACGGATGACTGTGAGCTGGTCAGCAGATACCTTAGTGATATTTTGGATGCGGAAGATCCGATAGAGCAAAATTATTATCTTGAAGTATCTTCGCCGGGCATGGATAGAGAGCTCAAGAAAGATAAGGACTTTGAAAAATACGCAGGTCAGTCCGTAGACGTAAAGCTCTATCAGAAAATTGACAATCAAAAGGAAATAACAGCGACATTGGTATCGAAAGACGATGACTACTTAAATTTGGAAAACAATGGCGTTGAAATAAAAATTCCAATGAAAGATATAGCAAAAGTTAACCTAACGGTGATTTTTTAAGGAGGAATATATGAATAGTGAATTTATTGAAGCAATAAATACGCTGGAGCTGGAAAGAGATATACAAAAGGATGTTTTGATAGAGGCGATTGAGCTTGCTTTGGTATCTGCGTATAAGAAAAATTACGCAAACAATCAAAATGTCAGCACTCATAATGTAAGCGTGCACATAGATAAAGAAACCGGCGATATAAATGTTTACATGACAAGGGATATAGTCGATGAAGTGCTCGACGAACTGAGTGAAATTTCGCTTGAAGAAGCGAAGAAAATCGATGAAACTTACGAAATCGGCGATGTGGTTGAGTATCAAATCACTCCAAAAGATTTTGGAAGAATAGCTGCACAAACCGCAAAGCAAGTAGTGTTACAGAAAATCCGCGATGCAGAAAAACAAAAGATATATTCCGACTATTCGGACAAAAACGGGGAGCTTATCGTAGGCATAGTTTCGAGGATAAGCGGCGAAACTACATTTGTCGATGTTGGTCAGGCAGAAGGAATCATACCTCCTATCGAAAGGATACCGGGCGAAGAGTACTATGTCGGTCAAAGAATTAGAGCATATCTTGTAGATGTGAAAAGAACAGGTAAAGGACCTCAAATTTATTTGTCAAGATCGCACCCATGTTTCGTTAAGAGGATGTTTGAATTGGAAGTGCCTGAGATTGCCGACGGCACGGTGAAAATAATGTCGATTGCGCGTGATGCGGGATTCAGAACTAAAATTGCAGTCTACACTGACGATGAGAATGTTGATCCTATCGGTGCTTGTGTGGGCCCTAGAGGTATTCGTGTAAAGGCTATAATAGATGAAATCAGCGGGGAAAAGATTGATATTTCAATTTGGAGTGAAGAACCTGCTGTACTTATCAGAAATGCGCTTAGCCCTGCGACAGTTGAGGAGGTTCTACTCGATATGGATGAAAAGTCGGCAGTGGTAGTGGTGCCGGATGAGCAACTTTCGCTGGCAATAGGTAGAGCAGGACAAAACGCAAGACTTGCGGCTAAGCTCACAGGTTGGAAGATAGATATTAAGAGTAGGAAGCGCTACGAAGAGATGTTGGGCGATGATGAGCAGGATTATCAGGAAATTGTAGAGTATTCGGAGGAATAAAATTCAAATTGAAGGAAAAGAAGATACCTATGAGGCGTTGCGTCGGGTGCAACACATCAAAACCAAAGGGAGAACTCATAAGAATATCTGCGTATGAGGGCGATGTAAAAATAGATGGTAGCGGTAGAGCTAAGGGTAGAGGCATTTATTTATGCAAATCTGCGGATTGCTTTACTAAGGCGAAAAAAAGAAAGGCAATATCCCGAAATCTGGAGATTGATATTAGTGAACAGGAGCTCGAAAGGCTTTTTGAGGAATTGAAAGAGTATGAGAGATAAAATTGAAAGTTATATGGGATTTGCAAGAAAAGCCAGAGCTATTGTTGTAGGAACGGATACGTGCATTATCTCAATGAAAAAGAAAAATATAAAGCTGCTCATAATCGCAGGCGACGCAGCGGCAAATTCAATTGAGAAATTGCGAAATGCGGCGATAAGTAACGGTGTGGATTTTAGGGTATTTTCGAACAAAGAAAAACTTTCTTCGTATGTTGGAATGCAAAATAAAATTGCATTTGGAATCACGGATTCAGGCTTTGCAAATGCGATATTAAAAGAGATAGATTTCGATGTAAGATAGAAAAGCGGAGGTGTTTTAATGGCAATAAAAATTTTAGAATTGGCAAAAGAACTAAATATCAATAGCACATTGCTGTTGGAAAAAATTAAAGAATTAAAGACAGGGGCAAAAAATAAAAATAGTGAGCTTGATGATGAGCAGGCGGACGCAGTGCGGAAACTTATAGGAAAGCCGGTTGAAAAAGTAGAAAAAACTGTAAAACCGAGAGCGAAAAAGGTGGAAGAGGAAATTGAAGAACCGAAAGTTGTCGTAAAAGCTGCTAAAAAAGTTACGGCAAGTCCTGTGAAGCAGGTAGTTGAGCAAGCACCGCATACAAGAGAAAAGGACGCACAACCTAAGCCGCCAAGACAAAATATAGAGGAACTTCTAAGTCGTGAAAAAGCGACGGAAAAACCTAAGGATGATGTAAAGGGACAAATTCCGGTAGAAGAAGTGAAACAGTCTGTCAAGGTAGAAGATACAAAAGAGGACGCAAAAGTCGAAAAAGAGGGGCTAACGCCTAAAGAAGAGCCTGCTATGGAACCTCTCAAAGAAGAAAAAGCAAAGGAAGAAGAAGCGTATGTGCACGCAGATGCGATTCCAAAAGTTAAAATTCTTAAAAAATTCGATCCGGAAGCTGAGAAGCTCGAAAAAGAAAGAAAAGCTGCTCAGAGAAAAGCTGAACAGGGAGCTCGTGATGTTCAAAAAGGTGTTGCGCCAAGAAAAGATGAGCGAAAAAGACCTGAGCGTAGCGATAATACGAAAAATCGCAATTTTGACAAGGGCGGAAAAGACGACAAGTTTCAAAGAAACAAATCTAAGGATTTTAAATCGAATTCCAATTTCGATAGGGGCGGTTACGGAAAAGACAAAGACGAATACTCGCAAGACAAGAGACAGTCTCAAAGTCGAGATAAAAGTCGCGAAAAGAAAACAGGCGGCGTAGAAGCACCAATCGTAAACAAACCTCAAATTAAGCGCGACGAAAACAAAGCAAAAAATAAGGAACGAAACAAGTTTGCGAAGCTGGAAGGCGGTAAGCCTAAGTCAACCAAGATGCGTTCGCTTGAAAAGATTCAAAAGCCAAAGAGACACCAAAATAAGCCGAAACAGATAGAAGAAGAAATTATCGAGGAAGTATTGCCTTTGGGAGCAAAGAAGGTGGATGTGCCTATTACAGTTGCGGGATTCTGCGAGCAGCTCGGCATTTCAACATCTACTGTTATAATCAAGTTGATGAAACTTGGAATTATGGCAAATATAAACCAGACGCTGGATGAGGCATCGGTGCTTGTGCTTGCAGATGAGCTTGGGGTAGAAGTTGTAATCGGTAAAGTTAAAGAGGAACTTGTAGAGGAAGGAATCGAAAACTTCGAGGATAGAGAAGAAGATTTACAGCCTTGTGCACCTATCGTTACAGTAATGGGACATGTAGACCACGGAAAGACATCCTTGCTCGATGCAATCAGAAAAACTAATGTTACAGCAAGAGAATCCGGAGGAATTACGCAGCACATCGGAGCATCAGAGGTAACAATAAATAACAAGAAAATTGTATTTTTGGATACTCCGGGGCACGAGGCGTTTACTGCAATGCGTGCCAGAGGTGCGCATGGAGCGGATATCGCAATATTGGTAGTTGCTGCGGACGATAGCGTTAAGCCGCAGACTGTTGAGTCTATAAGCCACGCGAAGGCTGCAAATGTTCCAATTATAGTTGCGATAAACAAAATAGATAAACCGGGTGCTAATATCGATAGAGTAAAACAGGATTTGTCAGAACACGGAATCTTGGTTGAAGATTGGGGCGGAGATACGATTTGTGTACCTGTTTCTGCAAAAGCAGGAGAGGGAATTGTATCGTTGCTTGAGATGGTATTATTGCAAGCGGAAATGATGGAGCTTAAGGCAAATCCTAACCGATTGGCACTTGGAACCGTGCTTGAGGCAAGACTTGACAAGGCGAGAGGACCAGTGGCAAGTTTGCTTGTTACAAACGGAACATTGCATGCAGGAATGAGTATTGTTGCAGGAACTTCATACGGAAGAATAAGGGCGATGTCGGATTTCGCAGGAAATCCTATTAAAAAAGCAGGCCCGTCTACGGCTGTGGAAATACTTGGATTTACAGAAGTGCCGCAAGCGGGAGATGTGTTCAATGCGGTTTCACAGGATAAAACTGCTAGAGAAATTGCAGAAAAGAGAAAAGAAAACCTAAGAGAAGAGGTGCTTGCTAAGAATTCGGGAAGTACTTTGGAGGAGCTGTTCTCGCAGATAGAAGAAGGGGATATAAAGGAACTCAACCTGATAGTGAAGGGAGATGTTCAAGGTTCCGTAGGTGCGCTTGTTACTTCTTTTGAAAAATTGTCAGCTGAAAATGTTAGGGTAAAGATAATCCATTCTGCGGTAGGAACTGTTACAGAATCGGATATCATGCTTGCGCAGACGTCGGGTGCGGTAATAATAGGTTTTAATGTAAGACCTAGCACGACGGTAAGCAATATGGCTGAACGAGAAGGCGTTGAGATTAGAACATACAGCATTATATACGATGCGATAGACGATGTTGAAGCTGCGATGAAGGGAATGCTCGATCCTGAGTATAAGGAAGAGGTGCTTGGAAAGGTAGAGGTAAGAACTACATTTAAAGTACCGAATGTAGGAACAATTGCAGGTGCCTATGTACTTGAAGGAAAGGTTATCAGAAATGCTCTAATCAGATTGGTTAGAGATGGTATAGTATACCATGAAGGAAAAATATCATCGCTTAAACGCTTTAAGGATGATGTAAAAGAAGTGGCGCATGGATATGAGTGCGGTATAGGTTTTGAAAACTATAACGATTTAAAAGAAGGAGATATCATAGAGTGCTTCCACATGGTAGAAATACCGAGAAAGTAGGTGCAAATGGGTAAGAATTATAGAAAAGACAGACTCGGTGAGGAAATAAAAAAACTTATCGGAGAAATGCTTATCAACGGACTTAAGGATCCAAGATTTTCGGGCTTTGTAAGCGTATCGGCGGTAGATGTAACAGCGGATATGAGTTATGCTACAATTTATGTGTCGGTACTTACAAGCGGGAGCGAAGAAGAAGCCAAACAGAAAAAGCAGGATGTGCTTGCAGCTTTTTTCAGTGCCAAGGGCATGATAAAAAAAGAAATTGGACGAAAAATTTCACTAAGACATATTCCGGAGCTGATATTTAAGCTCGATGAAACTATGGAATACAGTAGGCACATGAGCGAGATTATAGATGAGGCAATCAAAAATGACCGACATCTTAATACTATCGAGGAAGTAGCAAGTGAGCTTGACAAAGCAAATAGCGTATTGTTAATGCCGCATATCAATATGGATGGTGATACATTGGGCTCTGCAGTTGCGCTTTGTCTTGCATTACGGCAACTCGGGAAGGATTCATATGTCCTGATAGATGAGGAAATCCCAAGTTTTCTCGACTTTTTACAAACGGATTGCTGTACGGAAAATTTAGACTGTATAGAAAAACCGGATGTGTGCGTGTGTATAGATTGCGGTGATGCGGAGCGCTTCAAAAATAGAAGTTCCAAGTTTTTTGAGGGCAAAGTAACGGGATGTATAGATCATCATATCACCACAAAGCCTTTCGCAAAGTTCAATTATGTGGATCCGAATGCAGCGGCAACAGCGGAGATTATATACGATATAATTTGCGAGCTGGGAGCAGATATAGATGCGGGAATAGCAGAGGCTATATTTACGGGAATCACTACAGATACCGGAAATTTCCAATACTCGTCAACAACCGCACGAACTCATGAAATCGCAGCTGCGCTTTATGAACTTGATGTGGATTACAACAAGGTGAGCATAAATCTCTATCAGCGCAATCGAGTTGAAAAATTGATGTTGCAGGCAAAGATATTGTCTAAAATGGAGCTGTTTGCAGATGGCAAGGCGGCTTTGTGCTTTGCAACAAAAGAGATGCTCGAAGAAGAAAATGCAATAATGGAAGATACAGAAGGTGTAATTGATACGTTGCGCAGTATTTCGGGAGTTGAAATTGCAGGATTTGTAAAAGAACTTGCGGCAGACACGTGTAAAGTCAGTCTGCGCTCAAAAAGTTACATAGATGTTGCAGAGATAAGCCTTAAATTCAATGGTGGCGGACACAAGCGAGCGGCAGGGTTCAGCCTGAACGAAAGCGTAGAGAACGCTCTTAAAATTTTAAAAGAAACAATACAGGAAGCAGCACAAAACTAATGAAGCCGGATGGAATAGTGAACCTATATAAACCGCAAGGCTATACATCACACGATTGTGTTGCAATAGTCAGGCGTGCAATAGGAATAAAAAAAGTAGGACATACGGGAACACTCGATCCGATGGCGGAGGGGGTGCTCCCGATTTGTATTGGTAAGGCAACGCGATTAATAGAATATTTTGATGCTGATTTGAAAACATATGAATGCACTTTTGAGCTTGGAATTGCAACGGATACACTCGACATATGGGGAGAAGTGTTGGAAAATCGGAAAGAGGAAGCGAAGCGTCTTATCGACGAGAAAATTATAACAAGAGAAAAAATCGTATCGGTATTAAACGATTTTGTTGGAGCGATTGAGCAAACACCGCCTAAATTTTCTGCGCTAAAAGTTAATGGGAAGCGTCTTTATGAATACGCAAGGGAAAATATAGATGTTGAGATAAAGGCGAGAAGCATATATATAGACACCATTCGATTCTTGGAGTTCGATGAAGAAAATATGGCGATTTCTTTTGAGGTTACATGCTCCAAGGGAACATATGTCAGAACGCTGTGCGCCGATATAGGAGAAAAATTTGGAGTACCTGCCGCCATGACCTATTTAAAAAGGAGCAAAAGCGGGATATTTGATGCCTCAAGTGCGCTGCCTATGGAAAGGCTCAAAGAAATTCGTGAATTGCCAAATTCTCCGGAAATTTTATCGGGAAGCCTTCTGGATATGGATGATGTTTTGGAAAATCTGGGAGAAGCAGTTGTAAAAACGGAAAAATTAAAGTTTCTGTTAAACGGAGTGCATCTTTATGAAAGCGATGTAGAAATATTATCGCAGCCTAAGTATAAATTACAGAAACCGGCGCACACCATACCTGAATATTTCAATCGTGCGTACAGGGCATATTATCGCAAAGACGGCATACAGGAATTTGTAGGGGTTATATTTTTCGATAAAGATACGCGAACCTACAAAGCGGAAAAAATTTTATTACAAGACAGGTGATGAATGAAAATATTTAATAGATTGGAAGACATAAAAATAACAGATCCGACTGTCGTTGCGCTCGGAAACTTTGACGGTGTCCATTTGGGACATAGAGTGCTGATAAAAAATGCAGTGGATTTTGCAAAGCTGCAAGGCTTGAAAAGCGCAGTTTTCACATTTTCAAACCATCCGAGAAATTTAGCGAAAAAAGACAGCGTCAAGCATATATTGGATGCGGACGAGAAATCCGAAATTATAGCTTCTCTAGGTATAGATTATCTTTTTAATCTTCCTTTTGATGAGCAGATAAGGCATTTATCGGCAGCCGATTTTGTTGATAAAATTTTGATAGACAAGTTTAAAATTAAGCAAGTATATTGCGGATTTAATTACAGATTCGGCTTCAGAGCAGGGGGGAATCCCGAGAAGTTGCTTCATATAGGACTTGAAAAGGGGTTTGGACTTCATATTCTTGAACCTTTTGAGATAGACGGAGTGGTCGTTAGCAGTACGGAAATCCGCAAGGCTATCGAAGAAGGAAATATAGCGCTTGCAAATAAATACTTAGGAAGGGAATTTGCCTTAAGCGGGAAAGTAATACATGGAAATAAACTTGGCAGTACGATAGGCATACCTACTGCAAATGTGGCGATAAAGCCCGATATGGCAATACCTCTTTACGGAGTATATGTTACGAACACTTTGATTGACGGCAAGTCTTACAGGAGTATAAGCAATGTGGGTAAAAAACCTACCATAGGTGATTATGAAATAAATTTAGAAACACACATACTGGATTTTGACCGGGATATTTATGATAGAGAAATAAAGGTTGAGTTTTTGGATTTTGTAAGACAGGAAAAACGCTTTGACAGTATTGACGCTCTAAAGGAAGCCATAAAGCATGACTGCGCAACGGCGCGAAATTTTAAGGAAATTTAATTTACATAAAAATCACGGAATTTTGATTGAAAACAATGTAGCAAAGCGGTAAAATTATTGTAGGAAACATTTGGAGGGACATTTATTATGAAGAAAGAATTTAAAGCGGAGTCAAAAAGACTTTTAGATTTGATGATAAATTCGATATATACGCATAAGGAAATCTTTTTGAGAGAGCTTATTTCTAATGCAAGCGATGCGATTGATAAGATGTATTATTTGTCATTGAGCGAAAGTACGGGAATAAGCAGGGAAGACTATTATATAAGAATAACAACCGACAATGAGGCGCGCACATTAACAATTAGCGATAACGGAATAGGAATGGACGAAAGCGAACTTGAAGAAAATTTAGGCACAATAGCACAGAGCGGTTCGCTTAAATTCAAGGCGGATTTGGATGAAAAAGAGAAAGAAACTGAAAATATAGATATAATAGGTCAGTTCGGAGTAGGATTTTATTCCGCGTTTATGGTTGCAGATAAAATTGAGGTAAAAACAAGGCGCTTCGGACATGATAAGGCATATATATGGGTTTCACAGGGGGCAAGCGGCTATGAAATAAGTGAAACGGAAAAAGAAGAAAATGGAACGGAAATCAAGCTATATTTAAAGGCGGATACGGAAGAAGAAAAATATAGCGATTATCTTGAGGCGCATAAAATTCAATATCTGATAAGTAAATATTCCGATTATGTGCGATATCCGATCAAAATGCTTGTTGAAAAAAGCAGATTGGTAGAAGCGAGTGAGGAAGAAAAGCAAGCCGAAGATTACAAACCGCAGTATGAAAAATATGAAGAAGATAAAATTTTAAATAGTATGGTGCCACTTTGGAAAAAGCCGAAAAGCCAAATAACAAAGGAGGAATACGATGATTTTTACATGGGTAAGTTCATGGATTTTGAGCCGCCTGCTCATGTGATACATACAAAGGTTGAGGGAGTAGTTTCATATGATGCGCTACTTTATATACCGGCAAGTACCCCGTTTGATTATTATACAAAAGAGTATGAAAAGGGACTGGCACTTTATTCGAGCAGCATAATGATAATGGATAAGTGTCAGGAATTGCTACCTGATTATTTCAGCTTTGTAAAGGGGCTTGTCGATTCACAGGATTTGTCGCTGAACATTTCGCGTGAGATATTGCAACACGACAGGCAGCTGAAAGCTATTGCGCAGAGAGTTGAAAAGAAAATTAAGGCTGAGCTTTTGGAGCTTATGGAAAAAGATAGGGAGAAGTACGAAAAAATATATAGCAATTTTGGAATACAGCTAAAATTTGGAACGTATTCAGACTTTGGACTCCACAAGGATGCTGTTTCGGATTTGCTGCTCTTTCATTCTTCAAGTGAAAATAAGCCGGTCAGCTTTGCTGAATACATAAGCAGGATGAAGGAAGAGCAAAAATACATTTATTATGTCTGCGGTGAAAGTATAGAAAAATTGGAAAAACAGCCACAGACAGAGCTTATCAAGAGCAAGGGCTACGAGATTCTTTACTGTACCCATGAAATAGATGAGTTTGCTCTAAAGGCGATTTCTTCCGTTTCGGGAAAAGAATTTAAGTCGATTTCCGATGCTGATTTGGATATTTTTGAAAGTGAGCAGGAAAAAGAAGAGCTTGCGAAAAAGGAAGAAGAAAACAAGGATATGCTTGCGGCTATGAAATCCGCTTTGGAAGGAAAAGTTGCGAATGTAATAATTTCAAGGAAACTTGCTAATCATCCGGTCTGCATTTCAAGTAGCGGAGGACTTTCTATTGAAATGGAAAAAGTATTAAACGCAATGCCGAATGCAGCAGGAGAAAAAGTGAGTGCAGAAAAGGTACTTGAGATAAATCCTAACCACAAGATATTTGAGGCACTCAAAGCGGCATACGAACAAGGAAACGGAAAGCTGGAAAAATATGCGAAGCTCTTGTATAATCAGGCGTTATTGATAGAGGGACTTTCAGTTGAAGATCCTCTTGAATTTTCGGACTTGATTTGTGAAATTATGTAATTAAGGCTAAGCGAGTAAGGAGAATTGGGATATGGCTAGGGATTTGCTGACGCTCCAAAACGGGAGCGATATTAGAGGTGTAGCGATTTGTGAAAAAGCGGAGGATGAAGCCCAAAAATTGGACGGCGACGCTGCGGAGCGTATAGCGAAGGCTTTTTTGCTGTTCCTAAGCGAGAAGCTCGCAAAAAAGCCGTCAGAACTATATGTTGCCGTAGGCAGGGATAGCCGCCTGACCGGCGAGGAACTCGCGGGCAGGCTGGCTCGTGCGCTTTCAGCGCACGGATGCAAGGTAGGCGATGCCGGCCTTGCATCTACCCCTGCCATGTTTATGGCTACCAAATTCGAGTCGATTGACGCAGACGGAGCTATCATGATAACTGCCAGCCATTTACCTAAAAATAGAAACGGATTCAAATTCTTTACAAAAGACGGCGGATTGGAAAAGGCGGATATTCGAAAAATACTGGAAACGGCAAGCGACGATGAAAAACCGGTAGAGCTTGTTGAGGTTTCCAAAATTCAGGATAAGGTACAGGGAATAAACCTTATGCAGACATATAGTGCGTTTTTGCGTGATAAAATCAAGAACGGAGTTTGTGCTACGGATTTTGAAAAACCGCTTTCGGGATTAAAAATTGTTATAGATGCAGGTAACGGAGCGGGCGGATTTTACGCAAGAGATGTTTTGGCACCGCTCGGAGCTGATGTATCTGCCAGCCTTTTTTTAGAACCTGACGGAAATTTCCCTAATCATATTCCAAACCCCGAAGATGAAGATGCAATGAAAAGCATATCAATGCAAGTTTCTAAAAGCGGAGCGGACTTCGGTATCATATTTGATACAGATGTTGATAGAGCAGGTGCTGTTGATGAAAGCGGCAAAGCAATCAGCAGAAACGCAATGATTGCTCTTGCAGCTGCCATTTTGAAAGATGAGGGGATTGCACGAACAACAGTAGTTACAGACAGCGTTACGAGCAATGAACTCACCGATTTTATAGAAAATGTATTAAAGTTTAAGCACCATAGATTTAAGAGAGGGTACAAGAATGTTATAAATGAATCCATAGCTTTGAATAGTCGAGGCGAGGATTCCGAACTTGCCATAGAAACCTCCGGACATGGGGCGTTTAAAGAAAATTACTTCCTTGATGACGGTGCGTATTTGGCTACTAAAATTGTTATTGCAGCGGCAAAGCTGAAACCTTTCGGCAAGGGGATAAACAGCTTGATTACAGGCTTCAAAGAACCGCTTGAAAGCATTGAAATCAGAGTAAATATAAATTGTGAAAACTTTTCCGAACTGGCGGATCGCGTGATTGCGGATATGAACTTTTGGCTTTCTCAAAAAAGCTGCATGAGAAGGAATCAAAACGGAGAGCTTGAACTTATTGATAATGATAATGGTTGCTTGTGTAAGTGCGGGATGTCGCTTGTTACACCTAATTTTGAAGGAATAAGAATAAATTTCGATACGGAAAAAGTAAAAGGATGGGCATTGCTTAGAAAATCATTACATGAAAGTCTGATGCCTATAAATATTGAAGCGCAAACCGAGGGCGGAGCAGCGGAAATAGCAAAAAGATTAAAAGAATTTTTGAAGAATTACAAGGAGATTGACTTGAGCAAGCTGTAAATTCAGCATTCGGATTTGTTGACGGAGTTAGTGATTTTGAAGTTTTACGGAGGGAAAAATGGCATTTACGCATCTACATGTTCATACGGAATACAGCCTGCTTGACGGTGCTTCGCGAATAGCCGATCTTGTAAAGCGAACAAAAGAACTCGGAATGGACAGCATAGCCATTACTGACCACGGGAATATGTTCGGGGCAATTGAATTTTACAAAGAGGCAATTGCAAACGGTATCAAACCTATTTTGGGATGTGAGGTTTATACGGCAAAGACGACCATTTTTGATAAAAATGACCGAGAACTCGGACATCTTATATTGCTTGCAGAA
Source organism: Clostridiales bacterium (assembly GCA_015258265.1). Taxonomy (GTDB): domain Bacteria; phylum Bacillota; class Clostridia; order Peptostreptococcales; family Anaerovoracaceae; genus JABZIP01. The sequence goes on along the minus strand of JABZIP010000006.1, from coordinate 20,625 downwards.
AACAATGAAGGCTACAAAAATCTAATGAAAATAGTTTCCAAAGGTTATACGCAGGGGTTTTACTATAAGCCGAGAGTCGACAAGGCAATTTTGCGAAAGCATAGCAAGGGAATAATAGCACTTTCTGCGTGCATCATAGGTGAGGTTCAGAAAAAGCTGAAGCAGGGGAATTATGAAGGTGCAAAAAAAGAAGCATTGGAGCTTCTTGATATTTTCGGCGAAGGAAACTTTTTTTTGGAAGTGCAGGATCACGGACTTGAGGAGCAACATTTAATTGATGAAGGGATGCAGAGGTTACATTTGGAAACGGGAATCTCTTTTGTAGCGACGAACGATGTACATTATGTGAAAAAAGAAGATGCAAAGTGGCACGACATACTTTTGTGTATACAGACAGGAGCGAGAGTATCCGATGCAGAGCGTATGCGATTCCCGAACGATGAGTTTTATTTAAAATCACCGAAGGAGATGCAGATACTGTTTTCAAGATTTGAGGGTGCTTTTGAAAACACGGAGAAGATAGCAAAGCGATGCAATGTTGAAATCGAATTCGGTAAGTTTCATCTTCCGGAATTCACACCGCCAAACGGCTTTACGAATGCTGAATATTTGCGTGCACTGTGCAGAGAAGGACTTGAAAAGCGCTATAAACAACGCGCCAAAGAGATAGAACCAAGACTTGAAATGGAGCTCGATGTAATAGAAAAAATGGGATATGTCGAGTATTTTCTGATAGTGTGGGACTTTATAAATTACGCTAAGAAAAACAAAATAATGGTCGGACCGGGTAGAGGTTCGGCGGCGGGAAGCGTTGTTTCGTACGTGCTTGAGATAACAGACATAGATCCGATGAAATACGGTCTTATTTTTGAAAGATTTTTAAATCCTGAAAGAGTGAGTATGCCGGATATAGATATAGACTTTTGCTATGAAAGACGGCAAGAGGTAATAGACTATGTGGTTCAAAAATATGGTAAAGATAGAGTTTCGCAGATAGCTACATTTGGAACAATGAAAGCAAAGGGCGCAATTCGAGATGTTGCAAGGGTAATAGATGCGAGCTATGCCAAGGCGGATGAGCTTGCAAAAGCTGTTCCTGTGGAGCAAAACAAGCCGCTTACGATAAATGAAGCATTGCAGGTGAGCCCGGATTTAAAAAAGGCATATGAAGATGACGAACAGTCAAGGGAAATCATAGATTATGTAATGAAAATCGAAGATATGCCGCGGCATGTGTCTACTCATGCTGCCGGAGTCGTGATTTCAAAAGAGGACATAGACGAATATGTTCCTTTGTACTGGTCGCAGGAAAAAGGCGCGGCAACGCAGTTCACAATGACAACTATTGAGAAACTCGGGCTTTTAAAAATGGACTTTCTAGGACTTAGGACGCTCACGGTCATAAGGGATACCATAGAGCTGGTGCGTCAAAATACAGGGAATACCTTGGATTTTACAACGCTGGAAATGGACGATCCGAAAGTTTTTGAACTTATAGCAAAAGGAAAAACTCTAGGGATATTCCAGCTTGAAAGTCCCGGAATGACTCAGTTTATGAAAGCTCTTAGCCCCGATTGCTTCGAAGATATTATCGCGGGAATTTCGTTATATAGGCCGGGCCCTATGGCGTCGATTTCGACATATATCGACAACAAGAAAAACCCTGACGGCATAGTGTATATACATGAAAAGTTGAAACCTATATTGAGCGTTACTTACGGATGTTTAGTGTATCAAGAGCAGGTAATGCAAATTGTTCGCGAACTTGCGGGTTACAGCTACGGTAGGAGCGACCTTGTTCGTAGAGCCATGAGCAAAAAAGATAAAGATGTAATGCTCAAGGAAAAGGAAAATTTTATAAACGGAAAACCGGCAGATGAAACGGGTGAGGAAGTTTGCGGCTGCGTTAAAAACGGCATAGCAAAGGAAGCGGCGGAGGAGATATTTAACCAAATGGTCAGCTTTGCGGAATACGCGTTTAACAAGTCTCACGCGGCGGCGTATGCGGTGCTCGCCTACCAAACAGCTTATTTAAAGAGATATCATCCTGTAGAGTTTATGGCTGCGCTTATGACGAGTTTTATAGGAAATCCAAAAGCAATAGCTAAGTACATTCGTGAATGTAAGGAAATGGGGATAGCGGTATTGCCGCCCGATGTCAACGAGAGTATGGGCAAGTTTTCTGTCGAAAACGGAAAGATTAGATATGCTCTTATTGCTGTTAAGAACGTCGGTGCTAATGTTGCAGATGAAATAGTACGGGCGAGAGAAGAAAAAGGCAGACCGAGTAATATATTTACATTCATCGCAAATTTAGATGTCAGGATAATAAACAAAAAACCGATTGAAGCCTTGATTAAAGCGGGAGCAATGGATTGCTTTACAACAAATAGAGCGGCGATGCTTGCGATTTACGAAAAGGAAATAGAGTCTGCGCAGATGTCCGCAAGGAAGAATATCGCAGGACAGCTTTCTTTGTTTGAGCTTGCGTCCGATGAAATGGTTCAGGAAGCTACGGTAGGTAAGCTGCCTGATGTGGAAAATTTTTCAAAGAAGATACTGCTTTCTTTGGAAAACGAGTATTTGGGCGTATATTTAACAGGGCATCCACTCGATGAATATGCGCAAGCTGTGGCGAAATTTGCGACCATTACGGGGGAAGCGTTTGCGGTGCAGGAGGAAGATGAAAACGGCGATGTAGAAATATCGCGAGCTACCGAACTCAAAGACGGGATGAATGTGCGTGTTGCGGGCAGAATAGCTTCGAAAAGAATTTTAATCGACAAGAGAAATGCGCAAATGGCATTTGTAGAAATCGAAGACTTTTTTGGGAATATGGAAGCTGTAATTTTTTCAAGAGTATATGAAAAGTACAGAAGATTGATTGAGGAGGACAATATTGTAGGAATTGCAGGCAAAATAAGTCTGCGTGAAGGCAAGCCGCCTACAATTAACGTAGACAGGGTTTTCGCAATAGATGAGATATCGCAGGCGATTTTAGAAGATAAAACTGACGAAGTGCAGAGCGAAGCAAGGACTTTGAAAATCAAAATTCCGAAGTTTGCAGACGAAAAGGAAGCGATGCGCGAAATCGAAAAATTGATTTTGCGAAATAGGGGTGAAAGCCCTGTTGTGGTCTATGTTGAAAAGACCGGAACTGCATTTAGAACAGGCGAAAACTTGCGTGTAGATATGAATGAAGAATTTTTGATAGAACTTATGGAAATAGTGGGAAGTGAAGAAAACATCAAATATTAGGAGGCGAATTGTGAGAAAAATAGGAATACTTACGAGCGGAGGCGACGCTCCAGGCATGAATGCGGCAGTGCGAGCGGTTGTAAGAAGCGCAATATATAACGGTCTTGATGTTTGCGGCATATATCGCGGTTACGAAGGACTGATAGACGGAGATATAAGCGAAATGAACATCTCATCGGTATCCGACATATTGCACATGGGAGGCACAATATTAAGAACTGCGCGAAGCGAGCGTTTTATGACCGAAGAGGGGCAAAAAAGAGCGATGCATATGCTTGAGAGCTTCGGCATAGAAGGACTCGTGGTGATAGGCGGCGACGGTTCCCTAAACGGAGGACTTGCGCTTTCAAAGAGGGGAATTCCTGTTATGGGAATACCGGGTACTATAGATAACGACCTTGCATACACAAAATACACTATAGGATTTGATACTGCTGTTAATACGGTACTTTCCGCAATAAGCAACATACGGGATACTTCTTCGGCGCACGAGCGTACTACCGTAATAGAAGTTATGGGTAGACATTGTGGGGACATTGCTCTTTATGCAGGCGTTGCAGGAGGAGCGGAAGCGATTCTTATACCGGAACTTGAATATAATATAAATAATATCTGCAAAAAGATAATTCAAGGTAGAAATAGAGGTAAACTGCACAGTATCATAGTGAAAGCGGAGGGGGTTGACATAGGGACTTCCGAGCTTGCAAACAAGATAGCGGAGAATACCGGACTTGAAGTAAAAATAGTTGTACTGGGTTATGTACAGCGAGGCGGTGCGCCGACGGCACGAGATAGAGTTTTGGCGAGTGTCATGGGGAATAAAGCGGTAGAACTTTTATTAAAAGGAAGTGAAAGTCGGGCGATAGGCGTAGAAGCAGATGAAATAGTACATTTCGATTTAAAGGATGCGCTTGCGGTAGAGAGGACATGCGATGAAAGTATGCTGAAACTTGCAGACATTTTGTCGATTTAACGGCTGCGAATTACCTTAAGTATTTTTTGTGTTTTTGGTGCGTAGTTGTTGACATTTCGCTATTATGTAGGATATACTATGAATAATTATATAATTTTTTAAATAGTTACAAAATTTTGGAGAAAGGAGGAAAGAAAATGCTGAAAAAATTGTTAAAATTCCTTATTGGCGCAGCCGGAGCGGTTGCAGGGTATGGAATTTTTCATGCTGTTGAATTTTTATATACTACTATCAGTGGACATGCGATAGATTTTTTGAACGGAAGGCAACTGGAAATATTTGCAATAACATTTGGACTAATTTGTGGAATTATATTTTTTAGAGCATCGAATATTTTTTGGAGGCATAGCAAAAACGCTGCGAAAAGCATAGAAAAAGACCTACAGGGAGTGGCGACTCACGATATTATTGCAGGCACCGTGGGACTAATTGCGGGATTTGTAATAGCGGCGCTGCTCAGCCTTATGTTCCAAAAAATAGATGTGTTTTATCTTGATATTATATTGCCTGCCTTGTCGTATATAATTTTGGGCTATCTCGGAGTGGTAATAGCAACCAAGAGGTACAAGGATTTTGCAAACCTTATACCGCAAAAGGGGAAAGCGGCATTTAAAAGAAAGAGTTCGGATGCGTCGCCGAAGATATTTGATACGAGTGTAATCATCGACGGCAGAATATCGGATATAATGAAAACTGGCTTTATAGAAGGGAAAATTGTAATCCCTGAATTCGTACTCTTAGAGCTGCAACATGTTGCGGATTCTTCGGACAGCTTGCGTAGAGCCAGAGGACGCAGAGGACTTGATATACTGAACACTTTGAGAGAAGCATACGGCGTTGAGATTTACAATACTACGGGCGATAAGAGCATAGAGGAAATACCGGAAGTCGATATTAAACTGCTAAAACTGGCGCAAAATATTGGAGGAAAGGTTGTTACAAACGACTATAACTTAAATAAGGTCGCAGGTATAAAGGGCGTCGAAGTTTTGAATATCAATGAACTTGCGAATACATTGAAGCCTATGGTTATACCCGGTGAAGAAATGAACCTGTTCTTGATAAAAGAAGGAAAAGAGTCAAATCAGGCGCTTGCATATCTTGACGACGGAACTATGATAGTGGTTGAAGAAGGTAGAAAGTATATCGGTTCAAATGTTGCGGTAGTCGTTACCAGCGTTCTACAGACAGCTGCTGGCAGAATGATTTTTGCTAAAATCAGAAAGTAAAAAATATAGATGTATCAAAACAAACGGGTGCTGGCGATAGTGGTTGCCGCAGGTAACGGTAGCAGAATGAAAACGGAGATTCCAAAGCAATTTCTAAAGATTGGCGGGGAAACCATAATAGAAAAAACTGTAAGCAGATTTGAAAAAAATCAGTATGTTGACGGTTTTTTTGTCGTGGTAAGCGAAAAATATTTAGAGCATGTAAAAGACTTGCTTGCGGGGACGAAGAAACTCAAAGGAGTTGTTGTCGGTGGAAATACGAGGCAAGCATCGGTTTTTAGCGCATTAGAAAAGATTGAAGATGATGCTTTGGTATTGGTGCATGATGCGGCAAGGCCATATGTGAGCGATGCGCTTATCAATTCTGTAATCGTCGCTGCGAGCGATTTCGGCGCAGCTGTTCCTGCTATTGAAATAGCGGATACAGTAAAGACGGTGGCGGCAGGTGAAAGCAACAATATATTTGTTTTGGATACAGTTGATAGAAGTATATTACGCAGGGTACAAACTCCGCAAGGATTTTGTGCGGCACTATTAAAGCGCGCATATGCGCATGCTCAAGATAATAACTTTGAAGGCACGGATGATTCAATGCTTGTTGAAGCGCTTGGCGAGAAAGTGTCGCTAATTGACGGAAATGCGGAGAATATAAAAATTACGAGGATAGAAGATATGCCAAGTGAAAATAGAGTCGGTTACGGCTTTGATGTTCATAAGTTGGTATCGGATGTACCGCTATATCTTGGCGGTGAAAAAATTCCATATGAAAAAGGACTGCTGGGACATTCGGACGCGGATGTATTGATACACGCGATAATGGATTCCATATTGGGCGCTGCGCATTTAGGGGATATAGGAAAGCATTTTCCCGATACTGCAAGCGATTACAAAGGTATAAGCAGTATCAAATTGCTTGAAAAAGTAAAAACTATGATACGGGAGCGCGGATACAGGATTGTCAATATAGATTCCACTGTAATGTGTGAAGCGCCGAAACTGGCTCCTTTTATAGAGAAAATGGAACAAAATATTGCGGATGCGCTTGATATAAGCAAAGAAAAAGTGAGCGTAAAAGCGACAACGACTGAAGGGCTCGGATACACAGGTAGAGGAGAAGGTATTGCCGCCTCGAGTGTGAGTTTACTTGAATATACATTTAAAGAGGAGAAATAGATGAAATTATCAAAACTGCATTTAAAAACACTTAGAGAGGTTCCAAACGAAGCGGAAATTGCGAGCCACATATTGCTCATCCGCACCGGAATGATAAGAAAGCTCGTTTCGGGAGTATATGGATTTATGCCTTTTGGAATGAGAGTGCTTCGCAAAATTGAAAACATCATACGCGAAGAAATGGATAAAAAAGGAGCGCAGGAGGTACTTATGTCCGCACTGCAACCGGCAGAGCTGTGGCAAGAGTCAGGCAGGTGGTTTAAATACGGTCCTGAACTTTGGCGTTTGAATGACAGAAATGGAAGAGAATTTTGTCTTGGACCTACACACGAAGAGATATTTACGGATATAGTGAGGTCGGATGTGAACTCACACAGGCAATTACCTTTGAATTTATATCAAATACAAACAAAATACAGAGATGAAGCAAGGCCACGTTTCGGTCTTATGCGTAGTAGAGAATTTATTATGAAAGATTCTTATTCTTTCGATAAAGACGAAGCGGGACTTGATGCAAGCTACAAAGATATGTACGATGCGTACACGAAAATATTCGAAAGATGCGGACTTGATTGCAGACCGGTTGAGGCGGATACGGGAGCGATTGGCGGAAGTAATTCCCATGAATTTACGGCATTGTCGGAAGTGGGCGAAAGCGAAATAGTTTACTGCGATAAATGTAAAATGGCGGCAACGCTCGAAAAGGCGGATACAGTTGATGCTAAACCCGATACCGAGGAAATGCTGGATATGCAGGAAATTCATACACCGGATACAAAAACAATCGAGGAAGTAGCTGCATTTTTGGAAATAGATAAGAAGAAAACTATCAAAGCGCTTCTGTTTGCAGTGTATACGGAGGAAGGTGAGGAAAACGGGTTTGTAGCGGCGTTCATCAGGGGCGACAGGGAACTTAATATGACAAAGCTCGTAAATTTACTGGATATTCCGGAGCATTGTATAGAATTTGCAGATGAAGCAAAAATGGGAGAAAGGACAGGAGCAGTTGGAGGATTTACAGGTCCTACCGCCCTCCATGATTGCAAAATTATTGTAGATAGCGAGCTTGTCGGACTTAAAAATATGTGCGCAGGTGCTTGTAAGACTGATTACCACCTCGTAAATGTCAACTATGGCAGAGATTACAAAGCGGATATGATTGCTGATTTGAAAGTTTTGAAAGAAGGCGATGAGTGTCCCGTGTGCGGACACCCTGTAAAGGTAACAAGAGGAATCGAAGTCGGACAGGTTTTCAAATTAGGTACTAAATATAGCGAAGCTATGGGTGCTATGTATAAAGATGAAAATCAAAAGGAAGTACCGATAGTGATGGGATGTTACGGTATAGGCGTAACGCGAACTATGGCGGCTATTATAGAACAGCATCACGACGATAACGGAATAATTTGGCCGATGGAAGTTGCGCCTTATCATGTGATAATTTGCTTGCTTAACAAGGATGATGAAGCGCAAAACGCGTTAGCGGAAAGCATATATGAGGAACTTTTGGAAAACCGCGTAGAGGTGCTGCTCGATGATAGAAAAGAAAGACCGGGCGTAAAGTTTAAGGATGCCGACCTTTTGGGGATTCCAATCAGAATTACAGTTGGAAAGAAGGCGGTAGAAGGTAAAGTTGAGTACAAGCTGAGAAATGAAGCGGAAAATGAAGAAATGAGCGCGACGGATGCAGTGGCTAAGGCGATTAAAAAAGTAAAAAGTGAAATATAAGAAAAAAGAGCCTTCGGGCGGCAAGGAGGAAGCCTATGTGGATAGGTGGCGCAAGGGCTATAATATTTGATGATGACAAAAGAGTGCTTCTGGTAAGTCAAGAACACGAGGGAAAACTGATTTGGATGGTTCCGGGCGGCGGAGTTGAGGAAGGTGAAAACTCTATGCAAGCCGCAGTGCGCGAAATCAAAGAAGAAACAGGACTGAATATAAAAATCGAAAAGCTCTTATGGCATGTAGAGGAAGTTTCTCAAAGCAGGGGGCAGAGGTTTGTGAATTTCTTTACGGCGAAGATAATCGGCGGACATTTGGGACTTGGGGCGGATCCCGAGTTTTCCAAAGACGAGCAGGTGATGAGGGAACTCAAGTTTGTTTCGAAAGAGGAAATGAAAGAACTTGAAAATGTGTATCCCAAATATCTGAGAGATGAGCTTTGGGAAGACGAAAAAAATATAGAAGTGTTTAAAATTAGGGAAGAACAGATTGTGTAAGGAGAGCATATGAAAAAAGTAGTGGAAATTATAATGGAAAGCGGAGATGTGATGAGAGGGGAACTATATCCTGAGATTGCACCTGCTACGGTAGAAAATTTTGAAAAGCTGGCAAATGAAGAATTTTACGACGGCTTGATTTTTCATCGAGTAATACCGGGATTTATGATTCAAGGCGGAGATCCTAATGGGACAGGAACCGGAGGACCGGGATATACTATTAAGGGAGAATTTACTTCTAACGGTTTTACGAATGATTTAAAACACGAAAAGGGCGTTATGTCTATGGCGAGAACAATGATGCCGGATACCGCAGGCTCACAGTTTTTTATAATGGCTGACAGCGCACCTCATTTGGACGGAGAATATGCTGCATTCGGCAAAATTACGGAAGGACTGGAAGTGATAGAAAAAATAATTTCGGTTAAGAGGGATTATCAAGACAAACCGATTGAAAATCAGGTGATGCGCAGCGTCAGAGTTATCGAAGAAAACTAAGATACAGAAATTTACAATAAAAAACTTTGTATTGACTATTGCAATAAATTATGTTAAGATAGTAGACTGCCGTGAGAATTATTAAGTGGCGCTATGCTTTTGGTTAGAAATAGCCATTCCAAGGATTAAAGTAAAGGAGTGAGGAAGATATGCCAATGCCTATACAAGTAGGGAGAAAAAAGCGCATGAGCTTCTCCAAAATTAAAGAAGTTTCTGAAATGCCGAACCTAATCGAGATACAAACTAAATCTTACGATTGGTTTTTGAAAGAAGGACTTAGAGAAGTATTTGAGGATATATTCCCTATTAGAGATTACGCAGGAAATTTTGCATTACTGTTTGAGGACTACTCTTTGAATGAAAGTCCAAAGTATTCGCAAGAGGAATGTAAGGATAGAGATGTCACTTATGCAGCCCCGCTCAAGGTTAAGGTTAGACTGGCCAGACTTGAGAATGGAATTAACAAGGAAACTGTAGAACAAGAGGTTTTCATGGGAGATTTCCCGTTGATGACCGAAAAAGGTACATTTATATACAATGGAGCGGAGAGAGTTATAGTTACACAACTGGTAAGATCGCCGGGACCGTATTATACAGTTGAGATAGATAAATCAAACAACAAACTCTTTGCAACACAGATAATACCTAATAGAGGCGCTTGGCTTGAGTACGAAACGGACTCTACAGGCGTAATTTCTGTGCGTGTGGATAGGACCAGAAAACAGCCGGTAACTGCGCTTTTGAGAGCACTCGGCTTTGGTACCGACAAGGAGATTATAGATATTTTCGGTGAAGATGAGAAGCTGCTTTTGACACTTGAAAAGGACGCATCATCTTCGTACGAAGAAGGCCTAAAAGAGATATACAAAAAACTTAGACCGGGAGAGCCGCCTACAATAGAAAGTGCAAAATCGTTTTTGGATGCACTTTTGTTCGATCCTAAGCGTTATGATTTGGCGAAAGTAGGCAGATATAAGTACAACAAAAAGCTCGGACTTGCGAACAGACTTGAAGGCAATGTTATAGCGGAAGATGTATTTGATCCGAATACAGGGGAGCTGATTGCAGAAGACGGCGAAAGACTTAATGCCGATATGGCAAATGCTATTCAAAACACCGGTGTAAAAGAAGTATATGTTTACAGCAATGTGGATGAAACAAAGAAAGTCAAGGTTATAGGAAGCCCGTTCGTTGATTTTTCCGCATATATAGATTTTGATTTAAGCGATATGAAATTACCGGGCAAGGCGTATTATCCTGTCCTTATGAATATACTCGAAGAAAATCACACAGAAGAAGAAATAAGAGAAGCACTTGTATTAAGGAAAAACGAGTTGTCGCCAAAGCATATTTTGGTTGACGAAATCATTGCTTCAATCAGTTATATATTGAATTTGAGCGAAGGTATAGGCACTGTAGACGACATAGATCATCTTGGAAACAGAAGACTTAGAACTGTTGGTGAACTTTTACAAAATCAGTTCAGAATCGGACTTGCGAGAATGGAAAGAGTTGTAAAAGAGAAGATGACTACAAATGAAACGACCGAAGTTAAACCGCAAACGCTTATAAATATAAAGCCTGTTACAGCGGCTATCAAGGAGTTCTTTGGAAGTTCACAGTTGTCTCAGTTCATGGACCAAACGAACCCTCTTGCAGAGCTTACTCACAAAAGAAGGCTCTCCGCTTTGGGACCGGGAGGTCTTTCGAGAGAAAGAGCGGGATTTGAAGTGCGAGATGTTCACTATTCGCATTACGGAAGAATGTGTCCTATAGAAACCCCGGAAGGACCTAACATAGGTCTTATCGGTTCGCTTTCGACATATGCAAGAATCAACGAGTATGGATTTATAGAAGCACCTTATAGACCGGTTGACAAGGAAACAGGAAAAGTTTTGGAATATGTGGAATATTTGACGGCAGATCAGGAAGAGAAGCTGATTGTTGCACAGGCGAACGAACCGCTTGATTCCGAAAATCGCTTTGTAAATATGAAAGTTGCTTCAAGGGGCGCGGGCGGAGAAATCGACCTTGTTCCAAAAGAACTCATAGATTATATGGACGTATCACCTAAACAGGTAGTATCTGTTGCAACAGCGATGATTCCGTTCCTTGAAAACGACGACGCGAACCGTGCACTTATGGGTTCAAACATGCAAAGACAGGCGGTTCCGCTTTTGATACCGGATGCGCCGTTTGTAGGTACAGGTATGGAGTACAAGGCTGCACGCGATTCGGGAGTTGTAGTACTTGCCAAGCACGCGGGAACGGTTGATTATGTAGATGCTACAAAGATAGTGATAAAGCGTGATGATAACGGCGAAAAGGATACTTACAATTTGCTTAAGTTTAAGCGCGCAAACCAGAGTACCTGCATCAATCAAAGACCGATAGTTTATCATGGAGAGAAGATAGAGCAAGGAGAAGTAATAGCTGACGGTCCGTCGACTGACAAGGGCGAAATAGCACTCGGAAGAAATCTCCTGATAGGCTTCATGACATGGGAAGGTTACAATTACGAGGACGCTATAATATTGAATGAACGCCTTGTAATGGAAGATAAACTGACAACATTACATATAGAAGAATATGAATCCGAGGCAAGAGATACTAAGCTGGGGCCGGAGGAAATCACTCGCGATATTCCGAATGTGGGCGAGGATGCTTTGAAGGATCTTGATGAAAACGGAATTATTAGAATAGGTGCGGAGGTAAGACCGGGAGATATCCTGGTCGGAAAGGTTACGCCGAAGGGTGAAACCGAGCTTACTGCAGAAGAAAGATTGCTTCGTGCGATTTTCGGTGAAAAAGCGAGAGAAGTGAGAGACACATCGCTTAAAGTGCCGCACGGAGAAACAGGAATAGTTGTAGATGTTAAGCTGTTCTCAAGAGAGTCGGGAGATGAGCTTCCTGCAGGTGTGAGCAAAGTTGTACGATGCTATATAATGACCAAGAGAAAAATCAGCGTCGGCGACAAAATGGCAGGGCGACATGGAAACAAGGGTGTAATATCGAGAATATTACCTGAAGAAGATATGCCGTTTATGGAGGACGGAACCCCGCTTGAGGTAATGCTTAATCCTCTCGGAGTACCTTCCCGTATGAACGTAGGACAGGTACTTGAGGTGCACTTGGGACTTGCTGCAAAATACAAAGATTGGTATATTGAAACGCCTGTATTTGACGGAGCAAGCGAGATGGATATAATCGACATACTCGGAGATTGCGGATATTCAAAGACGGGAAAATTACCGCTTCGAGACGGAAGAACGGGCGAATATTTCGACAACCCTGTAACTGTGGGCTATATGTATATGCTCAAACTCCACCATTTGGTTGATGACAAGATACACGCAAGAAGTACCGGACCGTACTCACTCGTAACGCAGCAACCTTTGGGCGGTAAAGCTCAGTTTGGCGGACAGCGTTTCGGAGAGATGGAAGTTTGGGCGCTCGAAGCGTACGGAGCAGCTCATGTTTTACAGGAAATATTGACATTCAAGTCCGATGATGTTGTTGGAAGAGTAAAGGCTTACGAGGCTATAGTTAAGGGTGAAAACATTCCTGAACCTGGAATACCTGAATCTTTCAAGGTACTAATTAAAGAAATGCAGAGCCTTGGACTCGATATCAAAGTGCTTACAGATGATGATAAAGAGGTTGAAATTAAAGATTCTTCAGAAATCACGCAGGCACCTAGAATGTATCGCGAATATGACGAAGATGATTACGAGGACGATGATTTCGAACTCGATTCAGACTTTGATATAGATGATGATTTTGAGGATGACGCGGATTTTGTGAACTTGGAAGACGAGGACGCACAGCCAAATTTTGATGATGAAATTGTCGAAGTTTCAGATATATAAGAAGGGGGATGGGCTTCTTGAGTGAAAATAGCAATTACGAATTAAACAATTTTCAGGCTTTACAGATACATTTGGCATCTACTGAGAAAATTAGAAGTTGGTCACATGGTGAGGTAACAAAACCTGAAACAATCAACTATAGAACGCTAAAACCCGAAACGGACGGATTGTTTTGTGAAAGGATTTTCGGACCTACAAAGGATTGGGAATGCCATTGCGGAAAGTACAAACGAATCCGAGACAAGGGAATAGTATGCGACCGTTGCGGTGTAGAGGTTACACGCGCGAAGGTAAGGCGTGAAAGAATGGGACATATAGAGCTTGCAGCTCCGGTTTCGCACATTTGGTATTTTAAGGGTATTCCAAGCAGGATAGGTTTGGTGCTCGATATATCTCCTAGAAATTTGGAAAGAGTCCTGTACTTTGCCGCATATATTGTAACAGATCCGGGCGACACAAGATTTGCGTATAAGGAAATTTTGACAGAGCAACAATATCGCGACAGCAAGGAAGAATACGGCGATGCTTTTTCGGCAGGAATGGGCGCCGAAACTATTAGAAAGCTCCTTGCAGATATTGATTTAGAGGAACTTGCGGACGAGCTTCGCGAAAAGCTGATTGACGCATCGGGACAAAAGAAAATAAGGATAGTTAGAAGACTTGAAGTTATAGAGGCACTTAGGACTTCCGGAAACAGACCTGAAAATATGATTCTCGAAGTCGTGCCGGTAATACCGCCGGATCTTCGACCTATGGTACAACTTGACGGCGGACGATTTGCAACGTCAGACTTAAACGATCTTTACAGAAGGGTTATAAACAGAAATAATAGACTAAAAAGATTGCTGGAACTTGGAGCACCGGATATCATAGTAAGAAATGAAAAAAGAATGCTTCAAGAAGCAGTAGACGCATTGATTGACAACGGTAGGAGGGGCAGACCTGTTACAGGTCCCGGAGCAAGACCTTTGAAATCCTTGTCGGATATGTTAAAGGGAAAACAGGGAAGATTTAGGCAGAATTTGCTTGGTAAGCGTGTTGACTATTCCGGCCGTTCGGTAATCGTTGTAGGACCTGAGCTTAGGTTCTATCAGTGCGGGCTTCCAAAACAAATGGCTTTGGAGCTGTTTAAGCCGTTCATAATGAAGAAACTTGTTCAAGACGGACAGGCACATAACATAAAACGAGCAAAAAGAATGGTTGAAAAGGTGCGTGTAGAGGTTTGGGACGTGCTTGAAAGCGTTATAAAGGAACATCCTGTAATGCTTAACCGTGCCCCTACGCTACATAGACTGGGTATTCAGGCATTCGAACCTGTACTTGTTGAAGGAAAAGCGATAAAGCTGCATCCTTTGGTTTGTACTGCATTTAATGCGGACTTTGACGGAGACCAGATGGCTGTACATGTACCGCTATCGGTAGAAGCGCAGGCGGAAGCCAGATTCCTTATGCTTTCGGTAAATAATATCCTTGCGCCTAAGGACGGATCGCCTATTACGACACCTACACAGGATATGATTCTGGGTAGTTACTATTTGACGCATCCGGGGGTTGAAGAAAGGAATACCGCAGCTGAAAAAGGCGATGGCAAAATATTTACAGATCTTAACGAAATGATGATGGCATACCAGACAAAGGTAGTCGGAATCCATGCCAAAGTTAAGGTAAGAATGTTTGCAGGCGAAGACGACAAGACAGGGAAATTGGTTGAATCTACAGTTGGAAGATTTATTTTCAATTCAAACATACCGCAGGATTTAGGTTTTGTAGACAGAACGGTAGACAAATACTCGCTTGAGGTAGATTTCCTGTGCGACAAGAAGAAGCTGGGACTTATCATAGACAAGTGCTATAGGGTGCACGGAAACACGGGAACGGCGTTGATGCTCGATGCGATAAAGGATATGGGATTCCATTATTCCACGAAGGGTGCTGTAACGATAAGCGTTTCCGATATGGAAATACCAAAGGAAAAATTTGACATTATAGCGAAAGCGGAGGAACAGGTAGACAAGTACGAAAAGGCGTACGGGGCAGGACTTGTTTCCAACCAAGAAAGATATGACCAGGTAATTAAGATTTGGAATAAGGCGACAGACGATGTGGCTGACGCACTTATGGCATCTCTTGGTACGCTGAACAATTTGTATATCATGGCACACTCGGGAGCCCGTGGAAGCAAGAACCAGATTAAGCAGGTTGGAGGTATGCGTGGACTGATGGCGAATGCAGCCGGAAAGACTATAGAAATTCCAATTAAAGCAAACTTTAGAGAAGGACTTTCTGTACTGGATTACTTCATATCGAGTAACGGTGCAAGAAAAGGTCTTGCGGATACAGCTCTCAGAACAGCGGACTCCGGATATTTGACCAGAAGACTTGTAGATGTATCACACAACGTAATAGTTCGCGAGTTTGATTGCGGAACTGACGAGGGAATTGATGTTGAGGCATTTGTCGACGGCAAGGCTGTGATAGAACCGCTAAAGGCAAGAATCATCGGAAGAACTGCTTTCAACGATATATATGTACCGGGCGGAGAATTGATAGTCGCTCAAAACGAAGAAATTACAGAAGCAGCGGCTGAAAAGATAGAAGAATCCGGAATCCGTAAGGTTAAAATCAGATCTATCTTGAAATGCAATTGCAAGACAGGAGTATGCGCTAAGTGTTACGGTAGAAATCTTGCTACAGGCGAAACCGTAAATATAGGTGAAGCGGTTGGAATTACAGCAGCACAATCCATAGGAGAACCGGGAACTCAGCTTACAATGAGAACGTTCCATACAGGAGGCGTTGCGGGTAGCGATATTACACAAGGTCTACCGAGAGTAGAGGAATTGTTCGAGGCAAGAAAACCTAAGGGTATTGCGGAAATTTGCGAGGCTGACGGAACGGTAATATCTATAGCGGTGCGCAGCGATAACAAAACGGAAGTAGTTGTTCAGGGCGACGAGGAAACTGTATATGTAGTTCCTTACGGTGCAAGAATAATCGTAAACGAAGGAGATGAAATAAAAGCAGGACAAGCTATCACAAGCGGTCCGCTAAATCCAAACGATATACTTAGACTAAACGGTGTTTACGGGGTTTATGAATATTTGCTGAAGGAAGTTCAGCGAGTTTATAAGCAACAAGGTGTAGATATAAACGATAAGCACATCGAAGTAATCGTGAGCCAGATGCTTTCAAAGGTAAAAATCGAAGACGCAGGTGAAACAAACTTGCTTCCGGGAGGACTATATACCCGCTTTGATTTGCAGGAGGCAAATGAAAAGGCAATCGAGGAAAACAAAGAGCCGGCATATGGCAGAGATGTATTGCTTGGAATTACGAAGGCTTCGCTTGCAACACCGTCATTCTTGTCAGCGGCTTCATTCCAAGAAACCACAAGGGTTCTTACGGATGCTGCGATAAAGGGTAAAAAAGATACATTATCGGGACTTAAGGAGAATGTAATCATCGGTAAGTTGATACCTGCAGGAACAGGTATGAAGCGATATAAGAGCATCGAGGTCGATTACGGTGTGAATACCGAATTGATGGAGTCGTTCTCGCAAAAAGAACTTGACGAGGAAGTTGAAAATTTTGAAGAACTTGGCGATATGGAAAATATTGCGGAAGGCGATTTTACAGGGGCAAGTATCAGAGATTTTGACGACCTGAACGGCGAACTGGATGATTTGAGTTTTGAATAAGTAGATTGGACTTGACTTTTTAGCAAAGATATGTTAAAATTTCAGAGGTTTTGTTTGCTATGCAAATAGTGAACTTAATCATATAGCAGGAAACTGCAAATAATTTTTAGGAAAGGAGAAAATAATGCCTACTATTAACCAATTAGTGCGTCAGGGAAGAAAATCTGCAGTAAAGAAATCTACAGCACCTGCTCTTTTAAAGGGATTGAATTCACTTAAAAGAGAAAGCACAGATGTGGCATCCCCTCAAAAGAGAGGCGTATGCACGGCGGTAAAAACAGTTACACCTAAAAAGCCTAACTCGGCTCTTAGAAAAGTAGCAAGGGTTCGTCTTACAAACGGAATAGAAGTTACAGCTTATATTCCGGGAATCGGACACAACTTGCAGGAGCACAGTGTTGTTCTTATTAGAGGCGGAAGAGTTAAGGACCTTCCGGGTGTGCGTTACCACATAGTTAGAGGTACGCTCGATACTGCCGGAGTTAAAGACAGAATGCAGGCTCGTTCCAAATACGGAGCAAAGAAACCAAAGGCTGCGAAGAAATAGTAATCGGGTTTGGGCGATTTTATATAGGCTGGTTAATAGTAAGATTATTTCAGATATATATGTGCGCCACGGCATTCAATTGAGAATGTCGAGTACCGAATGCGAGCTTACTTGTCTAATATGTTAAGGCAAGCAAGAGTAATTGATTGTTAGCAATCAGTGAAGTTTAATTTTAGATTTTTTTAAATATTTTATGTAACTTGGCAGAATGCAAGCACCTAAGTGGACGCGAGCAAGGAACTTTGAAAAATTGGATATAGCGAAGATTGCGCAGGAAATTTTTTAAAGAGCGAGGCACTAAGAAGCGATAGCGGAATGTAGACATGCATACAAAAGCAGGTAAGTGGACGTGAACAAAGAACTTTGAAAAATTGGATATAGCGAAGATTGCGCAGGAAATTTTTTAAAGAGCGAGGCACTAAGGGAGCGAGCAACGGAATGTATAAAGACATACATGAGTAGCACAGTGAGCGCGAGTAACGAAGATATTTAAAAAATTAACAAGCAAGGAGGGAAGAGAAGTGCCTAGAAAGGGTAATACACCAAAGCGAGAAGTACTTCCGGATCCGGTTTATGGCAATACAGTTGTTGCGAAACTAATAAACAGCATTATGCTTGATGGAAAAAAAGGCGTAGCGCAGAAAATTGTTTATGGAGCATTCGACATTATAAAAGAACAAACCGGCGAAGAACCTATGGAGGTATTCGAAAAGGCTATGAGTAATATCATGCCGCAGGTAGAAGTAAGAGCTAGGAGAGTCGGCGGTGCGAACTATCAGGTACCGGTAGAAGTTAGAGCTGAAAGACGCCAAACTTTAGGACTTAGATGGCTGACTAAGTATACTAGAGCCAGAGGTGAAAAAACTATGTACGAAAGGCTTGCAAAAGAGCTTATCGATGCATCTAATAACACCGGCGGTTCTGTAAAGAAGAAAGAAGATACTCACAAAATGGCAGAGGCAAACAAGGCATTTGCACATTACAGATGGTAGTATTTTAAAGAAAATAGCAGGAAAGGAGGATTATTACTATGCCTAGAGCTTTTTCGTTGGAAAAGACTAGAAATATCGGTATCATGGCACACATCGATGCCGGAAAAACTACGACGACTGAAAGAATCTTGTTTTATACAGGAAAGACTCACAAGATTGGCGAAACCCATGAAGGTGCAGCGACGATGGACTGGATGGAACAGGAGAAGGAGCGTGGTATTACAATAACCTCTGCTGCTACTACAGCACAGTGGAAAAACCATAGAATCAATATTATAGATACACCGGGCCATGTAGACTTTACAGTTGAAGTAGAAAGATCTCTTAGAGTTCTTGACGGTTCTGTAACTGTTTTATGTGCGAAGGGCGGCGTAGAGCCACAATCGGAAACGGTTTGGAGGCAGGCTGACAAATACAATGTTCCTAGAATGATCTTTGTAAATAAGATGGATATATTGGGAGCTAATTTCTATAGAGTAGTTGACATGGTTAAGGATAGATTGAAGGCAAATGCTGTACCTATCCAGCTTCCTATTGGTGTTGAAGATAGTTTCATAGGAATTGTCGATTTAGTAGAGATGAAAGCAGAGATATACAAGGATGACCTTGGTAAAGAGTTTGAAATCACTGATATTCCAGCAGAAATGTTAGAAAAGGCGAACGAGTGGAGAGAAAAAATGATCGAGTCGGTTGCCGAGTGTGATGAGGAGCTTACAATGAAGTTCCTCGAGGGTGAAGAACTTACTGTCAAGGAAATCAAGGATACGATTAGAAAGGCTACAATTGCGGGAGAAATGGTACCTGTTACTTGCGGTTCCGCGTACAGAAACAAAGGTGTACAGATGATGCTGGACGCAGTTGTTGATTATATGCCTTCTCCTGTCGATATCCCTGCAATTAAAGGAATAAATCCTGATACTGGAGAAGAGGACGAGAGAAAGGCTTCAGATAGCGAACCGTTCTCAGCGCTTGCGTTCAAGATAATGGCGGATCCGTTTGTAGGAAAGCTGGCGTTCTTCAGAGTTTATTCGGGAACCATTGCATCAGGCTCTTATGTATACAATTCAACAAAGGGCAAAAAAGAAAGAATCGGAAGAATTCTTCAGATGCACGCAGACAAGAGAGAAGAAATAAGTGAAGTTTATTCGGGAGATATTGCGGCAGCGGTTGGATTTAAAGACACAACAACAGGAGATACGATTTGTGATGAAAAACACGAAATCATATTGGAGTCCATGGAATTCCCTGATCCTGTTATCGAAATAGCAATAGAACCTAAGACAAAAGCAGGTCAAGAAAAAATGGGTATTGCACTTGCCAAGTTGGCGGAGGAAGATCCTACATTCAAGACTTACACAAATACGGAAACGGGACAGACAATTATCGCAGGTATGGGAGAACTTCACCTTGAAATAATCGTAGACAGATTGCTTCGTGAGTTTAAGGTTGAAGCTAATGTCGGCAAGCCTCAGGTTTCTTACAAAGAAACAATTACGCAGCTTGCAGATATTGACCACAAGTATGCAAAACAGTCCGGTGGTCGTGGACAATACGGTCATGTTAAAATCAAGGTTTATCCAAGAGAAGCGGGAACCGGATTTGAATTCAAAAATTCGATTGTCGGAGGAGCTATTCCTAAGGAATATATTCCAAAAATCGAAGAAGGTATCAAGGAAGCTATGCAGACAGGACCTCTTGCAGGTTACAATGTAGTGGACGTAGGTGTTGAACTATACGACGGTTCTTACCACGAAGTCGACTCTTCGGAAATGGCATTTAAGATTGCAGCTTCTATGGCATTTAGAGAGGCTTGCAAAAAAGCAGGGCCGGTGCTGCTTGAACCTATATTTAAGGTAGAAGTAACTGTTCCTGAGGATTACATGGGAGATGTAATTGGGGATATCAGCTCAAGGCGTGGTCGAATCGAAGGTTCCGACATGAATGCCGGTGCAGTAGCTGTTAGAGGAATGGTACCGTTATCCGAGATGTTTGGTTATGCAACAGACTTGCGTTCCAAGACACAGGGTAGAGGTGTGTACGTAATGCAGATGGATCATTTTGAAAAATTACCTGATAATCTGCTGGATAAAATAAACAAATAGTAGAAGGAGATTAAAAATGGCAAAGCAAAAATTTGAAAGAAACAAGCCACATATTAACATCGGAACT
>JABZIP010000019.1 GCA_015258265.1 Clostridiales bacterium | reverse complement strand
GTGTAATTTCATATGGTAGTAAAACCAGAGCATTTCAAAGAGAAGTTGTGCAGACGTTTGAGAGTAGTGTAATTTCATATGGTAGTAAAACGCACAAAAGTTTAACAAACTGGGAAAAACGGTTTGAGAGTAGTGTAATTTCATATGGTAGTAAAACCTACCTCAATTTCTATTCCCTCTCCGTCTGGTTTGAGAGTAGTGTAATTTCATATGGTAGTAAAACTTGATTATAAAGTAAGTGTTATATGTTAATAATAATATAAGAATTGCGGAGGACAACAAATGATTCTTTATTTTTCTGCGACAGGAAACTGTAAATATGTTGCGACTCGGCTTGCACAGTCTGAGAAACAAGAAATGCTATCCATTGTGGATTGTTTGAAAAATGATCAATATTCATTTTTTGATAAAACAATTGGTATCATTTCGCCTACTTATTATTGGGGGTTACCGAGTATTGTAAAAGAATTTCTTGAAAAAGCATCTTTTCAAACAGAATACTTGTATTATATTGCTACTTGCGGGATAACGCCCGGTGCATCCGGCGCAATAGCAAACAAGGCAATTCAGAAACGAAAAATAGATGCCTACTATTCTGTCAGAATGGTAGATACATGGACTCCTATTTTTGACCTTTCCACCCAAGAAAAAGTTGCCAAGTACACTAAAAATACCGAGAATGAAATCAGTAGCATTCTCCGCAGCGTCAAAGAACGCAATAAGAACCGTCATATGGCGCATCGAACTCCGGCTTTTATTACTGAATGGATAGCAGAGCCGATTTACAACAGCAACGTACGGCGCACTATAAATTTTCGTGTAGAGTATACTTGTATCGGATGTTGTTTATGCGCCGAAAAGTGTTCCGTGCAGGCAATCGAAATGCAAGACAAGCGACCTGTCTGGGTAAAGAATAAATGTGTGATGTGCCTAGGCTGTTTGCACCGTTGCCCCAAGTTTGCAATTCAGTACGGCAAAAATACCAAGAAGCATGGTCAGTATACAAATCCGAATGTCAAGGTATAAATCCCTCTTTATCGGCTTGAACATCAAATTGTTCTTATGACGCTTAATGAATTTTTTGATAAAGCGGTAACCTATTCCCAAATGGTATGTTGTACTCGGATGCCGTAGCGAGAAGGGGTGCCGTCCGGATAGAAATAAGATTCAATTCGATAGCGTTTCCAAAGACCGTAATCATTTGTTTGAAGTTTAAGTATGAAAAGTGTATCGTTTTTAATTTCTTCGTAGTCGGCAGGATGCAAGGCAAAAATATCTTTTAAATGTTTGGTTCTAAAGTCCTGCAGCTGTAGCTTCGACAAATCTTGATTGTTAAATTTAACGGCAGAAAGTTGCGCACTATCGCCCGAAATTTCGTAGTATGTTATGATGCAGTTCTTGAGTTTGTCTGAGTCTTTCCATTTAGGTGTAACACTGACAAATCCGTATGATTTGCCGTTACGGAAAATTTCTACGAGTTCGCCGTAATAAAAATGGTCGTTGCGTTTATTTACAATATTGCTTTCTGCGGTCTTATCGGCAAATTGAAAGTTGCAAGCTAGAAGTTGCGATGCTTTTGTTTCACCTACGATTATATTTTCGGTGCCAATTTGCAGCTTTACAGGTTCTGCGGGAAAGCCTGTCAAAGATATGAACAGTGAAAATGTAAAAGCGGTAATAAATACTCCGCCGATTATAGCATTTACCGGCGAGTATAAATACATAGGCTTATTTTTGGTAATAAATAGCAGTAGCAGTTTAATAAACGCATTGAGAAAGATTGAAGTTATAGCAATAGCAAATGATGATTTGAAGCAGGCATATAGCGCGGAAGTCAAAACATGCGTTTTAAAATACATCGCAATAAAAAAAATAATGTTGCAAGTAAAGAAGCAAAATAAAAATAAATTTGCCAATTTAAGCGCTTCTCGGTTTGTAATGTCGTCATAGTTGACATGAACTCTGCCTTGAAAGCCTTGACCGATTTGATATATGTGTTTTGGAACATCTGTACCTGTTTTGACTGCGATTACCAGCCTCAAATAGATGTAAACGGTTAACGCTGTAAACATAAGTACGATAAAGCCGAAAAATAAATCAGATAGTAAAAAAAACATAAAACCCTCTTTTGTAATCGAAATTGTACATGTAGTATTATACCATTACGAGGTGGATATTAAAAGGGTACAAGATAAATCTTCACTAACACCTTGCCTTTATGTAAATTAAATGTTATTATATTAACAAACGCCGAAAGGCAAATATTCTTGAGAAAAGAGGAAATGACAATGTACGAAAATATCAAAGTGGAAGTAAAAGACAAAATCGCTTACATTACAATCGACAGACCTAAAGCTATGAATGCGCTTAATATGGATGTTTTAAACGAGCTTGCTTGTGCTTTTTACAATATTGAGCAGGACGATGAGGTTTACAGCGTAATACTTACAGGTGAAGGCAAGGCATTCGTTGCAGGGGCGGATATAGCACAGATGAATTCCATGAATGCTATCGAAGGTAGAGAGATGATGATTGCAGGACACAATGTGATGAACGCTATCGAAAATCTGAGCAAGCCTGTAATTGCAGCGGTAAACGGATTCGCACTTGGCGGAGGATGTGAGCTTGCTATGGCTTGTGATATTCGTATAGCATCCGAAAAAGCAAAATTCGGACAGCCTGAGGTTAATCTTGGAATCATTCCGGGCTTTGGTGGTACACAAAGACTATCGAGATTGGTTGGCAAAGGTATGGCAAAGTACCTAATCATGACTGCGGAGATTATATCGGCTGAAGAAGCGGGCAGAATCGGATTGGTTGAAAAGGTAGTACCTGCCGATGATTTGATTGCGGAGGCGGAAAAAGTTGCAAAGACAATCAATTCGAAAGCACCGATAGCTGTATCAAGCGCAAAATTAGCTATCAATAAGGGCTACAATTTGGATATGGCGGCTGCTTCGGCGCTCGAAATTGAGACATTTACAGCACCGTTCGCATCTAGCGACAAAACTGAGGGAATGACAGCATTTTTAGAAAAAAGAGATGCTAAGTTCGAAAGAAAGTAAGAAAAAATAGTAGATAATCAATATTAGAAAATGGCACCTACCCAAGTGCCATTTTTTTTGCGCGCAAGATAGTACATTTTTGTAATGATATTGAGCAAACATATATACATAAAGTTTATAAATACTATTGAAATTATCAGTTGTTATGTGATAAAATTGCATAGAAGTTATTAAATATGCATTTTTTATGCATGGCTATGAAATTATTTTACATGTGGAGGAGTACTCATGGGTAGTAAAAGTGAGAAACGACAACCAAGATTGCCGAAAGTTTGGGAAGCAGGGTTGACATTACTATTTTTGGTAGTAATAATGGCGGTTGGCATCATAGTTTTTAAGGTGGATCCGCATATACCTATGTTCGCAGGTGTAATCGGTGCGGCTATAATGGCTTTGATACTGGGTTACGATTGGGAATTTATAGAAAAATCTATGAAGGACGGAATTTATAGGGCGCTGCAAGCCGTTATGATTTTGGCAATCATCGGTATACTGATAGGAGTTTGGATTACCGCGGGTGTAGTTCCGTCGATGATATATTACGGACTTAAGCTGATATCGCCTAAGGTTTTTCTAATAGCTGCATTGCTTATTTGCTCAATTACATCGCTTGCTACAGGTACATCGTGGGGAACGATGGGAACGATGGGACTTGCACTTATGGGAATAGCGCACGGACTTGGAATTCCGCTTCCTATGGCTGCAGGGGCTGTAATATCGGGAGCATATTTCGGAGATAAAATGTCGCCTTTGTCGGATACAACAAACTTGGCACCTGCAATGGCGGGAACGGATGTGTTTACGCATGTGAAGTTTATGATTGCTCCGACGATGGTTGCATACGGACTTTGTTTGTTAGTGTTTGGAGTTTTAGGTTTTCAGTATGGAAGCGGCTCTGCGACAGCGGATATTTCCAACATACAGGTGATGAGCGATGCGCTTACTAATATGTTCACAATCTCACCTTTATTGTTGCTTCCTCCTGTTATAGTAATAGTTGCTGTTGCGATGAAGATGCCTGCGATACCCGGAATTACACTTGGAATATTGACAGGAGTTTTGCTCGGTATATTCTTGCAACCGACTGCGTCGCTTGGAGCATTCCTCGATGCGGGTATGAACGGATTTGAGTCAAACAGTGGAGTTTCCGCCGTTGACGCACTTTTAACATCGGGCGGACTTATGAAAATGATGTTTTCAATATCGCTTACGCTTCTTGCGATGATGTTCGGCGGAATAATGGAAGCGACACATCAGCTGGAGGTTTTGGTAAATCAGCTTTTGAGATTTGTAAGAGGTGGAGCTTCTTTGATATTTATGACGGAGTTTACTTGTGTACTAAGCAACGCATCTATGCCTGAACAGTATATCTCAATAGTTATACCGGGAAGAATGTATGCGGAAACATATAAAAAAGCACAGCTGCACCCTAAAACACTTTCGAATGCACTTGAAAGCTCAGGCACGGTTACATCGGCTTTGATACCTTGGAATACATGCGGTGTATTTATAACGCAGACACTTGGAATCGGCACGCTTGTGTATATGCCGTGGGCAATCTTTAACTGGTCTATGCCTGTGATTACATTCCTTTTGGCATTTGTAGGAGTAACGCTGGCGGACGCTAACGGTAACAGAATTCTAACTGCAGCAGGTAGAAAGCAGATTAAAGAAAATCTTAAGAACAATATTTCAACGGTAGAAAATGTAAGTAAACCTGTTGATGTAAAGGAACTATAATTTAATAAAAAAGGCGAGGTGCTTGTACCGACCTCCTAATCGTTAAATGTTGGTCTAACTTTTGGGGGGCACATCAGCTCCTCGCCTTTTTCGCTGTCTAAAATATTGCGGTTTCAAGTGCAAGCTGCATCATATTTGTGAAACCCTCTTGACGCATAGCTGTATCCGCTTTTTCTCCGGTTACGAAATGGTCGCTTATAGACATCATAGCAAGTGCATTGACACCTCCATAGGCTGCGTTCATATAAAGGGCTGCAGCTTCCATTTCTACTGCAAGAACCCCCATTTTCGCCCAAGATTTCCACCAATCTCCGAATTCGTAAAAAACATCGCAGCTTACGGTATTGCCTGCTTTCATGCTGAAATTCAGCTTTTCGTTTGCCTTTTGCGCTTTTAAAAGCAAGTCCCAGCTTGCAGTTGGCGCAAAATTTCCGTTTACCCCAAATGCGTGTATGTAATTTGAATCTGTGGAAGTAGAAACTGAAAGAACTATATCGCCTATATTGATACTGTCGTGAAAAGCACCGGCAGTGCCGATTCTAATGAGATTCTTAACACCGTATTCGTGAATCAATTCGTGCGAATAGATACCCATAGACGGCATGCCCATTCCGCTGCCTTGAACTGTTATAGGAACTCCTTTGTATTTACCTGTAAATCCGAACATATTTCGTATTTCGTTTGTTTGAACTGCTGATGTCAAAAACTCTTTGGCTATAAATTCAGCACGCAGAGGATCGCCCGGAAGCAAGACTGTTTCTGCTATTTCACCTTTTTTGGCTGATATATGTAGGCTCATAATTTTCTCCTTTGTATTTTACTTTATTGCTTGATTGTATTGTGAATTTAGCGTTAATGTGATATTATTAGTATAGCATATTTAATAATACTTTCAAGTATTATATGGAGGAGAACTCATGGTATACGAGAACATATACAAAGATAGGTTATATCCGGTCGAGGACATTTGCGATTTAAAGGAAATGCTGAATAATTGTAAGGAAAAGTTCGGGAAGAATCCGGCATTTTTACAAAAGGAAAAAAAAGGCGGCAAATACAAGGAAATTAACTATATTACATTTAAGGATGATGTTGATGCTCTTGGAAGTAAGCTCGTAGATATGGGACTTTTAGGTGAAAAAATAGCCATAATCGGTGAAAATTGCTATCCGTGGATGGTTGCGTATTTTGCTGTTGTAAACGGTGCAGGTATAGTTGTTCCGCTTGACAAAGAGCTACGCAAAGCGGAAATTGAAAATTTGATTAAAACGGCGAATTGCAGTGCGGTATTTTATACGGCAAGCTATGAGAAAGAGTTTGCGGATATGGATATCAAGCACAAGATTAAAATGGAAGTATATGAAGAAAATGCAAAAAGCGAAGCGTACCGCGCAGACAGTATCGACTTTTTGATAAATGAAGGAAGAAAGCTCGTAAATCAAGGAGATCGTCGTTACATTGATATTGAGCTGGATAAAGAAGCGGTGAGGATGCTTTTGTTCACATCCGGAACAACCGGAAAACCTAAGGCTGTAATGCTATGTCATAGAAATATCATAAGCAATGTGAAAGATGTTTCGAAGATAGTTAATGTTAAAGAAACGGACAGGACACTTTCGATACTACCTATTCACCATACATTTGAATCCACGATAGGCATAATGACATTACTTTTCAACGGCGGTTCAATAGCATTTTTCGAAGGACTTAAGTATGTTTCCAAAAACCTCGAAGAAGCGCGTGCGACACTACTTGTTGGCGTACCGCTGATATTTGAAACGATGTACAAAAAGATATGGAAGCAAGCTGAAAAAATGGGCAAAGAGAACGCTTTAAAAAGGGCTATAGGAATCAGCAACGCTTTCAAGAAAGTCGGTATCAACTTACAGAAAAAAATGTTCAAAAATATACACGACAGCTTCGGCGGACGACTCAGATTGCTTGTTACAGGGGCAGCAGCTATAAGTCCGAATGTAGTTAGAGGATTTCAGGATTTCGGAATCGATGTTGTAATGGGTTATGGACTTACAGAAACTGCACCGCTTGTTGCAGGAACACCGGATTTTTCGGACAGGTATATCAAAGCGGGAACTGTCGGACAGGTAGTGCCTAGTGGAGAGCTGCAAATTATAAACAAAGATGCAGACGGCATGGGTGAAATTATTTACAAAGGGCCGAATGTTATGCTCGGATATTACAATATGCCCGATGAAACCGGCAAAGTACTGAAAGACGGCTGGTTTTACACGGGAGATATGGGTTTTGCAGATGAAAAGGGGTTCATATATCTGAGTGGACGCAAGAAAAATGTTATAGTAACAAAAACGGGAAAAAATATTTATCCGGAAGAAATTGAAGATTATCTCAAAGATATAGCCTGTATAAAGGAATGTATGGTTTACGGAACGCAGAACAAAGAAACGCAGGAAACCGTCGTAAGCGTACAAGTTATACCGGATTATGATATAATAAAAGCGGAAATCGGAGATGTAGAAGAAGAGGAAATTTACAAATACATCAAAGAAAAACTTGCGGATGTAAATTTAAAACTCCCTAATTACAAGAGAATTAGAAATTTGGTAATCCGCAAGTCCGAATTTGTCAAAACTACTACGCAAAAGATTAAAAGACAGGATAATGTTTAGTTATCCTGAACACATTTTCCCTCGTGTATTTTCCTTGCAAGATATACAAAAGGTGTATCCAGAAGAGATGTTATAAAGAATATTATGTAGCAGGAAACGATTATGCTTATAAGTGTCTTGGTAGGATAAATCCCCCAAAATGCGAGTAGATTGTATAAAATTGTGTTGATAAGTTGCGAAATCATGGTTGACATATTGTTGCGCAGCCACAGAAAACTTTTTGAATCGTGATTTTTGCTCGTAAATTTCCAAAGTTTGTGGTATAGCCACACATCGAAGTGCTGAACTATTGCGAATACTATAAGGCTTGCGAAAATCAATCTGGGGGTATTCTCAAACAAAGTGTGTATACTTTCTGATGCCCAATCGTTTTCGGAAGGAATATAGCGAAGCCAAAGCTGAGTCGTTATAATCATAAATACAGAAGCTGTAATACTGATACGAACAGCGGTATTTGCGGCTTGCTTGCCCTCGTTTTCACTTAGAATATCCGTGATTAAAAAAGTTGAGGCAAATAGGATGTTGCCCAGAGTTTGCTCCATGCCGAACGCTTTTACGAGGATGAGAACCTCGATGTTCGCAAGCAATGTGGCAAATACGGAAAAGCAGAAAAGTCCCGACTTGCCGAAGAGTTTGTACCAAATCAGAACGCCTACATACAAAAATAGGCAAGTTACGATTAGTAAAAGTTCATTTGACATATTAAATTCTCCTTAGTTTTGTTTATTGACAGGATGGTTTCGAACTGTCATAAGGTGTATTTTAGCACAGATGTGGAGAAATGAAAAGACAAAATTTAATTGAAAAATAAAAAAATTAAAAAAAGAAAGAGAAGGTGTTATTATGAAGAAGATTAAAACGGTAGTAAGATTATTGAGCATAGTGTTGAATTTATTTCTGATAGGCGTGCTTTTGGTGGACATACAAAAAAGAAGCGATGATAGATATTAAGGAGGAATTATGCTGGAAGAACTTAAACGAAATGCAGAGATAATTGCGGAGGAACTGGTCGAGAAGGCGAAGCTAAAAAAAGGACAAGTTGTTGTCGTAGGCTGTTCCTCAAGCGAGGTTATAGGTAGCAAGATAGGTACAAATTCTTCTTCGGAGGTTGCGGACGAAATTTTCAAAGGTTTATACGAAGTTTTTAGAAAATACGGTATATATATGGCTGCGCAGTGTTGTGAGCATTTGAATCGTGCGATAATAATCGAAAGAGAAGCTGCAAATGACGACGATATTGTGAATGTAATACCTCAGCCAAAGGCGGGCGGTTCTTTTGCGACTGCATGTTACAACAATTTTAATGATGCTGTTGCGGTTGAAACTATCAAAGCGGATGCAGGGATAGATATAGGAGATACATTTATAGGTATGCACCTAAAAAAAGTGGCAGTACCTGTGAGGTTGTCTGTAAAAGAACTCGGAGAGGCGCATGTAACGGCGGCGAGGGTAAGAAGAAAATTTGTCGGTGGCGAGCGAGCTTGCTACGATGAAAAATTGATGTAATTACGAGGCTAAAATGAAGTTAAAAGGAAGAAGTTTGACTTTGCTGCTCACCCTGATTTTGGTAGTGTGCGGTATTTTTGGTAACGCGCAATATGCGCAGGCGGCAACGCAGGAGGTTGTGGTTTACGTAAATGGAGAAAAGCAGAGCTTTGATGTTGAGCCTAAAATCGTAAACGATAGAACTCTTGTACCAATGCGAAAAATATTTGAAACGCTTGGTGCCAATTTGAGTTGGGACGATAAAAATAAAAGAGCATCGGCGCAGCTTGGAGATAATAATATGGAGGTAACGGTAAATAGCCTTACGGCGTATGCAAACGGCAATGTTATTTTACTGGATTCAGCTCCTATAATACGAAATAACAGAACTTTAGTGCCGCTTAGATTTATTTCGGAAAGCCTCGGCGCAAAGGTAAATTGGAATGCGGCTAAAAGAGAAGTGAGGATAGATCAAATTGCATCTATATTACCGATTGAAGACGAAAACGCGGCCCGTGCGCAGGGTGAAGAAAATGCTATGTGGATTTCGTTTTTGGAATATATGAAAATGCCGAAAAACGAAGCGGGATTCAAACGTGAATTTATCAAGATGCTTGACAACTCAAAGGCTCTCGGTATGAATTCCGTTATAGCGCATGTACGCTCGCATTCAGATGCGATGTATCCGTCGGATATATATCCTTGGAGCAAGTATCTGACAGGAACGCAAGGTAAAAATCCCGGATATGATCCTTTGCAATTTATGATTGAAGAAACACATAAAAGAGGAATGAAATTCCATGCGTGGATAAATCCGTATAGAGTTTCGAGCTATGGGACATATTTCAATGAAACGAGCAGCAAAAGCCCCGCCAAGCGTTGGCTGTCGGATTCGGACAGTGAAAACGACAGGTGGGTGCTCAAGCACAAGGGGGATTATTACTTAAATCCGTCTGTGCAAGAGGTAAAAAATATGGTTATTGCGGGAG
Organism: Clostridiales bacterium; assembly: GCA_015258265.1. Classification (GTDB taxonomy): domain Bacteria; phylum Bacillota; class Clostridia; order Peptostreptococcales; family Anaerovoracaceae; genus JABZIP01. The sequence goes on along the minus strand of JABZIP010000019.1, from coordinate 10,349 downwards.
TAGTTGAAATTGTTAGGAATTACGATGTAGACGGAATACATTTTGACGACTATTTCTATCCGCGAGTTGATGACGGCAAAGCGGAGCTTTCGTTTGATTTACCTGAATATCAAGCGTACGGCACTCAAAAAAACATAGTGAATTTCCGAAAAGATAATGTAAATGACCTCGTAAAGGGCATTTATGCCGCTATTAAAGCAGAAAAAACTGATGTTTTATTTGGAATAAGTCCGGCAGGAAATCTTGAAAATTTACGCAGTAATAATGCGCATTTTGTCGATATAGAAAGGTGGCTTACGGAAGACGGTTATGTAGACTATATAATGCCGCAACTTTATTGGGGATTCGAGGCTAAACAAGGCGGAAAACCGGCAAAGTACGCATATGAAGCAAATTTGAAAGCGTGGAAAAATTTAGTTAAAAATCCCCGTGTAAAACTGTATGTCGGTCTTGATATGGCAAATGCAGGCTTGGATATAAAAGACGGGAATTCGGTATCTGAGTGGCGGCGTAATAACGACATAATCGCAAGACAGGTAAAAATGGGTAGAAAATACGGTGTTTCGGGATTTGCATATTTTAGATATGCTTCATTTGAGGACAAGGAAGCCGCATCGGAAGTAGAAAATTTAAAAAAGGTATTAAAATAAAACCTAAAAACGGTTCGCATTGTGCGAACCGTTTTTAGGTTTTTGGAAGTATGAATAAACAATGTTAATAGTCGAGCATTTTGGTTATATATAAGTCCGTGTTTTTTGCAAGATCCAAAGTATCTCCGTTTGCAAGTTCAATCAAAGGCTTTGATTTTTGATATCTGTTCAGAAGCAGTACTACGCCTACTTGACCGTTGTTGAGTTCGACTTTGCGTTGCAAATACGATGTGAGCATATTGTCTAGGAAAGTCATAACAAAATGCGCATCAAACTTGTGAAGCCCTTCTTTTTCGAGTTCAGCCGCAACGGTGAAAGGACATATGGATTCTCTATAAGTTCTGTCCGAAGTCATCGCTGTATAAACATCGGCAATAGCAATAATCTTTGAAAATTTATCTAATTGATCTCCTGTCAAACCGTTTGGATAACCCGAACCGTCGCAGCGTTCATGATGCTTCAAAGCGACTTCCTTTATGATGGGATCGAGGTGATCGAATTTAGATAAAAATTCATAGCCTTTTTGCGCATGTGTTTTCATGATATCGTATTCCTCATCGGTTAAAGCTGACGGTTTATCTATGATGTTCTTCGGAATAAGCAGTTTTCCCATATCGTGGAACAATCCGCAAGTTACGAGAAGCTGAACTTCTTCTTCGGGCAGCTTCAGCCATTTTCCGAGTTGACCTGCAACCATACCTACATTCAGCGAATGTGAGTATATAGCATCCGCATTGTTGCGCATTAGATAAACCATATCTATGAGGTTGATATTGTTTTTGTTATCTTTATAAAGGGAGTCGGACATCGCTTCCATAAGGTTTAGCCCTTGCTCATTGTTTTCGTCCGACATAATTTCGTCAAATGAAGTAGTAAGTGTTTTGTGATTGGTTTCGCACGAATTTTTGAATGAAGAGAAAGCCTGAGTTTTTCTTACATCGAATATGGTTTCTTCTAAAACTGTTGTTGGCTGTGCGACAGGTTTTTTAGTAAATTGAGCATCGCGTTTTTTGATGAGCTCCCAGTACTCGGCAGTAGCTTCGGCTTCAATGTCTTTCACATTGAATTGCTTGAGCTTTTCAATCAGAGCAGGTGTTACAAGCGTATTTTTGGTTGTAATGAGCTGACCGTCCAAGTTAACAAGATCTTCATCTATTCGCATTCCGTCGAGCAAGTCAGTTACGGCTATTTTCATAAAATCACCTCATGTGTATAAAAATTGTTTTGTATAATTAAAGCAATGCTATATAGGTCAAGACTTTGTACATGCGTACAATATGTAATATTATATCACATTGATTTGCGATAAACAACCAAAAGAAAAAAATATTTAAAGAAAGCGTTTAAATATTAACAAAAGATTGACAAAATGAGTATAATAATATAAAATCTACTCGTATATATTTCATTTATAAAATTATGGAAAGAGAGGCTGCGATAATGAGAAAAAGACCGGATAAAAAAATTATGGGAAACGGCAGTTTGGCAAAAGAACTGTCAAAGAGAACAGGGATAACTCTCCTGATTTGTTTGTTGGTTATAGGTGTAGTTTTACTTGTTATAGTGGCAAATTCAGTAAAAGGATTATTGGACGCGAGTTTTACGCAGCTTACAGAAATAAATGCAGCAAAGATATACGATAAGATACATTCTGCTCAAAGTGAAGGTGAACTTATAGGCGGTTATGTAGAGGAGAATTATTCAGATATTGTTGCAAAGTCCAATATTGCAGGCGGACCAAGTGAAGTGATCGAGGGGGCGGCACTGAATGCAGGAGCCAAAGAACTTGAATACTGTCTACTTAGATTTGTTCCTAATACAATTAAAAATAACAGCATGATAGAGGGAATGGGCGTATTTTTCGTTCAAAATGCGGTAGATCCGAATGTTGAAAAATACGGACTTTATGTTGCTAAAAAAGAAGGCTCCGAAAGCGATTTGGAAACGGTATTCACGGATGTCGTTTGGGAAAGAGAGTATTTTATCAAAACTGTGGAAACGGGCAAACCGTTTGTATCTAAACCGTATCAAGATGCCAGAGGCAAGCACATTGTAACGATGACAACCCCAATCGTGGCGTCGGGAAAAACTATCGGAATAGTGTTGTCCGATGTCAGGATAGATGAACTTAATAAAATTGAATTCCAGCATGGCGACAATCCTACATTTTTGCTGGCACTCATAAATCAAGACGATGAAATAATGTTCCACAGCAAGGACAGCGAAGCTGTAGGCAGCTCGTTTACAGGAAGACTTTCGCGTCAAAAAGATATAGACAAAGTCACTGCCAAGAGAGAAATAGGTGAAGACTTCAGAGTTTCTATGCCGTCAAGCAAAAAAGTCGGAATGCAGGCATTTTTTTCACCGATAGACATCGACGGACAAACATGGTGGGTGTACTCAGCGGTTACGACGATAGACTTTTACTCCGATTTAATCGGGCTTGTAGTCATTACGGTAATTTTAATAGCGCTTGCGCTTGTTGTGTTGATAATAACTACGCTGACACAGATACGAAAAGGTTTGACTCCATTGCAGCAGCTTGATTCCGCAGGTGAGGCATTGAAACAGGGAAATCTGAGTTACAAAATAGAGTACGCAGGAGACAATGAAATCGGAAGAGTTTGCGACTCTATGCGAGAGGCATTTGCTAATCTTGAAAATGTAATAGGCGAAATATCTACGGAAATGAAGGCCTTGAGCGAGGGCGACCTGACATATATGCCTACGCAAGAGTATGTTGGAGATTTCAATGAAATCAGAACTTCGTATTTAAGTTTACTCGACGGGTTAAATGCGGGCTTCAGAAAAATCAAATTGTCAGCTGCGCAAATCACAGACGGAGCGGACCAAGTATCACAGGGTGCGCAGAGTTTATCACAAAGTTCTACAGAGCAAGCAGCATCGCTCGAGGAATTGTCTGCTACTATCGGGGATATAGCAGGAAAAATCAATTTGAATGCAAGAAGTGCTGAAGAAACGAATAAATTGAGCGATCAGATAGGCGATGCCATTGAAATAAGCAATACGCATATGAGCGATCTTATGAACGCGATGGAAAGAATGACTGAAGCATCAAGCGAAGTAAATAAGATAATTAAAACAATAGATGATATAGCATTCCAGACGAATATACTTGCACTTAATGCCGCTGTTGAAGCTGCGCGTGCAGGAGAAGCCGGTAAAGGCTTTGCAGTAGTTGCAGACGAAGTTAGAAATCTTGCAAGTAAATCGGCAGAGGCTGCAAAGAGTACGACAGAATTGATTGAAACTTCGATAGGTGCGGTTGCAGAAGGAAAAGATATAGCCGAAAAAACTGCACAATCGCTTGAGCTTGTTGTTCAAAATGCGAATACAATTACAGAAAAGATTAAGGAAATATTGACATCTTCAGAAGAACAGGCAGTTTCAGCAAGTCAAATCAACTTGGGAGCAGATCAGATATCATCTGCTGTTCAGACGAACTCGGCAACAAGTGAAGAAAGTGCAGCTGCCAGCGAAGAACTTGCAGGACAGGCTAATATCTTGGATACGCTCATAGCTCAGTACAGGTTGATGGACGATGATACCGCAAAATCAAGAACATCTTACGCTATGGACCCAAAGCTTGAAAAAACGGTGGAAAAGCTCGATACAAAGCCGGCAGCAAAAGTGGATGTAAAAGTCCCTGAAAAAATGAGTGCGAAACCGCTTCAAAAGAAAGCTGATAAGCCGATTGAGAAAACTGCTGCAAAGACTTTGGGAAAAGTGCAGGATAAATCGGAAGTAAGACATGTAGGAGCGAATAAAGCAAAGGATAACGGAACTGACAAAACCGTAGAAATATTGGATTACGAAAATAAAGTGCACGATATTTCACAGGTAAAAGAGCTGCATAGTGCAGCGAAAAGCGCAAGTAAACCGGCAAGTAAGGCGAGTTCTTTTGCAAATGAAGCAAAGACAACTGCAGGAGTCGGCGAGATATCCGACTTTGATAACAAATATGTTTAAGGAGTAAAGATGAGAAATATTAAGAAAATCGTTTGTATATTTACGGTTTTTTCGTTAATCGTATTTAGTACGAGCTGTGATTTTCAAAAGAAATCGGGTTCTACCGTTATAGAACCCGAGATAACTCCGGAATATCTGGAAAATGAATATTCTGAGCAGTTACTGCGCGACGGTGCTGAATATTTGTTTGGAAATGTATCTTTGAAGAAGACACAAGATGCTCAGGTAGAGGTAACGATAAGTGCAAAAGAACTTGTAGAGGATTACGAGGGTAAAATTTTGATTGAAAATCGAAATTATGAAATAAGTTATGTGTTACCGCAAGAAGCACGATGCACATTTAGAAAACCTGTGGATTCCAAAACGGAGCCTGATGTGCTTACCGGAGAACAGTTTTTGAAAGCATACGAAAAAGAAATCAAAGGTATGACTTTGGAGCAGAAGAAAAACTATGACAATTCACAGTATTACAAAATATATGTTTTGAACGATCAAATAGAGCTTTTGCTAAATGAAAGGGTGGAGATATGACAGCACCTAATCCCATAGCATTTGAAATATTTGGAATTGAAGTTAGATGGTACGGCGTGCTTATGGCAATCGCCGTACTTTTTGGTATGTTGGTAGCTTGTAAGCGGGCAAAAAAATACGATATATCTGTGGATCGCATTTTGGATTTTGTTCTCATAGCAGTACCGCTAGCGTTTGTCGGAGCACGAATGTACTACGTAATATTTAATTATGATGACTATAAAGGCAGCATTACCGCTATGCTGAATGTGCGCGCAGGCGGTCTTGCAATACATGGAGCACTTATTGCGGGGATTCTTGCTACAATCGTGCTTTGCAAAGTTTGGAAGTACGATATATGGAATTTTTTGGATATGGTGGCGCCTTGTGTTGCCATAGGGCAGGCAATAGGACGCTGGGGGAATTTCTTTAACAGTGAGGCACATGGAGGTATCACCAATCTTCCTTGGGCTATAATTGTAAACGGGCAGAAAGTACATCCGACATTTTTGTATGAGTCGATTTGGTGTCTGATTTTATTTTTCATTTTAATTGTAAAAGATAGAGATTTTAAAGGTCAGATAGCTTTGCTGTATGGAATTCTCTATTCTTTTGAGCGTTTTTTTGTCGAATATTTGCGAACGGACAGTTTGATGCTGTTTGGCAGGATTAAACAAGCGATGCTTTTGAGTGCAATCGTGTTTGCAGTTTGCACCATAGTGTATTTTTACAAGAAGTCTGTCGCAAAAAAAGAAGGAAAAATATTTGCGTTCGGAACAAGTAAGTACAAGGGAAAATTCAAGCGTTAAAAAAGGAAAAGTAATGAGAATACTTGGAATAGATCCGGGATATGCTATTTTGGGGTATGGCATAGTTGACATGCAGGGCAACCGTTTTACACCTTGCGCATACGGAGCGATTACTACAAAGGCAGGCATGGCGCCACCTGACAGACTTAAATGCATATACAACGAGCTTACAGAGGTAATAGCTAAGTACGAACCCGAAGTGGCAGGTGTTGAGGAACTATTTTTTAATACAAATGTAACTACTGCTATAATGGTAGGTCAGGCGCGAGGCGTAGCTTTGCTTGCGTGCGCAAATTCAAGTCTTGATATATTTGAATATACGCCGCTTCAAATCAAACAAGCACTTGTCGGTTATGGTAGAGCGGAAAAGAAGCAAGTACAGGCGATGGTAAAGACCATACTCAATCTAAAAGAAGTACCTAAACCGGACGACGTGGCTGACGCGCTTGCGGCAGCTATATGCCATGGCCATTCGGCACCTTCAAATGCAAGGCTTGCGAAAATTTTAGGGAGGGCAAAATGATACATTACATAAAAGGCAGGCTTACTATGTTCATAGCAGGCGCGGCGGTGATAGAAAATAGCGGGATAGGATATGAAGTTTATGTACCGGACAATTCTGTAATATATCAAAAACCGGAGGGCAGCGAGGTGATGCTGTATACAGATATGATTGTTCGGGAAGATGATATGAGTTTGTACGGCTTTTCAGATAAAGAAGGACTTTCGTTATTTAAAACGCTAATGAAGGTAAACGGGGTGGGAGCGAAGGCTTCCATGTCCATATTATCAACGCTTCCTGCGAGTGAACTGAAAAAAGCCATTGTTTGCGGAGATACTGCTATGATTTCAAGGGCAAACGGTATAGGTAAAAAGACAGCGGAAAGGATAGTTCTTGAGCTTAAAGATAAATTCAGCAAAGACGATACGATTACAGAAAATACGACGCAGGCACCTACGGGAGTTTTGCTTGGAGAAAAGGCGGAAGCAATAGAAGCACTTGTAGCACTTGGATATAGTAAAAGCGAGGCACAGCAAGCGGTATTTACCATAAACGAAGAAGGTGCGGGGGTTTCAAAAATAATTAAACTTGCGCTTGCGAAATTGGGCTAGGAGGCGGATTTGGGAATTAACGGATATGAAAATGAGCATATAACATCGAAATTTCAAAACCAAGCAGATGAAGGAATTGAAATAAGTTTAAGACCTAAAAAGTTGGATGATTATATAGGGCAAAGCGTAGCAAAGGAAAATCTCAAAATATTTATTGAGGCAGCGCAAATGCGCGGAGAACCGTTAGATCATGTGCTGTTTTACGGACCTCCGGGACTTGGTAAAACAACGCTTGCAGGCATTATTGCAAATGAACTTGGGGTGGATTTGCGCATCACATCGGGACCTGCAATAGATAGAGCAGGTGATCTTGCTGCCATACTTACGAACTTAAATGAAAACGATGTACTTTTTATAGATGAAATTCATAGACTAAATAGATCGGTAGAAGAAGTCCTGTACTCAGCTATGGAAGATTACGCCTTGGATATAATTATCGGCAAGGGACCGTCGGCGAGGTCGATAAGGCTCGATCTTGCTAAATTCACGCTTGTTGGTGCAACTACGAGAGCAGGCAGCCTTTCTGCGCCGCTTAGGGATAGGTTTGGCGTAATAAGCAAGTTTGAACTGTATACGGTAGAGGAACTTACAAAAATTCTCAGACGCTCAGCTGCTATATTAAATATAGAGGCAAGGGAAGAAGCTCTTACTGTAATGGCTAAGCGTTCAAGAGGGACACCGAGAGTGGCAAACAGGATGCTCAAAAGAGTACGCGATTTTTCACAAGTGAAAGGGAGCGGTGTGATAGACATAGATATTACGGAAGAAGCGTTAACTTCGCTTGGAGTAGATTCGCTGGGACTTGAAGAACTCGATAGAAGCATACTTAGGATGATTATTGAAAGATTTAAAGGCGGCCCTGTCGGCATCGATACTATTGCGGTTGCGATTGGAGAAGATAGGGTAACAATCGAAGATGTTTACGAGCCGTTTTTGATACAGGAAGGTTTTTTGCACAGAACACAAAAAGGTAGAGTTGTTTCCGAAAAAGCGTATAAGCATTTGGGGATTGAAATTTAGGAAGGTGTATTATGGTAATGAGAAAAAAGAGTTTGATTTTCTGTTTGATTTTTGCAGGAATCCTTTTGTTTGGCGGTTTGAGTGCCGTTTCTAATGCAGCTGAAAGAAATTATTTGAGAGTCGGACTTTTCTATGGGAATACAAGCGAAGACAGATACGAAGTTTATTTTGATAACGGCGTGCGCATAGGCAGACTTTCGGATAATTATATAACAAACGAATCGAATTACGAGGATGTAAGAAAAGTGATAGCAATTGCAAAAAACGGATATTCGGAGATAGTATTACAGGATAAACACGGAGATGAAATTCGTAGGTTCGATTTAGCTGATAGAAATATTGTTTTGCCACTTGATTTTGAAGATGACGGCAGTTTTTCGGTAAAGGGACAAAATTACCGAGGAGGTGTATATTTTAACGACTTTAAGGGAACTTTGAATTTAATAAATTACATAGATGAAGAAAAATATTTATACGGCGTGGTTGGAAACGAAATTGGAAAATCCGTACCGATAGAAGCGCAAAAAGCTCAAGCGATAGCGTGCAGAAGCTATGCAAGGGTAAAGCGAGGAACGCACGAAAATTACGGCTTCGATATTTGCAGCACACCTCATTGTCAGTATTACAAGGGAAAGGACAGTGAAGTTAGTGCGGTAAGAAGAGCAGTGGACGACACATTCGCAAAGACAGTGAAGTACGACGGGAAAACAGTCGCGGCATTTTATTCAAAAAATAGCGGCGGGTATACATCCGCTTCCGAGGATATTTGGAATGAAAGACTGGGATACTTGAGAGCAAAACAGGATATTTATTCTCCTGATTTTACATGGAAAAAATCCATGAGCAAGCGTGAAATTGAAGCAAAACTTATAAATGCGGGAAAAAGTATAGGCGATTTGCAAGCTATGCGAATTGAAGAAAGATCGGATGCAGGAGCAGTTAAAAGATTGGCATTTATCGGGAATACAGGAACCGTGATAATCGAAAAGGACAAGATAAGGACAACACTGGGAGCCTCGGACATAAAGTCGCTTATGTTCACTTTTGGTGGCGATTTTAGGAATATAAAAGAAAATAAGCAGTATGTTGAGGAGTCAAATGTGGCTTCGAAGAATAAGACTATGACTGTGATTGGCAAAAATATGCAAACTATTGTTGATATTACTGATAACGTAGCTTGTATCGCAAGCGACGGCACTGAAAATCGAGTTCAAAATATAAGGCTTGCGAATCTAAAAGGAATCGCGAGAGCCGGATTATTTACGGTACCCGATTTAAAAAATGAGGGAAGTAAAGCAACTGAAAATACTGCAACAGCGGTAAGTTTATCAGATAGAATCGGAGGCGGCGACTACATCAAGGTGGACGATACCGTTTTGTTTACAGGTCTTGGATACGGACATGGAGTTGGAATGTCGCAGGACGGAGCTATCGAAATGGCAAAACGCGGCTTTACATACGACGAAATACTTAATTACTATTACAAAGATATAAGCATAGAATAGGGGGCACGATGTTAGTATCCGATTTTGATTATAATTTGCCGGAAGAGCTTATAGCACAAACGCCTGCGCAAGCCAGAGATGCGTCAAGGCTGCTTATTGTTAATCGAGCCAACGGTCAAGTTGAGCATAAGCATTTTTATGATGTAATAGATTATTTAAATGAGGGCGATTGCTTGGTTTTGAATAATTCAAAGGTAATACCGGCAAGACTTTTCGGTATAAAATCAGAAACAGGTGCGCATATTGAAATACTGCTGATTAAAAGAATTGATGGCGATGTTTGGGAAGTCCTTGCAAAGCCTGCAAAAAAATTAAAAATTGGCGACAGTATCGACTTTTTAAATGAAAGCGGGAATCCGGAATTTAGCGCAACAGTAGAGGCATTTGGTGAAGACGGTACAAGGCATCTTAAGTTTTCATACGAGGGTATTTTTTTAGAGAAATTAGAAAAAATAGGTAATATGCCGCTGCCGCCGTACATTACAAGAAGTAGCGACAAAGAGGATAAAAGCAGATATCAAACGGTTTATTGTAAGACGGAGGGCTCAGTTGCCGCACCGACAGCAGGGCTACACTTTACAAAAGAACTTTTAGAAAAGATAAAGCAAAAGGGAATAAAAATAGCCTATGTTACTTTGCATGTCGGAATAGGAACTTTTCGTCCTGTAAAATGCGAGGATGTGAGCGAGCATAAAATGCATTTTGAAGAATATATGGTAGATGCAGAAAATGCCGATATAATAAATAAAACT
>JABZIP010000018.1 GCA_015258265.1 Clostridiales bacterium | reverse complement strand
GTATCTTTTTGAGCCACTATTTGAAGCGTATAACCTACTCCTGATGACAATACGCCTGCATAAAGTATCGGCAGCCACGATGCCATTATATTTTCAATCGTAGGACTTTCAATCATAAACATTACAATAGCGGAACATAATGCCACTACAAAAAACTGTATACATGACATTGCAACACCGTCAGTTTTGGGTGAGAAATGGTCGATGACAAGTATGTGGCAAGAAAATCCGATTGCACAAAGCAGCACCAATAAATCTCCTTTTCCTATATGAAGTCCTTTGGTAATGGAAAGAAGATAAAGTCCGATTGCTGCAACTGCAACGCATCCCCAAACAATAGGGCGTATTTTTTTGCCTATAAATATTCCGAGAATAGGTACTATCACTATGTAAAGTGCCGTTATAAATCCGGCTTTTCCCGCTGTCGTATGCGCAAGTCCCACCTGTTGCAACGAACCCGCGACGAAGAGTGCTAAACCACAAGCAAGTCCGCCCAAAATCAAGTTTTTCTTTTCGTACCGCTTCTCTTCTTCCGTTCTTTGCGTTTTGTCCTTAGACCTGAAATATAGCGCAACCGGAATTAAGAAAATCCCACCGACCAGATTCCTTGTGGCAGCGTACGAAAACGGTCCGAGGTTGTCCATTCCTTTTATCTGTGCCACAAATGCCGTTCCCCATATAAATGCCGTCAATACCAGCATTAGGTTTGCACGCATTTTCTTACTCATTTCGCCCCTCCTTATCTGTTTTTCGAAAAATCGAATCACTATTATTATACTAGACTTTCGACATTTTGTATATCAATTTTTTAATAAATTTTATATTTTCTTAATAAGTATTTAATCTTTGAAGCGTTGCGCTTGGGAGTGTCGGTTATAACAATAAAAGCAAAAAGTCGCTTTCCGCATAGGAAAGCGACTTTTTGCTTTTATTGTTTCTTTTATAAGATTTGATTTCAAAAACTAATTTTTATGCAATTTTCTGTTTTTTCAATACAATTTATAATATTGCGACTTCGATGCACAAGAACACAATCGAAAATACAACCAATATTCCAAGTAAAGGTGTAACCAGCTTGATGTACTTGTCGTAGTTTACATGCACAAGTTCAAGTACCACAAGGACTAATCCTGTCGGTGTTATGAAGCCCATAGTTCCCTGTCCGAACATATACGCTGTGATAACAACTTCTCTTGGTAATCCAACGGAATCTGCAAGCGGCGCCATGATTGGAATAGACAGCATTGCAAGTCCGGAAGACGAATTGATGAAAAATCCTAATATAATGTAAATAAAATACATCATTATTACAAATAGATATGGGCTCATACCTATTACCCAGCCCGACATCACATTGAGTAGCGCATCGGAAACAAGACCTGCGTCAAGGACTACATTGATAGAACGCGCTACTCCGCAAATAAGTCCTACGCCTATCATTTCTCCCGCTCCTGCCAGAAATTCGTTTACCATTTCTCTTTCCGAGAATCCCAAAAGAATACCCATAATTATAGCGGAAACAAGGAACAATGCAGTCATTTCTCCAAACCACCAGCCCAATTTTATTACACCGTATACCAATATAACAAATGTTAAGAAAAACTGCACAAGCACGATTTTGTATCTAAGAGTTAGTTCAGGAACAACAGCATCGCTGCAAAATCTTTCTTCGATGTAGGCTTTGCTCTCCAAAATCAAAGATTTTGACGGATCTTTTTTTACCATATTTCCGTATCTTATTACATATAATATACAGATTGTAGTTCCAACTGCAAGCGCTACAGCTCTAAACGGTATTCCGTCTACAAAGTTGATACCTGCCGCATTCGATGCTATTACAGCCGAGAACGGATTGACAGTTGAACACATTGTACCTATTGATGAACCGAAGTAAACCGCAGCTATACCTACAAGAGCATCGTAACCCGTCATTACGAATACAGGAATTACTATCGCATATATAGGTACTGTTTCTTCGCACATTCCAAAAGTAGTACCGCCAAGCGATATGAGTGTAGTTACAAGCACTATCAGTATAAATTCGGCGCCTTTTGTTTTCTTCGCAAGCGCACCCATACCTGCCGCAAACACGCCTGATTTGTTCAGATACGCAAGCATACCGCCCAAAACGAAGATGAACAGCGTGATGTCTATCGTTTCGTATACACCGTTTACAAGTGCAAGCACCACATCTTTGAATCCCTGAGGATTTTTGTCGAGTGCTTCGAAGCTGCCCGGTATACCGATAGGTTTGTAGATGCTTCCGTCCAGAAATAAATCCAATTTCGCCTTGATATTCAGTTCGTTTAGAGATTCTTGTGTTGCCGGCATGGATGTAACCTCGCCGCTTGGACTTGTAATATCAAAGCTGTTGGTATCGCTGTTATAAATCATCTTGGAATAAGAACCCGTAGGCATCACCCATGTGCCTATCGCAGCCAAGATCAAAATGATGAACAGTACCGTAAATGCGGAAGGAAACTCGCGTTTTTTCTTTTCCTTCTTAGGAGCCTGTGGCTCTACTTCTTTAATGTCGTCCATTAAATGCCTCCTATAAATAAAACATTATTTCTTTATAGCTCAATATTTTAGAGCTACGCTGATATTTTACATTTTCTTCACAAAATTTTCAAGTAGTTTGTGATTTTTTTTACATTTATTTTTCATTTTTTCGTATTACATTTTTTGCTCACTTGTGCTAAAATATTACCTGCCGATTTTGCACCGGCTCGCTTTCGTTGCATGCTATATAAGCAAAATCTATTTTAACCATACTTAGATATTTTAAGGGTGAATACGATGACAAACAAAACCAAATTATTAAATTTTGAATATTCTTCATTACAAGGTACTTATTGGATGTACTACGGTGCGATTTACAGTTTCGCTTCGGCTTTTTTACTGTCAAGAAATATAACCAATTCCCAAATCGGCTTAATTTTAGCAGTCGGAAATATACTCGGCGTTTTATCCATAACCTTTTTCTCAAATCTCGCCGACAAAACAGGATTAAAGGGATCTCTTAATATAGGTATCCTAATCGCACTTGCGACTGCCATGCTCACTGCGCTTCTACTGATCTCCACTCTTCCGATTATTTTTATAGCTGTAATTTTCATCGCTGTAATTGCCATACAAACCGCGCTGCAACCTCTCATCAGTGCGCTCAGTTTCAAGCTCTCAAGCGCTTCTGCACATGTCAGCTTCGGTTTTGCAAGAAGCATGGGTTCGCTGTCATACTCGATTTTGTGCGTACTTTTGGGAAGGCTCGTAGATAAAACAGGTACAATTTCAATCCCTATTTGCGGTATGTCCATCGCCGTTTTGATGATGTTCAGCTTTTTGAGTATTTCAAAGACAAGCAGCGATTTCCGATTGCTTGATTCGGTTGCACAAGAAAAAGCAGGCGAAAAAGCTACAAATCTACTGCTGTTTATAAAAAATAATAAATCGTTTTTCATTATGTGTATAGGAATAGTCGCTTTATTTTTCAGCAACGGTATCTTAAATTCATTCTTACTTCAAATAGTAAAAAGTATCGGCGGCACAAACAAAGATTTAGGCTATATATTCGCATTTATGGCATTTTTAGAAGTTCCTACATTGCTGTTTTTCGATCAAATCAACAGGATATTCAAGTACGAGTCCATGCTGAAACTTTCCGCGATATGCTTTACCCTAAAAATTGCTCTATGCACCGTTGCGAAAGGTCTGCCGCTTCTATATCTGGCTCATTTTTTACAGCCCGTTGCATTTGCGCTGTTTTTACCTGCCATGGTTCATTACATAGATAAGATTATGAAAAAAAGCGATGCAGTCAAAGGTCAAGGACTATTCACTTTGGCAGTTACCGTTTCTTCCGTACTCGCAAGCATGCTCGGCGGATTTTTGATAGATAATTTCGGTATACTTACAATGAATATTTGCGCTACCGTATCAAGTTTCATAGGTGCCGTAGTAATAATACTGATAGTCAGCTTAAACAAATCCGTAGGTAAGTCAAATTCTTGATTTACAAAAAAACAAAACCGCTGATAAAAAAAGTGTTGACAGAAAACACCTAAAATGCTATCATATACATTGTTGACTTACAAAACAAAATAATTGTTGTGGCGGTGTAGCTTAGTTGGCTAGAGCGTCCGGTTCATACCCGGAAGGTCGGTGGTTCGAATCCACTCGCCGCTACCATGTGGGCGTTTAGCTCAGCTGGGAGAGCATCTGCCTTACAAGCAGGGGGTCATAGGTTCGAGCCCTATAACGCCCACCACATACCTAAATCTATTTATTAGGTCATGGCCTGGTAGTTCAGTTGGTTAGAATGCCAGCCTGTCACGCTGGAGGTCGTCGGTTCGAGCCCGATCCAGGTCGCCAGTTTTTTTATATGGTGGGTATCGTCAAGTGGTTAAGACGCAGGGTTGTGGCTCCTGTATACGTGGGTTCGAATCCCACTATCCACCCCATTTTAATTTTTCGTTGGGGTATCGCCAAGTGGTAAGGCAACGGATTCTGATTCCGTCATCCGCAGGTTCGAATCCTGCTACCCTAGCCAATAATAAAAAGTCATACGACTTTTTATGCGGCGACATAGCCAAGTGGTAAGGCAGAGGTCTGCAAAACCTTTATTCCCCAGTTCAAATCTGGGTGTCGCCTCCAGCCCTCTTTTTAGAGGGCTATATTTGGCTCCATGGTCAAGCGGTCAAGACACTGCCCTCTCACGGCAGTAACTCGGGTTCGATTCCCGATGGAGTCACCACATAAAAAAGATGTTATCTTTAGATAACATCTTTTTTCTTTTCTCTACTAATTAAACGGATCGAAATTCGGATCTGCCTTTCTCGCTTCCGTATTCGTAATCGCCTCCATAGATGATATGATAGCGAGCTTATATACATCCTCTTCGTTACATCCTCTGGATAAATCGTTTACAGGAGCATTCAGTCCTTGTAAAATAGGTCCTATTGCCTCGTAATCTGCCATTCTCTGAACCAACTTGTATCCGATGTTTCCTGCTTGTATGTCAGGGAATATGAATGTGTTTGCCTGTCCTGCAACCGGCGATTCTTCACCTTTGAGCTTTTCTTTTGCAACTCTAGGTACAAATGCCGCGTCAAACTGTATTTCCCCGTCGATAACAAGTTCAGGGAATCTTTCCTTAGCTATTTCATAGCCTATTCTCACCTTGTCAACAAGCGGATCTTTTCCGGATCCCTTAGTCGAGAAGCTGAGCATCGCAATCTTAGGATCGATACCGTACTTGATAGCTGTTTCAGAAGATTGCTTTGCAATCTCAGCCAAGTCTTCCGACGACGGTGTAATATTGATAGCGCAATCAGCGAAGATATATGTCTTATCTCCCTTAATCATTATATATGCGCCCGATACTTTTTGATATTCTTTTTTTACTTTTATAATCTGAAGAGCCGGTCTTACTGTATCGCCTGTAGTATGAACCGCTCCCGATACGAGCCCGTCTGCCCTTTTTGTATATACCAGCATTGTTCCGAAATAGTTGACATCTTTGAGCAACTCGCTTGCCTGCTCCTCTGTGAGCTTGCCTTTTCTTCTTTCCACTAAGGCTTTAACAAGGTCATCTCTTTCGGGATATGTATCCGGATCTATTATAATCAGATTGCTTGCGTCAGCTTCCATTTCTTCCGCCAGCTTTTGAACCTCCTCCGGTTTTCCCAAAACTATCGGTTCCAAAAGATTGTCCGTCTTTAGCCTGATAGCGGCACCCACTACTCTCTTATCATTACCCTCAGGTAATACAATCTTGTGCTGATATTTTTTGATTTTACCTTCAGCCTTATAAAAAAACGATTCCATTAAATTCCTCCTTCTGCTATACCTAGAAGAACACTACTACAACCGGCATACGCCGTACAATATACAATACTATTTAATTTTAACACATTTTTTTATAATTTCAACTGCCAATTTATTTGCTTTTTTGTAATTTTCAGGCTGAATTTCATCTCTTTTCTATTGTTTTTTCTTGCCTGTAATCTCCGTAACCTCCAGTACATATACCAAAGTTCTTGGAATAGCTGCCGGATTAAAGTATGCATTTTTGTCGGGATGATACTGGTCCATCAGTTTTTTTAAGGCATCTATTTTTTCATCCTCGTTTTCCAAAATTTTTATCGTCCCCTTACCCATTACACTGGAAAAATTATAAGTACAATAACCTTTTTCCTCTATATATTTGAGTTCGTGCTCCGAATCCATTTCAAAAGACGCTCTGTTATCTTTTTTTATAAGCTCCACTTTGTGCCCTTCAAGTGCGCTGTGAAAATATAGGCGTATTTTGTCGCCATCATCAGAAAGTCCGAAATTCAGCGGCAATATATAAGGATATCCGTCGTCGTTCAGTCCAAGCCTGCATACGGTGCAGCTTCTCATAATTTCAATAAGTTCGTTCCTATCGCTTACCTGTCTATCGCTTCTTCTCATATAACTTCTCCTTTCACATCTTCGGTTATTTCTATATTATCCGCGCGAAAAAATTTTAACCTCCTCAAGCTGAGATGCGTCGTAATCCTTTTCTTTTTTGATAAGCTCAAACGAATCGCCCACATCCAAATACTTGCCCATAACCTCCGCAAGGCTTGGGAACAAATCTACTTTTTCGCCGTCAAAATCGACCATTATAGTAATATGCGGAGCTTCGCCGCTTTCCTCTTTTGAATTGAACATCCACGCTCTATTCACATCTAAAGCTCCGTCAAATATTTTGTAAAGATCGTTTATCATTTTTAAATTCCAAGTTTGCGGCTTGGTTATTATAACTTTGCCCTCGTTTTTATTTGATTTAATGCTCATTCCCATTATCACACTATCCGCAATTTCGATAAAACTGTCATCGAATACAAAATTATGTTCAAACGGGTTTATCACTATACCTGCAAACATTTCCGGCGCATCTATTACATAGTATTTCAAGCAAAGATAGTTGATTAACTGCAATTCCGTTTGCTTAAACTCTCCAAGCACCGCATCCTTGCCCAAAAAAGCCGGAATAAATCTCTTCCCCTGCTCATTTTCCAGAGTATGTAAAGTTTCCTTTGCTATAGCATTTCCATCCTTTGTCGGTACGTAAAGCTCGAGTCTGTATAGCGCTTCGCACATTTTGTACTGCGTTTCTTTATTTCTATTCTTTTCAAGCTCTGCTACCGACTCTAAAAAAGTATCCGCAAGTTGCTTAATTTCTGATGCTTTTTTATCCATATGACACCTCCTACAATCGGTATTTTCATTATTGTGTGTCCAATAGTGTAAATTCTGTATTTTATTTATTGTACCCCCTTTTTCTAGTTTCCAATCAATCCGTACTTGACTTTAATTCTCTCCAACTTCTCGATCATAGGCTCTGCTGCAAACCACAAAAAGAAAGTCGTGGCAAAAGCGTGTATCAAATTAAAAACAACTCCCGTCATATAATACGGTATCAATTTTGCAAATGTAGGTTCTACAAGCCATGTCATACCGGCTCCGGTATCGAGTATCACACCGCACAGCGTAAAAGTTATAATCGCACCGAAAATGCACAGGCTCGCTTTTGTTTTACGTAGCATACCTTTCTTAAACAGTATGCCCGCAGCAAGTCCCGTCATGCCGTAAGCAAACATCTGCCAAGGTGTTATTGCACTTTGTCCGAAAAACATATTGGAAGTAAAAGCTATTATTGCGCCCACCATAAACCCGCTTTCCGCACCGAAGCAAACACCCGCAATTATCGTTATAGCTATTACCGGCTTAAATTGCGGCAGCATAAAAAACGCCATCCTGCCCGCTGTCCCTATGGCTGCAAGACACGCTATAACCATTATTTCTCTAGCCTTTGGTGCCCGTGTTTCAAACGAAACGATAAACGGTATCATAGACTCCAGTATTATCAAAAGTGAAATAAAATAGTACTTTCTGTTCGCCAAGTACACCGTTCCAAAATAAATTGTAAATGGAACCATTATACATGTAATTAGTAACGCGAGCTTGCTATGCTTACTTAACCTGCGCTTTTCGCTAATTTCCTGTATGCTGTAATCCGGAATTTCCAAACTCTGCGACGGGAAAAACGCGAAAAATCCTATCGCTATTTCCAAAAACATAAGCAAATGCACCAAATACATCCTGTAATCTACAAACTTGCCGTCCAGTTTACAGTAGGTTATTCCAAGCGCTAACGCTGAAATCGCGGCTACTATATATGAAACCGCAGTTCTCCTTTTATTTTTTACAATTTCCTCATTTACTAATTTTTTAACCTTAAAAAAATTATCTCTGTTATTCTCCACTTCATTGCTGTCATAAATTACATCTTCAAACAGCGACAATCCTTCTTCATCAATTTTGTCGCCAACATTTTTTTCGGCAGCTTTATAATTTTTATTGCATGCGCAAATCACATCTTCCACAAGCACCGCCTGCGGCAAAATATTTCTTGACATTCTGCTTGCGGCGGTAGTATAAAAGTTTTTTCCACAAAAAAATTCGCGTGCCTCATCTATACCTGTAATATTACCGTCAAAAAACATTGCGCACCTATCTGTATACGCTGCGCAAAATTCAATATCATGCGAAACCATTACCAATGTAACGCCCACCGAATTCAACTTTTTAAATATCCTTGCGAGCTTCAATTTAAAATGCGCATCCAGTCCTTTTGTAGGCTCGTCCAAAAACAGCAAATCCGGTTTCAGTAGAAGCACTTTAGCAAGAGCTGCTCTTTGCTGCTCTCCTCCGGACAAGTCATAAGGATGCATTTCTCGCAATTCTTCAAGCTCGCACAGCTTTATCACCGCTTCAACTCTGCTTTCCTTTTCTTCATAAAGCAGTTTTCTGTCCGACAGCACTTCATATAAGTCAAGCTCAACCGTTTTTTTTACAAACAGGCTTTGAGGATTTTGCGGTAAAACTCCTATACTGATTCCCTCTTTGAGCATCACTTCCCCTCTGTACGGTCTGCGCATTTTAGCCGCTATACCCAGCGTAGTTGATTTACCCGTGCCGTTTCCGCCGACAATCGCAAAAAATTCTCCCTCCCTAACATCAAATGTCAATCCTTTGAGCACATCCGGCATATCTTTTTCATATCTAAACCAGACTTCTTTCATACTTAATATCTTATCTTTGATTACGCTGTCCGTCTGCCTTTCAAAAGTAATGCTCTTATCTACTCCATGCGCAGATTCATATTGTTTCAGCCAATTTCTGCCCTCTTTTACCGTAATAGGACAGGAAAAATCGTTCGGCACTTCCGCGTATATCCTCATAGGTGCAGGCATAGCGGCAAACATATCGTTTTCGATAAATCTTAATCGCTCTCCGACTTCTTTCGGAGTTCCGTCTGCTATTATCGAGCCGTCCTGCATTACCAAAACTCTATCGGCAAGCGGCAAGACCTCTTCCAGTCTATGTTCCGTAATTACAATGCTCGTACCGAGTTCACTGTTTATTTTTTTTATTGTTTCCAAAAAATCGGTCGCAGCTATCGGATCGAGCTGACTTGTAGGTTCATCCAATATCAAAATTTCAGGTTGCATTGCCATTATAGACGCCAGATTCAAAAGCTGCTTCTGTCCGCCCGAAAGAGTCGTAACTTCTTTGTGGAACCACGTCTGTATGCCGAAGAACGAAGCCATTTCCGCGACTCTGCTTCGAATTTCCTCAGTTTTGTAACCAAGGCTTTCCAGTCCGAAAGCAAGCTCGTGCCACACCTTATCCGTAACAATTTGATTGTCGGGCGACTGATGCACAAATCCGATTTTTTGAGCTTCAGCAGCTTGTCCCATTGAAAATATGTCCTCAGAGCATATTTCTATAGTTCCGCTTCGTATGCCGTGCGGAGCAAGATTTTTCTTGAAATGCTTAAGCAAAGTAGATTTCCCCGAACCCGATTTTCCGCAAAGGCAAACAAATTCTCCGGACTTGATATCCAAATTTATATCCTTTAGAGCTTGCTTTGCCTGCCTCGGATATGAAAAATTTAAACCTCTAATCTTAATTGCTTCCATTTTGCTTCCTCACGCAATTCAATAAAAATCGGTGTTGCGCACAATACAAAATAAGCTATGAACACAGTCGTGCGCACCCAAATATTTCCAAAACTTTTCATCGTAGGATAATAACGGAAACCCGCATTACCTGCCCATGCTCCTGCCAATACGCAAATAGCCGCAAAGACTATCACAGCCATCGCCTTCTTATCTCTACTGTCAAAACTATATATTGAAAAAGCCGTTCTGCCCGGAAGTCCGTATCCTCTGCATTTCATGGAATCCGCCGTTTCAATAGCATTTTCCAGTGCCCAGGTAACCATAATTGAAAGTATTCTAACAGCATTCTTCGTCCTTTGCATTATTGTTCCGTTTGACACGTCCCTTCCTATGCATTTTTGCGCATACGATATATTGGCAAGTTCCGCTTTAAATCTCGGCACAAACCTAAGCACCATAGATAATATCAAAGACATCGCCGGTATGATTTTACCGAACAGGTATATGAATTTATCCGATGTCATTACCGCATTGTAACAAGAAAACCATAGCATTACACTGACAAGCATTACAGCCGCTGCAATACCGTAAGTAATCGACTCCAAAGTCAGAGGATTTCCGGACGAAAGGTATGTCAAAATAGTCGCCCCCTCGTGATTAAATGCAGGATTTATAAGCGCCGACATGAGCATCATCGGTATCATATAGACAACTCCGAATTTTACAGCCTTTTTACCCTTTATAAGCACGCTATAAGTAAATGCGCACGCAAGAGAGATAAATAAGCATACAGGATGCATAAAAATCATGGAATATAATATTACAAACCCAAAATATGTAAAATTTACTATCGGATGAAATTTAGAAAACTCATTCAACTGCGTAGTATCCTCCCACATCTATACCTAGATTACACGTATATACCCACTCGATTACATCTCCCTCTTTCAGTTGGTATCTGCTGCATCCATAATTTGGGAACCAGCCATTCACCTTGTACATCCACCCCGAAAGCTCTCCGCAATCAAACTCGTAAAGATTGTGTATCCCCTCGATATAAGCACTATTATACATAGGCGTATTTTGAAATTCCATATGGATTTTGTTTCTCTTGCACTCGCGAAGCAGTACATTGAATACGCTTTCGCCCTTGTAAAATTCCACCTTTCTTGCCGCATATATAACCCCGTTTTTAGGCACCAGTTCAACCTTGTTCGGATCGAGCCACTTCATATTGTCCAAAATGGTATCGCACCGTATCGAAAGCGTGCAAGTCCCTTTCTCTGATGTAATAACTGCATTTTGAGGTTCCACAGGTATCGGTTTTCCCTCAGGTACAGGGTCTGTCAGGTATTTGTCCTTACCTGTTGCCTTGTCGATAACCATGCCGCTCGCTTCAGAATATGCTACGCTTCCCTTTTTCACTCCGGGTGATGACACTCCGCCCGCAAGCGCCTTGGCTGCTGCAAGTTTTTCCTCTGCTGTAAAGCCTCCTTCCGTTCCTCCAGGTCTTGACTCAAATCCGCTGTTTAATTCCTTTTTTTCATCATTAGTAGCCGCCTTTTCTTCGCCGTCCTTTTTATCGCTTTTGGCTTCCTGCTTTTCGGATTCGGCAGCGGCTTTCTCATCCACCGCTTCCTTTTCATTTAGCTGCTCTTTTGTTTGCGTTTCCTGAGCTACTTTCGTATTTTTTTCAATTTTAAATCCCTGCAGCCCCGGTGCATTTCCTCCCCACCAAAAAGTGAATACAAGCGCTGCAACAACCACTGCCGCTATTAAAATTTTGCCTTTATACTTTGCCATAACTACCCCTTTTTTTACATTTTTCAAAAATGTGAAACAGGCTGCTTGCAAAATTTTCACAAACAGCCTTATTTCTTTAAATAAGTTTTGCTTCTTTTAGCATATTATATACCATACTTGCTATTTCTTCTCTTTTTAGCTTTTTTTGAGGTTCAACCTTTTGTTCGCTGCTGTCAAGTATGTTATTATTATAGCAAAATGCCAACGGTCCCTGCGCATATCCCGAAACCGTTACATAGTCGTCAAATCCTGCGAGCACATCCCTTGCTGCCGCAATATCGTAATCTGTATTCATACCGCAAAGTTTCGCTGCTCTTGCCACCATTGCCGCCGCCTGCTCTTTTGTAATGGTGCCGGACGGAGTAAAAGTATCGTCCGATGTTCCTGCTATTATGCCTTTGCTTGCAGCAGCACCTATGTACTTGGCAGACCAATGATCTGCGGAAACATCCTTGAATTTACCGGTCGTTTCCTCTTTTAGTCCGAGCGCTCTCACTACAACAGTCGCAAACTGTTCTCTACTCATATTTTCAGTAGGGGCAAAGTTGTCCGATGTCATACCGTTTAAAATTTCTCTGGCAGCGAGTTCCTCTATCGCAGTCTTACTCTTTACTCCCTGTAAATCCTTAAACGTAACGCCTTTTTTTGTTACAGCAGGTACTTTTACACCGTTTTGCTCGCTTACACTCGTGCCTTTATCAGTTTCTCCTACTGTAATGGCGTCGCTCATCCTATATAAGCTGTTTTTACCGCTTAAGGCTCTATCGACAGCTACAAGACCGTAGAATCCCTGCTCCGTAGTCATCTGATTGTTTCCGTTTCCTCCGCCTATTACATGTAAAAAGCCGCCATCCGGATTTCTGAACAGTAATATATTGTCTACAAGTGTTTTCCCGTTTTTTGTGAACCTTGGATCGTCAAACGGTATACCCAGTTCGCATAACGCTACCAAGACCTGAACCGCACTCTCGCAATTTGTAGTACCCCAGCTCGAAAACCCGCTTTCACCGTCCTGCTTCTTTGCCATGCAATTCAGCGCTTCTTCCGTTGCTTTCTTTACAGCCGGCATATGCTGATATTTGGCTAAAGCCTGCAACGCCATTCCCGTAATATCCGGATCTGCGACATCGTTCATATCGAACTTCGAAGTATCTCCCACTATATCCTTATCGACAGGCTTGTTTTTACCTACTTTCGTACCGCCGAACAGCGACCATCCTCCATCCGGCAACTGACAATCGAGTATCCTTTGTATATACATCTCTCTTGTAGCCTGAGTCTTTGCCTTTTTGTTTATAGGCATCGGGTAATTGCGTGAATCGAGCGCTATAAGCGCCCATATAGGTCCGTTAAGTCCCTGCCAAATAGTCTTGTCGTAATCTCCAAGCGCAGTTGTCAAATCGTAACCTGCAACATTTCTGGCATCTTTTCCTATGGAAGAAAGTGCAACTATCAGCCTGCTGTACTCCGTATATTTTTTATCGTGTAATTCGCCGTTGAGGTCTTTTACATATTCTTCGACTCTTTTATAGTAGTCGTTGTAATATTTATCCGGAACAGGATATCCGCTTCTTGCAAGTCCCAAAACCGCCCATTCGCCTCCAATCGAACCTACGCGCGGTTCTTTGACGGTTTGATATACATACTTAGCCGTTTCATTGACATACTCTGAGACTGTCTGTTTACTTACTGCAACACTCATTGATGCATTTGTAATAAGCATGCACATAACCATTACAAACATCAAAACTTTACGCATTCTGCTGCTAATTTTAGTCATTTTTTCTCATACCTTCTTTCTACATTTGGGGCTTTCGAGCAACACCCATTTTTTTTAAACATAGACCTCTTTGTTTTTTTATTCATTTTTTTGCATCAAAGTCAATATTTTTTAGAAAATCCGCAAGCAATCTTTTGCTAATCGGATGTTCAGGTCTTATTTCATCCGCATTTAAATCAATTTTATCCACTATTTTCCCTTTATCCATGACTATCAAAAAATCGCAAAAATAATAGCAAAGAAGGAAATCGTGTACTATAAAAACATATGTGAGTCCAAATTTATCCTTTAAATCACCGAGCAACTCAAGTATCTGTTTTTGCACAAGATAATCAAGTCCGCTAAGCGCTTCATCCAAGATTAAAATTCTTGGTTCTATCATCAAACTGCGCGCTATACATAGTCTTTGCAGCTGTCCTCCGCTTAGGCTCCTCGCCTTTTGCTTCAAATCTACGCCCGAAAGTCCAACCATTGCAAGCATCTCATTCGCTTTGTCGATTCTGCTTTCGGTATCAACTTCTTTTTTATAAAATATTTTGAGCGGTTCAAATAGCACATCCTCAACCGAAAATTTCGGATTTACCGCTGCAAAAGCGTTTTGAAATACCATCTGTATGTCTTTTTTCGAAAACTGCTCCGAATTCTTTGTTAGAGTCTTAATCGGCTCATCATTTACAAATATTTTGCCGCAATCAATATCTTCCAAACCCACAATGATACGAGAAAGCGTGCTTTTACCGCAACCGCTTTCACCCATTATCCCGATAGATTTTCCCTCACTTATTTCAAAACTTATTTCATCGAGTATTTTACAATCCTCATAACTTTTACTTATGTTTTCAAGCCTTAAATTCACCTAAAACACCTCTTATCTACTTTTTTCGTCTGGCATAAACCCTATCCTGCATCAGTTCCTTGCCGTAATCCGTTTTAGGGTTTTCCAATATCTTAGCGGCCTCTCCGCTTTCAATTAGCTCGCCTTGCTTCATTATGATTATTTCATCTGCAAGCGCTTTCACAAGGCTGTAATCGTGCGTTACGACTATAAGGCGCGTTCCTCTATCTTTACAAGCCCTAAGCACCTCTATTACCTTTTGCGTATTGTAAGTGTCGAGTGCCGATGTCGGTTCATCCGCTATGAGTATTTTCGGCGACAGCTCCATCATCATTGCAATCATAACTCTTTGAAGCATTCCGCCGCTTAGTTGAAACGGATACTTCTTTGCAAGTAAATCTCCGTTTTTCAGATTAAAATTTTCGAGTGCATTCTTAAATCTTTCGAGTGCTTCTTCCTTTTCCAATCCGAGTTTACTTTTAAACAGTTCGACCGCATGAGAGCCGATAGTCTGCATTTCGTTAAACAGCCCCATAGGATTTTGCGCTATGTATGCCACATAATTACCCCTAAGCGCCTCCCATTCGCGCTGCGCGACTTTCAAAATTTCTTTTCCGTCAACGGTAATACATCCCTCTATCTTGGCGGTTTGCGGTCTTTGTCCGACAAGCAGCCTTGAAATAAAAGTCTTTCCGCTACCGCTCTCCCCTACAATAGCAAGCGATTTGTCATTGTCAACCTCAAAAGTAAGGCTCCTTATAATTTCCCTATCATCTATTTTGACATTTAGTTTATCGAATATTATTTCTCCCATAAGCGTACATTTTCCTTTTTCTCAAAATATTCTCCAAGGAGATTGAACGAAAGTACCGTTATGAATATCGCCATTCCCGGATACAACACCAATTCAGGTATACTTCTAAAGTAAGGCTTTGCATCGTTAAGCATCATACCCCACTCCGCCACGTTCGGTTGGACGCCTATTCCCAAAAATGAAAATCCGGAAATCATTAGGATTATCTCTCCTGCATTCATAAGTGCCACTATAAGAACCGGTTTGAATACGAACGGCAAAATATGCCTATACATTATATACCACGAAGGTGCTCCCATCGCCTTCGCCGACAATACATACTCGCAGTTTTTCACATTGAAAACCATATTTCGCAGCAGCCTTGCATAGTAAACCCAGCCAACCGATACCACAGCCAAAATAATATTACCTATGCCCTGTCCCAATATACCTGCAAATGCCATCGAAAGCAAAAACACGGGGAACGCCAAAATTATATTTGCAAACCAAGTAAATATTTTTTCAACTTTACCTCCATACCAACCTACAATCAGCCCGATAGGACATCCTATCAGCAAATTCAGCACTATTATTGAGAATGTAATTGAAAGGGATAGCCTGCTGCCGTAAATCAGCCTTGAAAATACATCCCGTCCCATATGGTCCGTTCCTAGGAAATGCTCCCCACTCGGCTTTTGTAATTTATCCGAAAGCTCCATATACTGCGGATCGTACGGCGCAAGCATGGGAGCAAAGACAGCTGTACATATGAGCGTAATTGCGATTGCAAGTGCTATATAAAACAATATATTTCTATTTTTCAAGCTCTTTGTCCCTCCTCATATGCGGATTCAAATAATACACAACTTGCTGCGTACCCGAATTTATAACTATAGCCATTACACCGAAAAATAGCAGTGATCCTTGTATCAAAGGTAAATCTCCAACTTTAACCGCAGATACGAACATTCTTCCAAGTCCCGGCCACGAAAACACTTCTTCTATCAAAATACTTCCCGATATTAAATACATTATGTTGGAACTTAGGACTGTAAATGTCGGAATTGCAATGTTTTTTAGCAAATGGTTGCCTATTACATACTTCCTTGCGACACCCCTTAACAAGGCATTTTTTACATGAGGTTTTTCCATTTCTTCCAGCAGAACTTTTCGGATAAAAAGTCCTGTTTGACCTACAAGCGGCAGCATCAAGCAAAATGCCGGTATAATATACGTTTCCAACCCGCCCATTCCGGAAGCCGGTAAAATTTTCAGTATTATCGAAAAAACTATTATCAACATATATCCAAGCCAAAATGTCGGTATCGAAACACAGACAAAAGAAATTCCCTGAGCAACATAATCTACGGCTTTACCGTTATTTAACGCTCCGAAAATTCCTATCGCCGATGCTGATACTATCAAAATCACAAACGCAACAAACCCCAGCTTAAAGGTCGGTTCCGTAGCTTCTTTTATTATATCGAGTACAGGCCGCTTTTTAGCATACGAATTTCCCAAATCCAACTTAACAGCCTTTGAGAACCATATGCCGTACTGCTCAGGCAGCGACTTGTCCAAGTTCAGCATCTGCCTCGCATGAGCCAAAGTTTCCTCGGTTACTCCCACATGTATAGAGCGAAGATAGTTCGCCGCAGGATCTCCGGGTTGCAGTTTCACAAGAGCAAATGTCAAAATTGATATTACAAAAAGTGCAAGGAAAAACAAAATAATTTGCTTTAATACTCGAATACAACGCGTTTTAAATATATCTCCCACAAAATACTCCTTTTGCAAAATTCTATATATACAAAAGGTAGGATAATCAAAAGACCATCCCACCTTGTAAACATCAGTTATTTATATTCTATTTAACCTTTTCAGTGTCCCACACAGGAAGTCTATTTTCTTCAGGCATAAACTTAACATTCTTAAGCTCGCCTTTTCTGTATACCATAAGCATCGACTGATATGTGATAGGTACGTCGAACGCCTGGTCATGTAATGTTGTCAGCACATATTCGTACTGCTTTTTCATCTTGTCTTTGTTCGGTTCTACAAGAAGCGCTTTAATGGTAGCATCAAGCTCCTTCTTCATTGGAAGTCCAAGCTGAGCTGCATAATCCGGTCCTCCATTGTCGGAAATTTCCGTCATGGACTGTAAGAATGCATGTGGATCCCAAGGTGGTCCCCAAGAGAATTTCTGGAGCATATCGAAATTACCCTTAGCTCCGTTTGCCCAGTATGTTTTTTCATCCAAAGCCTTTATCTCAACATCAACACCAATTTTTTTCCATTCACCTTGTATATACTCGGCGATGCTCTTGTCGGTAATTTTGGATGCTATGTACGGGAATGTCAGCTTAAATTTCTTTCCGTCCTTTTCTCTGATGCCGTCAGTTCCTATCTTCCAACCCGCTTCATCAAGCATACTTTCAGCTTTTTTCAAATCGTACTCGTATGGTTCAAACTCGAAATTGGTATTCGGAACATTCGGTGCGAATATTCCGTCTGCCGGTTTTTCAACACCTGCAAAAATATTTTTAGATATATTTTTTTTGTCAATAGCGTGATTCAAGGCTTTTCTTACTGCAACATCCTTCAAAATCGGATTAGTCGTATTCATAAGAAGAAGTCTTGTTGTCATAGGATCTGACGATTTCGTAACATATTGCGGATCATCTTTGTAAGCCTTAAATCTATCAAGGCTGATTAGTCCGTCGCCGTAAATCATATCAATACCCTTAGATTCAAATTCCAAAGCAAGCGTTTCGCTGTCAGGAATTACCTTTATAATTACTTTGTCTACTTTTGGCGCTTTGCCCCAATAATATTTATTTTTTTCATATACGGCATACTCATTATCTTTGTGTTCTGTAAGAACCCATGCTCCCGTACCGATAGGCTTTTTGATCCCTTTTGCAGTATCACCGTCGTCAGGGAAGCCCGCATCTCCAAGCATCCTGATAGGTCTAATCATAGCAAGGTCATAAAGCGTTGCAGAATAAGCATTCTTAAGCGTAAATTCAAATGTATCGTCATCTACCGCTCTAAAACTGTCCAAATATCCTGTAAAAGCGAACCACGCATGGTTTCCCTTGTTCGCTTCCGAAAATATAGTATCGAAGTTCTTAACTACATTCTGCGCGTTAAAATCCGAACCGTCCGAAAATTTCACACCTTTTCTCAAATGAAATGTGTAAGTTTTCCCGTCCTCCGAAACATCCCATGACTCTGCCAATGCCGGCTTGATTTCCCCATTCTCACCGTAATAAACAAGTCCGTCATATACCATGTCCTGTGTTATGAATTGACTTGGTAAATACATATGCGGGTTCAAATCTCCCGTAGACTCCTCGTTAAATGCCAGCTTCAGCGTGTTATCCGATTCGGATGCGTCTGTGCCGTCGTCTTTACCGCCACACGCAACAAGTGAAAGCGACATTACCGCAATCACAAAAAGCGCAAGCCCTCGTTTTAAAATGATTTTCATTTTTTCCTCCTTGTCGTTACTATATCTTCTAGTTAACAATTTGCAATTTTCAATATAGTTGTGCCGCATGCAATAAAAAAGTTCGCCACAGCTAAGGGCGAACTCTTATTTTCACTTCACTATCCTCATAGCTGTACATGAATTTACATTATGGGCAGTGATCCGGCTAATTGATATTTTCAATATACGGTTGTGGGACAGCGGAGCTTCAAACTCTCTTCCCTGCCTTTCGCAAGCAATTTGTACTCGCTTTCATAATGGCTACTATATTAAATTTACATCATATGTATTATTTATACACAGAAATCCGATTTTCAATCATCAAAACAAAATTATATTTTGTATGTAGATATGTATTCCCTAAATTCCTCTGTAAGAGCACCAAATTGCTTGATACCGTTTGTGAGAGCTCTCAATTCGTGTATAAATCCGTTGACATTTCCTCCAACGACCTGTGTTGCTGCGGAATTTTCCTCCGATGCTGCAGCCTGTGCCTGAACGAAATTGAATACCTGATCTATTTTTTCCGTCTGCTCCTGAAGCTCGGCTACGGATTTTAGCATCTTTTCTCCGATTTTCTCCAGCTTTTCGTTTGCAATCTTAGTCTGCTCTACTGAACTTTGTATGAACTCGCTTTGGTTTTTAACATTTTCATACTGCTCTGTTATCTTGGTTGCAATATGACCGATTTCGTCCAAAAATCCGAAAATGCTGTGTGTAATATCTTCTGCCGCACCTGCCGACTGGTCTGCAAGCATTCTAACTTCGCCCGCAACCACGCTGAACCCTCTGCCTGCTTCTCCTGCACGCGCAGCTTCAATGGATGCGTTAAACGAAAGAATATTTGTCTGGAATGATATGTCGGATACAAATTTCGCAACTTTTTCGATTTCCCGTCCGCGATTTGTAATTTGCTCACTGTTGTTTTTGAGTTCTTCAAATTGCATCATTATATCGTGCATCGCATCTACCGTACGGCTAAGTCCTTGGAACGACTCGTTTATATCAACCAGTATAGCTTCAAGTTCCACCTTGCTGCTGTTTTCTTCTTCTGACAAATTGGTTAGTCCTTGTAAATTTTCATGCAGTACTTCTACAACTTTCTCCGCCTCAATAGCCTGAGAATGTACATTTCCTTCGAGCTGACCGACTACTTCCGATATTCCCTTGCTGTTCTTATCCATATTGTCGGCAATTTTACGAAGATCCTTGCCAAAGCCCTGCAGTTCCTCCGTCATAGAGCTGAATTCTATAAAGTCCTCAGACACCAAATTCTTTGCACCGCTAATAGATCTGCTGAATCTTTCAATAAAATCTCCGCCGGTATATATATCTGTTGAAACCAAAAAGTCTTTGTCGCTTATGCTTTCTATTTCCCTTGATAACCTTCTAAGCGGAATAGCAAGCGCAGCAAAGCTGATATAACTGCATAACGCACTTAAAAGCACAACAATACCTACACCGCCCGTGTATATGCCTGCAAGCGACAAACCGCCTGCAACTACAAGCGAAACGATAGCCGCCAATATTCCCTGCTTTATACCGAAATCTTTGATAAAGCCGAAAGACAAAATTTGATTCAATCTGTATTTCTTAGTTTGACGAAGTTCATATGGGAATGTTATCTTTAATTTCAACTCTCCATCTATACGATGCACTTCTTCTACTTGCAACTTTTCTTTGAAATGTTCCTGTGCACCCTCAATCAAACCCAAGAAATAGTCAAACATATTTCTCTTTGATCTATATATAAAATAAATGCTGTTTTTCGATATTATTTCGACGTCCAAAGCCGGAGGATTGGAACCCGGTACTTTCTTTCTTACAATCTTGTGCACATTGTTCATCGCATCAAAGAAATAATACAAATTTCGTTTGTTGAAAAACAGTGAATACGATTCGTAAAATGCCTTTACATTATCTTTGCCTATAATCGCCCAAAGCTCTGAAGTTGACATCCCTGCATCTTTAGCCATTGCAGCTATGAATTTTTGTACTTTTGCATCATCAATATTATCGAAGGGGGATATCGGTACATCGGGATCGATACCTGCGCTTCTCATATTATCCTCAACCCTGTCAGGATAAAGTTCCGTCAAAGTCTTAACCCAAGTTCCTACTACTGTTCCTTTCACTTAATTCCTCCTATACACACCATAAATTGCTCTAATTCCCTCTATATATACTATTCTACCCACAATTTGTAAAATAGTACTCAAATTATCGCTCATTTTTTTGATTCATAATGCTTGCATATTTTACTAGAGATGATCCGTATTTGTTCCGTATCGAGTCAATTGCAGAATCGAGCTTTTCTCCCCTCTCTTTGTTTACATTCGGTTCGTCGAAAAGACTCAGCTGCTCACTTTGCCTTTCTGCAGACAACTCCGAAGCTCCAAGCGCGAAAAGTCTGACCGATGTCGGCCTATTAGGAAAGTTGTCATATAAGTCTAATGCGGTTTTATATATCTCATCTGTCAAATTGGTTGAATTTGCGAGCTTCTTTTGGTGTGAAAATACTTGAAATCTCGGATCCTTGATTTCCAGTTTCACTACACCTGCATAGAGAGCTTTTCGCCGCAGGCGAAAAGCTACCATATCCGACAGGTTTCGCAGAGCCGCAGTGATTTCACTGCGGCTCACGAGATCGTGTTCAAATGTCATGCCGTGGCTTATGGATTTAGGTACATCCTTTTGCCCGTACGGCGTAACATTTGAATCTGCGAAACCGTTTGCATACTGCACCAGTGCAAGTCCGTTTTTCCCGAGCAAGCGGCTGACGGC
>JABZIP010000017.1 GCA_015258265.1 Clostridiales bacterium | reverse complement strand
CAAGAAAGCGCTCGATGATTATTTCCCAATGGAAATAGTTAAGAGAGAGGTGAAAAGACCTTTTGAGGTTGCTCATTGCGAAGGCCAGTTTGATGTAATCGCTACTGTTGAGGGTGGTGGATTTACAGGACAGGCAGGTGCACTGAGACACGGAATTTCAAGAGCACTTTGCGAAGCTGATAAGGAAGCGTATAGAGCTCTTCTAAAAGCGGCTGGATTCTTAACAAGAGATTCCAGAATGAAGGAAAGAAAGAAATACGGCTTGAAAAAAGCAAGACGTGCTTCACAGTTCTCAAAGAGATAATTCGAACGAAAAAATTACCCACAAATCCAATTTTTATTGGGCTTGTGGGATTTTTGTTTTACACTGCTTTGCATGAGATAGGAAAGGACAAAAGGAGATAACTAATGTCGGACAGTTACGATAAGGAAAAATGGATATATGTACCCGATTATTATACGGATTATAGGTTTATTTTGGGAACCAGAGGGGAAAAACCGCTCATTACTGTAGGAATAAATCCCTCGACAGCTACGCCGCTTGCGCTTGATAATACCCTCAAATCGGTTGAAAGAATAGCGCTCAATAACGGATTTGATTCCTTTATAATGTTTAATGTATATCCTCAGCGAGCTACAAATCCCGACGATATGCACAGTGAAATGGATAAAGATTTACACGGGCAAAATATGAAAGCGTTCAAGAATCTGCTTAAGGGTATTAAGGGAACACCGATTGCTTGGGCTGCATGGGGAACAATTATAAACAAGAGAGCCTATTTAAAAACTTGTTTGAGAGATATGGTAGATATTGCAATTGCTTACGATGTGAGCTGGAAAAAAGCGGGCAAAATTTCAAAAGAAGGGCACCCACATCATCCCTTGTATTTGAAAAAAGACAGTGAACTTGAAGATTTTGATGTGAAAAATTATGCGAACATTTGTTTACAAGAGCAAACGAATGTGCTATAATTTATGTAATTCAGTTTGCAGGAGGGAAAGTCTATGAATGAATTAAAGGATTCAGAAAAACGAGTACTGGAATATATGAAGCAGGTCATTGATGAAAAGGGATATCCGCCTACGGTTAGGGAAATAGGCGAAGCGCTTGGCATCAAGTCTACCTCCAGCGTGCATAAAACGCTTACACAACTTGAAAAAAAGGGATATATCAAGAAGGATATAGCAAAACCGAGGGCACTTACCCTCGTAAAACAAGGCGAAGATGAAGAGCCTGAAAAAATCGAAAGCCTTAAACAGGAAAGAATAGATGTTGTGGACATTCCGGTAGTTGGACAGATAGCGGCGGGAACGCCTATACTTGCCGAGCAAAATATAGAAGAGAGTTTTCCTATTCCAAGTCGTTTTGTCAGCAGAAAGACGAATTTTATGCTTGTGGTCAAAGGCGACAGCATGATTGAAGCCGGAATATTTGACGGCGATTATATACTGGTAGAAGAAAATTGTGAAGCAAGGAACGGTGAAATTGTTGTGGCTATGATAGACGGCTTTGAAAGTGAAGCTACTGTTAAGACGTTTTATAGAGAAAAAGACCATATCAGATTGCAGCCTGAGAATTCCTCGATGACGCCTATAATAGTAAACGACGTTCGCATATTGGGAAAAGTTAGAGGTGTTTTTAGATATTTCTAATTAGTATGAGGATTATAAAGGCGTGAAAATACCGTATCAATTACATTCCGTGTTAATGAAATTGTAATATATAAAACCTTTCAAAAGACGTGCTAAAAGTGTATAATAGATATGTTATATTTTTTGAAAGGAAGTATACTCTGATGAGAAGAATGACAAGGATACTTTGTTTTACGATATTATTGACTTTGTGCGTTTGCGGTGTAAATTTTGCTTATGCGGACACGCCTGCTGTTGCGCAGTGGGAAATTGACTTGGGCGTAGAAAGCAGTATCAAAAATCCGGCACGATTATTTTTAGGAGAGCGGCAGCTTCTTACATCTCCGCAGGACATTAAACCTGTAATAATTAGAGGGACTACACTGATTCCGGCAAGAGATGTGTTCGAAGCTATGGGATACAAAGTTACGTGGATTGAACAGCAAAAGGTGGTGCTTGTAACAGGGCAAGGAAAAGAAATTCGCCTAACGCTAAATTCTCAGAAAGCACTAGTAAATAATGTTGAAAAAGAATTGGCAATTCCTGCTATGATAATAGACCACGATAAAGACGGAATAGGAAGTACTATGGTTCCATTGAGAACCCCGTCGGAGATGCTTGGATGCAAGGTAGAGTGGCTGGGAAATGAGAATAAAATAGTGATTGAATTGCCGAAAAAAGCACCGAAAGAAGAAACTGCAAACGTGGACGATGTGCCGGATACGGCAAATATAGCGCGTGCGACAGAACCTACAACTGAGGAGATTGCCATTGCAAAAAAACTGGTAACGCCTGCGGTTGATTATTCAACATCTTGGAATGGCGATATGTTGAATGAAAATGCAAGGGAAAAGATAATAGTAATAGACATAGGACACGGCGGAAAGGATCGAGGTGCGGTAGCACACGAAAATCAAGAGGACGAGCTTACGGAAAAAGCGGCAAATCTGCCTGTCGGATTGAAGCTGTATGAAAACTTGACAAAAGCGGGAGCAAAAGTTTATTTAACGCGCGATACGGATATTTACTATACGCTAAAAGAGCGTGCGGGTATGGCGAACGGAATTAAAGCTACTATTTTTGTATCAATACACAACAATTCCACTATTACGCCTGTACCGAACGGAACGGAAACTATATACAATACAAAAGTGAGCAAAGACGGTTATACGGAAAAGGAGCTTTACGGTATTGCGAGCAAAGACATTGCAAAAAATGTCCAAAAAGAAATGGTCGCAGAGCTTGGTACATTTGACCGCGGCACCAAGAACAGGCCGGAACTTGGAGTTGTTCGAAGGACAAATATGCCGGCGATAATCGTAGAAGGTGCATTTTTATCTAATGAAGATGACCTTTTGAAAATGAAAAAAGCGGATTTCTCCGACAAATATGCACGGGCAGTTGCGCAGGGACTTATAAAAAGTATGAATGAAGCGTTTAAATAATATGTTGGGAGAGTGAGTGATTGGTACTTGCATTATATTTAGGATCGGCTTTAGTTGGAGCGATAGTAGGGGCGAAGGTGCTCGACAAGCAAAAAGAATACAAAACACTTGGGAAGATGAGTACGATGTGCCTTTGCGTGATAATATTCGTGATGGGGGCACGCATAGGCTCCGATGACAAAGTAATAGAGTCGTTGCAAACAATAGGAATTAAGGCTCTTGTAATCACTTTGTTTTGCTTTGCAGGAAGTGTACTCGCCTGCTTCTTAATTCGGAAATTTCTGGGCATAGATAGCAGAGGGGAGGCTAAATGAGTAAGATAATATTTACTTTGGTTACCGCCGGAATGCTTGCAGGACATTTTCTGATACCGAAGGAGCTGATAGATGCATATTCGGACTATGTTATAGTAGTCGGCTTGACGATGCTGTTGTTTTTTGTAGGAATTGACATAGGCAAAACAGGCACTTTGGTTGATAATATCAAAAAATTCGGGGTTAAGATATTGCTGTTTCCGCTAGGAACCGTAATCGGTACATTGACATTCTCGCTTTTTACAAGTCTGGTTTTTCCGGCAATGTCGCTCAAAGATTGTCTTTGCGTATCTGCAGGGTTCGGTTGGTATACTTTGGCACCGTCGTATCTTTTGAGTTATTCGACGGAAGTAGCTGCAATTTCTTTTTTGCACAATGTAATGCGTGAAATGCTTGGACTGCTCTTGATTCCGATAGTAGCGCAAAAAATAGGCTATATCGAGGCGGGAAGCCTCACGGGAGCCGCAGCGATGGATGTTTGTTTACCTGTAATTGAAAAGGCTACAAGTAGCACGGCAGCGGTATACGCATTCATAATGGGACTTGTGATGAGCACATTGGTACCGTATCTGGTACCTATAATGATGAGCTTATAATGTGCAGATTTGCGCAAGATAGGCTAAAATAGCAATTTACCTTAGGAGAACGTATGAAGATAAATTATGATCATCCACAATTTAAATGGGGAATTACGGCATTTTTGGTGCTTGCAGCTTCCATATTGTTTTTCTTCGTGGTTTTTAAATTTCCGCAAATAAGCGTAGGCTTCGGTAAATTTGTAAAGATAATTATGCCGTTTGTATACGGACTTGTATTTGCATATTTGCTTTGCCCTATATACAATTTTTGTACAAAGCAGATTTTCAAATCCATGTCTAAAGTTTTTGCGGAAGACAACGCAATGAGGGCATCGCGTGCGCTAAGTACGACTATAACCATGCTGTTTGCGCTTGTAGTAATAGGAGGATTATTCAGCTTGGTATTGCCACAGCTGATTGACAGTTTAATATCGCTTGTCAAGACTGCACCGCAAAGCGTAAGTACGCTTATTAAGTGGGTAGACAGTAGACTATCATCAAACAGCCAATTAAATTCGGCACTAAACATTTTGCTTGGTGATTACACAACAAGATTCAATACATGGTTACAGGATGTTGTATTGCCGTGGCTTTTAGCTTTTGCACCGGATCTATCGAATAGAGTGCTATATGTAGTGCTTGCGATTAAGGATGTTGCAATCGGTATTATTATATGTATTTACGCGCTAAACAGCAAGGATGCGTTTAAAGCACAAACAAAGAAGCTCGCGTTTTCACTGCTGAAAAAACGCGAGGCTGCTATTTTAATTAAGGAAATGGCATTTATAAATAAAACATTCAGCGCATTTATAAGCGGTAAGATAATAGACTCTTTGATAATTGGTACGATTTGCTTTGTAGGTATGCACATATTGGGGCTTCCATATGTAATACTTATAAGCGTAATTGTAGGAGTTACAAATATAATACCGTTCTTCGGACCGTTTATAGGCGCTATACCTTCGACTATTATAATGCTCACTGTAGATCCGATAAAAGCACTTTATTTTGTGATTTTCATACTGATATTGCAGCAACTCGACGGAAATGTTATAGGACCTAAGATACTCGGAGATTCTACGGGTTTACCAAGTTTTTGGGTAATGTTTGCAATTATAGTGGGCGGAGGAATGTTCGGCTTTGTAGGAATGATAGTCGGCATTCCTGCATTTGCTGTGATATATACATATGTTACGAGGTATGTAAACCATAGGCTAAAAAGTAAGGGACTGCCGATAGAAACGAAAGTTTACAAGGAAGTTAGCTTTTTTATCCCCAAAAAGCACAGAATTAAGAAAATTTAAATGGTAGTGGAAGTAAAATGCGTAAAAATCAAAAGCTGATAGAATTTTTCGAAGATATACTCGGGCAGGAGAACGTCAAATTAAATGTTCCGATGAAAGAATATACTACGTTTAGAGCAGGTGGTAATGCCTCGTATCTTTTGATTGCAAATAATGAGGAACAGCTGAAAGCCGCCTTCGCGGAGCTTGCTGCAAACGATGTACCTACCATGATACTTGGTGCGGGTAGTAACATATTGGTGCGCGACGAAGGATTTGACGGTGCATTTGTAAAGCTGTCGGGCGATTTTGCGAAGATATCGATAAAAGATAACGAAATTGAGGTTGGGGCAGGCTTAAAACTATCGGCGCTGGCTGCGTTTGCGAGGGATAATTCTTTGACGGGACTTGAGTTTGCGTGCGGTATTCCGGGGAGCGTAGGCGGTGGAATATTTATGAATGCCGGTGCGTATGGCGGAGAGTTGGTCGATGTTATAAAAAGCGGCAGGGTAATGGCTAAAGACGGCACGATAAAACAGCTCGAAAGAGATGAGATGGAACTTTCGTATAGGACAAGCAGATTTCAAAAGACGGGCGAAATTATTTTATCGGCGGTATTTTCACTTGAGCATGGAGTGCAAGGCGATATTGCCGCTGTTATGAAAGAATTGATGCAAAGTAGAAATACCAAGCAGCCTGTAAGTATCCCGAGTGCAGGCAGCTTCTTCAAAAGACCGCAAGGAGGGTATGCGGGCAAGCTGATAGAGGATGCAGGACTCAAAGGATTAAGCGTAGGTGATGCGCAGGTATCCACATTACATTCGGGGTTTTTGGTAAACGTGGGTAGCGCAAAGGCGACCGACATATTGGAACTGATGAAGTTGGTGCAAGAAGCAGTTAGGGAAAAGTTTGGGGTAGACTTACATCCGGAAGTTAGGATAGTAGGAAGAAGTGAAAAAAATGACTGATTGCGAATTACAGAAAAAATATAAAATGAAATACGACTTTCATACACATACTGTTTATTCTACCAAGAAACACGCAAAGGGAACGGTAGAAGAAAATGTTTTGGAAGCGCGAAAAAAAGGATTGACCGAGCTTGCCATAAGTGATCATGGGCTTGGTCATATTTTTTATGGAATAAAATATTCGGATTTACCGAATCTGCGCAAGGATATAGACGAGGTAAATCGTAAATATTCGGACATAAAAGTTTATATGAGCGTGGAGGCGAATATCGTAAATTCTGAAAACGGACTCGATATGAAAAGCGAAGATGCCAAGAACTTCGATTTTTTGATAGCAGGTTATCACTTCGGTGTGCGCGGAGGATATTGTGCTCAAAATTGGATTTCAAATAAGCGACATAAATTTTCAGGTTCGTTACTGGTGAAAAACACTGATATGACTTTGCGTGCCATATATGAAAACGATATTAAGATTTTGACGCATCCCGGCGACAAATACGAAATAGATATACTCGAAATTGCAAAAGCGTGCGCAAAACGCGGCACTATGATGGAAATAAGCTCTTGGCACAAAAACCTTACGGTAGAACAAATAAAACAGGTGATGAATCAGGATATAAAATTTGTGATAAGCAGCGACGCTCATGTGCCTGATAAGGTAGGGACTTTTGAAGGAGGACTCAGACGAGCGATTGAAGCGGGACTTGATATATCCAGAATAGATAATATAGAGCTGATATCAGAAATATAATTTGTTGACAACCCACAAAAAAGTATGATAAAATAGTGAATTATGATAATAAATTGTATAGGAGGTGCATAAATTGCTTAAATATATAGATGAAGTAATAAAAAACTGTAAAGAACATAATCCCGGCGAGTTCGAGTTTCACCAAACTCTGGAAGAGGTGCTTACGTCGCTTGAACCTTTGATAAAGGAGCATCCCGAGTACGAAGCGGCAGGATTGCTTGAAAGACTTGTAGAACCTGTGCGGGGTATTACATTCAGAGTATCGTGGGTGGATGATGCCGGTAAAGTAAGGGTGAACAAGGGGTATCGCTATCAGTTTAATAACGATATCGGACCGTTTAAAGGCGGACTTAGATTTGACAAGAGCGTTACACCGGGGGTAATCAAATTCTTGGCGTTTGAACAAATTTTCAAAAACAGTTTAACCGGACTTCCAATCGGAGGAGGCAAGGGCGGATCGGATTTTGATCCCAACGGCAAATCGGATGCTGAAATAATGAGATTTTGCCAAGCATTTATGAGTGAACTTTATAAGTATATAGGTCCACACGAGGATGTTCCGGCGGGCGATATAGGCGTAGGCGCAAGGGAAATTGGATATTTATATGGGCAGTATAAACGACTTACTAATAGATTTGAGGGCGTTTTGACGGGTAAAGGACTCGGATATGGAGGCTGCCTCGGTAGAAGCGAAGCTACGGGATATGGTATAGTTTGGTTTGCGGAAGAAATGCTAAGGGCGCATGGCGACAAACTGGAGGGGAAACGAGTTGTAATTTCAGGATTTGGAAATGTTTCCTGGGGAACGGCATTGAAATTAAAGGACTTAGGTGCGAAGCTCATTACAATATCGGGACCTGACGGATACATATTGGACGAGGAAGGAATAAACACAGACGAAAAAATCGACTATATGCTTGAACTTCGTGCGTCGGGAGCTAATATTTGCGAACCGTATGCACAAAAATTTAAGAATGCAAAGTTCTTCCCAAAAGAAACGCCTTGGAAAGTAGCAGCCGATTTATATATTCCGTGCGCT
Organism: Clostridiales bacterium; assembly: GCA_015258265.1. Taxonomy (GTDB): domain Bacteria; phylum Bacillota; class Clostridia; order Peptostreptococcales; family Anaerovoracaceae; genus JABZIP01. The sequence goes on along the minus strand of JABZIP010000017.1, from coordinate 17,711 downwards.
ACGCAAAACGAAATCACCGCAGAAATTGCCGAGATGTTCGTGAGAAACAAGGTTAAGTATTTGTGCGAAGGCTCAAATATGTCATCTACCAATGACGCTATCAAGATAATGCAAGACGGCGGTGTAATAATCGGACCGTCAAAAGCCGCAAATGCAGGAGGAGTTGCGTGTTCGTGCATTGAAATGTCTCAAAATGCGGGAAGTACATATTACACGGAGGAAGAAGTGTATAGAAGATTACATCATATAATGATAAACATTCACGATTCATGTGCTGAGGCGTCAAAGAGATATTACGGTAAGTACGACCTGATTGCAGGTGCTAATATAGCAGGATTTCAAAAGGTTGCAGGGGCTATGATGGCGCAAGGGATAGTTTAAATTTGAAATATATTTTAATGTAACGGCAAGTCGAAAACGATTTGCCGTTTTAATTTTTTTGTGATATACTATTCTCTGATAAATATAGGAATGAAAATTATAACTTGGGAGAGGAAACTTGTTGAAATTATCGGAATATAAACATATACATTGCGTAGGCATCGGCGGAATAGGACTTAGTGCGCTTGCAGAAATTCTTGCAGATAGAGGATATATCGTATCGGGATCCGATGCCAAGGAAAGCGAAATGACGCATAGACTTTTGGCTAGCGGAATTAAGGTGTTTATCGGACAGGAAGGCAAAAATGTTGACGGTGCGGATTTACTTGTCTATTCTGCTGCAGTCGCTGCGGATAATCCGGAAATTGAGCGGGCAAAAGAGTTAAACATCCCCATAATCACAAGGGGAGAATTGCTCGGAGCGCTTATGGACGAGTATGAGGTAGCTATTGCGGTTTCAGGTACACATGGAAAAACAACCACAACATCTATGATTTCACTTATACTTGACAATGCTAAAAAAGATCCGACAATACTAGTTGGCGGAAATTTGCCTCAAATAGGAGGAAATGTTAAGCTCGGCAAAAGTAAGTATTGTGTCAGTGAAGCGTGTGAATATATGGACAGTTTCTTAAGTCTTCGCCCGACTGTTGAAATAATACTGAATATAGACTCGGATCACTTAGATTATTTTAAGGATATCGACCATATAGTGAATTCTTTTAAGAAATTTACAAAGTGCTTGAAGCAAGGCGGGAAAATCGTTGCGTATGAGGCAAATCCGTTTGTCAATACGGTAATAAACGATTATCCTGATTGTATAACATTCGGATATAGCAAAAATTGTACTTATTCTGCAAGCGATATAGTATTCGATCAATTCGGAATGCCGCAATTTACTGTAAATTTCAATAATGAGCAGCTTTGCAAAATTAAGCTGGCGATACCAGGGGAGCACAATATACTCAATGCGCTTGCGGCGACTGCATGCTGTCATAGTCTGGGAGTGGAATCGCAATACATCGTTTCCACATTGGAAGAATTTACAGGAACGCAACGCAGATTCGATGTGATAGGAGAAACTTCACAAGGAGTTAAAATCGTTGACGATTATGCGCATCATCCGACAGAAATAAGGGCAACTTTGGCGGCGGCGAAAAATATACCGTGTAATGATATGTGGTGCTTGTTCCAACCGCATACTTATACGAGAACGAGAGCGCTTTTTGATGAATTTGTAACTTCATTTGAAGATGCGGACAAGATAATCCTAGCTGAGATTTATGCGGCTAGAGAAAAAAACATTCATAAGATAAGCTCAAAGGAGCTTGTAACTGCAATAAAAAAACATTATCCGACAAAAGAGGTATATTATTTCAAAGAATTTGGCGAAATTGCGAGCTTCGTGGTGAACAACGCATCTGAAAAGGATTTAGTTATCACGATGGGAGCGGGAGATATATACAAAGTAGCCGAGATGATACTGGAAAAGGATAAGGAGAAAAGCAGATGAGTTTAGAGCAAAAGGAGTACGAGGAGCTTATCGAAAGGCGAAAGCAGACAAATCTCAAACATCTTGAAAACGGCGTAAAATTTTTGGACATAAATGCAGCTTATATAGACGATAATGTCGTTATAGGACGTGGAACTGTAATTTATCCTTGCGTAGTGCTTGAAGGAAATACCGTAATAGGAGAAGATTGTGTAATAGGGCAAAACAGCAGAATTGTAAATTCCAAGATAGCAAGTGAAGTGGAAATACAAAGCTCGCATATACTGGAAAGTACGATAGGTGCGAAAACGAAAGTAGGACCGTTTGCGTATGTAAGGCCTAACAGTAATATCGGACAAAATTGCAAGGTTGGCGATTTTGTGGAAGTGAAAAATTCAACATTTGGCGACGGCAGCAAGGCTTCTCATTTGACGTACATTGGAGATGCGGACATAGGAAGCGGTGTAAACTTAGGCTGCGGCGTGGTATTTGTAAATTACGACGGAAAAAATAAAAATCGAACGACCGTTGAAGACGACTCTTTTATAGGATGCAATACCAATTTGGTATCGCCTGTAAAGGTTGGAAAAAAAGCATATGTTGCAGCAGGAAGTACCGTTACGAAGGATGTACCTTCCGGTAGCTTGTGTGTGGCTAGAAGCAAAGAAAAGGTAATTGATGGCTGGGTTGAAAGACGCGGTTTATTAAATAAATAAAGGCAAAATAGAAAGAGGTAAGAGATGAATAGCGGAGCATTTTCAGAGTTTAAAATTTTTACAGGCAACGCAAATCCGAAGCTGGCAGAGGATATCGCAACAATACTGGGAAAACCGCTCGGTAAATCTGCGGTAAGCACATTTAGCGACGGCGAAATTTCTGCGAATTTGCACGAATCGGTAAGAGGAGTTGATGTATTTTTGGTACAACCGACGTGCAGCCCTGTAAATAATAATTTGATGGAATTACTAATCATGATAGATGCGGCAAAGAGGGCTTCGGCAGGCAGAATCAATGCGGTGATACCATATTATGGATATGCAAGGCAAGACAGAAAAGCCAAAGCACGAGATCCTATTACTGCAAAATTGGTTGCAAATTTGATAATGGCTGCCGGTGCGGACAGAGTGGTAACAATGGATTTACATGCTGCTCAAATTCAAGGTTACTTTGATATTCCGGTAGATCATCTGGTGGGAATGCCTATCCTTGCGAAGTATTTCCAAGAAAAAAATCTGGATAATCTTGTAATAGTTTCGCCTGACCATGGTAGCGTTACAAGAACGCGAAATATGGCGGAAACTTTGAATGCTCCAATTGCAATAGTTGATAAGAGAAGACCTGAACCGAACAAAAGTGAGATCATGAATATCATAGGGGATATTGAAGGAAAGACTGCAATACTCATAGACGATATGGTAGATACGGCAGGTACTATTACAAATGCTGCAAATGCAATTAAAAATCTTGGAGCAAAGGAAGTGTACGCTTGCGCTACTCACGCTGTACTTTCCGGACCTGCAGTTCAGAGAATCGAGGATTCCGAGATAAAGGAAATGGTATTGCTCGATACTATGCCTATACCGCAGGAAAAAATGATTGACAAAATTAAAGTCCTGTCGGTAGCACCGCTACTCGCTGCTGCGATTTCCAAAATATTTACGAACGAATCGATAAGCAAGCTGTTCGACTAATCGGGAAAATGTATATAATAGCGGGACTCGGAAATCCGGGTGCCAAGTATGAAAATACAAGGCATAATGTCGGATTTATGGCGATAGACGCTTTGGCAAAAGCACACGGTATAAATGTGAGCAAGCTGAAGTACAAGGCGCTGATTGGCGACGGAAAAATAAATGGTGAAAAGGTAATATTGATAAAACCCCAAACTTTTATGAACCTGAGCGGAACGGCAATCGGCGAAGCGGTAAATTTTTACAAATGCGAACCGCAAAAATTGCTTGTTATTTACGACGATTTGGATATAGGACTCGGTAGCATTCGCATACGAAAAAAGGGAAGCGCAGGTACGCATAACGGTATGCGTTCTGTCGTAGGTGTCTTGGGGACTCAGGATTTTCCAAGAATACGTATAGGAATAGGCGACTTTGGTAAGAAGGATATAGTTGATTTTGTAATAGGCGATTTTTCCAAAAGTGAAATAAAAACTATCGAAGACACATTGTCAGAAGTAACGAAGGCAATAGAATGTTTTATCTCAGACGGTATCGACTTATCGATGAACAGATACAACAAAAAAATGAATAACGGAGAAAAACCTGCAAATGGTAAATAGACAATTTGTAAATATAACCGGCGTATCTGAGGGGGGCGTTGCAGCTGTAGTTTCGAAACTACAAATCGCTGCTAATTGCCCCCTAATTGTGGTTGCAGAAGATGCGGGCAAAGCAAGGCGACTTGCGATGGATTTTGAATTCTTTTCTTCACGAAAAGGACACACTTATATATTGGACGAGAATACCGATGCTTTTTTTAATTATCAGGCGAAAAATAAGGAAAACTCCAACAACCTTATTTCTGCATTATGCGGACTGATTTTCGAGGAGGAAAGCACCGTATTTTTACCTGCAAGTATGCTTTTAAAAAAACTCCCGACTGCATATGAATTTAAAACGCATTTATTCACGTTTGAAATCGGTGCAACCGTAGATTTGGAAAAATTGAAAAAGGACCTTGTAGATAGCGGTTACGAGCGTGCGCAAATGGTTGAGGCTTGCGGTCAATTCAGTGTGCGCGCAAGTATATTGGATATTTTTGCACCTAATTTGGATAACCCTATACGAATTGAATTGTTTGATACAGATATCGAGGCTATCAAATTTTTTGATATTGAAAGCCAGCGTACGATTAAAAAAATACAGAAGATAAACATAATGCCGGCAAGTATTATTTTTGGAAGCGATGAGAATTTCAATTCGGCTGCGGCAAATCTTGAAAAGGCATATGAGAAAGTAATAAAAAGGTTAAGTAAAAAAGCTGAAAATGAAACTGTGTGTCAAGAGCTTTCAAAAACAAAAGATATGCTTGTTGAAACGTTCAGCGTGCAGAAAAATTTTCAACTTGCTGAAAGCTATATTGAATATTTTTATCAGAGTACTTCAAATATATGGGATTATATCAAAGATCGAGGAGTTTGCGTAATTGATGATTTTGACAGAGTCAGGGAAGCTCTTGATGCTGCTTTTGCTGCGCACAAATTGGATTTTGCAGAAATGCTGGAGGCCGGTAAAATAATAGAAAAAGATTTTACGAATCTTGCAGATATAGATGCGGTAAACGATTTTTACGAAGATACCGACTTGGTAATATTTACACCTTTTCTGAATAGATTAAAGGGAATCAAGAGAAGACCTGAAATAAAAAATATCGAATGTAGGAATCAGATTAGATTTAACGGCAGAATGGAAGCGTTTGTGCAGGCGCTCAAGAATTACTTGAATTTGGGATATTATGTTACCATTGCTTGCAGAGATGATGATAGCAAAAAAACTTTGACGGAGCTTCTGCAAAGTTACGATGTGCATGGCAAAATCAGCCTTAGAGAAGGAACGCTCACAAGCTCATTTGAATTTCCGAAAGAAAAATTGGCGTATATAGCGCAGGATTATATTTTTGGAAAAACTGTTAGACGGACCGGAAAATCGACTGAAAAAAAGACGTTGGCGGAAAGTCGAAAAACGTTTATAGAGTTGCAAAAAGGGGATTATGTAGTTCACGAAGAATTCGGAATCGGTAAATTTGTCGGTATCGAAGAGATGAGCATAGAAAGTGAAAAGAAGGATTACCTCAAAATCAAATATGCCGGTACGGATGTGGTATATTTGCCTGTAGAAAATATGGGGGCGATTCAAAAGTATGTCGGCGCAGATACTGAAAATATAAGAGTCAGCAAGCTGGGCGGAGCCGAATGGAAAACGGCAAAAGCGAAAGCCAAAATCGCGGTAGAGGATATGGCGCAAAAACTGCTTGAGCTGTCGGCGAGCAGAAGCATCGAAGCCGGATTTGCATTTTCAAAAGACGGAAATTGGCAGCGGGAGTTTGAAAGTGATTTCCCTTATCAGGAAACAAACGATCAGCTGCGAGCTATCAAGGAAATTAAAAAAGATATGGAAAAGCCTGTGCCTATGGACCGACTTCTTTGTGGTGATGTGGGCGTTGGTAAAACGGAGGTTGCCGCGAGGGCGCTTTTTAAGTGCATAGCCGACGGGAAACAGGCGGCGGTCCTTGTGCCGACTACGCTTCTTGCAAATCAACATTACATAACTTTGAAGGAAAGATTTGAAAAATTCCCGTGCAATTTGGAGTTGCTTTGCCGTTTCAGAAGCGAGAAGGAACAAGCCGTAACTGTTGAAAAGTTAGGAAAAGGACAGGTTGACTTAGTAATCGGTACGCACAGAATGTTGTCGGAAGATGTCAAGTTCAAGAATTTGGGACTGCTTGTAATAGACGAAGAACAAAGATTTGGTGTCAAAGACAAGGAAAAATTGAAAATGCTAAGCAAGAATGTCGATGTCCTGTCGATGTCCGCAACGCCGATACCGAGAACGCTGCACATGTCGCTTGTAGGCATTAAAAATATGAGCGTTATTGAAGAACCGCCGCAGGACAGGTTGCCTGTTCAAACATATGTAGTTGAGCAGGAAGATGAAATATTGAAAAGCGCAATAATGAGGGAAGTAAATAGAGGCGGACAGGTATACGTGATATACAATCGAGTTGTCGGACTTGAGAAATTGGCTCAAAAGTTGCGAGACCTCCTGCCTGAACTTCTAATCGAGTCAGCGCATGGCAGGATGAAAGAATCTACACTTGAAAATAGAATGTTGAAATTTATGTCAGGTGAGATACAGGTGCTTGTAGCAACGACTATTTTGGAAGCCGGAATAGATATACCTAATGCAAATACTATGATAATAATAGATGCTGATAATTTGGGACTTTCACAACTTTACCAACTGAGAGGTAGAGTAGGACGCTCGGGAAGAATGGCATATGCTTATCTGATGTTTAAAAAAGATAAGGTAATCAGTGAGGTTGCACAGAAGAGATTGCGTTCTATCAGAGAATTTACGGAATTTGGAGCCGGTTTTAAAGTAGCGATGAAAGATTTAGAAATAAGAGGAGCCGGAAACATACTGGGAGCTTCTCAACACGGACATATAGCAGCCATTGGATACGAGCTTTATTGCAAATTGGTTGACGATGCTATTTTGAGGCTCGGCGGTAATGAAAAAACATATGTGCCTGCGGTTGAAACTACGCTTGAATTTAAGGTGAGTGCGTATATACCTAATGGGTATATAGTAGATGAAGCTCAAAAAATACAAATGTATAGAAAAATAGCCGATATAAGCTCCACTGAAGATATGCTTGAAATAGTCGATGAACTTGAAGACAGATTTGGAAGAATACCGAAGGATACTTTGAATTTGATAAATCTGGCGCTGATTAGAAGCATCGCAAGTAAAAACGGGATAGCGACAGTTAGACAATCCGCTGAGTTTGTAACCTTTGATATGGCAGACGGTAGAAATTTGGAAATGAACCAGTATGCTTTGCTAAGTCAAAAGTTTGGAGATAGGATTGTAATATACGCAGGAAAAGATGTAAGTATAAAGTATATGGTGCAAAAACGGGGTAATTTGAAAGAAATAGTAGAGTTTTTGGAAACTTTGAGCGAGGGGGTAAAGGAAGATGCTGTTTAGCAATATTTCTATTTTAGATGAAAACTTGGAATTTAAAAAAAATATGTATGTGGCAACTGAAGGAGAAAGGATTAAGTATATAGGAAGTGAACGACCTCAAGAAACTTTCGGCAGAGAATACGACGGAACGGGTAAGTTGCTGATGAGCGGATTTTACAATGCGCATACACACTCTCCAATGACATTGTTGCGTGGATACGGGGAAAATATGCAGCTGCAAGATTGGCTCGAAAAACGTATTTTTCCATTTGAAGCTAAGCTGACCGCACAAGCGGTTTATAGTGCAACAATGCTTGCGATGGCAGAGAGTTTTAGGTTCGGTATAGTTTCTTCAACGGATATGTATTATTTTTGCGACGAGATAGCGAAAGCTGTAGAAAAAACAGGTGCAAAGATGAATATAGGTAGAGGAATTACCAATTTTACAGATAGCGGATTATATGAGCTTGAGAGTTTCAAAGAAGCTCAGCATTTGGTGAAAACGCTGCACAATACGCAAAACGGTAGAATTAAGATAGACCTAAGTCTACATGCGGAATATACGACAAATGAGAAAACGGTTCGTGAAATGGGTGAGTATGTGAAAACGACAGGTCTTAATATGCATGTTCATGTTTCTGAAACCAAAAAAGAACACGAGGAATGTCTGGCAAGAAGAGGAAAAACACCGGTTGTATATTTGGCGGATTTGGGAGTTTTGGATACGCATACTACTGCGGCACATTGCGTGTTTGTAACCGAAGAAGATCGTGAAATACTGAGGGACAAACACGCAAGCGTAGCTTGCAACCCCGTGAGCAACCTGAAATTGGCGAGCGGGGTGTGCAATGTGCCTGCGCTGCTCGAAAACGGCGTAAATGTTGCGATTGGAACAGACGGAGTTGCGAGCAACAACAGCCTTAACTTTTTGGAGGAAGTAAAATTTTTCGCATTGCTATCTAAGGAAAAATTTTCCGATCCCACATTGATAACACCTAAGCAGGCCCTATATGCCGCGACAAGAGGCGGAGCTTTGAGTCAAGGAAGACAGGATTGCGGATTGCTAAAGGAAGGCTACAAAGCCGATTTGATAGTTATAGATACAAGACATCCTAACTACCATCCTGTTCATGATATGATTACTAATATCGTATATTCGGCTTCGGGCAGCGACATAGACTTGACTATGGTTGACGGCAAGGTGGTATACGAAAACGGCAATTACAAAACACTCGATATTTCGAAGGTAATCGAAGATGCGGATAGGGCAACGGCAGAAATTTTGAGGGAGCTTTAAGGAGTATATATGGCTAAAAAGTCGTTTATAAAGGGAGCTGCGATTTTAGGTGCAGCCGGTATAGTAATAAAAATTTTGGGCGCATTTTTCAGAATACCGCTTTCGAATTTGATAGGCGACACCGGAATGGGATATTATCAAACGGCATATCCGATTTATGTTTTATTTTTGATGATTTCAACAGCCGGCATACCGATTGCAATTTCTCGCATGGTTTCGGAAAGAATAGCTCTTGGAAATTATGCGCAAGCGCATAGGGTATTTAAACTATCATTTAGACTATTGGTTGCAACGGGTGTGGTATCCACTTTGATTTGCATTGTCTTTGCGGAACAGTTCGTTAATATTCTAAAAAATCCCAAGGCATATCTTGCGATGATTGCGATTGCACCTGCACTTTTGTTTGTGCCGATACAAGCGGCATACAGAGGATACTTCCAAGGGATGCAGGATATGAGACCAACTGCCGTATCGCAGGTGGTTGAGCAGGCGTTCAGAGTTTCGCTCGGGCTATACCTTGCGTATTTGTTTATAGGTTCAGGTCTTGACAAGGCGGCGGCAGGAGCGGCATTCGGGGCCACTGCAGGCGGTATAAGCGGAGCTGCGGCAATAGGGTTTATATATTTTTTACGCAGACCGAAAATAAAGAGGCAAATACGAAAATCCAAACGCGAAAATCCGCAGGATGTCGAAGAAGATACGAGGTCGGTGCTGCTAAAATTGCTGGCTATTGCTATACCTATCACTATAGGTTCTGCAATCATGCCTATCATGAATGCCGTTGATATTGCGATTGTAATGCGACGCTTGCAGGAAACCGGCTGGACATATGAACAAGCGAACAGCTTGTATGGGCAACTTGCAGGATTTGCAGCTCCTTTAATCAATTTTCCGCAGGTTTTAACACAAGCGGTATCTATGAGCTTGGTACCTGCTGTTGTTGCGGCATATAGCCTCAAGGAAACAGACGAGCTTCACAGGAATATCAAATTGGGGCTTCGTACGGCACTAATCGTCGGATTTCCATGTGCGGTAGGTCTAATCGTACTTGCGAAGCCGATAATGATGACTCTTTATCCGAGCCGAGTTGAAAGTGCTATAAGCGCGGCGGGAGCTTTGATGATACTTGCAGTCGGGGTAATATTCCTTTCAACGGTGCAGACGCTTACGGGAGTTTTACAAGGCATAGGAAAGCAGATAATACCCGTGCGAAACTTGTTTATAGGTGTAATCTTCAAAGTGATTTTGGCGTATGTATTGACAGGTATACCGTCTATCAACGTCAAGGGAGCCGCAGTAGGCACGGTGGTTGCGTATATCGTGGCATCGACATTGAACTTGATCGCTGTAAAAAAATATACGGGCGTAAAGTTCGATTTTGTTATGACATATTTAAAACCGGCGGTATCTACTCTGGTAATGGCGGTTTGCACTTTCGTTACTTATAATATTGTACATTTAGTTTTGGGGAATGCGCTTTCAACATTGTGTGCGGTTTTTTCAGCTATGCTGTCTTATTTGATTATGATACTCGTAAGCGGAGCGATTAGTTTAGATGAAATGGAGAATTTACCGAAGGGCAAAAAGTTGGTAAAAATTATAAAAAAACTTAAGAAAAGCTGACTATGCAAGTGTCTAAACACTTGATAAATAGCGATTGAAAAATTGGTATGCACACCAAGTTTTAGGACAAAATGTAAAAAAAGAACATAATAAATGCAAAAAAACTGCTTTTTAACGGCTTTTTTTGAAAAATGCTATTGACAAAAGACTTGAAAAATGGCAGAATTACAAGAGTAAACAGAAGAACTGTTTTAGATAAAAAAATTAACTGTAATCATGGAGGTTGTTTTAATGAACAAGTCAGAATTAGTTGCTAGCGTAGCAGAAAAAAGTGCAAAAACTAAAAAGGATGCAGAAACAATTTTGAATGCATTTGTAGAAACTGTAGAAGAGGCTCTAGTAAAGGGCGATAGAGTACAGCTTATTGGATTTGGTACATTCGAGTCTCGTCAAAGAAAAGCTAGAACTGGTAGAAATCCAAGAAAGCCTGGCGAAGTAATCGAAATTGCAGCTTCAAAGGCACCTGTATTCAAAGCAGGAAAAGCTCTTAAAGATGCTGTAAACGGAGTAAAGAAAAAATAATAAAACAAATTTGGGCGGCTGCGGTCGCCTTTTTCATTTTAGAGGTAACAATGAGGATAGACAAATTTTTAAAAGTATCGAGGTTGATAAAAAGAAGAACTGTTGCGAAAGAGGCTTGCGACCAAGGGAGAGTGTTCATAAACGACAAGCAGGCTAAAGCAGGTAGCGAAATAGAAATCGGTGATATTGTAACGATTAAATTTGGAAATGGAGAAATAAAGGCAAAAGTTTTGACATTAGCCGCAACCTCAAAAAAAGAGACTGCGGCTGAAATGTTTGAGCTTTTAAATTAGATCTGACGCACGTTTGATAAGTTTGTTCCAAACAAGCGGCACAAGTATAAGCTGCATCGGCATTGTGATGCAAACTTTTAGAATACGTGTAGGCAACATTCCTATTGCACCGGCTTTTTGGATAAGCGTGAGCCAGTATGTATCAAGGCATAAATTTATCAAAAGTCCGATGATAAGAACAGGTATTATAGTTTCTTTTAGACTGATATTCCTATTTGACATAGGAATATCTTTTTTGTGCAAGAAGAAACCCCAACAACTTCCTGTAAGAAATGCCGACAGTGTTAATCCCGGAAAAGGTGGGAAAGGAGACAGCAAGGATGCACCGAGAAAGTCTGATGCGGCGTAGGCAACACCTGCCCACAAAGGCCCGTAAAGTATACCGCATACAGCCATTGGGATGAAACCCAAGCTGATTCTAAGCGACGGTGTTTGTATGCACAAAAATCGTGTCAGTATCATTTCGATTGCTATTAGCATGGAAATGATGATAAGCTGTTTTAATTTTGAGTTTTCTCTCATGTGGATTGTCCCCCTTTAATAATCAAACTATTTTCAAAGACCAGTCTTCGATATTCCAAATATCACTAACCCAATCTTCGTAAAAATTCGGCTCATGGCACACGAGCAGAATAGAGCCTTTAAAAGCTGTTAATGCTCGTTTAAGCTCGTCTTTTGCGTCTACATCGAGGTGATTTGTCGGCTCGTCTAAAATCAGCCAGTTTGCTTCTTTTTGCATCAGTTCGCAGAGCCTCACTTTAGCATTTTCACCACCGCTTAAAACTCTCATCTGGCTTGTTATATGCTCCGTTGTAAGTCCGCATTTCGCAAGTGCTGCCCGCACTTCCGCGTTGGTATATGAAGGAAACTTTTGCCATATGTAATCTAAGGCTGTTATATCAGAATCGCGAGCGGCTTCCTGTTCAAAGTACATAGGTACGAGGTAATCTCCAAGCTCAAGATTGCCGGATAACATCTTAAGTTGTCCGAGTATAGTCTTTAGCAATGTTGTTTTTCCAAGTCCGTTGGTACCGACTATCGCAATTTTGGTGCCTCTTTCTATTTCGAAATTAAGATTTTTTGTTAGAGGAGTATCGTAGCCTATTACAAGGTTCTCAGCCTTAACCAAGTATCTTCCCGGTGTTCTTGCTTCTTTGAAGCTGAAGAACGGTTTAGGCTTTTCCTTAGGCTTTTCGAGAATTTCCATTTTGTCCAACATCTTTTGTCTGCTGTTTGCCATGCCTCGCGTTGCAACTCGAGCTTTATTTCTGGCAATGAAGTCCTGCATTTTATCTATTTCGGCTTGCTGACGCTCATATGCTTTTTCTTCCTGACGCACTTTTATTTCGTGCATATTGAGGAAGTTGTTGTAGTCGCCGGTATAACGCGTCAGCTTGGTGTTTTCCACATGGTATATGACATTTACGACGGAATTTAAAAATTCAATATCGTGAGAAATCAAGATGAAGGCATTTTCGTATTCCTGTAAATAGCGTTTTAGCCATTCAATATGTTCAAAATCCAGATAATTGGTAGGCTCGTCAAGTAAAAGAATTGAAGGATCTTGAAGCAGCAGTTTTGTGAGTAAAACTTTGGTTCTTTGACCACCTGAAAGATCGGAAACATCTTTGTCAAGTCCTATACCGGCAAGTCCGAGTCCGTTTGCCACTTCATTGATTTTTGCGTCTATCGTATAAAATCCGCTATGCTCGAGAATTTGCTGAATTTCGCCGGCTTCTTCCATGAGGGAATCCACATCAGCACCGCCTTCCCCCATTTTGTCGTAAAGAGAGAGCATGGTTTGTTCAAGCTCAAACATTTTTTCAAATGCGGTTCTTAGGACTTCTCTGATAGTCATTCCTTTTTTTAATGTGGAATGTTGATCGAGATAGCCGACAGTTACATTTTTCGACCATTCGACTTTCCCTTGATCGGGCTGAATATTACCGATTATAATATTTAAAAATGTAGATTTTCCTTCGCCGTTTGCGCCGATTAAACCTACATGTTCGCCTTTCAGCAGACGAAATGAGGCGTCCTCCAAGATAGCTCTACCCCCAAAGCCGCATGAAATATTACTAACTGTAAGTAAGCTCATTTTATTATCCTTTCATTTCAAATTAGTTTATGCGTAACCACAATAGTATATATGAATTTGTGAAAACTGTCAAAGAAAAGTTACCGACTAATTAAAGCGCAAAATATTGAAAGAGGCGCAGTTTTATGTTAAAATACTTAATTGCAAATAGCATTTTGAAAAATTTAACGAAAGGTGAGAGCCTATACGAATTTCGGCTCTCGGTGAGATATATGAAACTGGGAATTGTAGGATTACCGAATGTTGGGAAAAGTACGCTTTTCAACGCAATTACAAAAGCGGGAGCTGAAGCAGCCAATTATCCGTTCTGTACGATAGAACCGAATGTGGGAGTGGTAACTGTTCCGGACGAGAGGCTGAAGGTCCTCACAGACTTATACAAGGCAAAAAAGACAATTTATACGAGCATCGAATTTTACGATATTGCAGGTCTTGTAAAAGGCGCATCAAAGGGAGAAGGACTCGGAAATAAATTCCTCGGACATATCAGAGAAGTGTCTGCTATTGTTCATGTCGTAAGGTGTTTTGAAGATGCAAATGTAGTTCACGTTGACGGTAAGATAAATCCTATTTCGGATATCGAAACTATAAATACTGAATTGATACTTTCCGATATGGAAGTAATGGAGAGAAGAATCCAAAAAACTCAGAAGAATTTAAAAGGAGACAAGACTTTACAGGGAGAACTTGATATTTTGAACACTGTAATGAAAGTACTTGAGGAAGGCAAATCGGCAAGAGTATTGGATTTAGATGAAGAAAAGGCGGAGTTTGTCGAAAGTCTTGGATTACTTTCGTACAAACCGATTATTTATGTTGCAAATGTTGCGGAAGAGGAAGTTTCGTCTGTTAATGGAAATAAATATGTGAGTGCGGTGCGTGAATACGCACAAGCGGAAAAAGCTGAGGTCGTTGTAGTTTCTGCAAAAGTGGAGGAAGAACTTGCGCAGCTTGAAGACGATGAAAAGCAGTTGTTTTTGGAAGAACTCGGAATAGAAGAATCAGGACTAGACAAGTTGATTAAGGCATCGTACAAGCTACTTAATCTCATTTCGTATTTGACAGCGGGGGAACCGGAAGTAAGAGCATGGACTATTATAAACGGGACCAAAGCGCCACAGGCTGCAGGAAAAATTCACACGGATTTTGAGAAGGGATTTATACGCGCGGAAACCATAGCATATGAAAAACTGGTTGAATGTGGAGGTAACCTCGCAGTGGCGAGAGAAAAAGGATTGTTGCGGTCAGAAGGAAAAGAGTATGTTGTAAAAGACGGAGATGTTATTCATTTCCTGTTTAACAGATAAATAGTGGAAATGGTAAAAAATCAGTTTGAAAGAAAAGTACCCGAGCTTCTCGTACCTGCAGGCGGTATGCGTGAACTTTTTGCGGCTGTTGAAAACGGAGCGGATGCAGTTTATTTGGGCGGGAGGCTTTTTAATGCTCGAAAAAATGCTAAAAATTTCAGCAATGAGGAGCTGGAAAAAGCTATAAGGTTTGCGCATGCGCGCGATGTAAAAATATATTTAACTATCAATACTCTAATGTATGATTCGGAAATTTTACAGGCGCTTGAGTATGCGAAGTATCTTTACGAAATTGGCGTGGATGCGTTAATTATTCAGGATTTGGGTTTTGCAAGGCTTGTAAAAAAACAAATTCAGGATTTCGAAATTCATCTCTCCACACAGGCAAGTGTCTATAATTTGGACGGTGTGCTGAAAGCACAGGAAATTGGATTTTCCAGAGTGGTGCTTGCCAGGGAAAATACGCTTGCGCAGATAAAGGCTATCACCGATTCCACCGATGTCGAGATAGAGGTTTTTGTCCATGGTGCAATTTGCATATGCTATTCAGGGCAATGTCAATTTTCAAATAATATAGGCAATAGAAGCGGAAACAGAGGAGAATGTGCGCAGCCGTGTAGAATGAAGTTTACGGCGGCATCTAAATCTACACATGTGCTTAGTCCGAAGGACCTTTCATGTATTGAATATTTAAAAGAGATTGCAGAAGCGGGTGTTAGCAGCATCAAGATAGAAGGTAGGATGAAATCTGCAGAGTATGTTGCGGTGGTGTGCAGGCTTTATAGAAAATATTTAGATATATATAAGGAAAAAGGTGAATACAAGGTATCTACGGAAGATATGATTTCTTTAGCTCAAATTTTTAACCGAGGCAATTTTACTAGCGGTTATTTTTTTGGAAATCAAGGCGAAGAATTTATGTCAAAAAAAATTGCGAAGCATCAAGGAATCTATATAGGGAAAGCTATTTCAAAGGTGAGCGACACTTTGGTTGATGTTCGGCTTGAAACGGGAAAAACTTTAAATATGGGAGATGGTGTTGAATTTGCGAATGATGAGCTTGCCGGAAATGTACTTAGTTATGTCAAAGAACTGGGAAACGGCTGTTTTAGAATCGGTGATATAAGGAAAAATGTACGCAAAGGTGATGCGCTTTATAAAATTAGCGATAAAAGACAGCTTCTTGATGCTGCGGAATCTGTTTTGAGAGTTGAAAACGGTAAGGCTTTCAGAAAGTCAAAAGTTGATATGGCGATTTTGATACATAAGGGGGTACCTGCGATTCTACGAATCGAGAGTGCAAACAAGGCGATTGAGGTAACGGGAACGAGGAAATCGGAAGAAGCGCAAAATCATCCGCTGACAGTCGAAGCTGTGAAAAAACAGCTTTCAAAACTTGGAACAACGGCTTTTGAAATGGCGGACTTTTCTTGTGAACTCGATGAAAATGTAAGTTTGCCGATTTCCGAATTAAACGACTTGCGTAGACGGGCTGTTGAAAAATTGGAAGAATTAAAAATTGGTAGGAGAACATTGCCAAAGTCCGGCGAGCAGCAGATAAATCCGAAAGAATCAAAGGATGCAGAACCCAAAAAACTTTTGGGAGGGTTATCATCCGATGTATCGGAACTTTATTTTCATGAATTTAACAGTACGCTCGTAGAAGAATATATTAAAACTTTCAAAAGCGTCATACGAAATTCTGAAATAAGCAGTTTGAGTTTTGTATTTTCTGTTTGGGATTTGCTGGAAAATAGTGCGCAAATTGATAAGTTTATGGAAAAAATTTATCATAATATGGGCAGTGATGAAATCGAAATCATCAAAATTCCTTATATATTCCCGATTACAGCGGGCAAACACGACGATTATATCAAAGCGAACGTTTTGAAAATAATCGAGCTTGCAAAGCTGAATGGGATTTATATAGGTAATTTGGGGGCGGTGAATTTGTTTGAAGGTCAGGCATTGCGATTGTTTGCAGATTACGGTATGAATATCATCAACGAGCAGGCGGCACGAAGTGCTTTTGACATGGGATTTTCGGAAGTCTTTGCGGGGCATGAAATCAATTCGGATGTTTTTGGCAAAGTACCTTTGATGATTAGCGAGCATCGTTTCTCTGAATCTGAGATTGCAGATAGAAAGCAACAAAAATATCAAATAGATTGGCTTTTTCAATTTGAAAAAAGTGTAATTTATGAAAAAACAGATATCTTGCAAACGGTGAACAATATTCACAATTATCACAATTTTCGTATTTATTTGTAAAGTTCCGTTTTACTAAAAAAAACAACAAAATATACAAAAAAATATTGCTTTGAACGATGAAAAGTAGTAAAATAGTGGGATGTTAAAAAGCATTATAAATGGCATTTAATGTGGTGCGTTTTGCTATATTTGGAAAGACAGTGGGAGAGGACAGTTTAGCGAGATGGAAACAAAAAGAATAACCTTTACGGAAGATTTATTACAAAATTGTATTGAACAGGATATGGGTGGAACTCGCAAAACGATGCTCGCAGAGTACGATGTGGTTGCAAAGGAGGACGGCGCGGGTTACTGGCTTCGTGGTGCGCACAATGCGTATTGTGAAGTGTTTGATTCTGAAAAGGCGCTGGATGAAAATAGCGGTATACACAAAGACGATATAGAAAAAGCGAAAAAGCTGCTGAACATCGACCGCAGCAGTAATGAGCTCGTGAGTGCAACGCTGAGATTTTGTGCGGATGAATACGGATTTAAACATTATGAGATAACATCTAAAGTGCTTAATAATATCGAAGGCAAAGCGGTAAAATTGATTTTGATTATCCGAGATGTTGAGGAGGAATTGAAATCGAAGAGAAAACTGTGGCAGATGATAAATTATGACAAACTTACGGGACTGTTAAACGCAGAGGGGTTTTATTATCATGCCAAGAAGTTCATGCAGGATAAAGCCGCAGGATATTTTGTTTTGAGTGTAGATATTAAAAATTTCAGTTTGGTCAATG
>JABZIP010000016.1 GCA_015258265.1 Clostridiales bacterium | reverse complement strand
AAAAGCGGTAGGATATGATTGAATGTCTTGATTAACTTGAGTACATTATATCACATTTTAGATTATATATTTAAAATCAGCGGTAAAATGTGATTGAATGTCTTGATTAACTTGAGAACATTATATTACAAATTGAAAAAGAAATACAATATCAAATTAAAAATAATTACAATAGGGGCTAAGTTTATATTGCAAAAGGGATGTCGATTGTGATAATATATGTAGTGAAAAGTAGACAAATTTTTAACAATGTCTGCTTTTTATTGAGAAATCAAACACTTAAGAAAGGAAGGGAAGTCAAATGAGTGGACAGAAAAAGCATTTGCAGAGCATTCATGTAGAGCACAATAAGCATACGGCAAACTGCGCAACCGAGTATATGCCTGTTCCTGATGTGGTTTATATTTCCATGTCGCAGCATATCGGAGCACCATGTAAGCCTCTTGTACAAAAAGGCGATGAAGTAAAAGTCGGTCAGTTGCTTGGCGATACGGATGCATTTGTAAGTGCACCTATTCACAGCAGTGTTTCGGGTACGGTAAAATCCATTGAGGGGATGAGGATTGGTGGAGGCCTTGATGATACTATCGTAGTTATCGAAACTGACAAAAAACAGGAACTTTTGGAAACAATAGAACCTCCAAAAGTAAGCAATCACGATGAATTTGTGAAGGCAATCAGAGCAAGTGGACTTGTAGGACTTGGGGGAGCATCGTTCCCTACACATATCAAGTACAATCCGAAAAATATGAAGGATGTGCATACTCTTATCGTAAACGGAGCGGAGTGTGAACCTTTTATCACATCAGACCACAGACTTATGCTGGAAGAAACGGAAAATATCATCGACGGTATGCTCTTGGTAATGAAGTATCTTGAGCTTAACGAAGGATATATAGGGGTTGAGGACAATAAGCCGGATGCAATCGAAGCATTGAACAAGATGATTGCGCAAAAGGGTTTAGATAATATTAAGGTTGTATCTTTGCGTTCAAGATATCCTCAGGGCGCAGAGAGAGTTATGGTGTACGAGGTAATGGGAAAGACGATGGATGCGGGAGTATTGCCTGCAGATCTTGGGATTATCCTGTCAAACATTACATCAATAGCTTTTGTTGCTCAGTATTTCAAGGACGGAATTCCACTTATCAATAAGAGAATTACCGTTGACGGAAGCGCTGTTACAAGACCTACGAATTTGGTATGTCCTATTGGTACGCCTATTGCGGATGTAATCGAGTTTTGCGGCGGATACAAAGCGCCACCGAAAAAGATTCTTATGGGCGGACCTATGATGGGAAAGGCGCTGTTCTCAGACAGAATGCCGATAATCAAAAACAACAACGCTATCTTGGCGTTTGCAGAGGGCGATTCGGAATTGGAGCCTGAAACTGCGTGCATAAACTGCGGCAGATGTCATACAGCCTGTCCATTCAAGCTGATGCCTACAATTCTTTCCGATGCTGTTAAGAGAAGAGATGCGGATTTACTTGAACGCTTCAAGGTGATGCAGTGTATGGAGTGCGGAAGCTGCTCGTATATTTGCCCTGCAAGAAGACCGCTTGGATTCAATAACAAGATAGGAAAAGCGATATTAAAGGAGGCTAAGAGTAATGGATAACAAATTTAATGAAAATCTGATAGTATCTCCTGCACCGCATTTTGTAACAAACGAAAACACAACAAGGATAATGGGAACCGTAATTTTAGCATTGCTTCCTGCTCTTGTAGTGGCTGCTTACGATTTCGGTTACAGAGCGGTTACTCTTACGCTTGTATGTGTAGTAGCGTGTGTGGGATTTGAATACTTGTTTAATCTTGTTGCAAAGAAACCTCAAACGGTAGGCGATTTGAGTGCGGCACTTACAGGTTTACTTTTGGCTTACAACTTGCCGTCAAATCTGTCTTATATAATAGCGATAATCGGGTGTTTCATAGCGATAGTTGTTGTAAAGGGAATGTTCGGGGGACTTGGACAGAACTTTGCAAATCCAGCTATCACTGCCAGAGTCGTACTGTTGGTATCGTTTACTTCGGCTATGACGCTTTGGCCTGTTCCTAGAATGTATAGAACGGCAGACGCTATTACAGGGCCTACGCCGCTTGGAGTTTTAGCTGAGGGAGAGGGGATGCTTCCGTCGAATATGGATTTATTCTGGGGATTCGTAGGAGGTTCGCTTGGTGAAGTCAGTGCTGCAGCGTTACTTGTTGGAGGTTTATTCCTTATCTGGAGAGGAATAATTTCACCGATAATACCTGTGTCGTTCATAGCGACAGTTGGATTATTCGCAGCGGTTACGGGTAATGATCCGATATTCCATATTTTAGCCGGCGGTGTAATGCTCGGAGCGTTCTTTATGGCGACCGACTATGCGACTACCCCGATTCTTCCACTTGGAAAAGTAATTTTCGGTGTTGGCTGCGGATTGATTACGATGATTATCAGGCTATATGGAGCTTATCCGGAGGGCGTTTCGTTCTCGATTCTGCTTATGAATATACTGACACCGCATATAAACACTTTCTGCGAGAATAGGCTGTATGGAGGTGCTAAGAAAAATGGATAAGAATACATTTGTAGAATATATAAAACCGGCGTTGGTTCTGGTTATAATATGCTTTGTAAGCTCGTTCGCACTTTCTGAAACGTACACAATTACGAAGCCTACAATAGAAAAGAATGCGAAAATTGCCGCTGACAAGGCGAGAATGGTGGTAATGCCGAAGGGCGATTCGTTTACGGAATACACAGGAAAACTGAATCCTGCGGTTTTTGATTACTACATTGCAAAAAATAAGGTTGGTGCTGCTATTACGGCTTCCGCACCAAGCTATGGCGGAACTATCAAGGTGATGGTCGGAGTAAATGCGGACGGTACTATTGAGGGAGTTACGGTAACGAGTCATGCGGATACACCGGGACTTGGAACAAAAGCTATGACACCTGAGTATTTGAGCATTTACAAAGGAAAAACTATAAACGAAGTAGTGCCGGACAAGGGAAGCATAGGTACCGATTCTATCAAGAAAAATACCAATTTAAATGCGATTTCCGGAGCTACGGTTTCGTCAAACGGAATATACCATTCCGTACAGGCTGCACTTGCTCAGTTTGAAGCGACTGGAGGTGTAAAATAATGAACAAATTAAAGATTTTGACAAAGGGTATAATCAAGGAAAATCCGGTACTTGTGTTGCTGCTTGGAACTTGTCCTACCCTTGCGACTACTACGGGAGCGATTAACGGTATAGGCATGGGAGCGGCAACTACCGCTGTACTTTTGTGTGCCAACATAGCTATATCGCTACTCAAAAATATAATACCTGCCAAGGTTAGAATACCTTGTTATATCGTTGTAATAGCGAGTTTTGTAACAATCGTTCAATTTTTGCTTCAGGCATATCAACCGGCTCTTAATGCATCACTTGGACTGTTTATACCGCTTATCGTTGTAAACTGCATCATATTGGGAAGAGCTGAGATGTTTGCCAGCAAAAACAGTGTGATAGATTCGGCACTTGACGGACTTGGAATGGGACTTGGATTCACTTTGGCACTTGCTTGCATGGGTTTAATCAGAGAGCTTTTGGGAGCCGGTACGGCGTTTGATATTCAGTTGTTCGGCGACGGATTTACTCCTATGTCCATATTCATGCTCGCACCTGGCGGATTCTTTGTATATGCGATGCTTGTTGCAGCGGTAAATGTTATATCCAAAGAAAAGAAGCCGAAGAGAGAGTTTAATTGCATGGGTTGCCCTATGAGCGCATCATGCGGTCAGGCTCAAGGCGGAGAGGGGGAGAATAAGTAATGAAAGAACTTATAGCGATAATGATGGGCGTTATCCTTGTAGATAACTTCGTACTTGCTAAGTTCCTAGGAATTTGCCCTTTCCTTGGAGTATCGAAAAAATTGGATTCGGCTGTAGGTATGGGAGCAGCGGTTACATTTGTAATGGTGCTTGCAACAGCTGTAACTTGGCCGGTTCAGATTTACTTACTTAACAAAAATAATATCGGATATTTGCAAACAGTTGTATTCATACTGGTAATTGCATCGCTGGTTCAGCTAGTAGAGATGATACTGAAAAAATATATGCCGCCGCTTTACAAGTCGCTTGGAGTATTTTTGCCGTTAATCACTACAAACTGTGCTGTTTTGGGTGTAACAATTATGAATATAGATAACGATTACACTTATGTACAGTCCATATTCAACTCGCTTGGAGCAGGGCTCGGTTTCTTGCTCGCTATGGTGCTGTTTGCAGGCATTAGACAGAAAATCGAAACATGCGATGTTCCTGAGGTTTTCAAAGGAGTTCCGATAGTTTTGGTTGCCGCTTCACTGCTTTCCGTTGCGTTCATGGGATTCAGCGGTGTAGTTCAAGGCATATTCGGTTAGAAAGGAGATAAATATGATACCTGTAATATTACTTGTTGTAATGGGGCTTGCTGCAGGCGTAATGCTGACAATAGCGGCAAAGGTACTATTTGTCCCCGTTGATGAAACTGCTGCTGAACTTACTGAAGCGCTTCCGGGCGCAAACTGCGGTGCTTGCGGTTATGCGGGTTGTGCCGATTATGCAGAGGCGATGGCGAGCGACAGGAGCATAAGCCCTAATCTATGTCCTGTCGGAGGCGCGGAGGTTGCGAAAGCGCTTGCCGAAATACTTGGAGTTGAAGCGGGCTCGGCAGCGCCGATAGTTGCGTTTGTAAGATGTCAAGGCAGCAATGCGAATACGTCCAAAATAATGGAGTATCAAGGTGTTGAAACTTGTGAAGCAGCTCAAAATTTTTATGGCGGTGGAGGAACTTGCCATTACGGCTGTACGGGACTTGGAGATTGTGTGCGCGCATGTGCATACGATGCAATCAGAGTGATAGACGGTGTAGCTGTTGTTGACAGAGATGCTTGTGTAGGTTGCGGACTTTGCGCAAAAGCATGTCCAAAGAACATCATAATGATGGGCGAAAAGAAGAAAGTGGTTTATGTTGCTTGTCAATCAAAAGCGCAAGGTGCTAAAGCGAGAAAAGCGTGTAAGGTTGCCTGCATAGGCTGCGGAAAATGTAAGCAGGTTTGCAAATTCGATGCGATAACAGTTGACAACAACCTTGCGGTTATAGACTTGGAAAAATGTAAAAACTGCGGAGCGTGTGAGAAGGTTTGTCCTACTAAGGCAATAATCAACTTTAGACTTAGAAACAAGCCGCCTGCACCGCCAAAACCTGCCGTACCGAAAGAGGATGCTCCAAAAGTGGAAGCGCCGAAAGCGGAAAGCACACCTGCCGAAGTACAAAAGACTGCTGAAAGCGAAGCTGAACAAGAGGCTCAGGCTTAGAAAAAAACAACATAAAAACGCTGATTAAATGTGATATTGTTTGCATACAATATCACATTTTTTTTAAAAAGTATTGCAAATTCTCAAAAAAAGCTATATAATCTAAGGAAATATATTTTATGTTTTATGAGAAAATACTTAATTTACACAAAATTGTAAATAATTTAGGAGAGTGATAAAATGGCGTTTTTAAATTCACTTAATATTGCCGGATCTGCTTTGACTGCACAAAGACAAAGGTTGGATATCATATCTGAAAATGTTTCAAATGTGGATACAACAAGGACTGCATCCGGCGGACCGTATAGAAGGAAAATTGTAGTGTTTGAGGACAAAGCGGGCGACCTGGCTTTTGGCGATGCACTCGATAGAGCAATAGCTCAGGGCAAATTTGCAGGAAGGCTGAGAAGACGCAGAACAGCGCCGGGAGTGCGAGTTGCAAAGATAGTCGAAGATCAAAGCGCACTCAAAACTAAATACGATCCGGAACATCCCGATGCGGATGCGCAAGGATATGTAAGACTGCCAAATGTTAATATGCTGGAAGAAACGATAGACAGCATGTCGGCAACAAGGTCTTATCACGCAAATGTAACTGTACTCAACGCTGTTAAAACTATGGCGTCGAAAGCACTCGACATCGGCAAGTAGCCGGAATATAGGGGGAAAAAATGTTTATAGAACCGATTCAAAGTATGAAGGCTATTGAAAGCCTGTCGGAGCTGAAAAAAGCGGAAAAAACGGATGAAAAATCGATTGTTGGCGACAAACTGCCGTTTAAGTCGATGTTTTTGGATGCGATAGAAGATGTCAAGGAAACCAACAATCAAGTGAATATAGATGCCGAAAAATTAGCGACCGGACGAAGCGACAATTTGCATCAATACAGCATAGATATTACGAGAGCGCAGCTTTCTTTGGAACTTTTGGTAGAACTCAGAAACAAAGCACTCGAGTCGTACAACGAGATTATGAGGCTGGGAATATAATTTGTGGTTGAGAAAATTTGATGAGGTATAGGTGGCACTAATTGCGTGAGAAGTTAGATGAAATAATATACAATTTAAAAACCAAGACTGCAGAGTTAAACGAAAAGCTCAGCAAACAAACGAAGATTTTGATTTTGGCAATAGCTATAGGTGTTTTAGTTATTGCGTTTGCTATTGCTATGCTTTTGAATTCTGCGAGCTGGGGCGTTCTTTATACGGGACTTGATGAGCAGGAAGTTGTTCAAATTGTAAAACTTTTGGAAGATCAAAAGATCAAATACAAAGTGGACGGCAGTGTAATATCCGTTCCAAAAGAAAATGTCAATAAAGTAAAGGCATCGCTTGCATCTGCGGGATATCCGAAAACAGGATTTACATACGACTTGTTCAAGGACAATGTAAACCTGCTTGCTACGGATTTTGAAAAGTACAAGTATGCACAATTTGAGCTTGAAAGCAGAATGGCAGAAACAATCAAGCAATTTGAGGGTGTGAAGAATGCGACCGTCACAATCGCTATGGCGCAGGAACAAAAATATGTGCTTCAAGAAGATGTCAAAGAGAGTAGTGCTTCCGTAACGGTAACGATGCAAGACGGAGGCTCGCCTACACGCGAGCAGGTAAAAGGTATTCAAAGGCTCGTTGCAAGAGGTGTACCGGGACTAAAAATTGAGAATGTATCGGTGCTCAACGGCGAAGGAGAAGAAGTAACTGAGCAATATGAAAATCCTCTTGAAGGCTCCAATGTACTCAAAATTAAAGTGAAGAAGCAACTGGAAAGCGATGTCAAAGCAAAGGTGCTGAATGTATTGCAACCGCTTTTCGGTCAGGACAATGTTAGAGTCAGCGTAAACTGTGCCGTTGATATGGACAAAAAGATTAAGGAAATAATCGAGTACATACCGTCCGAAAACAACAGAGGTGTGCTGCACAGCGCGAATTCGGCTTACGAAGTACAAGGGAACGGCAAAATTACAGCGGGGGTACCGGGTACTGAAACAAATGCGGACATTCCGGTTTATCCGGGAGTTACAACTGACGGTAACGATGTGTATTTCAAAGACGATAGAGCTTTGGAATACCTAGTCAGTCAGGTAAAGGAGCAAATTGAGAGCGACACCGGAGAAATTACCGATACCACAATTTCGGTAGCGGTAGATAGTGCGGATTTGACACCGAAAAAGGCGGGAGAGCTTAGACAAACGGTTGCACTTGCAGCGGGTATTGATGTGTCGCAAGCGGATACTAAAATTGCCATCTTCAACGCACCGTTCTTCACGGAGAGCAAACAGCCGGCAGTCGGATTTGCGGCACTGTTCGAATCAAATCCTATGCTGAAGTATATAATACCTGCAATTTTAGCACTTATAATAGCATTGGTAGTAATAATAATAGTTACAATCAACAAGGCGAAGGCAAGAAAGAGAGCGGAAGAGCTTGCTGCAGAAGAAGCAAGAAGACTTACGGACAGCGATACTCTTATCAGCTTGGATGAACTTGAAAAGTCAAGAGAAGATGAACTTAAGAGCCAGATACAAGACTTTACGGATATGAATCCTGAAATTTCGGCTCTGCTTCTAAAGACATGGTTGCGAGGAGAGGAAGGTATCAATGAGTAAAGAGGGCGGACCACTTCTTACACCGCAGCAAAAAGCTGCAGCGGTTGTAATTTCGCTCGGAGCGGAGCGTGCATCTAAAATATACAAATATATGGGCGAGGACGATTTGGAAACGCTTACTCTTGAAATAGCAAAACTCGACCATATCACACCTGAGCAAACTGAGGAGGCAATGGACGATTTTTACAAACTTTGCCTGACTCAAAAGGTAATCACCGAGGGTGGTGTTGATTACGCCAAAACGGTTTTGGAAAAAGCATTCGGATCTCAGCAGGCGGCTACGCTGCTTGAGCGTGTTACACGCAATCTGAAGACCAGAGCATTTGAATTTATCAGAAAAACCGATAGCAAAAACCTATTTGCAATTATACAGCACGAACGCCCCCAGACGATTGCGCTCATACTTTCATATGCGAAACCAGAACAAGCATCGGAAATCATTACAGAGCTTCCTAAAGACAAACAGGTGCGCGTAGTTGAATGCATCGCAAGAATGGACAGCGCATCTCCTGAAACGATTAAGATAGTAGAAAACATATTGGAAAAGAAATTCTCTTCCGTACTTTCTTTGGATTTTGCTCAGGTTGGCGGTGTAGATTACATAGCAGAGGTAATGAACAATATTGAAAGAAGCAGCGAAAAATACATATTCGATGAACTCAGCAAGAAAGATATCAAGCTGGCTGATGAAATCCGAAACAAGATGTTCGTATTCGAAGATATTACACTGCTCGACGACAGAGGAATACAGGAATTCTTGCGCGAAGTGGAAACTCAGGATATTGTTTACGCACTCAAGGGCGCTACGCAGGAAGTATCGAATATGATATTTGCAAATATGTCAAGCCGTATGGCGGAAACTGTAAAGAGCGAATTGGAATTCACATACAATGTCCGTCTAAAGGATGTAGAAGAAGCACAACAAAAGATTGTCGCTATAATCAGAAGACTGGAAGAAGAAGGTAGACTCATGATCAATAAAGGGGGAAAGGATGAGATAATTGCATAATACTTTTGAAAACTTCCAATTAGAAACAACTCTAGACAGGGCAAAACGAAATCTCCAAGAAGCCGTGGATATCACTAATATGCAGGAAAAGCGAGCGGGAGAGGTAGTCGAGGAAAAAATAAAAGAAGAAGAGCGAAAGCAGAAGAAAAAGGGCGGCGCGAAGTCCTTGTACGGCTATGCACCGGAGCTTTCGAGAAAGTCTGCGCTCGAAACAGATGTAAACGATTTATCCGACATAGATGAGGGAAAACTTGCTATACTCGAAAGCATTCGAAAAAATCGAGATGTTGAAGGCTTGGTTGCGGAAGAGAAAGCTGAGCTTGGAATTGTCGAAGAATTCGGCGGAATTGAGTTTGAGGATGATGACTTAAACGAAGAATTCATAGAACATTCGGATGTTTTGGTTGAGGGAACGGCAGACGAAAAGTGGATGAAGAAGCGCAGGGATGCGCTTGTACCGTCAGGATACGATATTAAAAGTTTTGACACGGGTGCAGATGACGGCGAACCGAAAAGAGAAAAGAAGCAGTTTGTAGTACCGGATGCTTTTGCGTTTGCGGAATTGGAAGAAGAGGATGTTGATCCGTTTTCTACGAATTTGGATATGTTGCTCGGTAACGAAATAAGTGCCGATGACGGAGAATCGCCTGCAAAAGACGACAAACTGGATGTGAAGGCGTTACTCGAACTTGCGAAAAATACCGAAGAAAGCGTGGCGGGAGCAAGCGCCAACGGGGAGGCTGCAGGGAAAGCTGTAAATATATTACAACTGGAAAAACAGTCCGTAAATGCCCTAAAAAAACGTTTGCTGGAAGCTGAGGAAGAAGCTGAACGCATCATAAAAAATGCAACTGCAGAGGCGGAAGATATGCGAGCATCCGTCAAGGAACAGGTGAACAGGCAGATTGCAAGCCAAGTTGCCGATGCTGTAAAAATCGCAGAGGAGGAAGGTTACAAAAAAGGTTTTGAAAAAGGCGAAGGTGCAGGACTTATGCACGCAAAAGACGCTGTCAATCTGGCAATGAGAGAAGAAGCTGCGGAGTTTAGAGAGAGCCTACTTGCGGATTTGGAAAGTTTCAGAAAAACACAAGATGCAATCCTCGACAGGTATTTGGACGATTTGACAACTTTGGCGCTTGATGTTGCGGAGAAAGTTGTAACGGTCAGCCTTAGGAGCAGCAAAGATGTAGTCGCATCGATGATAGTGAATGCGGCGGAAAGTTGCCGGAATAAGGAATGGGCTAAAGTTTATATATCTAATGACGACAAGGCGATAGCTGTCAATTTGGAAAAAGAATTGATAGATGCCCTCAGTCAGATTTCCAAAAATGTCAAAGTTGTTATAATGGACGAGGAACCCACGGGAACTTGCATTATAGAAACACCGGATCAGCGAATAGATGCCAGTGCGGACGTTCAAATGGAAAATATACGAAAACTGGTTGAAGAAAACAAATAAGGAGTCGATATGAGATTAGCGCAGCTATCGGAGCTTGTAAAGCTCAGTGAAACCTATGAGGTAATCGGGAAAATTGAAAATATCATAGGAATGAGTATTGAGGCTTCGGGGCTGAAAGCCAATATCGGCGATGTCAATTTAATTATGTCGAAGGACGGAAAAAGGAGGCTTACTTCCGAAGTTGTAGGATTTAAGGGTGAAACGGCAATATTGATGCCTTACGACTTTATAGAGGGGATGGGCGCAGGCGA
The DNA here is from genome assembly GCA_015258265.1 of Clostridiales bacterium. GTDB lineage: Bacteria > Bacillota > Clostridia > Peptostreptococcales > Anaerovoracaceae > JABZIP01. The sequence goes on along the minus strand of JABZIP010000016.1, from coordinate 15,513 downwards.
TTTTGTGCGAAGTACTAAAAAACCGCTTAGAATACCGGTAGGTCCGTTTCTGTGCGGCAGAACTATTAATGCTATGGGAAAGCCCATAGACGGACTTGGCGATTTTGGTGAATCTGAGCTTTATACTGTTGAGTCTACATATACAAATCCGCTTGCAAGGCCTCCGATTACAGAAAGAATTCATTTCGGAGTCAAGGCGATCGACGGGTTTTTAACTGTCGGGAAAGGGCAGAGGATAGGGATTTTTGCAGGTAGCGGTGTGGGAAAATCTACGCTTTTAGGTATGCTCGCAAAACAATCGTCGGCGGATATAAATGTAATTGCACTGGTCGGCGAGCGTGGCAGAGAGGTTAAAGAGTTCATCGAAAGAGATCTCGGTGAAGAGGGAATGGCACGATCGGTGGTTGTGGTGGCGACATCGGATCAACCGGCAGTGCAAAGAAACAAATGCCCTCTTGTAGCAACCACTATTGCAGAATATTTTAAAGATCAGGGCAAGGATGTTCTGTTGATGATGGACTCGCTTACTCGTTTTGCAATGGCTCAAAGAGAGATAGGACTTGCGGTTGGAGAGCCTCCTGTTGCAAGGGGATACACGCCGTCGATTTATGCGGAAATGCCAAAACTTCTAGAACGAAGCGGGAACTTCAAAAAAGGCTCAATTACAGGCATATACACGGTGCTTGTAGAAGGCGACGATACGAATGAACCGATTGCCGATACGGTTAGAGGTATACTCGACGGGCATATAATACTTTCGAGAAAATTGGCGGCAAAAAACCATTTTCCTGCCATCGAAATCGGAGGCAGCATTTCAAGGCTTATGGATGTCATAGTTGATGAAAATCACAAGGCTATGGCGAGTAAAATCAGAGATTACCTTGCGGTATACGAAGAAAACGCAGATTTAATAGCGATAGGTGCATATAAGCCGGGTAACAACGAAAGACTGGATACCGCCGTTGCCAAAATAGATGCTATAAATGCATTTTTAAAGCAAAAGAAAAACGAGTATTTTGATTATGAAAAAATTTTGGAAGAAATGACTAGAATTTTGGAATGAGCTTGAAATATAGTGAAAAAAGGTGTAAAATATATTATTATGGCAAAGTTCAAATTTTCATTACAGGCCGTTGAAAGGTATAGAGAAATCGTGCTTGATGATAAGAAAAACGAATATGCGATTGCAGCGGCGAATGTAGCAAATCAAGAGGCTCTTATTAAAGAGATTGAAGCAAAGATTGAGGAGGCTCATTTGGAACTGAAACTCAAAAATCAAGAGGGCATTTCTGCGCTCGAGCTTCAAAGCTATGGAAATTATCTTAAAAACCTTTCGAATAGACTGGAAGAGGAAGAAGGCAAACTGGTAAGTTTGCAAAAAATCGAAGAAATGCACAGAATTGAAATGGTTGCAGCTAAGACTGATTCCATGTCAATCGAAAAAATAAAGGAAAAGCGCATTTTCGAATACATTAAGGCTGAACAAAAAAAAGAAGAGCTTTTCATAGAAGAATTTGTATCAAACAAGTTATCCGGGCAGGGAAAAAATTCCGTGCTTTGATATATTAACATCTAAGGTGGGCATAAATAAAATTGAAGAAAGGAGGAATACGGATGACAAGCGAAGTAAGTGCAAAGCTCCAAACTAATGTTAGAGAAAGCATTACTAAAATGGCTAAAAAGGTCAATGTTGCAGCTCGTGATTTCAATAGCGAAGTTTCAAAACAAACATCGGCGACGAACACGCCGAGAAGTAAGGAGAATGCCATAAAGCAGGAGAAAGATGTCAAGGCATCGGACAGACCGCAAACAAAATCGGAAGATGCTTCAAACGGCAAGGTCTTGGACAAAGCCGACAAAAATGAGCAGCCTATTGAAAAGATTGAAACGGTTGCAAGTATGCAGCTTCAGCAAATCGCGATGAATATTGCTACGGTTGAAAGCAAAGACGATATACCGAAGATTGTTTTACCGGAAGCAGTACAGGAAGCAGTTAATGTTAATGAAAATTTAACCGATGCGCCGAAAAATGCAAATGTTGAAAAAGCGAACGGCGGAATAAAGATTGAAGAACTAAATTCGGCGCTGCCTCAGGAAATGAAAAGCGAAGTACAAGAAACAAAAGTTATCGAGGTCAAGCCTGAAATTGAAAAAAGCGAAGTAACGAAAGCCGAGTTCAAAATTTCATCGAAAAATGTCAAAGACATAAAGCCTGAAGTAAAGGATTCGCCAAAAGAAGAAATAGGCGAGCAGTTTGAATTTGCAAAAGTTGTACCTGAAGCAAAACTTGATTTTAACAAGGTAAACATCAAAGTTGCAGATGCACCGATTAGAGCCGAAGCACCTGATATGCCACAGCAATTAGTGGATAAAATAACATACAATGCAGATCAGGGCAAGCATGTATTCGATATAGAGCTGTTCCCTGAAAATTTGGGAAAAGTTGCTATTAAGATGGTGTTTGAAAAAGGCGTTGCCGAACTCGTGATGACTACACATACGGACAAGGCGCACAAATTGCTTTCACAGCAACTGGATGTGATTAGAGGCATCTTGGAAACTAACACTCAAAATCAAGCAAGCGTTGAAGTAAAAGCGGGCGAAAATGCAAGCGAAAATTTCGACAAAGACAGTTTCTTGGGGCAAGGTGAAAAAAATCAGCAAGAACAGCAAAAAGACAGAAAAGAAGATAGCTCCGACAGTTTCTTGGAAAAATTAAGACTTGGAATTGCGGAACAGTCGATATAGTAGAAAGGAGGTAAATATGGCAGATTTAACAAACTTGACGATGGATCAGTATATGCTGAAACTGTTAAAGGTAACTGACAAAAATGCTACAAGCAAAACCATGAAGCGGGAGCTTGATATGCAAACGACCGATTGGATGAAGTTGCTTGTTGCCCAGCTAAAGAGCCAGGATATGTACAATCAGACAGATTCGAGCGAGATGACCAGACAAATGGCGCAGTTTTCACAGATACAGGCAGTTCAAAACATGGTAGCCATGCAAGAAAACATGTTTGCTATGAGCAACACATCATATGCGGCATCTTTGATAGGAAAAGATGTAACGGTTGCGGAGGTCAAGACGGTCCAGACATCTGATGAAACGAAGCAGACGGTTGAAAAAACCAGAGGAAAGGTTACGGGCGTAACTCTGTATGAAGGTCAGCCGCATGTATATATAGGCGACAAAAAATTTGCTTTGAATCAAATAATGATAGTCGGAGATGTACCGCAGGCTGAGAAAACAGAAAAAATGGAAGATGCAACCAAACCTGAGGGAACAGCGAAACCCGAAGAAACAGAAAAGCCTTAGAGAAGCGGAACAAATCACAGGAGGTGAAGAAATCCGATATGCAGATGGAAAAAATGGGGCTTAATTATATCAACAGAAATGTAGGTTCGCAAACGCTCAACAGGACAGCCGCTTCAGCCAGCACGGCGCCGGAAAAGGGAAATGTAGAAAAACCGATGACCAAAATAGGCGCGGATTTTGAAACATTACTGAAAGAGCAGCTGGACAAAAATAGCGGGATAGACAAAAATGGCGGACTTCAATTTTCTAAGCATGCGAAAGAGCGAGTTGCTCAAAGAGGCATAGAATTAACCCCGAAGCTAATGACAGATTTGAATAACGCGGTTGACAAAGCATCGAAGAAAGGTGCAAAGGATATAGTGGTATTCGACATGCTGAATGCATTTATAGTAAATGTTCCGAATAAGACAGTGGTAACGACGATGTCGGGAAATGAAATGAGAGACAATGTTTTCACAAATATAGATGCAGCGGTAATTCTTTAAAAAATATATTAAAAACCATAAAATAGCCGGACCATTTATGGAGGCTAAAGATTAGGTGGACTGATCTAATCTAATGGTTTAGGAGGTAAATAAATGGTAAAATCAATGTTCGCGGCAGTTGCAGGATTGCGCGCACACCAAGCCAAAATGGACGTAATTGGTAACAACATTGCAAATGTAAACACATATGGATATAAAACGGCGAGAGCCACTTTTAGAGATGTATTTTATGCTACATCATCAGGAGCAGGAGATGCCGGAGAAGTCTATGGCGGAACAAACCCTATGCAGCTGGGTTACGGTTCGATAGTAGCATCGGTTGATTCGATAATGACAGGCGGCGGAGTAGCGGCAACCGATAAGCCTATGGATACGATGATTGTAGGTAACGGGTTCTTTATGGTAGGACCTAAAACTTCGGAAACTGCAGGTCCCGGAATTTACGATTCTATTGAGGTAGGAGTCAAAGAAGATCCGGCAGCCGGAGGCGGTGGCGGAGGAGCCGGCGGAACGGCCACATTACAGCCCGGTGAAATAAATCAGGACAAGGTGAAAGCATTGTCCCTTACAAGAGTTGGAAACTTCAATTTCGACGGCGACGGAAATCTGGTTGACTCGGAGGGTAGACTGGTGTACGGTTTCCCTGCAGAATATACAGTAGATCCTAATGCTGGCGGAACAGCAACCAATGCAAAATACGAAATCAAAAGAAATAAACTTGCACCGCTTAGATTGCCAAATAACAATCAGGCAAACCAGGGAACAGGTACAGGCGGAGCTACAGCTACCAACTATGAACCTATGCCGCTTGCCAACATTACTATTGGTAAGGACGGAACGATTATGGGAACAAGTGAGGGAAAGGTCATCACTATCGGTCAGATAGGAATAGCTAATGTACCTAACCCTGAAGCGTTGGAAAGACAGGAAAGGTCGTATTACAAAGCAAAAGCGAATACGGGTATAATTACTGCAAATCCGGCAGGACAAAACTCGACAGGAACTGTACAATCAGGCGTGCTTGAAATGTCGAATGTGGACTTGTCAAGAGAATTTACGGATATGATTACTACACAAAGAGGATTCCAAGCGAATACTCGTATCATAACTGTAACAGACCAAATGCTGGAAGAAATGGTCAACATGAAGAGATAAAGTTTGTTGAAGGGAGGGAGCTCGGCTCTCTCCCAAATGAGGGATAATATGATTAAACTTACCCGAATAAACGGTGTCGAATTTCTTATAAACAACGATCTTATAAATATTATCGAATCGATACCGGAAACCAAAGTCGTCTTGCAAAACAAGGAATACTATATAGTGCAGGAGAGCTTCGATGAAATTATTGACAAAATAGTCGAGTTTAACGCAAAGATAATTGATAAAGGTGCATATTTGTCTGAACAAAAAGCAATTTTGGATAAAGAACGCATGGAAGAATAATTACGAAAAGAACACGAATAGCGTGAAAATAGGAGAAAAACAATGGATTTAGGTACCCTGTTAGGTATATTAGCGGGATTTGGATTAACTATTTTTGGTATAGGATTTGGAAGTATAGGAAACTTTATCGATCCTGCCAGCTTTGCACTTACTATCGGAGGAACACTTGCAGCAATGGCGGCATCGACACCGTCGGAGGTTCTAAAGGATTTACCAAAACTTTTTAAAATAGCTTTTGGAGGAAAAAAGTACGATCCTAAGCAATACATAGAGCAAATTGTAGATTTTGCTCAATCTGCCAGAAAAAACGGGTTGCTTTCGCTTGAATCAAGAGCACAAGAAATCGAAGATGCATTTTTGCGAGATAGCGTACTTTTGATAGTAGACGCGATAGATTCCGACAAGGTAAAAGAACTTATGGAAAAAGAGCTTGAATATTTGGACGAGAGGCATGCAAAGGGGTTCGGATTTTTCGAAATGACGGCAGGTACATGTCCGGCGTTCGGTATGATAGGTACGCTCGTAGGACTTGTAAACATGCTCAAGAGCTTGGACGTGGAAGGCGGCGGAGCCGGCGCCATAGGACCTGCGATGGCGATAGCACTTATTACGACTTTCTACGGATCGCTTTTTGCCAATCTGATATTCTCGCCTATCGGAAACAAACTTAAGGTTAGACACGCAGAAGAAATGTTTTGTAAGCAGCTTATAATAGAAGGAATACTTTCAATACAGTCAGGCGAAAACCCTAAGTTTATAAGAGAAAAATTGATTTCTTATTTGTCCGAAAAAGACAAGGCGGAACTTGCTGAATCTGTATAAACATCGTGAAAGGAGAGAAAAATGGCAAAAAAGCATGAAGCACCCAAGAACAACTGGATGGACACCTATGGCGACATGGTAACTTTGTTGCTGTGCTTTTTCGTATTGCTTTTTTCTATATCTACTGTAAATGCTGAAAAATGGATAATGATTGTAAAGAGTTTCAATCCTGCTTCAGCAGAAAACATCAGCCAGCTCGTTCAGCAGGAGCCGACCGATACGGAGGGCGATCAGGCAGTTGGACAAAAAGCGGGCGGACTTATGACAGACGAAGAAAGTTTTGATCAGATATATTGGTCGCTAAAGGAGTTTGTTGAAGAAAACAATCTTGAAGAAAGTATTGAAGTAAAAAAAGGTAAGGATTTTGCTTTCATAATATTTAGAAATAATATATTTTTTAACGGAAACAGTTATATACTAAGAGATGAGGGCAAGGAAGTGCTGGATGCACTTTGCGACGGCATTAGACCGGCAGCAAATCAGATAGGCGAAATTCGTGTTATGGGGCATACAAATCAAGAAGATCCGAACAAACCGAACGAAATTGAGGGCGACAGATTCTTGTCATCAAACAGAGCTACGGCAGTGCTTGTGTATATTGAAAACAAGCATTTGGTTTCAGGAAGAGTGCTGGTATCGGAGGGTTTCGGACAGCATTATCCTATCGGTGCGTTTGACGATCCGGACGGGAGAATACAAAACCGTCGTGTAGAAATTTACATAGCTAAGAACGAGGCGGTTAAGTACAATATAGAAGAAATTTATCAAAATATTGATAACTCTTCAGGAGCAAGTAATGAAAGTCCAAAGAAACCGAAAGAAGTAGAAGAAGCGGTTTAGGTTAAAGGAGTAAAGATGGCTGACGTATTATCGCAAAGTCAAATAGATGCTCTGCTAAATTCGATAAATTCACCACAGGCAGCTGAAGAAGAAGAAAAGATAGCAGATGAAGAAAACAGAAAAATCAAGAAATACGACTTTAAAACACCGAAGAAGTTTACCAGAGACAGATTAAAATTACTGTTCAGCGTATACGAAAACTTTGCCAGAGTTGTTTCTTCGTATTTGACAAGTATGATGCGAATTTCGTGTCAAGTAGAAATGCTCGACATAGAAGAACAAAAGTATTTCGAGTTTAACAACGCGTTGTCGGAAAACGATATAGTAGCTATGGTGGACGGCTCGGTAAACGACGGCAAGAACGAAAGCGAAACTATCATGATGCAGATGAGCAATTCCGTAATTTATACTCTTATAGATAGGATGATAGGCGGAACGGGGCAAGCATCGGACGATACATCCGGAGGCTTTACGGATATTGAAATTTCGCTTTTCGAGAATATAATGGTACATTTGTTACCGATAATGGAAGAAACATGGCAAAACTATTTCGATGTAAACTTTAAATTTGACAAGGTGGAAACGAATCCGAGATTGATACAGAGTATTCAAGCTGACGAAATAGTAGTCATTGTCGTTCTGAATATAGAGATGAACGAAAGCTCGGGAACATTTAATATATGTGTTCCGGGTACGATACTTGAATCTTTGTTTAAACTTTCCGAACAGGCAAACGCTATGATTAAGAAGCGTGGCGAAAACGGCGAAGTATCAAAAGAAGAAATACTCAGCAACATTAAGGACTCTACACTTCAGGTTCGAGCTTTTTTGGGAGAGGCAAACATATTGCTGGAAGATGTGTATGCTTTGAAGCCGGGAGATGTTATAAACTTGAAAAAACCGAAAGAATCGGAGGTTGCTGTTTATATAGAGGATAAGCCTTGGTATAAGGGCAGGCTTGGAGAGAAAAAAGGTAATGTCGCTATAAAAATTACGGGAACAACACTTAGTCGTTAGGAGAAATATATAAAAATGAGTGATAACAATGTATTCACATCAATGGAAATAGATGGTATAGGTGAAATATTAAATATAAGTCTCGGCTCGTCGGCAACAGCGATGTCGGATATGCTCGGAAGGAAAGTAACTATTACCACACCTCATGTAAAGGTTAGGACTTTTGAAGAATTTGACATGTCGGAAGTCAATCCTGCGGTGGGAGTTGAAATAACTTATGTTACGGGACTTGACGGTAACAACTTGATGTTACTTAAGCGTGATGACGTACGAAAGATTTTGGAAATACTTATGTATACTGAAATCGATCCCGAAACGTTCGAGCTTGACGAACTTTCACTTAGTGCAGTTTGCGAACTTATGAATCAAATGATGGGGGCATCAGCAACGGCACTTGCAGATGTAATAGGCAGGATGGTCAACATTTCAACACCGATAGCTTTTGAAGTGGAAAATGTAGGCGAATTTAAGCAAAAATATTTCAACAGCTCGGAGGAATTGGTAGAAGTATCATTTCATATAGATATAGAAAATACTTTTTCAAGCACATTCCTAACGATGCTGTCAGTAGGTTTATGTAAGGAATTGATTGCATCATTTGGATTTATCGGAAAAGAGGATGCACCGGCAGAACCTGTACCTGCAGAATCGCCACAACCGCAAGCATCACCGGAGCCTGTAGCAGCACCTGCTCCTACTCCTGCTCCTACGCCGGTACCGCCACAACCTGCGGCACCACAGATGCAGCCAATGCAAGGAGGAATACCAATGCAACAAGCAATGCCTATGTATGAAGCACCGCCAAGACTGATAAATGTTCAGCCGCTAGCTCAAAATTATGAGATTACTGCGGCAGAGGCGGGTACAAACTTAAACTTGATAATGAAAGTACCGCTTCAAGTTTCCGTTGAAATAGGAAGAACCAAGAAATTGGTAAAGGAAATTTTGGAGTTTGGACAAGGTTCACTTATCGTACTTGATAAGCTGGCAGGAGATCAAGTGGATGTGTATGTAAACGGTCAGTGCATAGCAAAAGGCGATGTAGTGGTAGTAGATGACAACTTCGGGGTAAGAATTACAGAAGTTGTACAAAAAACAGAGATAATAAATAGTTTATAAAACTAATTTAATATTAAATATTATAATGTAAAAATAAGGAGAATGAGAAATGGCAAAGATTTTATTAGTAGATGATGCGGCATTCATGCGTATGATGATTAAAGACACATTATCCAAGAACGGATATGAGGATCTTCACGAAGCGGCAGACGGTGCGCAGGCAGTTGAAAAGTTCGAGGAAATATCACCGGATTTAGTAATTATGGACATCACTATGCCTAATATGGACGGACTTGAAGCGCTAAAGACAATCGTCGGAAAACATCCTGACGCAAAGATAGTTATGTGTTCGGCTATGGGACAGGAAGCTATGGTAATCGAAGCAATCAAGCTGGGCGCAAAAGACTTTATCGTAAAACCGTTCAAACCTGATAGAATATTGAAAACAGTTTCTTCGATTTTACCTCAGTAGGAGAAAGACAGTGCGTGCGCTGATACCCATGCTTATAGCACTCATAGCGGTTTTTGCGGTAATTTATCTTAGCTATATTTTCAGCAAGTATTTGGCTATGGGTGTAGGCAAGCTGAGCGGGGCAAGATACATGAGGATAGTTGATCGTCTTATGCTTGGACAAGACAAGATGGTTGCCATAGTTCAGATTGGTACTACCTACTATGTAGCAGGGGTAACGAATGAGAACATACAAATTTTGAAAGAACTTGAGGGCGAAGATTTACTTGAAATGGCAGTTTCTGACGAGGGAGTTAAGACGCCGTTTTCAAGTAATTTTCAGACGGCATTAAGTAAATATATGGTTAAAAAGGAAAATAAATAAAATGCTAAATGATGCAATAGTAGAAATAAATGGTTCGGGAGTTCAAACACTTGAGATTTTGACATTACTCACGCTTATCGCACTTTTGCCATCTATTCTAATCATGATGACATCTTTCACCAGGATTGTCATAGTTATTTCACTTTTGCGAAATGCCATGGGCTTGCAGCAAACACCGCCTAACACGGTGATTATCGGCATAGCCCTATTTTTGACACTCTTTATAATGAATCCTGTAATTACGGATATAAACAAGAATGCGTATGAACCTTACAAGGCTGATACGATAACTCAAGAACAAGCTATAAAAAATGCAGAAGTTCCTCTCAAAAAGTTTATGCTAAAGCAAACAAAAGTCGAACCGCTCAATATGTTTTTGAATTTTGCAGAAATGAAACGACCTAAGAATCTTATGGATATACCAATGCATGTTGTAATACCGGCATTTGTAACCAGTGAACTGTCAAGAGCATTTTTGATGGGATTTTTGCTATTTATTCCGTTTTTAGTAATAGATATAATAGTTTCCAGTGTGCTGATGTCGATGGGTATGGTAATGCTGCCGCCGTCGATGATTTCAATGCCGTTTAAGCTGCTGCTGTTTGTGGTCGTAAATGGCTGGGAACTTTTGTTTTCGACGCTTGTTAAGAGCTTCAATTAGAGGAGGTGCGTATGGATTATACTCCTATATTTGATATATTACAGACCGCGACCATTGTTGCGGCGAAAGTTTCTGCGCCTGTACTTTTGCTTAGTATGGGAATCGGAATTTTGATAGCTATATTTCAGGCGGCGACCTCTATTCAGGAACAAACATTAACATTTGTGCCAAAACTTTTTGTTATAGGTATAATACTTATAATGTCAGGCGGTTGGATGCTAAGTATGCTTTCCGATCTTACACGAGAAATATTCAAGATAATGTTAGAATTATAGCAATATGGTGGATATAGCGGGACTTGAGATTGAAAATCTAATAGCTTTCGGTTTAATATTGCTTCGAATGTTCGGGTGCATAATGTTTAATCCCATATTGGGGAGGAATAACATTCCAAGTACAGTAAAAATAGGATTTTCGATGCTACTTGCGATGCTCGTTTACGTTCATCACGATGTGAGCTATATAAAAACCATAGATACAGCGGTAGAATATATAATTGTTGGAGGCAAAGAGTTCTTGATAGGCTTTGCAATCGGCACGGTCGTCAGCTTTTTTGCTTATGTAATAATACTTGGCGGCGAAGTTATGGATATGCAGATTGGACTTGCGATGTCAAAAATATACGATCCCGGCAGTAATGTTTCCATGTCGCTTTCATCAACATACCTGAATATAATTTTTATGTTTATGTTTTTTTACACAAACGGGCATGTTACGCTGATTAAGCTATTTTTGGAACTTGAGAAAACATTACCGTATGGAAGCGTTATTTTCGGTAAAGAGTTGGCGCAGGGTATGATAGGCGTATTTTGTGAATGTACCGTACTTGGACTCAAACTTGCGATGCCCGTAATCGGATTGCAATTTCTTATGGAAATGGGCGTGGGTATATTGATGAAAAATATACCGCAGATAAATGTTATAATGATAAATATTCAGGCGAAAATATTAGTCGGCTTGATATTTTTAGTAATAATATATCCCCCTGCAATAGCTTTTTTGGAGGGAATGCTCGAAAAAATGTTTGACAGTATTGAAGATATGGTAGTTTTAATGAGGTAATTATGGCTGGCGAAAAAACCGAAAAAGCCACCCCCAAACGGAGGCAAGACGAACGAAAAAAGGGTAATGTCCCTCAAAGTAGGGATATAGTAAATCTTGTTTCTGTTATAGTGGTTTTTAGTGCTATAAAATTGCTCTTTCCATATATTTACACATCGTACGAGAGATTTCTAAATATGATTTTTGGAGAAGCTCTGAGTATAGAAGAGTATTCGAGGGCAGGATTTAGCGACTTGATATCACAGGTCGTGATGATGATAGTAATAGCGGCTGTGCCGCTTCTTTTGCTTGCAAATGCGATCTCCATATTAGTTACGGGGGCACAAACCAAGTTTTTATTTTCTGCGGAGGCACTAAAGCCTAAACTTAACAAATTTAATCCGATCAACGGTATCAAGCGCATATTTTCAATACGCAGCGGAGTTGAATTAGTTAAGAATCTCATAAAATTGACGATAATTATAGTAATACTTTACAAATTTATATATGCCAGACTTGTGGATTTTGCAAAAATGCTATTTTTGGATTTGACAGTTTCGTCTGCGTACATACTGGATGCCGTAGTAATGATGGTATATTCGGTTTGTCTTATTTTTGTGTTTGTCGCAGGACTGGACTACCTTTACCAAAGGTGGGAATATGAACGCAAAATAAAGATGAGCAAGCAGGAAATCAAAGAAGAATTTAAGCAGACCGAGGGAGATCCGCAAATCAAGGGAAAAATCAAGCAAAAGCAAAGACAAATGGCTATGTCCCGTATGATGCAGCAGGTACCGACCGCCGATGTTGTAATCAAAAACCCGACACACTTTGCAGTCGCACTTAAATATGACACGGATAAAGATTCGGCACCTGTCGTAGTTGCAAAAGGCAAGGATAATGTTGCGCTTCGAATTATAGATGTAGCGAGTGAAGCGGGTGTTATGGTGGTAGAGGATAGACCGCTTGCTAGAGCAATTTATGCTACTACGGAGTTAAAAATGGAAATACCGGCGGCATACTATTCAGCTATTGCGGAAGTCTTTGCGCTAGTATATAATGTAAACAAAAGGTCGAGAGAAAAGTATAGAAATTTAAAGAGGTAGTATATGGCAGACATACTTAGAGTCACGACGCCCATAACGGGAAATGATGCGGCTTCTAAGATAAAGCAGCAGGGACAGGAGCAGGCACCATTAAATATTAACAATTTAATAGATCCGGATAAAATACCGAAAAACGATGCAAAAGGTTATCACGATGACAGCACGCTCAATAAGTATTCTCCAAATCTGAAATCAAACTTTGACAAATTCATGTCAAGGGTATCAAAAATGCCTGTAATGTCGCAGGAAATGACAAAGTTGTTTTTTACACGCTACGGAAGCATAGTAAACTCGGGATTAAACGACGGAATAGCGGCTGAAATGCAGGAATTTCTTTCTATGATGCAGATGAGTGAAACAGAACTTTTGGATATGCTGAAAGGACTTTCGGATTCATCGGTAAAGTTTAGCGGAGATTTTTTTGATATACTTAGAGATATAGTCAAAGACGGCAATACATTGCCTGATTCGAAGCAAATAGTGCTTGAATTTTTGAAAAAATACGATGCGATTACATCAAACAGGCATAGTTTAACGAATATCATAGCAAATTTAAATAATATATCCGATAGAATGATGAAAACGCCTGCCGGACAGTTGCATGAACTTATGCAAATGATTAACCTCGATGCAAAAAAAGGGGATGTCGCTGAAAATTTGGCTGTTTTGAGGCAAAATATAATTCCGTTTTTGTCGGCATACATATCACAGACCAAGGATTTTGGAAGTGTGAGGGACAATATCAGCCTTTTCATATTAAACTTTACAAGATATGAACTTGGAAGTAAGGAGGCGTTCTCGGATGCGCTCAACTCGCTTTTGGGAGTACCGGAGGTTGCAGATAAACTTAGCAACAGTATGGTTGCCGACTTGGTAGACGGGATATTTAAGGCGACTGGAAGCGAAAAGCTCATGCAAATGCAAGATAGACTTGTGAGTATTATATCGCAAGGACTGGAAGGAAAGGCGGGATATCAAAATACTCCAATATTCCAAAACATACTGCAAAGTGCTCTAATAAACGAGAGTGTGTATATGCCGCTGTTGCATATGATGGTACCTTTTGATTTGGCAGGAAAGCAAATGTTTTCGGAAATCTGGGTAGATCCGGATTCGGGAGAAAAAGTCTCCGCTTCAAAGGGCGGTCAGGCTGTCAAAGTACTTGTAAAATTTGATGTTAAGGATCTCGGATTCTTTGAGATGATTATGCTTGTTCAAGACGGACTTGTAGATATGCAGCTTTTCTATCCTGAAGCACTTGAGGATAACAAGGAAGAAATCCGAGCAAATATTGTTAAAATCATAGAAAGAAACGATATGTCATTCAACTCGTATTTGTCGAACAAGGTAGAACAACCAAAATCCATATCGGAAGTATTTCCGAAATTGTACGAGGGGAGGAATATGATAAATGTCACGGCGTAATGACAAAGCGGTAGCACTTAAATATGAGGAAGGATTGGGTTCAGCTCCTGTAATAGTAGCATCCGGACTCGGACATATGGCGGAAAAAATAGTCGAAACTGCAAATATGGCGGATGTGCCGGTGTATGAGGATACCTCTCTTGCTACTGTCCTTTCTCAGCTTGAGCTTGGCGCGCAAATTCCGGAAGAAGTTTACAAGGCAGTTGTTGAAATCTATGTCTACTTTTTGAATTATAAGTAGCTAAATATTGATTTGCTTTGAAACAGAAACTTATGCAGATTTATTTTAAGGAGAATGGCTTTCATTCTCCTTGTTTTTTGAAGTAATAAGCTATTTTATTAAATTGTTATAAGGAGAGGTAAGCTGATATGAGGCTAAATAAATATATAGCGACTGCGGGAATTGCAAGCAGACGCAAAGCGGACGAACTTGTAAAAAATGGAAATGTAAAAGTAAACGGCAAGACAATGCTGACACTAGGTTATGATGTTACGGAAAACGATAAGGTTGAAGTAAACGGCAGACGAATCTTATCCGATGATGTAAACACAAAAAAGTTATATTATGTTTTGAATAAGCCGATAGGCTATGTAACCAGTATGCACGATGAATTTGCAAGACCGACGGTTAAAGAGCTTGTGGCGGATTTAGATGCAAGGGTGTTTCCCGTCGGCAGGCTTGACTATAACACATCAGGGCTTATCATTATGACCAATGACGGAGATTTTGCATATAAGTTAACCCACCCAAAACACAAGATATATAAAAAATATATTGTGCTTGTCGCAGGAAATATATCGGCGGAGAAGTTGTCAAAATTAAGAAAAGGGGTTGATATCGGAGGATTTGTTACATCAAAAGCGTTTGTCAAGGTAATAAAGGCTTCTGCGAATTCGACACTTCTTGAAGTTAAAATCCACGAAGGGAAAAATAGACAAATTAGAAAGATGTTTGCTGCTGTCGGGAATCATGTAAATGAACTCACTCGTGTTGCAATAGGAGATATTGAGCTTGGACATTTGAAAGAGGGACATTATAGAAAGCTGCGAAAGGACGAACTCGAAAAGTTGCTGAAAAAGGAATAAAAAAAGAATTATCCTTTTTATCAGTTCTTTTTCACTTGTGAATACCTTTCGGTTATATAAGATTTTCTCATCTTCTCTATGGCTTCTTTCCACTTTTCCATTTTGCCATGGAGAATATGGTCGTTTCTTGCCGCCTTTATTACACCATTTTTTAAAGCATATTCACATAAACGCTGGCGGAAACGCATTTCTTCTGTTATAATGCGCCCGAGTTAATCAAAGCATTCAATCATATCCTACCGCTTTTTTATAAATCGAAGGATATGATATAATGCGCCTAAGTTAATCAAAGCATTCAATCACATTTTACCGCTGATTTTAAATATATAATCGAAAATGTGATATAATGTGCACAAGTTAAGCAAGACATTTC
>JABZIP010000032.1 GCA_015258265.1 Clostridiales bacterium | reverse complement strand
GATTACGTTTCGCTATCAGAGAAGGCGGAAGAACTGTAGGTTCCGGAGTAGTTTCATCTATCATAGAGTAATCTAAAGCACGGAAAATTTACATTTAACATAAAAAATACCCGAGATAATCTCGGGTATTTTTTATGTTTGTGGTGCTATATCAAGGGATCAGTAATTTTTCAATGCGATTAAATATAATTTGCATGGTATGTATTATTGATTTTCCATATATGGTATCGCCGCGTTTAAGGAGCAGGTAACCATTTGAATAATTTTCGTATTCGCCCAGCGGGGAAAAATCCGCAACGATATTTTTTAGGTTCAAGATGTGCATATTGGATTTTCTGATTGTAGGCAGCTCAAAGTGGAAGCGCTTTGAATTTTTATCGATTTCAAGTGTGCATGGTTGATCATCAATATTATAAGCATAGTAGGAAAATGGGGAGGTTGAAATTCCGGAGATTATAATCGATTTCCCGCTCAATTTGATATGCTCGCTTATCGCAAAGGAAAATGGGCACGGTAATTTTAGGAAGCCGGAGGAGAGGTCGATTTTTAGTAATACCGGCAGCAGTCGAGCAAGCTGCAGAACATCATCGCTGTTGTGAAGCAGTATTTCGTCGCGTATAGCAGTATCTTTGGAAGTTAGGTATGAGTAGTACCTTTTTATACTATCTGCACCGGATATCAAATCTGTTCGCTTATCCCAAATACCCATATAGTTTTCAACAGTTTTTTGCTTGAGATTCGGCAAAAAATTTCGAAGTTTCGAAAATCCGCTCACAAGTAGGTAAATGTCGATATTAAGCGGAAAGCAGTAATTCTCGAAGATACCATATTCACTGAGTTTAGATTGTAAATATTTCAAATCAAAGTTTTTACCGTTGTAGGTTATAAGGATGTCCACATTCTGAATCTCATTCATATATCGTATTAGGATGTCTTTTTCTTCGCTCAATGATTCGGCAAAATATTGTTTTAGCAAGTAGCCGTTTTCTTGGAATTCCAATAAAGCTCCTAAAATAAACTTGCTGTTTTTAGGCGATAAGCCGGTAGTTTCAATGTCTAAGCAAGCTATTTTTTTATTTCCTTTGTTTTGTAGGTAAAAATCAAGAAGTTTGCTTTTAAATGGTAAGTCATTATAAAATTTTTCGACAGTATACATATTAAATCTCCTACATCGTGATAGCTATAATAAATTATACCCGAAAAAAGGGAACTGTCTTAAAAATTTGGGTGAATAAAACTGTAAAATTTGGGTGAATAAAACTGTAAAATTTGGGTGAATAAACTTGACGAATTTGGGTGAATATGTGAGGTGGAATTAGTAAAATTTTAAATACGGGAATTGAAAATCAACTTAAAAGGGTGTATAATTTATAAGATAATGATTTGCTGGGAAAGGAAGTGGATTTGTGGAAATCGGACCGAGTATGAGCTATAAATAAATATTAGATCTAAAAACGGGTGATTAGCTCAGCTTTTGCTGCCCTTTTTTAGAAGAAGGGAGAGGGCATGGAAAAAGATGTTGACAATTTAGATATTATTTTGAAGCAGGTTTTGGAATGTATCGAGAGTAAAAAGTATTCTCACGCCCGAGATTTGCTTATAGAAAATAACGCGGTAGATATCGCCGAGATACTCGAGGAGGTTTTGGAAGAAACTGATGTTGAAAAAACTACGGTGCTTTTCAGAATTCTCCCAAAGGATATAGCGGTAGATGTATTTTCGTATTTACCGCCGGAAGACCAAATTGCCATTATTGGAGCGATTACAGATAAAGAAATAAGCTATATAATGGATGAATTGGCGTTTGACGATATGATTGACGTACTTGAGGAGTTGCCTGCAAATGTAGTCGATAAGATATTGGAAAAGACGTCCAAAGATGAAAGGAAATTGATAAATACATTCCTTAACTATCCGGATACTTGCGCGGGCAGTTTGATGACACCTGATTATATTACGCTGCGAAAAGATATGACGGTAGGAGAAGCGCTTGCGTACATCAAGCGCGAAGGTATGGACAGCGAAACGATTTATACCTGTTATGTCAAAGACGAAGGGAGAAAGTTGCTCGGCATCGTATCTCTTAGAACGCTTGTAATCGCAGAGGATTTTACGCCGATAGAAGAACTGATGCACACGGATATTGTACGCGTGAATGTGTACGATGACCAGGAAGAAGTATCCGACATATTTACTAAGTATGGATTTTTGGCTATTCCGGTTGTAGATAATGAAGGTAGAATCGTTGGAATCATAACGGTCGACGACATACTGGATGTAATCGAAGAAGAAACTACGGAAGACTTCGAAAGAATGGCGGGTGTCATGGCGGATAGCGACAGAGATTATCTGGATATGAGCGTCTGGCAGCATGTCAAAAGCAGAATCCCTTGGCTCTTTTTGCTAATGTGCTCATATGTTATCACAGGCGGTATAATCGCTCGATTCGAGGTGGTACTGTCAAAGGTTATAAGTCTGGTTGCTTATATGCCGATGCTTATGGGAACGGGCGGTAACTCGGGTTCGCAGTCGGCAACTCTTGTGATTCGCGGTATGTCGGTAGACGAAATCGACTTGGATGATTTCCTTAAGGTATTACTCAAGGAACTTGGAGTCAGCATTATAATAGGACTTGCGCTAAGCTCGCTTAATTTCATACGAATTTACTACATTGAAAAACAAGGAGTAATGGTTGCTCTTACGGTATGCGCAGCTATGCTCGTAATAGTTGTGGCGGCAAAGCTGATAGGAAGTATGCTACCGATGCTTGCAAAGAGAATAGGCATCGATCCGGCGCTAATGGCGACACCGACTATTTCATCGCTGACCGATATGGTATCCGTAATAACATACTTTACGCTTGCTAAAATCTTTTTAAATATATAATTAGGAGAATTAAAATGAAGAAAAATATAATAATTGTAATGGTTATCTCGCTGGTTTTAATCTTGGGTTTCACGATGGTGTATGCGGCAAATACACCGGGAACATCTGAGGATCCGATAGTTTCCAAAAGTTATGTGGATAATGCGCTTTCGTATAAACCGCTTGAACTGAAAAAAGGACAAAGCCTGTTTGGCGGAGAAGGATGCGAGGTGATAGTGCGAGGAGGATTTGTTACTGCACTTGCACCTAAGGACGGACTTGCCGATGTTACTGCGGGAAGTGAAATAAAGCAAGGATTTTTAGCACCTGCGAATCACTTGCTAATAATTTCCCGTGAAGACGGTAGAGGCGTAAAGGCGCAAGAAAATTCTTGGATTTTGGTGAGAGGAAAATATACTGTTCAGTAATAAATGGAGTGTTTTACAGGGATGAATCAAAAAAACATACGAAGATATTTAATTGCAATATTGGTCGGTTCACTTGTGTTTTCGGGACTTACGGGACCGTTTAAAAATAGAATAGTTGCTGAATCGGATGCGAAGAAGTACGATGTCATTTTGGATTATGAAGAAATGGAAGCATTATCCAATCAAGCGGGAGAGCCTGTAAGCGAGCTTCTGGCGAAATTTAAAAACGAAATCGGCATAAGCAAAGTTGCACTTATCGAGGAGAATTTGGACAGTCTAACCCAAAATGAAAACATAGATGTGTTCGCATACCCGATGGATGTTATTACTAAAAAAGTAAATTGGAAAAATGATTATCCGCAAGAAGCATTGGCAATGCTCAAAGATGCTGATAAATACGATATATTGGTAGAAATAGGGGATGAATCTTTTAAGGATTTCCTCTTTACGCAGGTTCAGGCGAGATTTGATTCAAAGCAGTACAAAACATTGGATTTGGGGAGCCGTGCGTTTATACTATTTGACGGAAATTCAAAGAATGCGCTGTATTCTCAGCTTTACAAATTGGTAAACTCCGAAAAAGAGGGTGTGATAGAAAAGTCGGATGTAATAGGCTCCAAAATCATGCTGGTTGGACTTGGGATGCTACCGGAGAAGGTTGAAAAAATTAAGGAAGCAGGGTGCGAAATCGTGCCTAGAACACTTTGCTATAGCGGATTTAACACATCGCGTTTTGCGAAGGATGTAATAGCGCAAATTGAAAAGAACGGTGCATCAGGTGAATACATAATACCAGGTGGAGAAGCAGTAATCGGCAATGATGACGGTACGAGCGTACTAAAAAATTATATCGAGAAAAACAATAGCAAACTCGGACTTATAGAAACCACCACGCAGCGAGGAAACATAATGCAAGGTGGACTTGAGGAATTGGTGGTTGGAACCAATTACAAGGCTGTCAGAATATTTTCGATTTGGAATTATATACAATATAGGTACAAGGTCTACGGGTATAGCGGCGCACAGGAAATTGAAAATACTCTTTTTAGAGCTATTACGGAAAGAAATATCCGCGTAATATATTTTAAGCCGATTAAGGAAAATCAAGATTTGTATACATATGTAACAAATTTCTCGGAATACAAAGAATTGTTTGAGAATTTAGATGCGCGATTGGCAAAACACGGATTTACTATGGGCTCGGCGAGCGTGATGAAAACTGTTAAAAACAATGCGGTTTCGGATATAGCGCTTGGACTTGCTCTTGTGTGTGCTACCATGCTTATATTAGCGACTTTGTTCGAGCTTGATTTAAAAAAGCAGGCAATTCTTGCACTGGTTGGTGTTTTGGGAATTGGAGCCGCAAAATACGTAATGCCGAATTCATTTGTTCTGTTCTTGAGCTTTATGACGGCGGTAATCTTCGCTTGCCTTGCGATAACCGTATTTGTTTGTGGAGCTAAACAGGCACAAGCTAAACTAAGTGAAGATGCAGGAGGAGCGAGTGTAGGCGTTGCAGCGTTGACGGTCTTGCTACTTTCGGTACTTGTTGCGCTTGTAGGTGGAACATTTACTGCGCTTCCGCTTTCCAGCAATCCGTTTATGCTTGAAATGGATATATTTAGAGGAGTCAAAATCGCACAGCTTATACCGATTGTCTATTTCTTCGGTGTATACCTTGCATATTTCGGATTTGATGAAAAGAAAAAAGAGCATGCGGAACTTGAATTTGAGGATATCAAAAAGATGTTATCTACAAATGTTAGATTTTGGATGGTAATATTGGCAGGTATACTCGGTGCAGTTGGTGCGTATTACATATTGCGTACAGGGCACGAGAGCAATCTTGAGGTATCGAGTACGGAGATGCTTTTCAGAAATTATTTGGAGGATCATTTGGTAGCACGACCTAGAAACAAGGAGTTCCTTTTCGCATTCCCTTGTTTGATGCTTTCCGTTTATATGTTCGTGAGAAGAAAAAAATTGATAGCGTTTATCCTTGGACTTTGCAGCGTTGTAGGTCTTACATCTGTAATAAATACATTTATGCACATCAGAACGCCTTTGTATTTAGGATATTTTAGAACGGGATATTCTATCATATTTGGTATGGTGCTTGGACTTGTGGCTATTACAGCAATTGAAGTTTGTAGATTGATATGGAAAAGATATACAAAATCGTAATTTCCGGATATTACGGATTTAACAACATAGGAGATGAATCGATACTTCGGGCGGTAGTCGACAATCTAAAGTTGAAGTTGCCACAGGCGAAAATAGTTGTACTTACAAAGGATGTTGAAGGAACCAGACAAAAGTATGGCGTAGATGCGGCAGATAGAAAATCTATGATGGCATTACTTTCAGAGGTTTCCGGCTGCGATTTTTTGATAAGTGGCGGTGGAAGTTTGTTGCAAGATGTTACAAGTAAAAAAAGTATACTCTATTATTTGGCGATAATCAGGCTTGCACTTTTTTTTAGGAAAAAAGTTCTGATATATAGTCAAGGCATAGGGCCGATAAATTCGAAGTATAACCGCAAATTAACGGCAAAAACGCTAAATAAAGTAACCAGCATAGTTGTGCGCGACGAATCTTCAAAGGAGCTTTTGGAAGAAATAGGTGTCAAAAAAGAGATTATCGTTACAGCGGATCCGGTGCTTAGAATCAAACCGGTTTCTCTTGAGGTGGGGCGACAAATATTGCAAAATGAGGGAGTAGTGAAGTCAAACGAGGAAGATATTCTGGTCGGATTTGCTATTCGCGAAAGAAATTTGAAAAGCGACTTTATGGATGAACTTG
>JABZIP010000005.1 GCA_015258265.1 Clostridiales bacterium | reverse complement strand
TTGTGTCGATATTTTCCAAACCAGCTAAAGCTGGGGAAAATTAGACTAGCACCTATGAGCGAATCAAAGATTCGCCTTAGGCGCAACACGACAAGTTTCAGCGAAAGTAAACTTTCGAACAGAAATTTAGTCGATATTTTCCAAACCAGCTAAAGCTGGGGAAAATTAGACTAGCACCTACCAACGAATCAAAGATTCGGGTTAGGCGCGTAATCCGGTGATAATAGCATGGAGGATCCACCTGTACCCATCTCGAACACAGAAGTTAAGCTCCATAGCGCCTATGATACTTGGCGGGCAGCCGCTTGGGAAAGCAGGTCATTGCCGGTTTTGATAAAATCGAGGAGTGCGAAATCGTACTCCTCGGTGTATAAAATTTAATATTTGGCTCCATGGTCAAGCGGTCAAGACACCGCCCTTTCACGGCGGTAACCCGGGTTCGATTCCCGGTGGAGTCACCAATGTGCGCAATTGGCGGAATTGGCAGACGCACCAGATTTAGGTTCTGGCGGGCGACCGTGGGGGTTCAAGTCCCTCATTGCGCACCAGTTGAAAACCCTTGAGATTTGAACAATCGCAAGGGTTTTTCATTTGTGAAAATTGGTAAATTATAAACTTATTTTCCGAGAAGTCTTGAAAAATCGCGGAAATTGATATATAATAGACTTTAAATATTTATGAAAATCAGATTTTATTGTAACAATTACCTCATTGGGGGTATAAATAAAATAGTTATCTGGGTTTAGGAGGGAAATACGATGAGATACGATAAAAGAACAGGATTCATAGCAGGGCTGCTTGTCTTTTTTGTAATGACATTTCTTTTGCCGGCTCCTGCGGATGCAGCAACAAAAGTGTTGACTCCTGTTGCAAGCGGAACTGTGATAAGTCAAGGCGGAGGAGTTACGCTCGATGCATCAAATGCTGCACAAGGATATGTTATGCTTAAACGAGATAGTGCGGGCAAGAGAATTAAAGTACAGATTATAAAAGGCACGACATATACTTATGACATCAATTCAACAGGTTATTATGAGGTTTTTCCACTTACTGAGGGGAATGGAAACTATACGATAAAGGTTTTTGAAAATATATCGGGTACAAAATATTCACAGCTGTTCACCAAGACTATAAGTGTAAATCTTGCAAGTCCGGCGTTACCATTCTTGTATCCGAATCAATATGTTAATTTCAATGCGAACACATCATCTGTGAAAATAGCTGACAGCCTTACAAAAAATGAACCGGACGACATCAAAAAAGTGGAAATAGTGTACAACTATACAATATCTGCACTTGCATACGATGTACAAAAAGCACAAACGGTTCAGTCCGGCTATTTGCCAAATATCGATGCGGTACTTGCATCTAAGAGAGGGATATGTTTTGACTATGCTTCTGTAATGACATCAATGCTTAGGAGCCAAGGCATAGCATGTAAGTTGATAGTGGGATATACAGGAAAAGTATACCACGCTTGGATAAATGTTTACACACCTAAGACGGGATGGGTAGACGGCATGATTTATTTTGACGGAAAACAATGGCAGCTTATGGATCCTACTTTTGCATCTTCGGGTAACAAGAATAAGGAGATATTGAAGTATATCGGAAACGCTGCTAATTATCAAGCAAAATACGCATATTAAAGAAATGAGGGGGAATGCATGAAAGGTAAAGAGTTATCCGGATTTTGTATGCAGGTCGCATTGCTGCTGGATTCAGGAGTACCGCTTGAAAGTGGGCTTGTAGTAATGGCAGAAGATGCGGAAAGGGAAAAGGACAAAAAGCTCCTTTTACAAATGGCTGAAGATATCGAGCTTGGAGAAGGGTTGGATTCGGTTATGGAAAAAACCGGAGAGTTTCCGCCGTACTTGGTGGAAATGGCTGGTATTGGACACAAAACAGGAAACTTGGAGCGAGTAATGCGTTCAATGTCAAATTATTATTCGAAAGAGTATAGCATATCTAAGAATATTAGAAATGCGGTATCGTATCCGCTAATGATGGTCGGTATGCTGATGATTGTGCTCTTTGTGTTGTTAACAAAGGTTATGCCGATATTTGAACAGGTTTACAATCAACTTGGTACGGAAACATCTGCATTAACTAAACAAATCGTAAAGGTTGGAACTATATTCAGCGGCGCGGCGATAGTTTTGCTTGCTGTAATGGCACTTTCCGCTATCGTTGTCAGCTTGAAAAAAACCAATTCCGATAACCTAACTTGGGCGGAAAAGCTGCTCGAAATCATCAAAGAAAAAAGTGCTTTGTCGAAAGCGGTTGTTAAACGCAGAATATTAGCGGTAATGGCAATATCTGAAGCGAGCGGACTCAAGCCGGAAGAAGGAATTAAATTTGCTGAAAAGTTGGTACCCGAAAAGTATGCGAAGCTGCTCGAAGAGTGTGCGTTTAGGTTGGAAACAGGTGAGAATTCGTATGAAGCGCTCAAGGACACGGGACTTTTTACAGGAATGGATTTGCAGATGATAAAGGTCGGAAATAGAGCCGGTAAATCGGAGATGGTATTCTCTGCATTATCTGACAGATACGAAGAAAATATAGATGAGGCAATAGACTTGTTTATAGGGAGATTTGAGCCGAGCATCGTAATTGCGTTAGCTCTAATTGTCGGCTTGATTTTAGTGTCTGTGATGCTTCCTCTGATAAGCATAATGACAAGCATTGGAATGTAAGGGGATAAAATATGAAAGGATATATTAGGGCGTTTGCAATATTTGTAGCTTTAGTTTTCGTGTTTTCATATTTACTTACGGCGATAAATGAAAAAACCGGTACGGAGAGAGAAAAAACGCTGCAAGAAGCTGTTAGAAAGGCTTCGGTTCAGTGCTATGCAATCGAGGGCAGATATCCTTCGTCGGTTGATTATTTGGAAGAAAATTATGGCTTGCAAATTGACAAAGATAGTTATGCGGTATTTTATGAGGGGTTTGCCTCTAATGTGATGCCAAGTATAACGGTAGTGAAGTTGTAGGGGCGATATGTTAAACAATACAAAGAAAAATCAAGGACAAGCGATGCAAATCCTGTTCAGTATAATATTGTTATTGTCTTTAATGATCAGCGGACTTTTGACTATAGTTTTCGGCGCTGATGTGTATGAGAAAATCAATGAAAGAGCAACGGAGAATTTTAATAGTTCTACCGCGCTTTCTTATGTTTCGAGTAAGGTTAGGCAGCAAGATACTGCCGGCGCTATTTCGGTAGAAGAGCAAGGGGACATTTCCGTACTTAAAATTACAGAGAAGTATGACGATGCTGCTTATTATACGAAAATTTATGTAAAAGACGGTAAATTAAAAGAATTGTTCGCTTCCGAGGACAGTGCGGTGGCATTGGAAGACGGACTTGACATTATGGCACTTGAAGGAATGCAATTCAAGATGGAAAAAGAAGATTTGCTAAGTGTCAAACTTACGGGAGAGAGTGCGAAAAAGAACGAAAGGGTGGATGAAGTTTTCCTTCATCTGCGAAGTGAATAAGGATGAAAGGTGCATCGAAATCTAAACTTTTCCTTATGGAATTTATATTTGTGGTATTGATGTTTGCCATCTGCGCATCTATATGTGTAAGTTTGTTCGCAAAATCCGATCAATTCAGTAGACTTGCAAGTGCGATGAACGAGGGAACTCTTGTAGCGTCAGCTGCAGTAGAGCAGGTGAAAGCAATTGATACCGACGACGAAAAGCAATTAAAGGTGGAAATTAAAAAAATCGAGGATAGCTTAAATAATAAATATGACAATAAATATGAGCTTAAAATCGATTACAAAATTTCAGACGGAGTAGTGGTTGGAAAGTGTAAAGTAAAGAGTGTATTGCTTGGCGATGTATGTGAATTATCGCTTGCAAAATATACGATGAAGGTGTAAAATGCAAGAGGTTAAAGAAACGCGAGAAGCGAAAATGACCGGAATACAAGTAGGAATCAGCTCGCTTTTGTTGATTTTTACAGTAGTTTGTATAGTGATATTTTGTGTGCTGTCATTTAGTAGTGCAAGAGCGGATTATGCGCTTGCAAAGAAATCACTTGCGGCGACGCAGTCGTATTATGCGGCGGATACAGAAGGTGAGATATTAAAAAAGCAGGTAAATGAAAAGCTGATTGAGCTTGCGCCGAGCGGTACTGACGGATTGTGGCAGGGACTTGAAAACGAGTTTCCGGAAGCGGCGGACAGACAGGCTTCAAGTCTTACTTTTACTATTGACACGGCTTATGAGCAGATGTTGAAGATATCTTTGGAAATTCCTAGTGTCGGAGAAATTTCGGCAGGAAAACAAAACTTTAAAGTAAAAGAGTGGCAAATTTTAAATAAAGAAGAATACGA
The DNA here is from genome assembly GCA_015258265.1 of Clostridiales bacterium. Lineage (GTDB taxonomy): Bacteria > Bacillota > Clostridia > Peptostreptococcales > Anaerovoracaceae > JABZIP01. The sequence continues at coordinate 85,057 of JABZIP010000005.1, read as the reverse complement.
AATATCTACGGATATGCCGGTTTGGACTGGAGAGTGAAATGGAAGATCATAAGGCTGTATTGATAGACATCTTGAGCAGAGCCGTTAACGCTGAGGCTTCGGACATATTTATGATACCCGGAGTAGGTTGCTCGATGAAAATAAAGGGCCGAATTTCCGCTACCGAACAGGATAGAGGAATATCTATAGCTGATATGCGTAGCATGATTACCGAGATTTACGCTATGGCAGGCGGAAGGAGTATGGCGAGAGTAGAGGAGTCGGGCGACGATGACTTTTCTTTTGCGGTTGCCGATCTTTCCAGATTTAGGGTGAGCGTTTTTAAACAGAGAGGTTCGCTTGCATGTGTAATACGTGTTGTCAGCTTTAGTCTTCCGGATTACACCAAACTTCATATTCCTGCTGAGGTGATGAATGTTGCCAAGTTCAAGAAAGGACTTGTGCTTGTTACGGGAGCTGCAGGCAGTGGTAAAAGTACGACGCTTGCGTGTATTATAGACGAAATCAACAAGACTAGAAATGCGCATATTATTACGCTCGAAGATCCTATTGAGTTTTTGCACAGGCACAACAAAAGTATAGTAACCCAAAGAGAAATCGTTACGGATACCGAAGATTACGTGTCGGCACTTAGAGCGGCACTTAGACAGGCACCCGATGTAATACTTTTGGGAGAGCTGCGTGATTTTGAAACTATTAGAACTGCTATGACGGCGGCAGAAACGGGACATCTTGTTATATCTACGCTACATACGATAGGAGCGGCAAATACGATAGACCGTGTGGTTGATGCGTTCCCTGAAAATCAACAAAATCAAATAAGGGTTCAGCTTTCTATGGTGCTCAGGGCTGTTATATCGCAGCAGCTCATTCCCTGTGAAGATGACAACACAAGGCCTGCTTTTGAAATCATGAATTTAAACAGTGCGATACAAAATATGATTAGAGAAAATAAAATCCATCAGATAGATAGTGTTATAGCTTCGGGAAAAGAGGAAGGCATGGTGATGATGGATAACAGCATAGTAGAAATGGTGAGAGCGGGACAAATTTCGCGCGAAACAGCCGTTATGTATGCTTCTAATAAGGAGCTGATGTTAAAGAGGCTGGAAAAAATTTAGTTCTTGGAGGAAAACTTGGCAAAATATTTGATTCAGCAAAGCAAACCTATCAATGGAGAGGTTACGATAAGCGGAGCAAAAAATGCGGTATTGCCGATAATGGCTGCTACGATTCTTACCGACGAGGCATGCGAGCTTTCCGAAGTGCCTGACCTTCGCGATGTGAGCGTAATGAAAGAGCTGCTCTTGGAATTGGGCGCAGAGCTTACACACAATCCTGAAACGAGTGAGGTTAAAACGCAAATTAGAGAGTTAAAATCGTGTGAAGCTCCATATGTCCTTTCAAAAAAAATGAGGGCATCCATATTGGCTATGGGGCCTGTTTTGGCGCGTGCGGGAAAAGCCAGATTAGCTCTTCCGGGCGGCTGTGCGATAGGGGCAAGGCCGATAGACCTGCATTTAAAGGGATTTCAAGCTCTTGGAGCTACGGTAATTGAAAAAGACGGCTATGTTGAGGCTGTCAGCGACGGACTTGTCGGAGCCACTATATATTTGGATTTTCCGAGTGTAGGGGCGACAGAAAATATAATTATGGCAGCGACGCTCGCGAAAGGCACTACGATAATCGAAAATGTTGCAGAGGAACCTGAAATTGTCGACCTTGCGAATTTTTTAAACAAGATGGGGGCCAAGATAAAAGGAGCGGGAACGGATACAATTAAGATAGAGGGTGTCGAGTCTTTACATGGCGCAAAGCATACGGTGATTCCGGATAGAATTGAGGCTGTTACTTTTATGATTGCTGCGGCAATTACACGTGGAAGAATTCACATCAAAAACATTTTACCGGACCATGTAAAACCGATAATCGCAAAACTCAGAGAGTGCGGCGTTGAAATTGCGTACACAGATGATGAAATGATAGTTGATGCGATAGGCAAAAATTTGATTGCGACGGACATCAAGACGTTACCTTATCCGGGATTTCCGACAGATGCGCAGCCGCAGTTTATGGCATTGCTCGCTACTGTAAAAGGCAATAGTGTGGTGTATGAAACGGTTTTCGAAAATAGATATATGCATGTCGGCGAGTTGAATAGAATGGGTGCGAATATCAAGATAGAAAACAAGTCGGCACATGTTGGTGGAAATAAGATTTTGCAAGGAGCACAGGTGATTGCTACCGATTTGCGTGCAGGAGCTGCGCTGGTGCTTGCGGCACTTACGGCTGAAGGAACAACGGAGATTTCTGAAATATATCATATTGAGCGAGGATATGAAAAATTTATAGAAAAATTCAGGAATTTGGGAGTTGTTATAATGCGTGCAGAAGAATAGACTTTACAAAAATTAAAAAAAGTGATATTATATTAAACGTTAGCGGAAGCTAACTTTTTTAATTCTATGGCAAATTGTAAGAAATGGCAATTTGTGTAACTTGAAAGGAAAGGAATATTATGAGTAAAAAAGTAAGAGGGTATTTCAAAAGAGGATTGGTATTTGCTATGGTGCTTGTAACTGCAATGTTTATGCTTACAGCGTGCGGCACAAGCGAGGAGAAGAGCGATAAAATCAAAATAGTTTGTACGACATTTCCAAGCTACGATTGGATTTCGGAGCTTACCGCAGGAGTTGAAAACGTGGAATTGACTTTGCTTCAGGACAAAGGTGTAGATCTACATAGCTATCAACCTACAGCAGACGACATGATTAAAATTAAAGAAAGCAATTTGTTTGTATATGTAGGTGGCGAATCGGATGACTGGGTGGACGATGCTATAGAGGACATTCATAGAGAAGATTTTAGTGCAATTAGCTTAATGCAGATTTTAGGCGAGAATGTTAAGCAGGAAGAAGTAAAAGAGGGAATGCAAGCGGAGGATGAAGAACACGATGCCGACGAGCACGATGCAGATGAACACGAAGATCATGACCATGATGCAGAAGAAGTAGAGTACGATGAGCATGTGTGGCTTTCACTAAAGAACGCTGAAACTATTTGTGCGGTACTGGCTGATAAGTTGGAAGAAATCAATCCCGAAAACAAAGATAAGATTAGCGAAAATGCAAAAAGCTATATCGAAAAACTTTCTGCTTTGGACGCAGAATATGAAAAAACAGTGTCGAGTGCAACAAACAAGACTGTATTGTTCGGCGATAGATTTCCGTTTAGGTATTTGGTGGATGATTACGGTATAGATTATTTTGCCGCATTCGTAGGTTGCTCGGCAGAAACTGAGGCGAGCTTTGAAACCGTTGCATTCCTTTCGGGAAAAGTGGATGACTTGGGATTAAATACAATCCTTACCATAGACAAATCCGACAAAAAAATTGCTAAAACTATCGTGGCAAACAGCAAGGAAAAATCGGCAAAGATACTTACCCTAAATTCTATGCAAACCGTTGATAAGAAGCAGATTGACGACGGGGCGACATATTTAAAAATTATGCAGGAAAATTTGAATGTCTTGAAAGAGGCATTGAAATAAGGAAAATTTATGCAAGTATTTCAATATTTTTTACAGCAATTACAATTTTATCTTGATTATGAATTTGTGCGAAATGCGCTTATAGTAGGCACGCTTATTTCGCTATGCTCGTCGCTCCTTGGGGTAACGCTGGTATTAAAGCGTTTTTCGCTCATTAGCGACGGGCTTTCGCACGTTGCGTTCGGTGTAATGTCGTTTGCGATAGTTATCAATTTAACCAGCGATATAGTACTTGTGATGCCTGCAACCATAGCGTGCGCGGCTTTTCTCCTAAACGCGGGCGAAAACGCAAAGCTCAAGGGCGATGCGGCAATAGCTATGATGTCGGTGTCGGCACTCGCTATAGGATATTTGCTTGTTAATGTGTTCAGCGCATCCGCAAATGTAAGCGGAGATGTGTGCAGCACGCTTTTCGGCTCCACATCTATTTTGACATTGACTAAATTGGAAGTGGCAATATGTATAGTTATGTCAATAGTGGTCGTGCTGATTTTTGCGATTTATTATAACAAGATATTTGCGGTAACTTTTGACGAAACATTTGCGAAAGCGACCGGAATGAAAGTCAAAAGATACAATTTTATGATTGCGATAATTACTGCCGTGATAATAGTGCTTGCGATGAATCTTGTCGGCTCACTTTTGGTATCTGCGTTAATAGTATTTCCTGCACTATCTGCAATGCGCATATTCAGCAGTTTCAAACAGGTTGTAATCTGCTCTGCTGTTTTGTCTGTTGTTTGCTCAGTTTTCGGAATGTTGTTTTCGATAATGAAAGGAACACCGGTCGGCGCAAGCATAGTAGTGATAGATATGGTTGTTTTTCTAGGCTTTTGTGCGGCATCAAAAATCATAAAGGGCGGTACTATATAATGTTAAAGAAAAAAACAATTTTGATAGCAGCGTTAATATTAACGCTTGCGATATTTTTGCAGGGTTGCGGGGACAAGTCGGATGTAACGATTACAGAAAAATCGAATAAGGCGGCATATCCGGATTTCAGCAAAATGCAAACTCAGAGTGCAGGCAAAGATGAAGACATAGTCGATCTTCGTGAGCTGAACGGGAATATGCTTTATGCACAGGTATACAGTATGATGCTTGAGCCTGAAAAATTTGAAGGAAAGACGATAAAGGTACGAGGACAGTATTACGGAAAGCCTGATCCGAACGGAACTGCGTATTATCATTTTGTATTTATTTCAGATGCTGCCGCTTGCTGCCAGCAAGGTTTGGAATTTGTGCGCGACGGCGACTTTAAAGTGCCGCAGGATTACCCTTCGCTCGATCAGGAGATTGAGGTTTCGGGAATATGGGGTAAATATAAAGATGGAGATAATACATTTTGGAGATTAAATTCTGCAACAATGGAAATCTTGGGAAAATAATACTAAGAGAGAGTCGATATGGCAGATACTGAAATAAACAAGAAGCTGAAAACGAAAGGTACGATTTATGTACTTATTTCTGCAATCTTTTTTAGTTTAGGAGGCATCTTAATAAAGGAAATCCCGTGGTCGCCTGAAGCAATAAACGGAATACGCAGCATACCTGCATTTGCGGTAATATACATATACATGAAATGTATCGGGCATAAATTTAAATTTAATAAGACTGTTTTCTTTGGTGCGGTCTGTAATTTTTTAATGAGCCTCTCTTTTGTAATGGCGACAAAATATACAACGGCAGGCAATGCGATAGCGCTTCAGTTTACAGAACCGATGTTTTTGATATTGATACTGTGGATAGTATTCAAGAAAAAACCGAGCAGACTTGCTGTGTTTACATGTGTTGCGGCAATAATAGGTATAGCCTGTTTCTTCTTCGATGAGCTGTCTGCAAAATCGCTTCCGGGAAACTTTATGGCGATATTTTCAGGACTCACATATGCGGTCGTATTTATGCTCAAGACATTAAAAAATAGCGACTTTGAATCGTCGCTATTGATATCGTTTGTATTTGGAACGTTAGCAGGTATACCTGCATATTTTGGAGAAACGGAGCATACCGTAAGCATATATTTACTTGTGCTTGCTCTTGGAGTATTACAATTCGCGGTCGCATTTATATTTTTATCCAAGGGACTGGACTATGTGTCGCCTGTTACTGCATCGCTTACATCTACCATAGAGCCGATATTGAATCCTATACTTGTAGCAATATTTTATGGTGAAATCATCGGTAAATTTTCGATGATCGGAGCGGCTATAGTAATTGGTGCGGCATTAAACTATAATCTCCGAGAGATTGAGCATTAAACTACGATTTTCCGATACGAGATAAATCGTATGGCGTTTCTTGGTAAACATAATAATTTAGCCAATTTGAAAACAAAAGAGAAGCGTGAGAGCGCCATCTGAACAAAATTTCGTCTTTCGGATCATCATTTCTAAAATAGTTACAAGGGACTTCGATTTTGAGTCCCTTATTTAAATCCCGAAAATACTCGTTTGCCAGAGTTTCCTTATCGTATTCCTGATGCCCAAGCACGAAAATCTGCTTTCCGTTTTCAGTAGAAATTATATGAGGTCCTGCTTTATCGGATTTTGCCAAAATCTTTAAATTTGGGCATTTAAGTATATCTTCCTCACGAACTTCCGTATGTCTTGAATGTGGAGCGTAAAAAACCTCGTCGAAACCTCTTACAAGAGGGGTGAACGGACTTATCACTTTATGCTCAAACACACCGAAAACTTTTTGTTCCAAAAGCCTTTTGTCGATGTTGTAATGGTAGTAAAGTCCTGCTTGCGCGCCCCAGCAAATATGCATGCTGCTATACACATTTGTCTTTGAAAATTCGAAAAGATCACATAGCTCATGCCAGTAATCGACATCCTCGAAAGCCAGCGTTTCCACAGGAGCACCCGTTATAATCATTCCGTCGAAGAAATCTTCTTTGATTTCCGCGAGCGTTTTGTAAAATGAATTCATGTGATCCTGAGATGTATTTTTTGAATTGTGGCTGTCCATTGCAACCAAAGTGAGCTCAACTTGAATAGGCGTATTTGCAAGAACCCTGGCGAGCTGTGTTTCGGTTGCGATTTTAGTCGGCATCAAATTTACTATGAGTATTTTCAGCGGTCTTATATCTTGAGCACCTGCTCGGATATTGTCCATAGCAAAGATATTTTCTTTGTTTAGGGTATCGCGAGCAGGCAAACCGCTTGGAATTATTATCGGCATAAATTTCTCCTATTTTCCAAACTTTAAGACATTAAGCGTGAGCTTTTTTAAATTAGCATTGAGCCAGTGCGTTAGTGAAATCTTCAATAATATCGTCTATTGACTCTATACCCACAGTAACACGAATTAAACCGGGTTCTATGCCTGCGCTTAGTTGCTGTTCATCGGAAAGCTGCCTGTGTGTTGTAGTTGCAGGCTGTAAAACGGCAGTTCTGATTTCACCTACGTGGATTTCCAAACTTGTAAGGTTTAGTGCGGAGAGGAATTTATCACCTGCTTCTCTTCCGCCTTTTATGCAGAATGTAAGGACTCCGCTTGAACCGTTTGGAAGATATTTTTGAGCAAGTTCGTGATATGCATCGTTTTCCAGACCGGGATATTTTACCCATTCAACCTTGTCGTGTTTTTCGAGTACTTTTGCAAGAGCAAGAGCGTTTTCGCTGTGTCTTTGCATACGTACATGTAGAGTTTGAAGCCCCTGATTTGTAAGGAAAGCATTCATTGGAGACATTGCAGTACCGAAGTCTCTAAGCATTACAGCTCTAAGTCTTACAACGAAAGCAACGCTGCCGAATGCTTCTGCGAAGCAAAGACCGTGGTAGCTGTCGTCAGGTTTTGAAAGCATAGGGAACTTGTCAGAAGCACACCAATCAAATTTACCTGCTTCAACTACTGCTCCGCCAACAGATGTTGCGTGCCCGTCTGCATATTTTGTTGTTGAGTGAATTACAATGTCCGCACCGTGCTCTATAGGTCTGCAAAGTGCAGGAGTAGCAAGAGTGTTATCTATGATTAGAGGTACACCGATTTTCTTAGCGATTCTTGCAAATTTATCAAAATCCAAGACACAAAGAGCCGGGTTAGCAAGCGTTTCAGCAAATATACCTTTTGTGTTTTCATCAGCGCGCTTCAAAATTTCTTCTTCGCTTGCATCCTGATCAACAAATCGAACAGTGATGCCAAGTCTCTTTAGAGAAACCGAGAATAAGTTGTAAGTACCGCCGTAGATATTGCTTGCAGAGATGATATTATCTCCTGCTTGGCATAGGTTGCAAACTGTGATGAAAGCGGCAGACATACCTGAAGATGTTGTAATACCGGCGCTTCCACCCTCGAGTAAAGCCAATTTGTCTCCAAGAGCGTCTACCGTAGGGTTTCCGAGTCTTGAGTAAAACGGGGTAGCACTTTGCAAGTCGAACAGTTTAGCGAGCTCCTCCGATGTATCGTACCTGAAAGTTGTGCTTTGTACTAGAGGAATTACCTGAGGCTCCCCTGCTTTTGCTCTGTAATTGCCGTGTACACACTGCGTATCTAATTTCATTTCTTTAAATTCTTTCATTTTAAAACCCTCCTTAAAATTTGTTATAAAAAAACAAATAATGTTTATTTTTTTGTTCATAGTCATAATTGTACCACTAATTAGCTAGGATATAACAAAAAAATATAATAAAATAGTTTTTTTAAAAATACATAGTAAAATCCGTTGTTTTAGTGGATAAAATAAAGGGTAAAAATGTATTGAATGTTTGTACTGATAAAAAGCAGTATACAAAAGGTAAGACAAACAAGAATTTGACAAAGGAGAAAAAAGATGAGCAAAAGAATTTTAGGAGTGCTGATGGCATTGCTATTGGTACCCTCAATGCTGCCAATCGGAGCATTAGATGCGTTTGCAGAAACCGAGGTGGGCACAGGAGGAGCAACTCAGCCTCCGGCATCGGAGCAAGCTGAAAAGCAGCTGAAGGAAGAAACTATAGTGTTTGACAGCAGGGATATTACTGTCGACCACGGAACGGTAACTGCTTTTAATCCTCAGCGATTTAACGAGCTGGTTGCAAAAGAAGATGTAGGAGTAATAAGAGTAAAATTTGATTCCGCATTAAATATACGAGATGTATATTATAACGGAGACGGTAGAGATCCATTTATAGGGAAATTGGTAGGAAAAGACATAATATTGGAATTGCCGGAAAGCATGGAGAGAACAGGAACGTCAGCTTTTAAACAGTGTGATATTGTTGAAGTAAAATTCAACGAAGGTCTTGAGAAAATTAGCAGTTCCGCGTTTACCGAAAACAAAAAACTTAAAGCGGTTGATTTCAGTGCGAATAAGAAGCTAGAAATTATTGACAACAACGCATTTAGTATGTGTGGAGTTGGAGGAACGGTTACCCTTCCGGAAAACTTAAAAACACTGGGTAGACACGCTTTTTATGACAATAAGATAGAGAAAGTTATCTTTAATAACGATATAGAAAAGATTGGGTCTTCAGCGTTTCAGAATAATAAGATCAAAGAGGTAGATTGGGGTACTTTTGACAAGGTTAAACCTACAAAGACAGGCTTAATTTTAGGTTACAAAACAATAGAGGACATCGAAGGAGTAATAATACCGGCAGATTTATTTGCCTTTAATGAATTGGAGAACCTGACTATTCCGGCAAATGTTAGGGTTATAGATCTTGGGGCATTCCGTAGCAACAAGTTACAAGGCAAGCTCGTAATCCCTGCAAGTGTAGAGTATATAGGGAACTATGCATTTCTTGTTGATGATACACACGCAAGAAAGCTGGAAATAGAGTTTGCACAAAATGCTGAGGGAAAGCATACCATTAAAGCAATTGCACATAAGGGATTTAAAAATTTGGGTATAGCGGGCAAATTTATTATACCTGAATCTCTGGAAGATATAGGCGATATGGCATTTGGTATTAACAAGATTACAGAACTGGATTTCAACGGAGTAGTACCTTCGGTCGGTGTTGCCTCCTTTGCTTGCAATCCGATAGAGAAGATTGACAGATTCAATGTAAAGAATAACACCAGAGAAGATGCAATGTTCAAAGAAGATAACAGCCATGTTTTTGCTGTAACCAATTCCGTATGTAGGTCCGCTCTAAAAAATGTGAACTTTGATTATAAAAATTTCGATGCAAGTTTAGATAATTTGGCTAACCGAACATTTGCAGGCGGATTATTGAAAAGTTTGAATTTTCCGTCGCAGATAACAAAGTTTCATATATACGATCCGAACAAAAAACGATACCTTTATGGAAAAGCTGAGTATCTTCTATGGATGTATAATCAGGATACTTTCTTAGATAATACAGGCTGGTATCCGGAGTATGGTGTACAAAAGGTGGCTTTGTACAGGGTAGACAAAGACGGAAATTATGTTACGGACAATGCAGTAGACGATAGTGAAGCAACTGCGCACACATTTAACCCTGTATTTCTTGAATTCAAATTTGTGGATGAACAAGGAAGCGCTTTACCGGACGGCGATTATTTGAACGATAGTATCGTAAGAGGAACATGGACAAGAAACACACCGAGCGGTGAAAAGAACGGAGATTATTTTGCTCCAAGACATTATAACGGAGAGGTTTCGAAGTGGTTTGAGGTCGCAAAACTAAAGCTGGCAGATAGGGTAACATTCACACCGCCTACTGTTTCAGGATATGATTTTGTTAAAGTATCTACACCTGAGAACCTTGCAGCTACGGATAATACATACAAAATCACTCTGGATCCTAAAAATACTGAACTGGTAAAAGAGGTTTCGTATAATGGTGAGTATTACAACGGGTACGATGTCGGCTACAAAAAGACTGAAGTTACATTTGTATACAAAAGACAAATGATAGATGCAAATGTCAATGCAGTATGGAAAAATGCCGACAATTCCGATTTGGCAGCAGATAAGCAGCCGGAAAAGATAAACGCAACATTGATACAAGTTGTAAGAGATAGAGAAAATGAAGAGTATAACGATGACGGTGAGTTGATACCTAAATATAAGGAAGTAAAGCTAAAAGATCTGGAATTGACTAAAGCGGGACTTTGGAAAATCAAAGAAACTTTACCTAAGGTGGATAGCTATGGAGAAGAGAACAAATATATTGTAAAAGCATCTTTGGAAGGTTACAAAGTTGAGGTAAGCGGCAATCAGGAAAAGGGCTTTACAATTACACTCACTGCAAGTTCAGAGCCTAAAACACCGGGGAATACGGCAGGAAATGATAAACCGAATAATACTACTCCTGAAGCCGATAAACCTAATACTACAAATCCTGATACTGTAACTCCAAATACAACGCCTACGCCAAGTACGCCAAGTACACCATCTACGCCTTCAAGGCCGTCGGTTTCGAGAAACAGTATTCCGAATCCTAACGATTCGACTAGTCCAAACGAGATAACCGTAATAGATGAAAATGGAGTACCTCTTGGAAATTATGTAAAGCATATGAAACCTGACGGAACTATGGAATATGTCTTGATTGACGAAGATGTGCCGCTAGCGGCTATCTTGCCTAAAACAGGAGGATACGGCTTTAAAGTTTATTTTGCGTTTGGTCTTTTGCTGACAGCTGCGGGAGCGGTAATGATTATTGGTAGAAGAAAAGACGAAGAGTAAGTCGGGCTAATTAAAAATTTAAACCCTTTGGAAATAAACCCAAAGGGTTTTGTATTTTTGTGGATACATCTTGACAATGCTCTTTATATGGTGTAGTATTATTTTTGTGTAGAATAGCATTTTTTTAATGTATATAATAATGTAGGAAGAGGGAAAAGAAACACCAAAATTAGGAGGAGATATGTCAAATATCGAAGAAAAGAAGCGAAATATGCAAACTATGGACGGGAATACCGCAGCGGCACATGTTGCGTATGCGTTCACCGATGTTGCAGCTATTTACCCTATAACGCCATCATCTAATATGGCGGAAACCGTAGATGAATGGGCAGCCCACGGAAAGAAAAACATATTCGGGCAAAAGGTTAGAATAGCTGAAATGCAGTCGGAGGGCGGTGCGGCAGGAACTGTTCACGGTTCACTTGCAGCAGGTGCGCTCACAACGACATTTACAGCATCGCAAGGTTTGCTTTTGATGATACCGAATATGTATAAAATGGCGGGAGAATTACTGCCGGGGGTATTCCACGTTGCTGCAAGAACTGTAGCTACGCATGCGCTTTGCATATTTGGCGATCATTCGGATGTAATGGCAACAAGACAGACCGGTTTTGCTATGCTTGCATCCGCTTCGGTTCAGGAAGTAATGGATCTTGGAGGTATAGCGCATCTTGCGTCAATTAAATCCAGAATACCGTTTTTACATTTTTTTGACGGGTTCAGAACATCTCACGAAATTCAAAAGATAGATGTTATAGATTATGCGGATTTCGAAAAACTTTTGGACAAAGAAGCCCTTCTTGAATTTAGGAACAGGGCGCTGAATCCTGAACATCCTGTAATTCGAGGTACTGCGCAAAACCCTGATATTTTCTTCCAAGCTAGGGAATCTGCGAACAAATATTACGAGGCATTGCCGGAAATAGTACTTGATTATATGAACCAAATTGGCGAGCTTACGGGCAGATCTTACAAACCGTTTGATTATGTCGGTGCGCCTGATGCTGAAAATATAATAGTTGCTATGGGTTCGGTATGCGAAACAATAGAAGAAACAGTAAACCATATGGTTGCAAAAGGCGAAAAAGTCGGACTTATAAAAGTAAGGCTTTATAGACCTTTCGTAAAGGAATATTTTATGGAAGTGCTGCCGAAGACGGTGAAAAAAATCGCTGTTTTGGACAGAACAAAGGAGCCGGGAGCGCTTGGCGAACCTCTATATCAGGATGTTAGAACGCTTCTGTTTGAACAGGAAAATCCGCCTGCAGTTTTTGGAGGTAGATACGGATTGGGTTCAAAGGATACGACGCCGGGCATGATACATGCAGTTTACGAAAATCTTGCAAGCGAAAATACAAAAAACGATTTTACGGTGGGAATAGAAGATGATGTAACCGGAAAATCATTACCGTTTGAAGAAGGCGTTGCACATGAAGAAGAAGGCACAATAAGATGCAAATTCTGGGGATTAGGTTCGGACGGTACAGTAGGTGCAAACAAGACGGCTATCAAAATTATCGGAAACAAAACCGATTTGAATGCGCAGGGTTACTTTGCTTACGATTCGAAGAAATCCGGCGGAGTTACAATATCCCATTTGCGATTTGGAAAACATAAGATAAAATCCACATACTTGATAAACAGTGCGGATTTTGTTGCGTGCCACAATCCTGCATACATAAATCAATACGATTTGATTCACGACTTGCGTAAAGGCGGTACATTCTTACTTAACTGTACATGGGGCACGGTAGAAGAGCTCACGGAAAACTTGCCTGCGCTTTTAAAAAGACAGCTTGCTAAAAAAGAAGCGGAATTTTATGTAATCGACGCAATTAAATATGCGGACGAGATAGGACTCGGCACCAGAATCAATATGATAATGCAAGCGGGCTTCTTTAAGCTGGCAAAGGTAATTCCGATTGACGATGCGGTCAAGTACCTAAAGGAAGGTATAGAAAAAAGTTACGGCAAAAAAGGTCAAAATATTGTTGACATGAATTACAAAGCCGTTGATATAGGTGTTGCAAACTTAATCAAAATCGAAGTTCCAAAAGAATGGGCAAATGCGACTGAAGAAGCGGGCAAAAAAGAGTTCGTACCTGAATTTATCGAGGAAGTACTGATTCCGATGAATAGACAAGAGGGCGAAAAATTACCTGTCAGCACATTTACAGAACGCGAAGACGGGACGTTCCCGTCGGGCACATCCGCTTACGAAAAGAGGGCAATAGCGGTGAGCGTACCAAAATGGTATCACGAAAATTGCATACAGTGTAATCAATGTTCGTTTGTCTGTCCGCATGCTGCAATAAGGCCGTTTTTGCTTGATGAGGGCGAAGCTGCAAATGCGCCTGAAAGTTTCACAATGTTGGATGCGACAGGGAAAGATTTGAAAGGACTTAAGTATAGGATACAGGTGTCGGCGCACGATTGCACAGGATGTGGAAATTGTGCCGATATATGTCCTGCGAAAAACAAAGCCCTAGAGATGAAGCCGCTTGCTGAAATGGAAGAAGAAGCGGAAAATTGGAAGTTTGCTACGACCGTAAAATCAAAACCGGACTTGGCTGACAGGGAAAATGTGAAGGGAAGCCAGTTTGTAAAACCGTATTTGGAGTTTTCCGGTGCGTGCGCAGGTTGTGGTGAAACACCGTATATAAAGTTGATAACGCAGCTATTTGGAGATAGGATGCTAATTGCAAACGCAACAGGATGTTCTTCTATTTGGGGAGCTTCTGCACCTGCAATGCCTTACTGTCAGGATGAAAACGGCAAGGGACCTGCTTGGGCAAATTCACTGTTTGAGGATAATGCGGAGTATGGCTATGGAATGTTGCTTGCTGTAAAACATATCCGAGAAAAGTTGGAGCAGCGTATGCAGGAAGCGATAGCGCTCGGATGTGAGAATGACGATAAGCTCAAGACGGCATTTGCTTATTGGATAGAGAAAAAGGAAGACAGTAAGGAAACCCGCAAGGCGAGCGAAGCTGTGATGGCAGCTATTTCGGAGCACAAGTGCGAAAACAAAGAGCTTGAAAAAATACTAAAAGATATTAAAGAGCATGAGGACTACCTCGTGAAAAAATCAGTTTGGGCGCTTGGTGGCGACGGCTGGGCATATGACATAGGATATGGCGGTCTTGACCATGTGCTTGCTTCCGGTGAGAACATAAATGTGCTGGTATTTGATACGGAGGTTTATTCAAATACAGGAGGACAGGCATCAAAGGCGACACCGACCGCAGCGATAGCTAAGTTTGCAGCGGCAGGAAAGCGCATCAAAAAGAAGGATTTGGGACTAATGGCGATGTCGTACGGCTATGTTTATGTAGCTCAGGTAGGTATGGGAGCCGATAAAAACCAGCTTATGAAAGCCATACTGGAGGCGGAGGCTTATGACGGACCGTCGCTTATAATAGCTTATTCGCCTTGCATCAATCACGGTCTGAAAAAAGGCATGAATAAGGCGCAGGAAAACATAAAAGATGCGGTTGATGTAGGATACTGGAATCTATATAGATACAATCCTAGCCTCAAGAAAGAAGGCAAAAATCCGTTTATCTTGGATTCGAAAGCACCAAACGGTAACTTTAAAGAGTTTATATTGGGACAAGTCAGGTATTCTTCACTTGAAAGGGAATTTCCTGAAGTAGCAAATACTCTGTTCGAGATGACGGAGGGATATGCGAACGAAAGATACGAAACATACAAAAGACTTGCAGAACACGGTGCACTTTAAAGTTAGTTTATATACTAAAAATCTTAACTCCGATATTCAAAAGTTAATATAAAAAACTGCTTGGAAAATTCCAAGCAGTTTTTTTGTAAAAAAATAGTTGACATTTTGGATAAACGGTAGTATTATTACATAGAATTATTTAAAATTTTTTAAATAAAAAAATTTAAATAAAATATTTTAATTTAAATTGGAGGTTAAATATGATTTTTGAGACAGTAAAAAAGGTAATGGTAGAAACTTTGAGATGTGATGCAGATAAAATATCACCGGAGGCTTTGATAGGGGACGACTTAAAAATAGATTCTCTTGATGCGGTAGAACTGGTAATGTCGCTTGAGGATGAATTCGATATTAAAATTCCTGATAATGAGCTGTTTGCTATGAAAACGGTGGGAGATATAGTTGCTTGTGTTGAGAAATACCAGCAGGAGTAGGATATGGATGCACAAAAAAGATTGCATGAGATAATCACACAATTTAGCGAACATTCTTTGACAGAATTGGAGTTTGAAATCCCCGATTTCAAACTCCGATTATCAAAGGGTGAGGCGAAAAGCGAACCGCGTGTATACATCGAAAGGGAAGAAATACCTGTGAGTACAGGCGATAAGGCTGATAAAACTGAAAAAAACGGCGAGGAAATACGAGCGATATTGGTAGGAACCGTTTATCTTGCGCCTGCGCCGGACGCGGAAGATTTTGCTGTAATCGGGAAACGCGTGGCAAAAGGAGATACTATGTGCATTATCGAAGCTATGAAAATAATGAATGAACTATGCGCACCATACGATTTGATAGTGAAAAATGTATGTTGCCAAAATGGTAAAATGGTTCAATTTGATGAAGTACTGTTTGAGGTAGAAAGATGCTGAGAAAAGTTTTGATTGCCAATAGAGGTGAAATTGCACTCAGAGTTGTGAGAGAATGTCTGGATCAGGGGATTGAAACTGTAAGCGTATATTCTACCGCAGATAAAGATGCGCTTCATGTAATGACGGCGGATGAGGCGGTATGTATAGGAGAAGCAAGTCCGCAAAAAAGTTACTTAAAAATGAGCAACATTATCGAGGCGGCATTGGGAACCGGATGTGATGCTATACATCCGGGGTTTGGATTTCTTTCGGAAAACGCGGAATTTGCACGGCTTTGTGAAGATAACGGGATTAAATTTATAGGTCCTTCTGCAAAAGTGATAGAGCTTATGGGGAACAAAGCGGCAGCAAGAGAAATGATGAAAGAGTCGAGTGTCCCTGTAGTGCCGGGATCTGACGGAGCGGTGGCAAATATTCAAGCGGCACTCAAAATTGCAGGCGCAATAGGATATCCGATACTAGTCAAGGCTTCTGCCGGCGGTGGCGGAAAGGGTATGCGTATAGCCAAAAGCGAGGATGAACTAAAGAACGCTTTTGAGCAGGCAAGGCTTGAAGCGGATGCGGCATTTGGCGATGATTCTGTTTACATAGAAAAACTTGTTGTAAATCCAAGACATATAGAAGTACAAATACTTGCCGATGCGCACGGAAATGTAATCCATTTGGGGGAACGAAACTGCTCAATACAAAGGCGCAATCAAAAAATGATAGAGGAAGCGCCGGCATCCGCATTACATCAAAAAACCAGAGAAAAACTTTGTGAAGCGGCGGTTAAAGCAGCTCAAATTTCAGGTTATGAGGGGGCAGGGACGGTCGAATTTATACTTGATGATGAAGAAAATTTTTATTTTATCGAGATGAACACAAGGCTTCAGGTAGAGCATCCGGTAACGGAAATGGTTACGGGAGTAAATATAGTAGCGGAACAGCTTAGAATTGCGAGCGGATTACCGCTTATGTATAGACAAAAAGATATCGAGTTTCGCGGATATGCGATTGAGTGCAGAGTATGTTGTGAAGATCCGCTCAAAAATTTTTCGCCATGTCCGGGAAAGATTGATTTCGTTCATTTTTCGGCAGGATTTGGAGTTAGAACGGACAGTGCGCTATACGGTGGTGCGGAAATAAGTCCGTTTTATGATTCTATGGCTGCCAAAATCATTACATGGGGAAACAGCAGGTTACAGGCAATTAGAAAAATGCGAAGAGCTCTTAGCGAAACGATTATAAGCGGAGTTGATACTACATTGCAATTCAATCATTTGGTAATGTATAACAGGAGGTTCTTGCGCGGAAAGTACACTACGGCGTTTATAGATAACGAGCTTGACAAGTTGCTAAAATTGTTACAAACAACTGAGGATGTAGGAAAGCGAAAACGCAAAGACAGCAAAGAGGAATAATTTATGAATCCGTTTCGGGAAAAGAAAAGTATTTTGAAAATGATGAAAGCGATGGTTCGAAGTGAAGAGCCGAGCGATGAAGGGGCGGCTTTAAGAATTAAGGAAACCGTAGATCGAGGATCGTTTCGTGAAATAGGTAAGAACTTAAAGGTACTGAACCCGTTAGATTTTCCGGGATATAGTGAAAAGCTGCGAGAGGCTAGAGAAAAAACTGGACTAAAGGATGCTGTTGTAATGGGAACGGCAAAATTGGACGGTAAAAAAATTGTAATTGCAGTGATGGATAATCGCTTTATGATGGCGAGCATGGGTATGGTTGTAGGAGAAAAAATAACGAGAGCCTTCGAGTATGCGACCAAGAAAAGATTGCCGATAGTTGTCTTTGCAACATCGGGAGGAGCCAGAATGCAGGAGGGAATAATGTCGCTTATGCAGATGGCGAAAACTGCTGCGGCTGTGGAGAAGCATAGTGAGGCAGGTCTTTTATATATATGCGTTATGACGAATCCGACAACAGGCGGAGTATTTGCAAGTTTTGCAGGACTTGGCGATATTAACATCGCAGAGCCTGATGCGCTTATAGGTTTCGCAGGACCGCGAGTGATAGAGCAGACGATAGGAGAAAAGCTGCCGGAAGGATTTCAGCGTGCAAATTTTCAGTATGAGCACGGTATGGTTGATATGATAGTTGAAAGAAAGGATATGCGAAATATGCTTTCGAAGTTAATCGAGCTTCATTCGAGACATTAAGCGTATGAGGTATATATATGGAAAGTAAAGGGATAAGCGCCGCACAGAAAATTAAATTAGCCAGAATGGCGGGGAGGCCTACTGCAAAAGAATATATCAAATATATATTTGATGATTTTATCGAACTTGCAGGCGACAGATTGTATGGTGAAGATGCAAGTATCATAGGTGGAGTTGCATCTTTTAAAGGGACGAGTGTAACGGTGATTGGACAGCAGAAAGGGCGAAATTTAGAGGAAAACTTAAAATATCGCTTCGGAATGCCTAATCCCGATGGATATAGAAAAGCAATTCGTTTGATAAAACAGGCGGAAAAATTTAAAAGACCTATAATAACATTTGTAGATACTCCGGGAGCTTATCCAGGGAAGGAAGCGGAGGAACGCGGAGCGGGGATTGCGATTGCACAGTGCATAGCAGAGCTTGCCAGAGTAAATGTTCCGGTAATATCGGTTTTTATAGGTGAAGGCGGTAGCGGAGGTGCTCTTGCACTCGGGGTATGCGATAGGATGCTGATGCTCGAAAATGCAGTTTTTTCTATACTGTCGCCCGAGGGTTTTGCAAGCATATTGTGGAAAGACGCTGCTCGTTGGGAAGAAGCCTGTGATGTAATGAAAATGACAGCGGAAGATTTATACAAAATGGGGATTTGCGACAAAATAATCAAAGAGCCTGAGCTGGGTGCGGGTGTTGCGCGAGAGTATATTTTCGATGCGGTTAGTATGGAAATTGAGCAAATGCTTAGTGAAATTAAAAAAAGCGGAAAAAATGTAGCGGAGCATCGTTACAAAAAATTGCGTAGAGTTGGAGAAGAGCTGGCGAAGAATCAAGCGAATGTAGTTTAGGATGTGGGAGAAAATATGGCTGGAATAAAAATTACCGGTTATGGGCATGAACATGGAGAATGCTCTGTGAGCAATGAGGATTTACAAAGATATGTAGATACGAATGATGAGTGGATACAGGAAAAGACGGGAATAAAAAACAGATATTTTGCAAAAAAATTAACAAATGTGGATATGGCGGTTTCAGCAGCTGAAAAAGCTCTCAAAATGCAAGAAGATGATATAAAAATAGATGCGGTAATAGTTGCAACATTTACGCCGGATAATGCGGCGCCGTCTATGGCTGCGGAGGTAGCAGGCAGACTTGGACTTGACGGAGAAACGCTTTGCTTTGATATAAACGGTGCATGTGCAGGATTTGTTTTCGGTCTTACGGTATCAAATGCGTTGCTGTCTAAGGGATATAAAAGAATTCTGCTTATAGGCAGTGAAAAAATTCACCCACATTTGGATATGGATGACAGGAAAACTTGTGTACTGTTCGGCGATGCCGCCGGAGCTTTGATATTAGAGCAAGATAAAGACGGAGTTTGCTTTAATATTGCCGGTCTTGAAGCAAACAAGGAAATCTTGGAATGCAGAGGATTTGGCGGTAAAATTCAAATGTCGGGACAGGAAGTATACAGGTTTGCGGTTTCAAAGATACCGGAGTGTGTTACAAAATTGCTGGATAGCGCAAAGGTGAGCGTCGACGATGTTGATATGTTCATATTCCATCAGGCAAACTTGCGCATAATAGAAAGTGCGGCACGAAAATTAAAAATATCCGAAGAAAAATATTTTGTGGATGTTGAAAAATACGGAAATACATCGGCGGCAAGCGTGGCGGTTGCCATGAGTGAATGTTTGGAAAAAGGAATTATTAAAAGCGGCGATAAAATTGTAGCGGTCGGGTTTGGTGCAGGACTCAGCTACGGTGGAATTTTTATGAGTATATAGTGTGGGAGAGATTATGAATTTAAACGATATATTTGGCATTGAATTTCCTATTTTTCAAGGAGGAATGGCGCAGGTGGCAACAGGAGAATTTGCAGCGGCAGTATCCAATGCAGGCGCTATGGGAATAATAGGAACAGGGGCTATGAATGCTGAAAAGTTGAAAGAAGAAATAGCAAAGGCAAGAGCTTTGACGAATAAACCATTTGGTGTAAACCTGATGATGATGAATCCTGATGTGGAGAAAATGGCGAAGTTACTGGAAGATGAAAAGCCTTCACTCATTACGACAGGTGCCGGAAATCCGGGAGTTTACATAGAAAAGTGGAAAAATGCGGGCATCAAGGTGTTTCCTGTGGTATCGTCGGTTGCACTTGCACGAAGGTTGGAAAAAGAAGGTGTAGACGGGGTAATAGCTGAGGGAATGGAAAGCGGCGGACATATAGGGGAGCTCACCAGTATGGTGCTGATTCCGCAGATAGTAGAAAGTGTCAAGGTTCCTGTCGTGGCTGCCGGGGGAATAGCACTCGGAAGGCAGATGAAAGCGGCAGAGATACTTGGTGCGGCTGGAGTTCAAATTGCTACCATATTACTGGCAAGTGTTGAATGTCCGATACATCAAAATTACAAAAACGAAATATTGCTCGCAAAAGACAGATCTACCGTAGTAACGGGAAACAAGTTGGGAGTTCCGGTAAGGTGTCTTAGAAACGCTATGACGCGAGAATATTTAAGATTGGAACAGATGACGGATGATAAACTTGAGCTTGAAAAATTCACGCTTGGAGCTCTTCGAAAAGCTGTAGAAGAAGGAGATGTTGAAAACGGCTCGCTTATGGCAGGACAAGCGGCGGCATTCGCAAAGGAAATAAAACCGCTTAGGACAATTTTTGAAGAATTGATGAAAGAATACGAGTCCTTTTGAGATGCGGAGGTAAAGCGAAATGTATAGTAAATGGCAAATACCCATAATTCAAGGCGGAATGGGAGTTGGAATTTCCATGGGCGGCCTTGCGGGAGCGGTAGCAAGAGAGGGCGGCATGGGAGTAATTTCAACTGCTCTAATCGGTTTCAGAGAACAAGATGCGGTGAAAGCACCGCTTGAAGCGGCAAAGAGAGCGCTTAGAAAAGAGATAGAAAAGGCGAAAAGTTATGCGCAAGGTAGAGGGAAAATAGCTATAAACGCGATGGTTGTAACGACAGATTACAAGGAAATGATAAAGGAAGCCTTGAGTTGTGGAATAGATGCGATAATTTCGGGGGCGGGAATGCCGCTGGAGCTTCCAAAGCTGGTGGGAAATCATAGTGTAATGATTGCGCCGATAGTGTCGGGTAAGCGAGCGGCAGAGCTTATAATAAAGGCATGGAGCCGTTATAACAGGAAACCGGATTTCATAGTGGCGGAAGGAAAAGACGCAGGAGGACATCTGGGCTTTCGCGGGGAAGAACTTGTAGACGGGACAGCGCCGAATTTACAGGAAACGGTGAAAGGGGTACTTGAAGCTGCTGACGGTATTCCCGTCTTTGCAGCAGGAAGCGTATTCGATGCTGAGGATATTAAAGCGGTGATGAAAGCAGGTGCAAGCGGAGTTCAGATTGCCACCAGATTTATTGCAACTAAGGAATGTGATGCGACGGATGAATTTAAAAAGGTGATTTTACAGGCTAAAGCCGAGGACATACAGATAATACAAAGTCCGGTAGGGCTTCCGGGCAGAGCTGTTAAAACGCCGCTCATAAGTAAGTTGAACGGAGAAATGCGAAAAATCAAGCACTGTTTGAATTGTATAAGCACCTGCAATCCGGCCTCTACGCCTTACTGCATAAGTAGGGCACTTATCGAGGGATATTACGGAAATTGGGAAGAGGGTTTATTTTTTGCCGGTGCGAATGTCGGGCGTGTAAACGAGATGACAACCGTGCCCGAGCTTATGGGAGAGTTGAAAAAGGCTTTCGAGTAAAGAATTGAAAGGGGAAAATCTATGAAAACAGCTGTAATATTTGCAGGACAAGGTAGTCAGGCGGTAGGAATGGGACAGGATTTTTACGAAAATTACGACGCGTTTCGCAGAGTATTCGACTATTTAAGTGAAAAAGAAAAAAACGCGGCTTGGTACGGACCTGCTGATGTACTCGCAGATACAGTATATACGCAGCCGATCTTGCTTGCATACGGCATGGGAGTATATGGATTGTTACAAGATGCCGGTATAAAATTCGATATGGGAGCAGGGCTTAGCCTTGGTGAATATACCGCACTTTGTTCGGCGAATGTGTGGGATGTTGAAACAGCAGTCGATTTAGTCAGATTTAGGGCGAAAAGTATGAAAGATGCGGCGAAAGGAATTGACGCAGGGATGTGCGCTGTAATCGGACTTGATAAAGCAAATATAGAGGAGTGTTGCAAGAGGGCAAGTTCGGAAAACGGATATGTAAGTATAACAAACATCAACTGCCCCGATCAAATTGTGATTTCAGGTGAAAAAAGCGCAGTACTCAAAGCTGCGGAGCTTGCGGGCGAGCTTGGAGCAAAAAGATGTTTACCGCTTGATGTGAGCGGACCGTTTCATACAAGATATATGGAAAAAGCCGGTGATGCATTGGAACGGGAGTTTGCTAAATTGGAATTTGGCGATATGACTTTCCCGATACTGTTTAATTGCGTAGGTAGAGAAAAGACAAGCGATGAAGAAATTGCGGAGCTGCTTGTAAGGCAAGTATCGACGGGGGTTCTAATGGAAGATATTATCAAAAATATCATTAAAACGGGCGTTGAATGTATAGTTGAGATAGGACCGGGAAAAGTGCTTTCGGGATTTGTAAGAAAAATAGATAGGGATGTAAATTGCATTTCGATAAGCAATGTTTCAGATTTTGAAGCGGCAGTAAAAGCATTGAAAGGATAAGTTGTATTTTGCAACGGGAGGTACAAATGAGAGGAAAGACCGCAATTGTAACAGGAGCTAGCAGAGGCATAGGGAAAGCTATTGCAATCAAACTGGCTGAAGCGGGAGCGAATATAGTGATAACATATAAAGGAAATGACGAAGAAGCTCAAAAGACCAAGTCGATTTGCGAGGAAAAAGGTGCGAAAGTGTGCATCAAAAAGGCGGATGTTGCAGATGAAGCCGCATGTAAAGATATAGTTGATGCAGCGGTGGAAAACTTTGGCGGAGTTGACATACTTGTGAATAATGCCGGAATTACCAGAGATGATGTTTTAATGCGTATGAGTACGGAAGCATTTTGCGATGTTATCAACACTAATCTTGTGGGAGTTTTCAATATGATGAAAGCAACGGCAAGAGTTATGATGAAGCAAAGGTATGGAAGAATTGTAAACATATCGTCGGTATCGGGGTTAATAGGAAACGCGGGACAGGCGAACTATTCGGCTGCCAAGGCGGGTGTTATAGGTCTTACAAAATCTTATGCGCGCGAGGTCGCATCAAGAAATATTACAGTAAATGCAGTGGCACCGGGATTTGTAAAGACGGATATGACTGAAAAGCTGCCAAGTGAAGTTGTGGAAGCGGCGCTGAAAACCATACCTGCAGGAAGATTTGGAGATGTGGAAGATATCGCAAATGCAGTGTGTTTTCTTGCAAGCGAAAGTGCAGCGTATATTACAGGGGAAGTACTTAGAGTCGACGGCGGCATAGCGATGTAACATATAATAGGAGAAAACGATGAAAAGAAGAGTTGTAATTACAGGGGTGGGAGCAATTTCGCCTATCGGAAACAGCGCCGAGGAAATGTGGGGAAATGCCAAAAAAGGTGTTTGCGGTATAGATTTCATAAGTTCTATAGATACTGAAAATCACGAAGTAAAAGTGGCGGGTGAGGTTAAAAATTTCGATCCGGAAATCTTTATGGATAAAATGGAGGCAAGAAGAACTGCGCGATTCACGCAATTTGCGCTGAAGTCTGCAATTGAAGCGTTCGAACAAAGCGGCATAGATATGGAAAAAATAGATGCTTTGCGTTGCGGAGTAAATATTGCCAGCGGAATAGGCGCTCTAAGCATAATAGAAGAAGAATACAGCAAGGGGCTTAAACGAGGGTTTGACAGACTTTCACCGCTTTTCATACCGACTACTATAGTTAATATGGCGGCAGGGGCAGTTGCTATAAGACTGGGATTCAAAGGTAGTTGCACCTGCTGCGTTACTGCGTGCGCATCTGCTACAAATGCAATAGGTGAAGCGTTCCGAAATATAAGAGACGGGTATCTTGATGTAATGGCGGCAGGCGGTTCGGAAGCGTGTATCAGCCACTTGGGAATAGGCGGGTTCACTTCGATGCGTGCATTATCGACAGCTAAAAATCCCAAAAGAGCCTGCATACCGTTTGATAAAGAGCGAGAAGGATTTGTAATGGGCGAGGGAGCAGGCATATTGATACTGGAAGAATATGAGCATGCGCAAAAGCGAGGTGCAAATATAATTGGTGAAATAGTGGGATACGGGGCAACTTGCGATGCAAATCATATGACTGCCCCTCTTGAAGACGGAAGCGGTGCAGCGGCTTGTATGAGTATGGCAATTTACGATGCCGGAATCAGTCCGAAGTCAGTTATGTATATAAATGCGCACGGAACGGGAACGCCTTTAAATGACAGTGGAGAAACGAAAGCTGTGAAGCTCGCATTCGGTGAACATGCAAATAAACTTGTGATGTCGTCTACGAAATCTATGACCGGACATTTGCTTGGAGCAAGCGGAGGAATAGAAGCGGTTATTTGTGTGAATGCGATTGCAGACGGCTTCGTACCGCCTACAATAAATTTTGAAGTAAAAGATGAAAATTGTGATTTAGATATTTGCCCAAATGAGGGTAAGAATGTAGATGTAGAATATGCTATGTCAAATTCGCTTGGATTTGGCGGGCACAATGCAAGTCTTATATTCAAAAAATACAAATAGAGGAGGAGAGTTATGCAACTCGACATTGAGCAGATAAAGGAAATTTTACCGCATCGGTATCCATTCCTGTTTGTGGATAGGATTACCGATATGGAAGTGGGGAAATATGCAAAAGGGAAGAAATGCGTGAGCGCAAATGAGATGCAGTTTTTAGGACATTTCCCTCAAAAAGCTATAATGCCGGGGGTGTTGATACTCGAGGCTCTTGCACAGACGGGTGCAATAGCGATACTTTCCATGCCCGAAAACAAAGGGAAATTGGCAGTATTCGGCGGTGTTAAAAATTGCAGATTTAAAAGACCTGTGGTGCCGGGCGATGTGTTGACATTGGAATGTGAACTGACAAATATGCGTGGCGGTATAGGTTTCGGAAATGTTACTGCGTCGGTTGACGGAGAAATTGCAGCAAGCGGCGAAATTTCGTTTGCTATAATAGATGCTTAAATGAGGTGGCTGCTATGCTGGAACGAAATTTTCAAAAGGTATATAATAGATTTAAGTTGTCTCTTTATTCCAGAGTTTTCAAAGAGTTCGGCTCAAAAGAGGAAGAGGGACTTTCCGCTATGGAAGTAATTCTTATGGAGATAATATTGGCTCTTGGCGAACCTACAGTCAACGAATTTGCCAGTATGTCAACATTATCTGCACCGAATGCGGCATATAGGATAAACCAGCTTGTAAAAAAAGGTTACATATCAAAGATTCAAAGCGATAAGGACAAAAGAGAATTTCACCTTAAGGTAACCGATAAGTACACCGAAAAATATGGTGATATATTTAGTTATATCAATAAAGTAAGTGCCAGAATACGAGAAAGGTTCCCTGAAGAAGACGTAGAAAAATTGGATGTGATGCTTGGAATAATAGCTCACGAATTGATGAAAGAAACAAATATTTTACGAATTGTCGCAGAAAGACAAAATGTAAGTGACACAAAGTAAAAAATGTGGTAAAATAAGACTGTATCAAAATAAGAAGAAGGTGGGGGAGTATGGATTTGTACGAAATCGCACGCTTAAATGAAAGGAATTATTTTATGGCAAAGAATGCGGGACTTGGGCAGACAAGTGAGCAGATTCCTATCAAAGATAGTAGCTTTGATGTAGCACTTACCAAACTTGTTTCACAATCAAAAGAAAATGAAAAACCTGTAGAAAGGTTAAAAGGAAAGAAAGATATAACTCCTGACGAAATGGAAGAAATTTTTGAGGCGGCAGCGAAGAAAAACAATGTGCCTTTAAAATTGCTCAAGGCGATGGCAAAAGCGGAATCACAATTTAAACCGCATGTTGTTTCATCGGCGGGAGCTATGGGAGTAATGCAACTGATGCCGAACACTGCAAAAGCACTTGGAGTAACCGATGCTTTTGATCCGTATGAGAACATTATGGGAGGAGCTAAGTACATTGGCGATAAGTTGAAAATGTACGGAGGCGATATCAAACTTGCGCTTGCAGCGTATAGTGCGGGTTCCGGAGCTGTGAAAAAGTATGGTGGTGTGCCACCGTTCAAAGAAACTATAAATCACATCAAAAAAGTTACGAACTTTATGATGGGCGATCTCAGTATACCGGGCAGCATTCATAAGGGAGCACAAAACATACAGGCGGTGCAAAGCGCATCTGAAAATGTAAAGTCGAAAACTCAGATATCAAATGAATTGCAGGGTGTAAGCGACGAATACCTAAAAGCAAAAATTGCTTTGTCGATACAGCAAATCAATATGAGACCGATTTTTTCAGATGAAAAAGAACAAGATACTAATGCTGTTAACAGCTTGGATCTGGAGCGTGCCTCAATACTGGCAATGTTAAAAAATCTATAATGTGAGGGAAAAGATATGGAAAGATTAGTAGGAACAGTTTCAAGGGGACTTAGAGCTCCTATCATAAGACAGGGAGACGATTTAGAAAAGATAGTTGTAGAAACCGTGCTTAATGCAAATAAGGCAGGCGAATTTGAGATAAGAGATAAGGATGTGCTTGCAATTACGGAAGCTGTAGTTGCAAGAGCGCAGGGAAACTACGCAAGCATAGACCAGATAGCTTCAGATGTCAAAAATAAATTGGGCGGCGAAACTATCGGTGTAATATTCCCTATACTCAGCAGAAACCGATTTGCAATTTGTCTAAAAGGGATTGCAAAGGGAGCAAAAAAGGTTGTCCTGATGCTCAGCTATCCAAGTGATGAAGTGGGAAACGGACTTGTTGATATGGATTTGCTCGATGAAAAAAATGTAAATCCGTATTCCGATGTGTTGACGCTCGAAGAATTTGAGAAACTTTTCGGTAAATCTAAACATCCGTTTACAGGAATGGATTATGTAGGATATTATAAGGACTTAATCGAGGGCGTGGGAACTCAAGTTGAGATAATATTTGCAAATAATCCAAAAGCAATACTTAAATATACAGACAGGGTGCTAACTTGCGATATACATACAAGAGCAAGAAGTAAGCGACTTTTGAAAGAGGCAGGAGCAAAGGCGGTACTTGGACTTGACGATATAATGACAGCAAGTGTAGACGGCAGCGGTTATAACGAAAAGTATGGAATACTCGGTTCGAACAAAGCGACTGAAGATACGGTCAAACTTTTCCCGAACGACTGTACTGATTTTGTGAACAGCATACAAAAGAAGATATTGGAAAAAACAGGAAAAACAATAGAAGTAATGGTATATGGCGACGGAGCATTCAAAGATCCGGCAGGAAAGATTTGGGAACTTGCAGATCCTGTGGTATCGCCGGGATATACAAGCGGTCTTGAGGGAACTCCAAACGAAGTAAAAATTAAGTACTTGGCTGATAATGATTTTGCTCACTTGCGAGGGGATGAACTGAAAGCTGCGATCTCGGAATACATCAAAAATAAGGATGCCGATCTCAAAAATTCTATGGTGGCGCAAGGTACGACACCACGAAGATTGACCGATCTCATAGGTTCGCTTTGCGACCTTACTTCCGGCAGCGGAGATAAGGGAACTCCTATAGTGTACATTCAGGGCTATTTTGACAGCTATATAAAATAAATGAAAAACAAAAAGACCTGATTATATAATCAGGTCTTTTTGTTTCTTTTCGTATTTGTTATTTTAGGAGCGCCAGTATATTTTCTTTTGGTTGTGCTCCAATGCTCTTGTTTACGACTTGTCCTTTATCAAATATCATTAGTGTCGGGATAGTCATTACGCCGAATTGAGCGGCAAGCTCAGGCTGCTCGTCAACATTGATTTTTCCTACTTTAAAGTCAGTCGCTTCATTTGCAATTTCATCTATTATAGGGGATACCATTCTACATGGAGCACACCATGATGCCCAAAAATCAACAAGCACTTTAGTACCTGCGTTTACAACCTCTGATTCGAAATTTTCTTTTGTTATAGTTAATGCTGCCATAAAAACCTCCTTATTTAAGCCTAATATTTTGTATCATAAGCTATAATTGTAATAGATACCACAAAAATATTTTTTTACACATTTAATCTTTCAGGTATTGTGTAATCGAAATACCTGCGATGGCGCCGTCGCTTACGGCTTTTGCCACTTGCAAGATTCCGCCGATGCAATCCCCTGCTGCATAAATTCCCAGAAGATTTGTTTCTTTTCGATCGGAAACAACGATTTTATTTTTTTCTGTCAATAAACCAAGTTTTTTTGCAAGTGCGATAGTGTCCGCTACACCTTCAGCTACGAACGCTCCTGCGAAATCAACGGAAATACCGTCTACAAAGGTTATGGATTTCAATGCTCCTGTAGCTACATCGCTATTTAACGATGCAATTTGAGTTCTAACTATGTCAACAGATTTGGGGAAGTCAGCCGTGGTATCGACTCCGTTTGTAAGCAGTGTAACGCTTTTAACTATAGGCAGTAATGATTCTACTTCGTTTAGGGCGTATCTACCTGAGCCTATTACACAAACATCTTTTCCTTTGTAGAAAAAACCGTCGCATATAGAGCAGTAACTTACACCGTGCCCTTCGAGTTCGGCTAAATTTTTTATAGGACTTTTTTTCCTTTTTTGTCCGACGGCAATGGTAACTGCGTTTGCTTGAAATTCACCGCTTGTTGTTTTGACTGAATATATCGGTTTTCCGTTATCATCGTTATGTGAGAATGAAATTTCGAGAACTTCGCTGTCAATTACACTTGCACCTATACGCTTTGCTTGTCTGATACCGCGCTCAATCAATTCCTTCCCGCTGATTGCTTCGTCGAAACCGTAATAATTTTCTACATTTGCAGTTTCCAAAGAACCGTATCCGCTACCGATTACCGTTGTATCTATATTTGCTCTTGCCGTGTAGATAGCCGAGCTTATACCGGCAGGGCCATTACCCACCACAACTACTTTTTTCATATTTAGACCGCCTTTCGCAACTTTAAAAGTCGCTTTTTATATGTACATATCGATTTAATTTATACCCGTACAGGTCCTAAAATACACCGATATGTTATATATTGGTTTGTGTTTTTTGTGTGAATGTGGTAGACTATAAAAAGCTACCGAGTTTTACAAAATACTTATTTTGGGGAGCGCGATACAATATGAACAATATCAAAAAATATTTGGAAATCCTTGCATTCGCGGGCATGGCGATATTTATGTGCCTGATGTTTTTGGAGTTGAATTTCAGCGATATTAAAAGCATTAACTGGAAGGAAGAACCGTTTGAGCTTACTATAAACGATGAGTATTACGGTAAATTTGAGATATCGAAAAAACAGCTGCCTTCCGTTAAGCAAGGCGATGAAGTAATCTTGATGAAAAAACTGAATAAAAAAGATTACGAGGGAAAAAATCTGGTTTTTCGAACTTACGGTTCGGCTGTCGAGGTATATGTTTCAGATAAATATCTCTATTCATACGGTGAGCGTCTATACAAAGAAGGGAAAATGCTCGGACGCGGATATCATATTGTAAAGATAAACAGCATAGAGGGATTCAATCCGTATTTGGAAATTAAGATAAAACCGGCGGAAAAGATGGAGTACGACTGGATTGATTTTTTGAGATTCAGCAGCAGTGATACCATATGGCGAGATTTAATCAAAGACAATTTGTTTGCTCTAATGCTCAGCTTTTTTGTATTCTTTGCCGGAATTGGTGGATATATAGCATCAATTATAGCATATCTAAAGCACAAGGCGGACAGCTATTATCAGATATACGCATTTGCAACGGCTTTCTTCTTGGGACTTTGGATTATATGTACGTTCAGCTTCCTTCAATTTATGACCAATAATTATGAAAGCACATCCGTACTCGAGTATGCATCGGCGTATATTGCAGTGTTTACATACTTGTCGACAATAGAAATTATAAAGAAAAACACAAAATACGAACAGCTGATACGAGCTATGAGATTCATATATCTTGCGTATTTGAGCGGGATATTCGTTTTTCATATAACAGGAATAATTTGGATTTCTCAGACTATTTCGTTTTTCAGAGTGATGATTGTTATAATGATGAGCGCAATAGCATTCATATTCTTAGCAGATTACCAAAAACAGGATAAATACGAGAGGATATTGAGCATATGTAACGGCATAGCCATATTCCTGCTTGTTATACGCGTAATCTTGATAAATCTGGATTTCAAAGACATGGTAACAGCGGGCAAGTACATGCAGATAAGCAATATGACAACTATGCTGGCGGTATGTATGGTAGTTGCCGCTCCGATTTTCACCTATATTTTCAAGGCGATTGAAATAGAAAAATACGAGAAACAAATTGCAATATTCAAGGAAATCGCCCACAAAGATCAACTTACCGGACTTGATAACAGATACGGCGGTATTGCGTATGTGCTTCAAATTGTAAAAAACCACATACCATACAGTCTCATAATGTTTGACCTGAATAATTTAAAAGAGGTGAACGATACATATGGACATGAAGCCGGTGATAAGCTGATTAGGCGATTTGCCGATTTCCTCAAACAGACTTTTGCCGGCGACGAATATATGAATGTACGGCACGGAGGAGATGAATTTGTAACGATTGCACGAATGGAAGATAAAGCGTTGTTACAACAAAAGGTAGATGAACTTGGAAAGCTGGTTGAACAATCTAATATGCAAGACGAACGTTTGTGGAAAATGGGCTTTGCGTATGGTATAGCATCAAGCGCAGAGGCGCAGAATGAAGAATACGAAAAGATTTTAGCAATTGCAGATGAAAAAATGTATCAAAATAAATCAAAGGCAGAGAGAAGATAGATACGAAACAACAAAAACTTAGATATGTTGACTAAGTAGAGGCGAGCGATGTACAAGATAGAAAATAGCGAAAAATTTGTAGGAGTTTTCGATTCGGGACTTGGCGGTTTGAGTGTTTTGAAAGCGATGCTCAAGATATTACCGCAAGAGAAATATATATATTTTGGCGATTCGGCGAATGCACCTTACGGAACAAAAGGACAAGACGAGATTCTGGCATTAACCGAAAAAAGCCTGGAAATGTTTATAAACATGGGAGCGAAAGCAATTGTACTTGCTTGTAATACGGCAACTAGTATGGCGGCAAGTACTCTTAGACAAAAATACAAGGAAATCCCTATAATAGGTGTGGAACCTGCAATAAAACCGGCAGCACTGGAAAACGAGGGAAAAAAAGTACTGATGCTGGCTACGCCTGCGACGGTCAGGGGCAAGCAATTTGTAAATCTGGCAAGGCGATTTAGAGATGTTGCAGACTTGGTGCCTGTAGCGTGTCCCGGACTTATGGAGTTTGTCGAAAGAGGAGAACTTGAGAGCGAAGCCTTGAACGAATACTTACGAAGCAAATTGCTGTCGGAAGCGGATGAAAATTTAGCTGCGGTGGTATTGGGCTGTACGCATTATCCGTTTATCAAAGATGCCATATCGAATGTTGTCGGAAAACATATCAAGATATACGACGGCAGTATCGGAACGGCAAGACAGCTTGCTTGTGTTTTGAAGGAACGAAATCTGCTTTCAAGTGACGGAAAGCAGGAGCTTACGATAATGAATTCCAAATCGGATGAATTTGTCAAGCGTTCATATATGCTGCTTGGCAAGGAAATTTAAGGAGGGTGTTATGGAAAATTTGGAAAATGAAAATGTAGAAACGAGTTCAAACGCATCTGAAGAGGAAAAAGCAAAGAGCGTAGAGGAATTTCCATATTGGGAAGGTAAGAAATACGCATTTTTTAATCACAGCGAATGTGAATTTTTTCCATGTCATAAGACAAAAAAGCCGGAGGAGTTTAACTGCTTGTTTTGCTATTGTCCGCTGTATGCATTAGGCGACAAGTGCGGAGGCAATTTTAAATTTAGCGATGACGGTATCAAAGATTGCAGTAATTGTATGATTCCGCATACGAAAAGCAAATACGGATATATTATGAGTAAATTCTCGGAAATCGTAGAAATTACAAAACGCAACCGCGATTAAAAAGCAGCGTACTTTCAAAAACACATAAATTTCACTTGACTTTTTTGTAACAATCCTGTAATATTTTACTGTTAGTTGAATTATGTGCAGAATAAATTAAGAAATGAAAGGAGCATGATGGGTAGTAAAAACGATACTGAGCGGAGTCAAAAAAATTATATTGACAAGATGAAGAGCATCATTGATTCAGACAAATTGCAAGAAATTCGCACTAAGCTGGAAAATGAATTTATAAAGATAAAAGAAAATACTGTTAAGATTAAAAATATTATTGTAAGTGGGGTAAAGGCGGCGAGTTTTGAACAGAAATCGGCTGTAGCGGCAGGAGTTGCGGTTGTTTTATCTTTTGCAGTTGCGTTTGCGCCGGTTCCGCAGCTTGCAGGAACTGATGCGGAGGCATCTTTATTAGCGAAAGCCGGAATGGAAGCACCGCTCGATCAGGATCAGTACATTATCAGTATAGGCGGAGAGAAAATTCTTGCGGTTGCAAGTAAAGAAGATGCAGAAGCTGTATACGAGGGAATCAAATACTATTATTTGGACGGCAAGGTAGACGATCCGACGGCTGTAGTTGAGTTCGACAAAGCCTTCGAGTGGCATGTTTACAATCCGAAAAAACAGCACGGTGAAAATGCGTGGATTATGACACCTGTCGATGCGGTTAATTACATATTGAAGGGGAAGGGCGAAACCAAAGTGCACACTGTGGTTGGAGGCGATACCCTTTGGGATATCGCAATAGCGAACAGCACTACGGTAGATGAACTTTTGGCTATCAATCCGGGACTTACAGAAGACAGTTTGATGATAGGACAAAATATAAATCTAACGGAATACAAACCGTATATGCAGGTTACAACCGTACAGCAAATAGCGGCGACAGAGAGTATACCGTACGAAACGGTTTACGAAAATACAAACACTTTGTACAATGGACAGACGAAGGTTTCGAAAGCCGGTCAAAATGGAAGCAAAGATGTTGTGAAAAAAATTACAAAGATTAACGGAGTACTGGTTGCAGCGGAGACTTTATCGGAGACCGTTACAATGGAGCCTCAAGCGCAGGTTGCACTCAAAGGTACTAAGGCTATGTCGTACAATGTGGTTGGAAGTATAGATACCGCCAAAAACGGCATGTTCGCTATGCCGATGAGCCATATCGAAATATCGTCGGGCTTCGGAACAAGTCGAGGATCCGCAAGACATACGGGTGTTGACTTTAGAAATCCTGTTGGAACACCTATAGGAGCTGCAGCGGACGGAGTTGTTGTTGATGCGAGCAGACGAGGTGCTTACGGAAATATAGTAAAGATAGACCACGGAAACGGATATCAAACATGGTATGCGCATTGCGACCAGCTTCTTGTTACACCTGGAACTCGTGTTGTGAGAGGTCAAACTATTGCGACAGTAGGGCTTACAGGATATACAACAGGAGCGCATTGCCACTTTGAGGTAAGGGTGAACGGCGTTGCTAAAAATCCATTAAATTATCTCTAAAAGAAAAAGAAAAGGGCGGGTTTTCCTGCCCTATATTTTTGTATAAATTTGATTTTGTTGGAGGCAGATATGAAAGTATATAATACTATGACGGGTAAAAAAGAGGAATTTATTCCAATAGATGATAAGGAAATTAAGATTTATGTATGCGGACCGACCGTATACAATTATTTTCACATAGGTAATGCAAGACCGTTTGTGGTTTTCGATACACTTAGGAGGTATTTGGAGTTCACGGGTAAAAATGTTAAGTTTGTTCAAAATTTCACCGATGTGGATGACAAAATAATAAATAGGGCAAAAGAGGAAGGACTGACCGCGGGGGAAGTAAGTGAGAAGTATATTGAGGAATACTTTAAGGATGCCAAGGCACTAAATGTAAAAAAAGCGACAGTGCATCCTAAGGTTACGCAAACCATAGACGATATCATAGCATTTGTGAAAACACTTATTGATAAGGGATATGCGTACGAGATAGACGGAGATGTGTATTACAGCACAAGAAAGTTTGATGAGTACGGTAAACTTTCCAATCAAGATATTGAAGAGCTGGAAGCAGGCGCAAGAATCAACATCGAGGAAAAGAAAAAAGATCCTATGGATTTTGCGCTTTGGAAAGCACGCAAAGAAGATAGTGAAATAGCATGGGAGTCGCCGTGGGGAATGGGCAGACCGGGTTGGCATATTGAGTGTTCTACGATGGCTAAAAAGTATTTAGGCGATACGATTGATATTCATGCAGGAGGACAGGACTTATCGTTCCCGCATCATGAAAATGAAATAGCTCAGTCGGAAGCGTGCAACGGCGCAACCTTTGCAAATTATTGGATGCACAACGGCTATATTACGATAAACAACGAGAAAATGTCAAAATCAAAGGGAAATTTTTTCACCGTGAGAGATATACTAAACGAGTATGACGGAGAGGTAATCAGATTTTTCTTGTTGTCGGGACATTATAGGAATCCAATCAATTTTAGCGATTTGCTTATGGAGCAGGCTAAGGCGGGACTGGAGAGAATTACAAATTTAAGAGATAACCTCAAGTATCTTGCGGGATTAAAAAAAGGTGAACTTACAGCACAAGAAAAGGAATTCTTAGATTCACTTTCCAAGTATCAGGATGAATTTGTCGCTGCGATGGAAGACGATTTGAATACGGCAGATGCTATAACAGCTATATTTGAAATGGTTACAGCAATTAACACTTATATCCGAAATGATTGCTCGTCAGCATTTGCAGAGGAGGCACTGAAGGTACTTTTGAAATTTTCAAATGTACTTGGATTGCTGGAAGCGGATTCTAAGGAAGAAGAAATTTCGGATGAAATTAAAAATCTTATAGAAGAAAGGCAGAATGCCCGAAAAGAAAAGAATTTTGCAAGAGCCGATGAAATTCGTGATTTACTCAAGGAAAAGGGAATAACTTTGAAAGATACGCCACAAGGAGTACAGATAATTCGTGAATAACCAAGAAAAAATCAGAATGATGGATGTTTCTAAATTGGCGTATATAGGGGATGCGGTATACGAACTATACATAAGGGAACGGTTCTTGGATGTTAAAACGCGCAGCATGGATTTGCAAAACAAGTTGAGTGTAAGGTATGTAAAGGCGGAATCTCAAGCATATGCTGTCAAAGAGATCATGAAGAAGCTACCTGAGGTTGAGCTACATTTAGTCAAAAGAGCGAGAAATCACAAGATAACATCAAAACCGCAAAATTTAAATCCTATGGTTTATAAACTTGCTACGGCGTTTGAGGCGTATATCGGTTATTTGTATTTGTCGAAAGACGAAAGACTTTCCGAAGTAATAGACGATGCTGTAAATATAATTGATAGCGGGTTTGAAGCGAAAAAAATAGAAATGAGGACAAGGCATGAGTAAAGCAGACGGAATATTTGTGAATATGTGCAAAAATATATTGGAAAACGGTTATTCGTCAGAGGGCCAAACTGTAAGAGCCCGTTGGGAAGACGGAACGGAAGCGCATACGATTAAAATGTTCGGAATTGTTAACAGGTACAATTTGAAAGAGGAATTTCCTCTCCTAACGCTAAGGCCTACGGCTGTTCGTTCATGCGTGGATGAAATGCTGTGGATTTGGCAAAAAAAATCGAATCGAATATCCGATTTGAACAGCCATATTTGGGATTCGTGGGCAGGAGCAGACGGAACAATAGGCAAGGCTTACGGATATCAGCTTGGTAAAAAATACAAGTTTACCCAAGGAGAGATGGATCAGGTGGACAATGTAATTTGGCAGCTGAAAAACACTCCGTATTCAAGACGCATACTCACGAATATATTTAATTTTGCGGATTTAACGGAGATGAATTTGGAGCCGTGCGCATACAGTATGACATTTAATGTTACCGGAAATACTCTCAACGGAATACTAAATCAGAGGTCGCAAGACATATTGACTGCAAATAACTGGAATGTGGTTCAATACTCGGTACTTTTGCATATGCTCGCGCAAGTTAGCGGTTTTGAGGCGGGCGAGCTTATTCATGTAATATCGGATGCGCATATTTACGACAGACATGTTGAGATTGTAAAGGAACTTATCACAAGGCCGCAATATCCGGCGGCAACATTCAAGTTAAATCCGGATGTAAAGGATTTTTACGACTTTACAGTTGACGATGTAATAATTGAAAACTATGAGAAAAATCCGCAGGTAAAGAATATACCTGTTGCTATTTAATGAGGTGAATGTATGAATTTAATAGTGGCAGTCGATGAAAAATGTGGAATAGGCAAAAATGGAGGCTTGCTTACGCACCTTTCAAACGATTTGAAGTATTTCAAAGAGAAAACTCAGGGAAAGGTGGTGGTAATGGGACGAAAGACGTTAGAATCATTACCGGGAGGAAAGCCTCTGCCAAACAGAACGAATATAGTGTTAAGTGAAAGCCTTGCCGAAGCCGAAGGCTATACAGTGTGTAAAAATAGGGAAGAACTTGATGCTGAATTAAAGAAGTACGATACAAACGATGTTTTTATAATAGGCGGTGCAAAGGTATATAACGATATGATTCCTGAATGTACGGACTTTTATTTGACATTTATGTATGCTGATTTTGGTGCGGATAAATTTATTACGGATATACCTAAGATTCCCGGAGTTAAAAAGGTCTGGGAAAGTGAAATGATTACGGAGAACGGAGTGAATTACAGGTTCACTCATTTTAGGAGGTAGTATGGCTTCAAATTTGTTGATTGGAAGGAAGCCTGTGGAAGAAGCACTCAATTCCGGCAAGCAAATTGAAAAGATTTTGATGCTGAAAAGTGCGGAGGGTTCTGCGAAAAAGATTTTTGCAATCGCAAGAGATAGAAATATACCCGTTGCTATGCTTGACAAGGCTGCGCTCGATAAAAAAGCGGAAGGTAAAAATCATCAAGGTGTCATAGCATATACCTCGGAGTTTGAGTATGCAGAGCTTGATGATGTTTTCGAACTTGCGAGAAGCAAGAAAGAACCGCTGTTTGTAGTGATTTTGGATGAAATCGAAGATCCGCATAATCTGGGTGCGATAATGCGAAGCGCGCACGCGCTCGGCGCACATGGAATAATCATACCGAAGCGCCGAGCTGCACAAGTAAACGAAGTGGTGTGCAAAACAGCAGCAGGGGCATCCGAATATCTGCTGTGCGTGCGCGTGGCAAACTTGAGCGCTACTATTGACGAGCTGAAAGCAAAAGGTGTCTGGATATATGCTTCCGATATGGGAGCAAAAGCGTATTACGATGAAGATTTATCGGGTAATATAGCCATAGTTGTCGGAAATGAGGGCAAAGGTATAGGGCGTTTAATTAAGGAAAAATGCGATTTTGTGATTTCGATTCCTATGTATGGCAGCATCAATTCGCTTAATGCTTCGAATGCAGCGGCAATCATAATGAGCGAAGCCGCAAGGCAAAGACATTCAAAAAATGTTATATAGGTATGCTTTCGGCATCAATCCGACGATTATGCCGAAAGCAAAAATTATAAATGGAGCAAGGGGGACAAAGCCGTATAAAGTTATATCGGCTTTGTCTTTTTTCATTTTGCGTAAGCTATTTGACAGTACGATTGCCGCACAGAATATTCCGCTGAGCGTGCATGCAAGTACTTGCACCGCAAGAATTGCGGTAGGGCCTGCGAGCATGCCCAGCACGCTCAGAAGTTTGATATCTCCAAAGCCGACAGGCAAAGTGCCGAGCAGTAGGTAAAATAGAAGTGAAAGCGAAAAGAACGGCAAAAATCCCAGCAATCCGCCTACAAGTGATGCCATAGAAAAATTCCCCAAATTTGCTATAAGTAGTAGCAGTAAATGTTCGTCGGGGATTATTTGAAATAGAAAGTCGGATATGAATATATGGCCAAGCAAAATTGAAATTATAATATTTTGCACTATTTGCAGCGAGAAGTGGCTGCTTGGACAACAAAATTGTGTAGACATTGCTACGAAAAAGGCAAGCAAAAAGCCTAGACAAGCAATACAGTAATTACTATTTTTCATTATATAAGGCTTCACAAAAAGTCGCTCGTTTTCATCGAAATCCAAGAATATTTTAGACGGCAGCATTTCAAACATTTGTGCGCAAATACTCAAAATTGAAAGCGGCATCATTATAAATATCAGTATGTTAAGCATTTAATTCTCCTAAATTATGTTTGAATTTATTTTACAATATATGTAATTATATACTTAAAATAGAATTTGTCAAGAGGATTTTGAGAAATATGAAATAAAAAACGGAATGCTCTGCATCCCGTTTTTGAGATTGTACTATTTTTTTGTTTGGTTCGATGACCACGACTTACGGTAGGTGCAGTTTGGCAGACCTTTGTCAAATTTGCATATTGAATTGAAATGACAAAATTCGCAAGCGTCGCCGTTTCCCGTTTTGCCGGGGTATATCTCGATATTGCCGTCGCTCAATCTTTCGCACAGCTTGGATATTACAGCGTTAACAGAGCTTAGAAAATCATCAAATTCGATTTCATCAAGCATATATTTATCGTTTTTCTTTATTCCGTCTTTGGTCTTTTGTATACTTGCAACTTTTGAAAATCTTGAGAAATCGGAATCAAGCGAATTTACGATTTCCTCCGAGTTTAGGAAGATTCCGTCAAGTTTGTATTCTTTTAGTAAATCATCATCGGATAATTCGTTTGTAGCACCGCTCTGAAGTGATATGCTTTTGTCAGAGAAATGAAAATAAAACATTCCGGCAGGTTTTGTCGCTTTCGAACCCGATGTAGCGGCTTTAAGGTATATAGCCAGTTGCAGTTGAAAGCCTGCGAGTACGGAGTCTTTGTCAAATTTTGTGAAGCCTGATTTGTAATCGACGATTTTGCAATATTTTGCGCATGCGCCGTTTATTATATCGACTCTATCTATTTTGCCTTCTATACTTATAGGGATGTTTGCATCTATCTTTATAGCAGGGAATGTTGCAGTAATGCTGTTTCCGAAGGTTGTTTCGCAAAGCATTTTTTCTATTTGTCCCGAACGTATTTGAGCGATTACGGCACAAATAACTTGTAAGCAAACGTTTCTTATTCGCTCGATTTTGTAGGGACCGTCAGCTTCATCGAACAAAAAACCGTTTTGATAATTTTTAGTTTCGAACTCTATTGTTTCGTCAATTATAGCTGACAATTCATCGCTCGTAATATTCATCCACCTTGAATCGGGACTGGATACAGGAATATTATCACTATTTAAATTTTCTGAAATTTTTTGTGCTACACTGTGATATATATCTCCAAAATGTCTGCCCGAAAGCGCAAAAGGGGAGATATCTGCTACTTTTATTCCGTATGTTAGGAAATAAGCGAATGGGCAGGCTGCATATTTTTCCAGCCTGCTTGGGCTTAGACGCATATTGATTTTATCACCGAGATATAACTTGTGCGCATCATCTTTTGATAACTTTGCGGCTTTTACTTCGAATTTCAGTGCAGATGCAAGTTTTTCGTATACGTCTTTTTCGTGTTTAATGCACCAAAAAAGTGCGGCAGTTTCAGCGTCTGTGAGGGTGTCGTCATTACGCAGCTTTGAAGCTATGTGGAGCATTGTTTTTGTGGGAATAGAGAGAAGATTTAAATTTTCGCCACTTGAGTATATATCGCCTTTGATTCTATTCTTTGCAAATATTTCGGCTAGACGCAAAAATATTTGAGCCGGTTTCATGCTATCACCTGCAAGCGTTGATTCTTCGTAACTCACGAAGAGCTTGTGCAAAGGCGCGGCGAGCATGCGGTAAATTGCAAGGTTTTCTTCTGCAATTTTAGCTTGTGCAAGTTCTCCAAATTCAATATTTGTTACATTCAGTATTTGGGTTTTCTCGTCGTTACTTATAAGAGTTTCGTTTGTTGCCGACAGGGGTAAAATTCCGTCGTTTGCGGCAAGAATTAACAACACGGGAATTTGCCCTATTCTGCTTCGCTGAATATTGCCGATTAGTACCTGATCGCTTGTGGAAGGAATCATACCCATTTTGATAGAAGCAAATCCGGATTTTAAAATTTCTTCTATTACCTCATTTTCGACTTCTTCGTCTTTTAGAATTAGTGCAAGCTGTTCGTATAAATTGATGATAATATTCCAGATTTGAGAATTTTCCAGTGCGATTTCCGTCAATCCCATATTTTCGTATTCTCTTATATTTGCTTTCAGTTTGTCCGGTACACCAAGATCCAGTTTCAAAAAATTATAGAGAATTTCGATTTTTTCCCTTGCCGATTTTACGGAGTTTATCGCGGCTCTAAATTTTATAAGCGGTGAAATTGCCATATCTCGAAGCACATTTATTTCAGCGATTTCAGGTTCGAGTTTGGCGTTTAAATCAGTTTTATAAAATTCCTTTAGCCACATATTACCTTTGATTTTGTACTTCCTAACGTAATTTTCAAGTTTTTCGATGTCCGCGCGGGATAGGTCGGAAAATCCGCTTTTGAGGAAGCTGATAACGGCGGCGGTTGTGAGTTTAGGTTGTGCAGCTTGCATTAAGGTCAGATTCAGTGAAATAAGCGAATTGTGGAGAACATCACGATTTTTATCCAGAAAGCACTTAATGCCATATTCTTCAAATGTGCGCTTTATAACAGGGCCCATATTGTCTATATCGTTACATATAACGGCTATGTCATTTAATTTGTAGTTTGATTCAGATAGTAAATTTCGTACGAAAACGGCTGCAGTTTCCGCTTCGGTATATATGTTTTTTGTGTGGTGCAAAACAATATCGCTTGCGGAGGAGCTATATGGTATTGGCGGGTATGAGAAAATTTCCTTTTCGATTATCGAGAGCGCATGAGATTTATCCGTTACAGCGTAAATTGAGTCTGAAATTTGCGAAATTACACATTTTTGACCTATCGTGTCGCAAGACTTTTGCAGCTTGTAAATGAATTTGCGTGTAATATCGAAAAGCTCGTAGTCGCGGGCAGTGCTATCAATATCACCGGTCAAAAATAGGTTCACAGATTTTCCTCTTGCGATGAGCCTCACTATAAATTCTAAATTTTTAGGAGCCATATAGTCATATTCGCTTATCCAAAAATCGGTGCCTGCGATTGAGGTGCTTTGTTCGGCGCGCTCTATGAAAATTTCGTTTATGTCCTTAGTATCTATGTATTTCTTAGCTATTTGTGATTCGTATTCGCTGTATATTGTCAAAAGGTCCGCAAGTTTTTGGTATAAAACCGATTTGTCGTCAACGGTTTTGATAAGCTCTGCCAATTTTGCACTATCTATGTAATATTGTTGAAATTCGCCAATCTGTTCGTCAACCAATTCTATAAAACCGGATTTACCTGCCAATTTAGTAAAGTGTGTAAGTTTATCGACATTTTGCTTAATTATGTTATAAATGAGCATCTGCCTGCCATATTTGTCGAGCAAAATTTCTTTCGGTTTTCCCGTTTCTTTGAGTATTTTGTATCCTAAACGCGTAGGACTGAGAATTTCAAGGTCTATAACGGCAGATTTACCCAAATACTTGAAAGCGTTTTTTTCGGATTCAAGGGTGTATTGGTCGGGAACGATTAGAACTTTGTTGCCGCTTGTTTCTTTGATTTGTTCGAATATGACTTTGTTTTTGTCGATGTTTTCTCGCACCAGATAAATGTTCAGCATAATTCCTCACTTTGTATCAAATAATATATTATTAAAAGTAGTTGTTGATTGAGTTTATTGTACTAATTTCGGGCAGATTCGTCAAGCAACGGGCTTTACTTTACATAAAATGCAAATAAGAAAAAATTAAAAAATTTGAAAATCATATTGCATATATTGCGTGTCTATTTTATAATGGGACTGTAACAATTAGAGATTAAAAAACTTGGAGGTTGGATATGGTATTCGATAAAATCAAAAACATAATAATGGAAGAACTTAGAGTATCTGAGGCTCAGGTAACTATGGACACGCATTTGATGAAGGATTTGGAAGCGGATTCGATAGAGGCTGTGGAAATAATTATGACTATTGAAGACGAATTTGATATTGAAATTCCTGAAGAAGCTGCGGACAATTTCGAATCTATCGGCGATATAGTTAGATATGTTGAAGAAAAGATAAAGTAATGAATAAAACAAGAATATCAAATGCGGTGATTAAGAGGTTACCGAGATATAGACGCTATTTGAGCGAGCTTGCACGAAAAGGCGTAGACAAAGTGTCTTCGAGGGAATTAAGCGAACTTATGGGATATACCGCTTCTCAGATTCGTCAGGATTTAAATACATTCGGCGGATTCGGTCAGCAGGGGTATGGCTATAATGTTAAGGCGCTTCATCAGGAGATTAGCATTATATTGGGATTGGATAAGCAATATAAGATGGTTATAGTCGGTGCAGGAAATCTTGGTCAAGCCATAGCGAATTACACCTCTTATTACAAAGCCGGATTTGTTGTTGATGCCCTGTTTGAGGTAAATCCAAGATTGATAGGCTTGAAAATCAACGATAAGAATGTTTTAGATTATGAAAATTTAGTTGAATACGTAGAGAATAATAAAATTGATATCGGAATTATTTGCACAACCAAGGAGGCTGCGCAAGAAGTTGCCGACAAGCTCACTTTTGCCGGAGTGAAAGGTATTTGGAATTTTGCACCGGTTGATTTGGAAGTGCCGGTGTCGGTTGCGATTGAGAATGTGCATTTGAGTGACGGGCTCCATTCGCTTGCATACCATATAAATAAAAATCACGAAAAGAGAAATAAAAAATAACCGTAATTAAAAACGGTTATTTTTTTAGTAACTGATATTAGAAAGTGAATTAACCTTCGATAGCATCTGTAGGACAGACACCAGCGCAAGCGCCACAATCGATGCAAAGATCAGCGTTGATTACTCTTACTCCACCATCTTCTTTGATAGCTTCAACCGGACATTCAGGTTCACAAGCTCCGCAGTTGATGCAAGCATCTTCGATAATTTTATATGCCATTGTCAGATCTCCTTTCGTATTTATAAATTTCACTAATAGTATAACAAAAAGAAATGGATAAGTAAAGATGAAAGTTTATGCCTTAGTAGGAAAAAGTGGAACAGGTAAAAGTTACAGGGCGATGAGTCTTGCAGCTGCTAAAAATATAAATGCCATAATAGATGACGGACTTTTTATATTGGCAGGTCAGGTAATAGCAGGAAGCTCCGCAAAAAGGGAGCAAACAAAGCTGGGAGCTATCAAGGCTGCACTTTTTACAAAAGATGAGCATCAAGGACAGGTAGTTGAAAAAATTAAAGAAATAAATCCTGAGGCAATACTGATTTTGGGTACATCCGATAGAATGGTTGAGCAAATTGCAAGTAGGCTTGGACTACCTGAAATACAGGAAACTACCTATATAGAAGACATTACGACGCAAAAG
Source organism: Clostridiales bacterium (assembly GCA_015258265.1). Lineage (GTDB taxonomy): Bacteria > Bacillota > Clostridia > Peptostreptococcales > Anaerovoracaceae > JABZIP01. The sequence continues at coordinate 41,621 of JABZIP010000005.1, read as the reverse complement.
GAAAGGGACATCGCACAAAAGGAGCGAAACGAGCTTGGAAAGCACATAATACCGGCGCCGGCGGTGTCGCTCAAAAACGATTTTTCAGGATATTTTTTACATCCGCTTAGAATGGTAAAGCGGTTCGGACTGTCTAAGCACAAGGCAATTCAGGCGGAGAGGACGGTTGTGCGCCCGACATATAGCTATCTTGGAGATTTTTTTGTTTCGAAAAAAGTAGTTAGAGATTTGGTGTCGTATCTGGGTATGAAAAACAGTGCGGTGTCGGAAGTCGTTTCGGTAATATCTAACAATTCAAAAGATGGAGTAGAGCTTACTGTTATACTAAATATGGTTTATGGATTTAACATAATAGAACAGGCGGAAATGCTGCAAAGTGAGATTGCACGGGCAGTTGAGGACATTACGGCATTTAACATAGCGTGCGTAAATATAGAAATAAAAGGACTGATATAGTATGGAAAAATTAGAATTGCAGGTCCGCGACTTTGACTTGGTGCAAATATTTGAATGTGGGCAGTGTTTTCGGTGGGAAAGGCAGGCGGACGGTAGATATTTCGGGATAGTTTCCAACAAAGCCGCGTATATTTCGCTTGAGAACCGAGATAATTACTCGGGTGTACTTACGATTGAGGCAAAAAATGCAGTAGCAGATAGGGCATTTTGGGAAAGTTATTTTGATCTTAGCAGAGATTATGGGAAGATTAAAGAAAAACTTGCTGCGAAAGACAAAAAACTCGCTGTAGCAATTTCCTATGGCGAGGGAATACGAATTTTGAAACAGGACATATTTGAAACGATAATTTCGTTTATAGTTTCACAAAACAGCAATATACCGCGAATAAAGAAATGTATAAACGCAATTGCAGAGAAATTCGGCGAGCGAATTGTATGTGAAAATGGCGAAGCGCATTATGCGTTTCCGACAGTTTTTGAACTTCAAAAAGCCGGTGTCGAAGATTTAAAAATACTGAAATTGGGATATAGGGCTGAGTACATAGCTGTTACAAGTGCGCAGCTTGCAAGAAATCACGAGGAATTTGCACGAATAGGAGAAATGGATTACAAAACGGCACGTGAATTTCTTTTGGGACTTTCCGGTATAGGACCGAAGGTAGCGGATTGCATATTGTTATTTGGACTCGGCAAATTTGAGGCGTTTCCCATAGATGTCTGGGTGAAGCGCGTGATGCACGATGTTTATGGCTTTGATGAGAAGGATACAAAAGGGATGAATGAATATGCGGCAACTCATTTTGGGGATAACGGCGGAATAGCGCAGCAGTATCTTTTTTATTACATCAGAACTTTAGCAGGTAAATAATAGACCGCTTTATGGTATATAGGGTATTAAATTTAAAAATAGGGAGAAACTACGGTATCTCCTTATTTTTTGTAAATACACATATTGTTCTTTCGAAAAAATTAATGTTTTTTTGTGTTCAAAATATTGACAGTTGCCGATGGCTAATGATATAATTCCCTTCGTGTGGTTAGCATATGCTAACAAAGTACAACTAAAATACATGAAATATTGAGGAGGAACAAAATTGAATATTAGACGACTTTCCATTTTGACTTTTGCATTTGTATTCGGATTTGTATCAATGACCGGATTTTTTACAGCTGCAAATGCAGAGGAAGCCAAAGGTATAATGCCGTCGGACATAGATGGACACTGGATGGTAAATACGCTTAAAGATTTTAACAAAAAAGGCTATCTAAAAGGAGATGAAAGCGGGAGGGTATTCCCTGATAAAAATATGAGCAGAGCTGAATATGCTGCGGTAATCAACAGAATCATGCAATTTTCTGAAGAAAGCAGCAAGATATCCGATTTTACGGATGTAAGTAGCAATGCATGGTACAGATCCGACATGGCGAAGGCGTTACAGGCGGGGTACATGAAGGGGACAGGTGCGAACACTATGTCGCCGGAAGTTGCAATTACCAGAGAACAGGCTTTCGTAATGCTTTATAGGCTCACTTATCCAAAGGGTAAAGAAGGACAAAAAGTCGCGGATATATCGAAATTTTCCGATGCGGGAGCTATATCGGATTATGCGAGGGAAGCTATATCGGTACTGGTAGCAGCAGGTGTAATTAGCGGAGAATTTAACAGATTGAATCCGAAGAAAGGCATAAGTAGGGCACAAGCGGTTCTGATTCTTTCAAAGAGCGAAAGAAAAATGGCAGAGGTACTCAAAAATATCAATGAGCAGGAATTTGAAGGCACGGGAGCCGGCTACGGCGGCACGATGAAGCTGAAGGTGCTTTTCGATAAAGGGAAAATAGTTGATATTAAGATAGTTTCCGATAATGAAACAGGCTCGTATCTTGAAAGGGCAAAGAAAATCATAGCGCAGATAATCGCAAAACAAAGCGTAGAGGGCATAGACAATGTTTCAGGTGCAACTCTTTCTTGTAATGCAATAAAAGATGCTGTCAAGGATTGCATATCTCAGCAAAAAGGGGAGGGCAGCATAGGTACTGTCGGAAGCACAGGAAGCAGTAAAGGTGGTGGCGTGGCTGTAGCTAAACAGGAAGTTGATTTTGCAGAGCTGAATAATGGAACGTATGAGGGAAGGGCAGATGGATACCGTAGAAACTCTATGAGTGTGAAAGTTACTGTGCAGGATGGAAAGATAAGCAAAATTGAATATGCGAACCATGATGATGCAGGCTATTTAAGAGATGAAGGCGCAAAAGGTATTATACAAAAAATAATAAATACACAATCAACTAAAGTGGATACGGTATCCGGAGCAACAAAAAGCAGCATAGGACTTATTAATGCGGTTGTAAATGCTCTTGAAAACGCCGGTGGTAAAAAATCAATAAGCGGGCAGTATGATGGAAATGGGAAAAAAATCATATCGGCCAACTTAGTAGGTAATAAAGTTGCAGTAAAAAATGTGACAATAGAAAAGGATATTACAGTATCAGAAAAAGTTGCCGATGGCGATGTAATATTGGAGAATGTTACAATAAGCGGGAAACTGATAATAAATGGTGGAGGATCGCATGGTATATATTTGAAAAATACGAAAGTCGAGGGAGATGTTATAATAGCTAAGAATAATGGCAAAAGACCAAGACTTGTAGTAGACAGTTCGACGAAGCTGGAAAATGTACTTGTTAAAACACCCGCAATTATCAAAACGCTTGAAAATGCTAAAATAAAGCAAATAGAATTAGCAAAAGATTTAGAAACCGGAGATAAGGAAGTTACCATAGCTGCCAATGTAAAAACGTTGCGTGCAAAGGCAAAGAATGGAAATGTAACCATTACTTCAACAAGTAAGGTTGAAAATTTAAGATTGCCTAAATCGGTAAGTGAATTTAACAAAGAACAAAAAGAATATAAAAGTGATGGATTTAAACTTGTTTTACAATCTCCTAATGTAGTTAAAAACGGCTCAAATGATGCTGCATCAACACTTGAGGCAAGTGAAAAGGCGGCTAAAACTGCATCGGACAAACTTATAAAAGAACTGACTGTGGATAGAAAACTTAAGGATGGCATATTTATAGGAGTTGGTAAAGGTTTTAATGATACAGCAACGGTAAAGACAAAGGTAAAAATTACAAATGGAGTGGTTAAGAGCATTGAGATACTTCCGGGCGATAGCTTAATAAGTGAAGATCCGGGCTATATAGAAAAAGCAGAAGGATTATTAAATTTTATTTCCGGTGAAAATGCTCGCAAAAATATTGCTGTCGTTAGGTGTTGTTATAAATATACCGGTGAAATTGAAAATATTAAGATCAATTCTGAAAGAAATGCAAAAGCTACAGAACTTTTAGGTAAAAATTGTGCAAAAATAGTTCAAGAAATTTCAAACTCGGCTTCTTCAACTGATGTGGTTCGAGAAATTTCAAAAGCGGTAAAGACATATCTTGCAGGAGAGTATGATAAAGACGATCTGTTTGACAGCGTTTCGGGAGCGACATTGACGGCAGGCGGTATTGCAAATTCTGTTGGTAATGCGCTTGAACTTTCAGCTCATGATAATGAAACCAATAATGAAATTAATGAGATTGAAGTTACAGGAATTTTGGACAAAAAAGTTTTCACAAATAGGATATTACCTTTAAACTTGAGCAAACTAAAAGTAAAACTTATAAACAAAAACGGCACTATAAGTGAAATCGGGATTGACCAATTTGCAGGAAATGGCATAACCATGAAAACGAAAAACGGAACGCTTATAACTGATGGTATGAAGCTCAAAGATTTTCCTACATATGCAGTACCTATATTGATAGAGCATGGACCTTCACTTAGGGAAGATGTATTTTCGATAGTAGTCAATGATGAATATAATGAAAATTGGACTGTGGGGATGCAATATAAAATTGGAAATGAGGATTGGAAAGACGTAGATAATCCTGAAAAGGCAAAGCCAACTCCGGGTGCACCGTACGATGAAAATAACATAAATGTTCATCAAAAAGTAGCTATTAGCAGAGCTAAATGGAACGATAATTTTGTAGGAAAAAATCTTAAGTTAAGAATTGTTAGAAAAAATCCTACAGATTCAGCGAATTCGGATTCTAAGTATATCATCGCAAAAGATGAATTGAAAATAGATAAAAATGATGAAAACAAAGAATTAAAATTTTCTATGGATGAGAAGGATCACGAAAAAGACCTTAATGTAAACTTTTTCTACAAAATCACTTTTGATGTAGAAAAAGAAGAGTCGCAAGAGCCTCAAGATGATTATGATATTGAGAAAACAACTTCTATAGAAATCAAAAAACTACCCAAAATGCAGTACTTTATTGGAGAAAAATTTGATGTTGCGGGCATGATTGTTACATTGAAAAGTAGTGATGGAAAGGTAAAAGATGTAACTCCTGAATTCTTTGATGATTATGGAATATCTACAGATCCTGAAAATGAGACTGTATTGACACCGTTAAATGCATTTTTAAAGAATTTAAAGGTAACATTTGAGTATGGAGATTTAAGATTGGAGATTAAGTCCAAGGAATATCTTATGGTAAAAAAATCGTCGGATAGCGAACAATCAACTGTACCTGAAAAGCCACAAGAGCCTGCTAACCCGGGCACTCCGGGTGAACAGCCAAATCCACCTGCAAACGAAGACGACCAAAAGGATAACGAGGATGAGCAGGGCAATCAGGATGACGGCGATGATCAGGGTGATGACCAAGAGGGTGATGATGACAGTCAGGATGGCGAAAATAACGGCGGCGAAGAAGGACATGACGAAGATTAATAGCGCAATCCCAATAAGCAAATTGCAGTAAACTAAAATTAAAGAGCAGGTTTGAATTTTATTCAAGCCTGTTTTTTACACATGTACAAATTTATTTGGAGATTGTCGTGAGATAATGTAGTTGTAACAGGAGTGCTAATAAGATATAATCAAAATATAAACGAAATAGGGAAATTTCTTATTAGAAACGAGAGGAATCATTATGTCGGATATCAAATTCATGACGCTTGCAGACAGCATAAAAAAGCTCAATGACGAGGCGGGCAACGTGGCAAAGCATGCCGTTAACAAACTGATGACACTTAGGAACTGGGCTATTGGCTACTATATAGTTGAGTATGAGCAAGGTGGTAGTGATCGAGCAGAGTATGGAACTAATCTTTTAAACAATCTGGAGAGGCAGATCGATCAAAAGGGATTAAATTCTACGCTATTCAAGTGGTGCAGACAGTTTTATGTTATGTATCCGCAGATTGGTGCGACAGTGTCGCACCAATTGGGGTTGCTTGATTTTCAAAAAAGTGCGACATTGTCGCACGAATTTATTATGGAACCGGAATTGCTGGTTGACAATCTTTCGTTTTCACACATAAGGGAAATTATGATTCTTGATGACCCGATGGAAAGATACTTCTATGAAGCAGAGGCGATTAAATGTAATTGGAGCGTTAGAGAACTGCGCAGACAGATTAAGACGAATTTATTCGTGCGAGCTGGAATCAGTAAGAAGCCAGAGTTGTTGATGAAGCTGTCAGAGGATAATGCCAGAAGCACAGCATTATCAATAAAAGATCCGTTTACATTTGAATTCCTTGGACTGAATCCGGGTGATGCGGTATCTGAATCAGTTCTGGAACAGGCTTTAATAGATCATCTGCAAGAGTTCATACTTGAACTAGGTGAAGGTTTCTGCTTTGAAGCCAGACAAAAGAGAATTGTAATAGACGATAAGTATTATTTCATAGATATGGTTTTCTATAACAAGTTGCTTCATTGTAATGTCATCATTGAACTGAAGAACGATGAATTCAAGCATGAGGATCTTGGGCAATTGAATTCCTATGTGGCGTACTATAAAAAGAATGAAATGGTAGAAGGCGACAATTTGCCGATAGGTATTCTGCTTTGTACAGATAAGGGAACTGAGATGGTCGAGTATGCTTTATCAGGTATGGATAATCAGTTGTTTGTATCGACATATATGCTCCATTTACCGACCAAAGAGCAATTAGTTGAGTTTATGCGTAGAACCAGGCGCGAGCTGGAGTGAGCGTAAACGCATTAAAAAAACAGGTTTGAATTTTATTCAAGCCTGTTTTTTTACACATGTATAAATTCATTTGGACACAAATGTTTTTTTGTGTTCAAAATATTGACAGTTGCCTATGGCTAATGATATAATTCCCTTCGTATAGTTAGCATATGCTAACAAAGTACAACTAAAATACATGAAATATTGAGGAGGAACAAAATTGAATATTAGACGACTTTCCATTTTGACTTTTGCATTTGTATTCGGATTTGTATCAATGACCGGATTTTTTACAGCTGCAAATGCAGAGGAAGCCAAAGGTATAATGCCGTCGGACATAGATGGACACTGGATGGTAAATACGCTTAAAGATTTTAACAAAAAAGGCTATCTAAAAGGAGATGAAAGCGGGAGGGTATTCCCTGATAAAAATATGAGCAGAGCTGAATATGCTGCGGTAATCAACAGAATCATGCAATTTTCTGAAGAAAGCAGCAAGATATCCGATTTTACGGATGTAAGTAGCAATGCATGGTACAGATCCGACATGGCGAAGGCGTTACAGGCGGGGTACATGAAGGGGACAGGTGCGAACACTATGTCGCCGGAAGTTGCAATTACCAGAGAACAGGCTTTCGTAATGCTTTATAGGCTCACTTATCCAAAGGGTAAAGAAGGACAAAAAGTCGCGGATATATCGAAATTTTCCGATGCGGGAGCTATATCGGATTATGCGAGGGAAGCTATATCGGTACTGGTAGCAGCAGGTGTAATTAGCGGAGAATTTAACAGATTGAATCCGAAGAAAGGCATAAGTAGGGCACAAGCGGTTCTGATTCTTTCAAAGAGCGAAAGAAAAATGGCAGAGGTACTCAAAAATATCAACGAGCAGGCATTTGAAGGCACGGGAGCCGGCTACGGCGGTACGATGAAGCTGAAGGTGCTTTTTGATAAAGGGAAAATAGTTGATATTAAGATAATTTCCGACAATGAAACAGGCTCGTATTTAAGCAGAGCAAAAGCTATTATAGCACAAATTATTGAAAAACAAAGCGTGGAAGGAATAGACAATATTTCCGGAGCAACTCTTTCGTGCAATGCAATCAAGGACGCTGTAAAGGATTGCATATCACAGCAAAAAGGAGAGGGGAGCATCGGAACGGTAGGAAGTACAGGCGCCAATAGAAAACATTCGACAGCGCTTTATAGCGGTATTGACCTTTCAAGATATCTGAAAAAATTGTCGGATAAGGAGTATTCAGGTTCTGCGCAAGGATATAGGGGGCAGATGAATGTAAAGGTAACCGTAAAAGACAATGTGATAAAAAATGTTGTTATAGAGGAAAATAGCGAGGATGTAAGCTATTTGGCGAGTGTGAAAAGCTCCATATTGAAACAATTTGCAGATATAACATCGACAGAGAAAATATCTGCGGTATCAGGAGCAACGGACTGGTTAGAGCTGTTGAGAATGCGGTTATCGCAGGTAATATCGACGAATCATCTTTGACTATGAACCAAAAGGGAGATTTGGCGGTTGCAGGCGATCAAAATTCCGGACTTCTAAAAATGCTTGTGAGCAGTGTAGAAGAGGTAAAAATAAAAGCCAAGCCGGTTGATACAGGAAAAGAAGCTGTATATAGAGGTGAAATAGCAAAACGAATAATAAATACAGATTCGAGCAAAATAAATTTTGCAGCTAAAAATGAAAACGGGGAGTATATATTCGAACCTTCAATTAAATACGAAATTGAGGTTAAAACAGGCTCTCAATTAAAGGCTATGAATTTAAAACTGGGAGAGTATCATGCACCGCAAGAATCGGAAATAGATTCGACTTTTAAAGATGGCACATATTACGGTGAGGGGTATGGATTTTCGAGTGCGGAAAGACAAAGCAAAAATGGAGATAAAGGATTCGATTTCCCTAAAAAGAATATAGCGAAAATATCCATAGCAAGGGGGACCGTTGTAGACGCGGCGCTTGAGTTTTTCGTGGACGATGATGATGATTGGAAATATACAGGCGGTTCGGAAAGAGTAGTAGATTATGTAAAGAAAACACCATTAAAGAAAATTTATGAGCAATTTAATGAGAAAAAGGGTGTTGGTGCTATTGTTGATGCTGTTAGCGGTTCGACAAAAAGTGCGGAAGGTTTTAGAAAAGGCTTCAAAAATGCGCTCAATGATGCGAAAAGTGGAAAACAGCAAAAATACAAGGGCTTTTGGTTGATAAATGCACCGGGTAAATTTGAAAAGCATGAGCTTACTGCGGAGCAAAAGAAAGCGCTGGCTGCATTATCGGATGAAAAGGAAAAAGAAAAATTCTTGGCAGATCATGCGTATGAGAGCGTTCCGCAATATTTCGGTGAGAAAATTGAGCTTTTGCCGGCAAGTATCAGATTGATTCCGGTGCACACTTCTCTACCAAATCCCGTTACAAAATCAAATCGCAACTCGGTACTGAAATTAGGGCGCGAGATACAAGCCAAGGACTTTGACAGCGAGGGGATTGAAGTATTCGTAACCGACAAAAACGGCGAAAAAATAGATATTACAAAACCGATAAATAGAACTGACAATACAAATTATCGTGCAAATTATAAAATACATTGGAAACACAAAGAATCCGGCATGGAGCTTTTGAAAGAAGTGCAATTTTCGGTAAAACCGATATATGTGCAAATTGAGAAAATAAGGCTTGTTTTGAAGGATAAAAAATCACCGCAAGAAATTACTTATCAAGACATAGTTGTGAGCCACGGAAAAAATTCGGAGTTCCGATACGAGGTGGGAATTGATTTAGCGCACAAAGAATTGCAGGATATCGAGCTTATCAAGAGCGACGGTAGCAGGGTAACGCTGAAAGAGGTAGGCGATAAGCATTATAGAGGTGATGCGCATAAAAAAAGCGGAAGTCTATATATAGATGTTGCACAATCGGAGAAAGACACCTTGTTGCAAGAAAACACACACAATTTAAATGCAGAAAAAATGTTTGAATTTGAAACATATCGTATCGATTATAAAAAAGATTTTACGAATGTTACGGAGGAAGAGCAGAGGAAAATTATAGGCATTGAATATATTACCGGAATAAAAAACAAAGTTAAGGTAGGCGATAAATTTGAAATTGGTGATGATTTTGCTGTAAAATTGATTGCTGAAAATGAGGATAAATATAGCGAAAATGTGAACAAGTTAAATTACACAAATTATTTGACTATAACGAAAAATGGTTCACCTTTGAATATAGGAGATGTTATAACAGATGATCCGAATGATGCAGGCAAACAGATAAGCTTAAAAATCGCATATAAAGAAGATGACAGTGTATTTTATGAACACAAAATAACGATAGAGGCAGCTGATGTGTCGAATGCTAATAATGTACCTGATTATTTGGAAATTTCTAAGGATGGGAAAAAAGTAAAAATTACATTAGTAAAAAATAAAGCCAGATATCAACTTAAACAAGAAGATTTTCAAACTTTGGGTTCAAGTTTAAGTGGCATAAATGCCGATAACATTCAGTTTTATAATAAGTCTGGGCAAGCAATAAGTCATACAGATTTAAAGATAAAAAGGGTTAGAGTTATAGGAGGAACTAATATAGTTATTAGTATTAATATAGAAAACTTTGATGACATGCTAAATGGTAATGGTGAACTCAGAAAATTATTGGGTGAAAAAAATGATTTATGGATTTCTAAACCTTAACAAATTTAGGAGTGGCTTTTCAGCCACTCCTATTGCAGACTAAACACAAAAATTTAAAAAGTTTAATTTTTTATTATAGTATTTAAAGATTATAAAGTTAAAGTATATAAAACAAATAAGGATGTACTATGAAATTTATTTTAACTACGGTGGTTTTACTTGCCGTTGTGATGTTTTTGCACAAATCTATTAAAAAATACGCACCTGTTTACTACATAGGTGCATTTGTCATATTTTGCATATCGGCGGCAGGCTTTGAGATTATGCGTACAAATGCCCTGCTTCATGAGATATCTATGCTGTTTGAACGGGGAATAGTGGCGACTGCACTTTTTACACTTGTGATGTGGGCTGCTATATTTAAAAACGGTACACAAATCAAGATACGGCTGATGTCGGTTCGTGCAGAGCTTTCGATTATAGCTTGTATATTGACACTTGTGCACAATTTTTTCTATGGGAAAAATTATATAGTGTGGCTTTTTACATCAAGAGAGCGCTTGAGTACACCTTTTGTAATTGCTACTATCCTGACGATAGTTTTGGATGCTGTTATGTTGCCTTTGATGATCACATCATTTAAGAGCGTAAGGAAAAAGATGAAAGCGAAAAGTTGGAAAAAACTGCAAAGATTGGCGTATCCGTTCTATATGCTCATATATATTCATGTAATGTTGATTTTTGTATCAATAGCTCTGCAAATGCGGCAACTTGAGCATTACGACGTATTTTGGCATTATGTTATCGACTCTGCCATTTATACGGTTGTATTCGGTATGTACGCATTTTTGAGAATCAGAAAGGCGCTAGGGCAAAAAAGCGAAAAACATTAGGTGCTCTGAAGCAAGTATGCGAGCAAAAGAATGAAATAAAAAATATAAACGTGGATGAAATTAAAAAATGTATATGGAGGAGATTATGAAAAAAGTCAAGTTGTTGGTATTTGTGCTGGCAATCTGTGTAAGCGTATTTTTGTCGGGTTGTGAAAAAACTGATAAAATCGAAGGGGATAAAAGTGAGACTGTGAAGGCAGTTTCCGAAAAGCAGGAAAGCGAAACGCAAAAAAAAGAGGAGGAACCTACGGCAGAAGCAAAAAAATCGGAAGAAAAAACTGCAGACAAACCGGTAGAAAAACAGGAAGCAAAGCCGGCGGATGAAGCTGAAAAATCAAAATCCGTAAAGGCGGAATCGGAAAAAACGGCAACTGCTAAAGCAGAGCCTGAAAAGAAAGAAATATTGAAAACCGAACCGGAAAAGGCGGAACCTACAGTTCCTGCGCAAAAGTACAAAGACGGAACTTTTACGGGAAGTGCCAAAGGATATGTCGATAATATTACGGTATCGGTTGTATTGAAGGCGGATGCAATCAAGTCAATAAGTATTATTTCGCACAAAGAGGATTCTCCGTATATCGATGATGCAAAGGCGGTAATCGGTAAAATCTTGGCAGCACAAAGTGCGGATGTGGATGCGGTTGCCGGAGCTACTTACAGTTCAAACGGCATCAAAGGAGCGGTTAAAGCTGCTCTTGCCGGTGCGCAAAATTGACAAAAAATTAACTTCCGTTATTAGTGTTATTAGTGCAGAAAATTGGTGTATAAACTAGTTACAACACATTAGATAATATGGAGGTTTAAAATGGCAAATAAATTTTTTAAATGTGCAAACGGTGGACATATATTGGAAGTTTTTGGAGAGTTCAACGACAAACTTGTCTGTTGCGGTGAGGAAATGAAGGAGCTTGTTGCAAATACGGTAGATGCCGCTTTGGAAAAGCACACACCGGTAGTAACAGTTGAGGGTAACAAAGTTACAGCAGTTGTTGGAGAGGTTGAGCATCCTATGCTTGAGGAGCATTATATTATGTTCATCTATTTGGAAACTAGCAAAGGGGCTTATAGAAAGGATCTTAAACCCGGCGAAAAACCGTGCGCAGAGTTCCTACTAAGCGAAGGTGAAAAGCCGCTGGCAGTTTATGAATACTGCAATTTGCACGGTCTTTGGAAAACTGAAATCAAATAGTTTACCGATTTAAGGTAGGCCCAAAATGGTATGCCGGAGGAAGTTATCCACAGGCATGTCGAAAAAAGTCGAATTAAAACAGTTGCAATTCTATTGCAGCTGTTTTATTATGTATATAACAGGAATAAATTGCAAGCAAAGGAAGAAAACGCAATTATGGATTTGGATTACGGAATGGTGAAACTTGATAATGAGGTCAGGACTGAGGCACTCTCTTTTGTGAGGAAAGCCATGAGTGTCGGCGAAAGTTTTGAAAGCGAAGAAGCGGCATTTGAATTTATCGAAAGATTATTGCTTGACAGTGAGCTTACGAAAGATTTGAATTTTCGAGAAAAAGACAATCTGATTAGGCAAGTTTACTTTTCGGTTCGCTGCGATGTCGGACTATTGTATCCATTTACGGAAGATAAGAAAGTTACGGAGATAATGGTGAACGGCACGGAAAACATTTTTGTGGAGCGCGACGGTACTCTTATAAATACGGGGAAAAGTTTTTCGAATGTTGAGGAGCTCGAGGAAATCATTAGGAGGATAGCGGCGAGAGTCCACAGAGAGATAAACGAATTAAATCCTATAGTAGATGCCAGACTTTTAGACGGATCAAGGGTGAATGCCGTTTATAAGAATGTGGCGCTGAACGGACCTGCGCTTACGATTAGGAGATTTCCTGAGAAAGCCTATGATATGAAAGATATGATAGGGTTTGGAAGCATTACGGAAGAGGCTGCTGATTTTTTGGAAAAATTGGTGAGGTTCGGTTCGAATGTTTTTATAAGTGGAGGAACAGGAAGCGGCAAAACGAGCATGCTTAATGTGCTTTCGTCGTATATTCCGAAGGATGAGCGAGTGATAACTATAGAAGATGCTGCGGAGCTTCAAATTATCGGCATTGAGAATTTGGTGCGAATGGAATGCAAACAATCTAATGTTCAGGGTATGGGCGAGGTCGATATGCAGCAGCTTATAAGAAGCAGTCTGAGGATGCGACCTAACAGGATAATTGTCGGTGAAGTGAGAGGCAAGGAAGTGCTTGATATGCTGAATGCTTTTAATACCGGGCATGACGGTTCACTTTCTACAGGACATGGTAATTCTGTAAAGGGAATGTTGAAAAGACTTGAAACTATGGTAATGCAAGCGGCGGATTTTCCAATAGACGCGATAAGAGGACAGATTGTTGAAGGGATAGATGTAATGGTGCATTTGAGCCGAATGGCGGATAAAAGTAGAAAAGTGCTTGAAATTACAGAGATACTGGGACATGACGGCTCCGATTATGTGTTGAACGAAATATTCCTGTATGATAAGGAAAAAGGGCTGCAGCGAACGGGAAATAAGATGAAAAATATCAGAAAAATGATACTTCGTGGGCTTAAAGAGGAGGAATTATGGGCGAAGGAGAGTTAGATAATAAGAAACCGAATTATACGGTTTACAGGTTATCTAAAAAGGAAACGGTAGATTATTATATGAAATGCATATCCGCATTTATGGTGGTCGGAGTGATTTTTTATGGAAACATTATCGTGTCTGTAGTTTTTTCTTTGCTTTCTGTACCGCTTAAGAGATTTTACGAGGCTTATAGGTTGCGGCAAATTTCAGAAAGGCTTAGGTATAGTTTTCGGGACTTGCTATATGCGCTGGATGCATCTATAAGCTCGGGGAGACAAATGGCGGAGGCGCTGTTAGAAGCTGAAGGCAGTTTGAGTTTGATTTATAACGATAGCGAGCCTATCATGCAGGAGCTTTCTTTAATGATAAATGCTATAAAAGAAAGTCATGCCAATGAGGAGGAACTATTAAAGGATTTTGCGTATAGGAGTAGGATTGCCGAAATAATCAGTTTTGCTGAAACTTATTCCATTTGTAGAAGTACGGGGGCTGATGTGAAACAGGTGATTTTGAATACAACGCAAATTTTGGTTAATAGATTAAATGTATCAAGAGAAATTCAAACATTGACAGCGCAAAAGCGTGTTGAGGGAAAAATTATCAGTTTAATGCCGCTTGTGATAATAGTTTTTCTTAACTTGATGTCTCCCGGGTATTTGGACAAGCTGTATCATACGGGAATAGGAATGTTGATAATGACACTTGCACTTGCTATTACCGCAGCAGCTTATTATGTGATGGGAAGGATAATGGATATTGAAATATGAAATTCTTTAAAATGAGTTTAAAAAACGATAATAGCTTTATTTCGAATGACGGAAAATTGAGCAATAGTTTGGATGAGATTTCTAAAAAAATATCCAAAGTCCTACCCGCGAGGTTTACGGGGCAAGAGGAGGAATTCAGAAGATTACTTTATAAGGTTTGCGGAGATGAAGCGGATTTTTCGAAGATTGAAAGACACAGGAGCGAAATTTGCAAAAGATATTTTCTGATTTTAGTTATCGCTACTATGTTAATTACTTGTTTTGTCATAAACATAGTTTTAAATGATGAGGAAATAGTTTTTGAGAAAAACGGTAGGCAGTATGTGAGTAGAAAGATTGCGGAAGAAGTACCGAAAAACTTGGAGCTTGTGGTATCGGGAAAATCGAAAAAAGAAAAAATCGATAAGAAAGTATTGCTTTTAGTAAACCCAAAGGGATATGTGAAAAAGCAACGCGAGCAGGAAGAAAAGCGCCTGCTTGCGGCAAGGCGAAAGAGCGCTGATGATGAACTTAAACTTAAATTATATACTATAGGAGCAAAGGACGATAGAGATGTAATCAAACTGCCGAAAGAAGCGGGAAGTATAAAGCAACTATCGTGGAGGAGCAAAAAAGACAGGACATACATAGTGATTTTGATTGCAGGTATTTTAGGACTGGTGTTAGTATATGCGGGTAGGTACGAAAGGTTCAAAAGAGAGGAAAAAAAGGCAGCAGAATCGGTTGAACGAGAATTGTCGGAATTCTTTAATAAATTGGTGCTACTCATAAATGCAGGAATGGTATTTACATCGGCATTTGAGAAAACTGTTGCTTATGGCAGCATATCAAATTGTCAATCGTATTTTTACGATGAACTTTGGAAAATAAATCAAAAGTCTAAGGAAAGCAATGCTTCTGTAATTGTAGAATTGAAAAAATTCTCTAAGCGAACGGAAAATAAAGAGTTTATAAGGGTTGTTAATGTGATAAGCGATAATATCAATAGAGGGACAGAGCTTGTGCGGGCAATGCAAACTGAAAGCGAGCTTCTGTCTTATCAAAGAAGGAAGCGAGCGGAAGAACGGGCAAGAGTAGCTGAAACAAAATTGACCATACCGCTTGCGATGCAGCTTTTATCTCTGATTTTAATAACTCTTGCGCCGGCGATGCTCGATATGTGAAAGAAGGGAGGAAGAAAGTATGTTGAAAATGTTTAGAAGCAAAAAGGGAATGGAAATGGTTCAAGTTGGAATACTTATAGCTATCGCTATCGGTGTAGGCTTGCTTTTTAAGAGCCACATAACCAATTTTGTCGAAAAAATATTTGCAGGATTGATGAATGCGGGTTTTTAGATGAAAATTAAATGTAAAAAGGGCGGAGCTATTGTGGAGGCATCGCTTATATATCCCTTGATATTTTTGACTATGATTACTGTAATTTGCATAATAATATCTATGTATATGGCGAGCGTGGCAAAAGCCGGACTTAATATCGAATTGAAGGAAAAAAATTTGACTGACAATAAGATAGGAAGTTTTGAATTTTCAAATTCGATGGCGCTGGTACAAGATAAGTATTCAAAGCAAGTGTTCATGTATGGCGATACGATTAAAAGAGGACGAACAGGCACAGAAACGGTTTTGGAAGGGATAAGGGCAAAACAGTACAGCTCTTATGGGATAGCGTTTTCTACTAAGAAGCGCAGCCATTATTCGGTGCTTTATGACATAGATGAAAAAAAGTATATCAGAAAGTTGGATATGGTGATTAAATGAATGGTATAGGAATTTGTATTTTCAGCAAGAAAGGCAATTCATCGGTGCTTTTGGCATTGATTTTTTCGGCGATGTTAATGCTTACGGTAGTGTTTGTATATGCGGGAGCAAATTTCACTAACTATTCATATGAGGAAAGCGTGCTCCAAACATCGGGGCGCGCTATTTTGTCGGAGTTTCATGCTGCATTGAAAGATGACTATGGGATATTTGCGTTTAAAGATTTTTATAACAATACGGAAGACAAATTAAAATTTTATATTTTGGAAAATTTCCGTTCTAAAAAAGAGGCTAAAAGTTTTGCTTTGGTTAAGCCTAAACTTGAATCGTGTACGGTGATTTTAGATGAATTTGCACTTATAGAACCTGATAATTTTAAGAAAGAGGCTCTTGAAAGTTTGAAATATCCGTCGATTGTCAAAAAGGAAAATAAAGGGAAAAGCGAAGATAGTGAAGGTGTAATTAGAAATAAGCGCTTGATTAGCAAATTGCCGTCAAACACTTATGGAAAAGAGGCTGTAACGAGTATATTTTCCAATGTAACGGAACTTGTGCCTACAGGAAAAATTTCGATTGAGAATTTTTGCATGGATATGTATATAGAGAAAAATTTCAACACATACGATAAAAATAGCAGCAAGATCTATACATTTTTCCAAAACGAAATAGAATATATAATATATGGAAAATTAAGTGATGCTGCTAACTTAGAAGCCTTTAAGCGAGATTTTTGGATAATGCGATTGGCACTCAATTCTGCACATATTTATGCAAATCCGAAAAAAATGCAAGAAATAACAGAGCTGGCGGAAATTCTCACGCCGGGTGTTGCAGCGGTTGCTACGGCTGTAATTATAGCAGAAGCATGGGCAATAGCGGAAACCTCAAACGATGTAAAGCTGATTCTCGATAAGAAAAATGTTGCATTTGCTAAAACTGATATGCAGTGGGCAGTGGGACTTGGTGCGATAAAGGATAAAATATACGGTATTGTGGCTAAAAAATCGGATGATTCGAGGGGGTATATTGTTCCTACGGATACAAGCGGGATGAGTTATGATGAGTATTTGAGGCTGGTCCTTGCGGCGCAAAAGGAGGAGAAAAAGATATATAGGAGCATGGATTTAATACAAATTAACTTGCAAGGATGTGATGACGAAGATTTTTTCATAGAGGATTGCTATACGGGGCTTGCATACAATGTACTTGTGAACGGGAAAAGGCATCAAAATGTTCAGAATTATTGATAGATATATTAAGTGTAAAGAAGGTAGTTTAACTCTTGAAACAGCGATATTGTTACCAATTGTAATAATAGCGATATTGTCGCTTGCTTTTATGCTTAAGGTAAATTCGGCAAGTGAATCGGTCGAGCATAGTGCAGCGGATGAGGCGAGGCTGCTTGCTATACATTCTTATACTGCTGTGGGAAAGATTGAGGCGCTTGCATTTACGCAAAAACTGGAAAGGCGTATCGTGCATGAAAATCCGGAGATTTTCGATGTGGCAGTAAAAAAATTTTGGTATAGATACAAAAGGCACGGTATTAACAATTTGATTTCGTTTGATGTTGATTATTCTATGGAACCGAAACTTGGTATGCCTATGGCAGGTACTATATTTTTGAAGGAACATATGCTTACGAGAGCATTTGTCGGGCAAGATGATTATGAGAATCCCAAAGGCTTTGATTTACTTGAAGAAGAGGAAGACTCGCAAAAAGTTTGGGTATTTCCACGAGCCGGTGAAAAATATCATTGCAAGAATTGTAGGTACATACAGAATTACGCAACAAGAACGGTTTTAGATAAAAAAGTCAGAGCACGGTTTAAACCGTGTAAATTGTGTAACGCAAAATCTGTTAGCATGGGAGGATGCGTGTATTGCTTTTATAAGAGCGGAGATGTATATCATAGAGGATCATGCAATGCGGTGGATAAATATGTGATAGAGATGGAAAAGGTGGAGGCTGAGAAAAAAGGGTTTGCGCCTTGCAGCATCTGTGGGGGTGTATGATATGGAGGCACAATACGAACGCAAGCGACTTGCCGATTTTGAAATGAATATTTTGGCAAAGGGGGAGCATGGTGTATTTTTAAAGCAAAGTTTTAGTGTCGTAGGGGATACTATTTACAGCTTTATTGACGATGCAGGTTTTAGAAAAGTTGCTGCGGAAGATTTAGATACGCCGTTGAAATTACTGGGAGTTTTAGAAAAATTATGTTTAAATTTGCGCAGGGCGGAAAATTATATGTTCGATTTGAGAAAATTGGAATTGTCAATGAATATGCTTTATATCAACGATGATATGGAAATAGCATTGAAATATCAAATGGCAAGTAACGAGGAAAATATAGCTAAGAAGATTTGTCGGCTTTTGAACGAAATTCCGCTAAACAGCACGGCTTGTACTGACTATCTGAATATATTTAAGGGTAATTTAGATAGGAATTATTCATTAGATAAATTGGTGACGGCAGCAGGAGAACTGAAAAGAGAAGCGTATTATTGCGGGTATAATTGATTTGAATTGAAGCAAGGTATTTGCGCGGTTGAAATAACTTTTGTTTAAATAATGTTCCTTAAGTGACTTTTTTGGCGTAATATGATAAAATATTGCTAACAAATAAGGCGTTTAAGGAGGTATTTAATGATGAATTTGAGAAAAACTTTGGCTTTTAGCCTGCTGGTGGCTTTGTTGTTTTCTTTCAGTGCTTGCCGGTCTGCGGACGAAGAAGTGATAAGCGATACTCAGTACGATCTTTTGGATACCGTTTGTTCTATAAGTATTTATGGGATGCCGGAAGAAGATGCGAATAAAATTTTAAAGGGAGCTTTTGCACTGTGCAGGGATTATGAAAACATATTGAGCAGAACTGTTAAGGGCAGCGATATATATAATGTCAATCACTCTAATGGGGAATTTGTTGAAATTACAGAAAATACATATGAACTTTTACAAAAAAGTTTATACTATGCGCAGCTTTCTGAAGGAAAGTTTGATGTAACGGTTGGAAAGCTGGCTGAACTTTGGGATTTTCAAGCGGATAAACCTAAAGTGCCTGAGCAGGAAAAGATTGAAAATGCTCTAGTAAATATAGATTATCGAAATATAGAGTTGAAAGAAGAAAACGGTTTGTATTTTGCGCGTCTTTTGAATACTGCGGTGGCGATTGATTTGGGCGGAATAGCTAAAGGATACATAGCGGATAAAGTAACAAAGTATATAGAAGATCAAGGAGCAAGTCATGCGCTTGTAAATCTTGGCGGTAATGTTGTGGCTATCGGAACTAAGTCTGACGGGAAACCTTGGAATATAGGAATAGAAAAGCCGTTTACAGAGAGAAAGGATATTGTAGGATATGTTGAGGTGGCAGATGCCACAGTGGTTACTTCAGGAATTTATGAGAGGGCATTTGAACAAGACGGCGTGTTATATCATCATATACTGGATGTTGCTACAGGCTATCCTGCGGACACAGATGTGGAATCGGTGAGCATAGTTGCAAGTAAGGGATATTCTGTAGATGCAGATGCACTAAGCAGTATCTGTTTGCTGCTCGGCAGTGAAAAGGGACTTGCTTTGATTGAGCAAATGGAAGGATTCGAAGCTGATATTATTCTGAAAAGCGGTGAGATAATTACAACTAAGAATATGAATTTAAAGGAATATAAGTAATGGTACCATTTTCAACGCGGATGCGAGCAAAGAGTCTGGATGAGTTTGTCGGGCAAGAACACTTTTTATATAAAGGATCTCTTTTGTATAATTCGATAATGAATGGGAAATTTGAGTCCGCAATTTTTTTTGGACCGTCAGGAACAGGTAAAACCACGCTTGCGAGGATTATAGCGAGCATGTGCGATGGCTATTTTGTTGAAATCAATGCTGTATCATCGGGAGTAAAGGAACTGAAGGCGGTAATAGAAGAGGCGGAGTTCAGATTTTACGGCTTGGAGGCAAAGTCCACATATCTTTATGTTGACGAAGTTCATAGATGGAATAAATTACAGCAAGACAGTTTGCTTAAGGCGCTTGAGGAAGGTGTGTTGCACTTTATAGGAAGCACTACAGAAAATCCGTATTTTTCTATCAATGACGCTATTTTAAGCAGGGTGCGCAATATATATGAGTTTAAGCGACTTAGTGAGGACGATTTGGTAAAATTGTTAAGACGCGCCTTTTCGGATTCACAGCTGGGGATTTCAACTCTCGGAATTACTTACGAAGAGGATGCCTTGGGACTGATAGCAGAACTTTCGGGAGGGGATGCCAGAGTTGCATTGGATACGGTTTCGTATATTGTGGATTCTTTGAATCAAGGGGAAACTGTTACACAGGCGAAGGTGAAAGAAGCCTTTCAACGAAAAGCTGTATTTTATAATAAAAGCGAGGATAAGTACAACTTGCTTTCTGCTCTTCAAAAGTCGGTACGAGGTAGCGATCCGGATGCGGCGTTGCATTATTTGGCACGATTGATAGACGGAGGAGCGGACTTGCAAATGATAGCAAGAAGGCTGCTTGTTATGGCAAGCGAGGACATAGGTATGGCATATCCTAATGCAATTGTTATAGTAAATTCGTGCATCCAGGCTGCGTTGATTGTCGGGTTTCCGGAAGCTAGGATAAATCTGGCTCAGGCGGTTGTAACTATGTCGGCAGCACCTAAATCCAATAGTGCATATGTCGGAATTGAACGAGCGTTGTCGGATTTAAGAAAGAAAAAAATAGATGATGTACCGAATCATTTGAAGGACTCGCATTACGCAGGAGCTAAAGAACTGGGCAGAGGTGTAGATTACAAGTATCCGCATGATTATGGCGGATATGTCAAACAGCAGTACTTGCCTGATAATTTGTATCGAGAAAAGATACGGTACTACGAACCCACAGGAAATGGACATGAGGTTTCATTTTCAAATTATTTAAAAGGAATAAGAGAAGATGAAGACGATAATTAGAGCCGGGCACTTGGGATTTTGTTTTGGAGTCAAAAGAGCAATAGAATTGGCATATCGAACGGCAAAAGAAAATAACGGCGAAGCGGTATATAGCTTGGGAGAATTGATACACAACGATATAGTTACAATGGAGCTTGAAGAGGCGGGAATTGTTTTACGTCATAGTATAGAAGATATTGAGAACGGTAGCATAGTTATCGTGCGTTCACATGGTGCCGAAGCTGATGTTTATAAAAGGGCAGCAGAGAAGGGATTAAAAATTGTCGATGCGACATGTCCTTTTGTGAGTAAAATACATAAATTGGTAAACGAAGCGTATGAGCAAGGAAAACAGGTTGTAATCGCAGGTAACAGTTTGCATCCGGAAGTTCAAGGAATTAACGGTTGGTGTGAAAAAACTGCAATCATAGCTCAAAACGCTGAAGAAATCAAAGAATTTGATTTGCAAGATAAGGATGTTTTTTTGGTTGCGCAAACGACACTAAAACAAGATGTGTTTGAGGAAATTCAAAAGGAAATTGCGAAAAAGACAGCGAAGATAGAGCTTAAAAATACGATTTGTTATGTTACGGAAGAAAGACAAAACTCGACGGCAGACCTATCTCGAATGGTCGATGCGGTAGTGGTAATTGGTGGGAAAAACAGCTCAAATTCTCGGAAATTATATGAAATTGCGAAAAAAAATTGCAAAAAAGCATATTTCGTAGAAAATAAAGACAATTTACCATTGCAAGAAATCGAATTTTATAATACAATAGGGGTTGTGGCAGGTGCGTCTACACCTGAACACTTAATTGAGGAGGTTATTGCTAACATGAGTGAAATTATCACTGAAAACAAACAGACAAATCCTATGGATGAGTTTATGGCAGACATTGAAAAGGCAAGCAAATTGCCAAAAAGCGGAGAAAACGTTGAGGGTACTATTATCGAGGTAAGAGATAGAGAGATAATAGTAAATATCAGTTGCAAGAAAGACGCAATCATTCCAAAGGAAGAGATGTCTATAGAGGAGAATGGTGATTTAAAAGAGCTGTTCAAAGTCGGCGACATGATTAGAGCTAGAGTGATTCGACATGACGACGGAGATGGCAACATTTTGCTTTCAAGAAAGAAAATCGAAGCAGACAAATATTGGGACGAATTAAAGGTTGCATATGACGAGAAAACAAGTGTTGACGTTAAGGTAACAAGAGAAGTGAAGGGCGGAGTACTGGCAGAGTACAAGGACATTACAGGATACATACCTTATTCAGGACTATCGGATAGATATGTTGACAAAGGCGACGATTTTATAGGCAAAATGCTTAGAGTAAAAGTTGTTAAAATTGACATAAAGAAGGGCAGAGTGGTATTTTCACATAGGCTTTATCTACATGAAATCAGACAGAAGACTCTTGACGAAATTTGGGGAACATTGAGCGTTGGAGATATCGTAGAGGGTACCGTAATGAGATTTACAGATTATGGTGCGTTTGTTGATATCGGCGGCGTTGATGGATTACTGCACATATCCGAGATTTCTTGGGGTAAACTTAAGCATCCTGAACAGATGTTGGCAATCGGAGAAAAAATCCCGGTTAAGATTTTAGCTATGAATAGAGAAACTGAAAAAATTTCTCTTGGATATAAGCAGACAAAACCTGAGCCGTGGGCAAATATCGAAGAAAGATATGCAATAGGACAAAGGGTAAAAGGAAAAGTTGTGCAAATCAAGGAATACGGTGCGTTTGTAGAACTTGAACCGGGACTTGACGGACTTGTTCATATATCGGAGGTTGCAAGAAACAGAATCGAGAACATAGCGGATGTATTGTCCGTAGATAAGGAAATCGAAGCGGAAATCCTTGCGATTGACTATGAAAGAAGAAGAATCAGCTTGAGCATAAAGGCTACATTACCGGAAGCGGCTAAGGAAGAACCTGCTAAGGAAGAGCCGGCAGAGGAAGCAGCAGATGCTGAGTAAAAAGAACATAAAATAGTAGGGCTTGTCCCTGCTATTTTTTTAGGAGGAAATATGAACTTAACGCTTATAGGAATGCCGGCAGCAGGCAAAAGTACTATCGGAGTAATACTTGCAAAAACTTTAGGTATGCATTTTGTGGATACAGATATTTTGATACAGGAAAAAGAAGGAGAACTGCTCCAAAATATAATCGATAAAAAAGGCAACGATTATTTTAAACAGGTAGAAGAAAAGGTTTTGTGCGGAATGGATGTCCGAGATACTGTAATATCAACAGGAGGAAGCGCAATTTACTATCCTTCCGCTATGGAGCATCTAAAAAAGGACGGGCTTATAATATACATAGATGTGGAATTTGAAGAAATAGAGCGCAGACTGGATAATATCAGCACGCGCGGAATAACTTTGGCAAAAGGAGAAACTTTAAAAGATTTGTACAATAAAAGAGTGCCGCTATATGAAAAATATGCGGATTTGACATTAAAAAGCGAAGCGGGTATGACGGTTGAAGAGTGCATAGACGCGATTGTGAAAGCACTTAGGATTAGCGGGAAGCTGAAATAAGCTCCTCGGCGCTTTTTAGAGTAACATCTGTAATAGCTTTGCCGCCGAGAAGTCGTGCAATTTCATTGATTTTTTCTTCCTCGGACAGCTTGTTCAGCTCAACTTTTGTAGAGGAGTCGTCCGATGATTTTCGTATTTCGAAATTGGTATCTCCGGATGCGGCAATCTGCGGCAAGTGTGTGATACATATGATTTGATGAGATTTGGCAATCTGTCTTAGCTTGGATGCTACGACACTTGCGGCTATACCGCTGATACCTGTATCAATTTCGTCGAAAATCATAGTAGGAATTTGGTCGAAATCGGCAAGTATATTTTTAAATGCAAGCATGATTCTGCTCATTTCTCCACCGGAAGCAATTTTTGCCAGCGGTTTTGCAGGCGTTCCGCGATTTGCGGACAGCAAAAATTGCACCTTATCTATGCCGCAGGCGGACAAATTTTCCGCGCTTGTGTCAAAAGCGACGGAAAATTTAGCATTGTTGAACGAGAGCTCTGCGAGCTCTCGTTCGATGTCCGCCTCGAGCGAGCTTGCGATTTTTTGCCTGAGAGCGGAAAGCTCGCTCGAAGTCGACAGTACTGCCTGTTTGAAAGATGTATATTTGTTAAACAAATTTTCTTTTTGCGAATCTATATCGGTATTTTCTGCAAGCTCAAAAGCGAGCGAATCTCGGTATTTTATTAAATCGGGTAGGGATTTGCGGTATTTTCTCATAAGCATTTTGAGTTCCGTTTCCCTTATGATTAAATCTTCAAGTTCTCCTTCGGAGAAATCAATTTTGTCGCGTGAATTCCGAATTTCGGAAGCCAAATCCTCGAGCTTATAGTAAGCATCTTCGCTTATTTGAGCAAAAGTTGCAAATTTCTCATTAAAATCCGCATTCTCTATGAGAAGGTCTTTGATTTGTCCGAGTTTTTCTATTACAGAGCCGGCGCTACTATAAAGCAAGTTGTAGCTATCTGAAAAATTACCGAAAATCTTTTCTGAATTTTGTAATAGATTTATCTGTTCATATAGTTCTTCGTCCTCGCCCTCACGCAAGTTGGCTTTTTCAAGTTCTGCCAGCTCAAACGTTTTGAGTTCGAGAGCAGCTCTTGCCGCATCTTCGTCAGCAATCAATTTTTCGTATGCAGCTTTAATCTTTTGATATTCGGGGAACTCCTTTTCCAATTTTTCTTTTAGATTTTTAACTTCGGCGCTGCCGTAAAGATCTAAAAAATTTATATGCAAATCTTCGTTTAGCAGTGATTGATGATCGTATTGCCCGTGTATATCGGCAAGATGCGAAGAAATTTGACGCAATGTTGAAAGAGGGACCAGTTTCCCGTTAATTTTGCAAGTGCTTTTGCCTTGAGATGTCAATTCTCTTTGTATTATAAGCTGATTCTCATATTCTTCGGCGGATTCTCCAAGTTCGTCAAATATGAAATTTGGACAATCATCGAACGAAACCTCCACAAGCGCCTTATCTGCTCCTGTGCGAACGAAACTGTTATCTGCACGGCTACCTAAAACTAAACTGATAGCTTCAATTATGATAGACTTACCTGAACCTGTTTCCCCTGTAATCATGGTCAAACCGGAATCAAATGAAGTGTCGATTTCTTCAATTATGGCAAAATTCTTTATGTGAATGTGAGAGAGCATAATACCTCCTGTTAAGACATCATTTTTGTAAAAATGTCAACGACATAGTCGACATGGTCTTGATCATCTACGAATACCGCTATGGTATTGTCGCCCGCGATAGAGCCTATAATGTATGAAAAGTCCAAAGAATCAATAGCTTCACCGGCAGCCTTTGCGCAGCCCGGCAGCGTCTTTAGGATTATAATTCCCTGCGTGGGCGTTACAGACTTGATAGTTTCTTTGAAAATTCGGGATAAACGCGCTGAAAGAGGAATTTTTTCCGTATTTCCGACAACGTATTTATACTTGCCGTCGCCGGATAAAATCTTGATGAGCTGCAAATCCTTAATATCTCTTGAAATCGTAGCTTGAGTTACCAAAAAGCCGCTCTCGCGTAGCAAAGAGGCAAGTTTTTCTTGGGTGCCTATATCCATGGTGTTAATAAGTTCCAGGATTTTGTTTTGTCTTGAGTATCTCATACATATCCTCCCTTGCAATTATGCATAGTTTAAGCAATGCTTTATTGCGGATTTCTTGTATACATTTTAACATAAATGAATTAAAATACAAGCGCTTTAAAGAAAAAGATAATTAAAAACGAAAAGCGTTACAAATTCACCGCAAAACCTTGACTTTTTCGACATTTGGATATATGCTATAAAGTTAGATAGGAGTGTTTAATTGTATGTAAAAAAAGCGGAGGTCGAATTGAAAAGCGATATACAGATAGCTCAGGAAGCATTGAAGCTGGATATAAATGAAATAGCAAAAAATGCAGGGATAGAAGAAAAATATGTAGAACCTTACGGTAAAAGTAAGGCTAAAATAGATTATAATATTTTACACGAAAGAAAAGATGCAAAGCAAGGGAAAGTGATATTGGTAACTGCAATATCGCCGACACCTGCAGGGGAAGGCAAAACAACTACAACAGTGGGACTTTTGGACGGACTTTGCAAACTGGGGAAAAAGGCTATTGCTGCGCTTAGAGAGCCGTCGTTAGGCCCTGTTTTCGGAGTAAAGGGCGGTGCGGCAGGTGGAGGTTATGCACAGGTTGTACCTATGGAAGATATAAATCTGCACTTTACAGGGGACATACACGCCATTACAGCTGCGAACAATTTGCTTGCGGCGCTCATTGACAACCACATTTATCAAGGAAACGCGCTGGACATAGATGTGAGGAAAATTACTTGGAAAAGATGTCTTGACATGAACGATCGTCAGCTTCGTCAAATTATATGCGGACTTGGAGGTAAAGTAAACGGAGTTCCGAGAGAAGACGGCTTCGATATTACGGTTGCGAGTGAGATAATGGCTATTTTATGCCTTGCAAACGGCATAGATGATTTGAAGGAGCGAGTAAAAAAGATAATCATCGGTTACAATCGTAAAGACGAGCCTGTAACGGCGGGAGAGCTGAAAGCGGAAGGGGCGATTGCCGCGCTTTTGAAAGATGCCATGAAACCCAATCTGGTACAGACACTTGAGCATAATCCGGTATTTATACATGGTGGACCTTTTGCAAATATTGCGCACGGATGCAATTCCGTAATCGCTACAAAAATGGCGATGTCGCTTGCAGATTATGTTGTAACCGAGGCGGGATTCGGTGCCGATTTGGGTGCGGAGAAGTTTCTTGACATTAAGTGCAGAAGTGCAGATATTAAGCCTGCTTGCGTGGTTTTGGTGGCTACGGTTAGGGCGCTCAAGAATCATGGCGGCGTACCGAAGGCGGAGCTTGGAACAGAAAATTTAGAAGCATTGCAAAAGGGTATTCCAAACCTTTTGAGGCATCTTGAGAATATCAAAACGGTATACGGACTTAATGCCGTAGTTGCAATCAATAAGTTTCCAACCGATACACAGGCGGAAATCGAGCTGATAGAAAACGAGTGTCGCAAACTCGGTGCGAATGTTTGCCTAAGCGATGTACACGCAAACGGTGGCGAGGGTGCAGTATCGCTGGCTAAGCAAGTGCTTGAATTATGCGAAGCGGAAAATAATTGCAAGTTTGTATATGAAATTACGGACAGTATAGATAAAAAGATTGAAAGCGTTGCAAAAAAAGTGTATAGAGCGGATAGCGTGAGCTTTACGGCTAATGCCAAAAAACAATTAAAGCAGATAGAGGAATTGGGATTTTCGGGATTGCCTGTATGTATTGCAAAAACGCAATACAGCTTTTCGGATGACGCTGCGAAAACGGGAGCACCGGAAGGTTTTGATATAACGGTAAGAAATCTTAAAATTTGTGCGGGGGCGGGATTTGTAGTTGCGCTCACAGGCGATATAATGACTATGCCGGGGCTTCCAAAAGTACCTGCTGCTGAAAATATAGATATAGACAGTTTTGGAACTATTAGCGGATTATTTTAGTTAGAATTTTACGGAGGGGATATGGCTGAAATTTTAAGCGGAGCGGCAGTAGCGCAAAAACTGGACGATGAGCTTAAGGGAAAAATTGAAAAATTGAAAAATAGCGGAACCGAACCTACGCTGTGTGTGGTTAGACTCGGTCAAAAACCGGAGGATTTGTCGTACGAACGAGGACTTTTGAAAAAAGCTGAAAAGCTCGGGATTGAAGTAAACAAAAAACTGTACGATGAAAACATTACTCAAGAGGAACTTGCAGGCGAATTAAGAAAAATAGATGCGGACAATAACAATCACGGAATACTAATTTTTAGACCGCTACCTAGCCATATTGATGAAAAAAAGGTGCTTGAGCTTATTTCGCCGCAAAAGGATGCCGATGGCGTAACGGATGCTTCGATGCTCGGAATTTATGCGGATACGGGAGTAGGAAATCCGCCATGCACTGCAAAGGCATGTATGGAAATTTTAAAGCATTACGACATACGATTGCAGGGGAAAAAAGCAGTTGTGCTCGGCAGAAGTTTGGTGGTAGGCAAGCCACTTGCATTGATGCTCTTAAAAGAGAATGCTACGGTTACAATTTGCCATAGCAAATCGGAAAATCTCAGTAAAATTTGCAAAGAAGCCGATATTTTGATTGCGGCTGTCGGTAAGGCAAAGCTGATTGACAAGGAATATGTAAGCGAAGGACAAATCGTGATAGATGTGGGCATTAACATGGGCGAGGACGGAAAACTTTGCGGAGATGTTAATTTTGAGGAAGTTGAAAGTGTAGTTTCAAAAATATCACCTGTTCCGGGTGGAGTCGGAACAGTAACTGCGACTGTACTTATGTCGCATGTTGTCGCTATGGCGGAAAGGAGTGAATCGTGTTAATTAGACCTAGAAGACTTAGATTGTCGGACAATGTAAGAAACTTGACAAGAGAAACCAGAATTTCTGCGGACAGTTTGATATACCCAATCTTTATTGAAGAGGGCGAAAACATTCGTACGGCTATTTCTACGATGCCCGGTCAGTATAGGTACAGCATCGATACTGTGAAAAAAGAGCTTGACGAAATAATGCAGGCAGGGGTAAAGAATATTATCGTATTCGGAACTCCAAAAGTGAAAGACGAAGTCGGAAGCGGTGCATATAGCGATACCGGTGTAGTGCAGGAAGCGATAAGGACGATTAAGAAAGAGTATAAGCAGCTTTATGTAATAGGCGATGTTTGTATGTGCGAGTATACATCGCATGGCCACTGCGGAATTACTAAAGGAGATACCGTTGACAACGACAAGACATTGCCGTTACTTGCAAAGACGGCAATATCTCAGGCTAAAGCAGGTGCGGATATGGTTGCGCCGTCCGATATGATGGACGGCAGAGTTCTCGAGATAAGGAAAGGACTGGATGCGGCAGGGTTTGAGGATGTTCCTATAATGGCGTATTCTGCAAAATATGCATCAGCTTTTTACGGACCGTTCCGAGAAGCGGCAGGTTCGGACAATTTTAAAGGACATAGGCGAACCTATCAGATGGATTACCACAACAAGAGGGAAGCGCTAAAAGAGGCAAGACTCGATGTACTTGAGGGTGCGGATATTCTAATGGTAAAGCCGGCTCTTTCGTATCTGGATATTATAAAGGCTATTAAAGAAGATGTAAATATACCTGTGGCTGCGTATAGTGTGAGCGGTGAATATGCGATGATAAAAGCTGCAGCTATGGCGGGTATGGTGGATGAAGAAGCGATAATAGCGGAAACTACGGTTAGCATGTTTAGAGCAGGAACGGATATTTTGATTACATATTTCGCCAAGGAAATTGCGAAGATGATAAAAGAAGGAAGAATAGGATAATGCAAACAAATAAGTCAAAGGAATTATTTGCAAAAGCGAAAAAATATATACCGGGCGGGGTAAACAGCCCTGCGCGTGCATTTGCGGCGGTTGGTGGAGAACCGAGATTTATCGAAAGAGCGGATAAACAGTTTATTTACGATGCCGATGGCAATAAATATATAGATTATATAGGCTCTTGGGGACCTATGATACTTGGAAATAATGCGGACATAGTGAGGGATGCAGTTTCGAAGGCAATCAAAGACGGACTCAGTTTTGGGGCGGCAACGGCAAAAGAAGCCGAGATGGCGGAGCTTGTTTGCTCCTTGGTGCCGTCCATAGAAATGGTTAGAATGGTAAATTCCGGAACAGAGGCGACCATGTCGGCTTTGAGAGTTGCACGCGGTTATACCAAACGGGATAAGATAATCAAATTTGAGGGAAATTATCACGGCCATAACGATTCACTTTTGGTTAAGTCGGGTTCGGCGCTAATAGCAAGCGGAGGTTCTCCGGATAGCGCCGGAGTTACTAAGGGATGTGTCAGCGACACTTTGGTAGCTGTATATAACGATTTGGAAAGCGTAAAAAGGCTGTTTGAACAGTTTAGCGGAGAAATTGCGGCTATCATAGTCGAACCGGTTGCTGCTAATATGGGCGTTGTATCACCTCGCGAAGGATTTCTCGAAGGCTTGCGTGCGTTGTGCGACAAGTACGGAAGCGTTTTGATATTTGATGAAGTCATTACGGGTTTTAGAATCGCGCTTGGCGGAGCGCAGGAGTTTTTCGGTGTAAAGCCGGACATGACAACTTTTGGCAAGATTATAGGTGCGGGTATGCCGGTAGGAGCGTATGGCGGTAGAAGAGATATAATGGAGTGCGTATCTCCGCTCGGGCAGGTGTATCAGGCGGGTACACTGAGCGGAAATCCTGTGGCAATGGCGGCAGGTCTTGCGCAGCTCAACTATTTGAAAGACAATCCTAAGGTTTATGAGCATATAAATGAGCTTGGCAATATGCTTTACGGCGGAATTGCGAAAATTGTCAAAGATGCGAAAGCGGGGGCGGTGGTTAACAGTATAGGTTCTATCGGAACTTTGTTCTTCGCTGAGGACGAACCGCATAATTATGAAACTGCAAGGAAATCCGACATAGCTGAGTATGCACGGTATTTCAACTATATGCTGAACGCCGGAAATTATTTCGCACCGGCTCAGTTTGAAGCGGGCTTCATGTCGTACGCACATACAAAAGCCGATATCGAAAAGACATTGCAAGATGTAAAAGCATATTTCGCTTTGGAGGCATAATGGCAAAAGAAAAATATTTTACTATCGAAACGAAAATGGAAGAGGTGGACAACCGCAACTATTTGTACATTCGTGCGTTTAAGCAAAATTCAGCCATATTCATTCCACTTTTCATATTTACACTTATAGGAACGGCGGTTTTGGTTGCGACATTCAAAATGCTTAGCTTAGTCGGGATAGTCGAGGCATTTGCAATATCGCTGCTTTTGGTAGTTGTTGCAACTCTTGTGAAAATAGAATTTCGTCATCGCGGACGCATCAAAAAAGATAAGAGCGGTGCGATAGGCAGCATCACTACAATGGAATTTTTCGATGATTATATGACTATGAAAGCGTCTTTTTCAGACATAGTCAGCAAGCTGGGCTATAATGAATTTTACGGGATGATTGAAACAAAGGGATACTATATACTTTATTACAGTCGTTCGCAGGCGACAATGCTTCGTAAAAAAGATATTGCACCGCAAATAAAGGATGATTTTGCAGATTTTATACATAATAAGTTTGAAGGAAAGTACAGAAGGCTTTAGCCGAAAACGAGAGGTAATAGATGGCGCTTAGACAATCAGCTTATGACAATTTGATATCCGGCATAAGTAAAAACGAGGAGTTTAAGGATGCGTTTCCGATGATTATAGACAATCCGTATAGGATTTTGGGAGCATCGACATTTGATACGCCGGAAGAACTGGAGGCACTTTACCAACTTTGGAAAGAGGATCCGGAAAAGTACAAATCCCCATATGATAAAACAAGACTCGGTGTACCGAACAGGACGCAGGAGAGGATGCTGTATGCTCTGGAACATTCAGACAGCTATGTGTATAAAATATTCTGGTTTTCGGACGCGGAAAAGGCGACTCGTTTGGGCAGCAAGGCGGATTTTATAGAGTTTTTTGCAAAAAAGCACACTATTACCACGACGGATTACAATTCTTTTTTGGCACAATACATATTTCTTTGTATTTTTGACAGGAATTTCACTCTGACTGAACAGTGGGGAATAATCTTAAATCTTATAAATGATTTACTCAATGTATCTGTGGGAAGATTTTGGGCGTTTTTTAGCGAAAACAGGATAGAACCGCTAGATAATAATAAAATGACATTTTTGTATAATGAATTCAAAGATAATATTTTGTTTCCAATCAGAGAAATAGTAAATCGCATAAACGGCAAGATAGATATAGAAGAGATTGTTCATATACATTCGATAATAGGAATGGTTGAGCGACCTCAACTTCCGTTTGCCCGTATACAAAATATGCTTTACGAAAAGCTGGAAAAGTGGTTCGTCAAAGAAGCCGAATATGTGAATAATGTCATACTCAGCAATGTAAGCGGAATAAATGATATTACAATGGAAGAGAAACTGGCGACAATAGACGCATACAATTATGTAATAGATAATGTAGTGCCGGATTTTGAACGAATAGTCGGAAACATAATTCCGGCTGAACATTCGATGAATACAAGGCTACGCATGATGTTCTCGGGTAAGTTTATTGTGGTTGCTAAGATTTTGAGCAATGCCGGAATGTATAATGAGAGTCTGAAGCTATGTAGAATTTTCAATGACTTTTTTGAGGATGAATACATATCGGGCGAGATTAACACATTGAATAAGATACTGAAACAGGACGAAGAACATCGAATGAGTATAAACGCGGCAGCAACTGCAATGGGAAACAGGGCGCTTGACAAAAACAGCATTTATGCAATGCCGGCAGGGCTTGGAGAACTTGAAAGACTGGAACGAACAAGGAAAAACGAGTTTTTCAAAAAAAAGCAGCGCACGGGGATAGACTACAAAGAAGTGATACAAGGCGTCCTGAATAAAGAAATGAAGCTGGTTGATCCGCTTGAGGAGAGATTCAAGGACGACAGACCGTATGCGGAACGCATACTTGAAGAGGAAGCGGCAATCGCTGAAAAAGAAGCGGCAAGAATGAAGCTGATAATGGCGGATTTGCAAAAACGCCACGAACTTGAGCTTCAATCCAAAATAGAGGAGCTGAACAGCAAATATAGACAAAGTATGAAGAAATGGATTATAGCGCTCGTTGTAATACTATCGCTTGTGTTTATCGGCAGTGCTTTTGTGATTGTCCAATTATTTTCTTCTTCGCACGGGGAACAGACTGCCCCTGTGCAGATTGATACTAACGACCTGAAAGCGGTTCAGGAAAAATTGAAAGTGCAAAAAATGGAAATTTCCGAAATGGAAGACGAAATAGAAGCTACAAATATTGCGATTGCAGAGCTTAGCACGAAATATTTTGAAACCAATCAACAAGAATATTTGGATAGAATGAATGAGAAAAAAGCCGAATATGAAAAGCTGTATACGCAATATACCGAAAAGGTCAAGGAATATAACGCACTCAATACTCAATACAAGAAAAAAGCCGGCGGTGAGGGGCAATAAGTGTTGCATTTATAATTGCTTTATGTTAAACTTAAGCTGTATGTTTTCAAAGGAGAAATTACATTTTAGATGAAAGAGTTTAGCGTAGACTTTTACAAAAAGCTGATAATGTTCATATTGGCTTTGATATTTTTGTCGGCGTTGTTTTTTTCAGGTTTTGCGATTAAGGCTTATTTTGATAACAAAAAGATTGAGAATCATGGAAATACGCCAAGCATCGAAGCAGGTGAGGAACAATTTATAAGTGGCGATGAGATAGGTAAGCTCGCAGCAAAAGCCGAGAGCAAAAAGAAAGAATTGCAAGGGCAGCAGGCAGCCGAAGCCGAAAGTCCAAAACCACAAGAGCCAAAGCCTCAAATACATAGCGAAGATTTAGGTAGCAAGGAATATTATGCTGAACCTAAAAAAGTTGTGTATCTCACATTTGAGGACGGAGCATCCAAAAATACCGAAAAAATTATTGAAATATTGCATGAGAATTCTGTAAGAGCGACATTTTTCTTTAATACAAACGAGGAAAAAAGCTCGTACGAAATTATTAAAGAGGCTTTTGATAACGGAAATGCAATAGGCATACTCACATCGAGTACAGCTCCGCTTTCGGAGGTATACGCAACACCGCAGGATTACGGCAGAGATTTGGATCAGAGTGCTATCCGCATCGAGTATATCACAGGAGTAAGACCTGACATAGTAAGATTTTCCGGCGGAAGCAAAAATGCTTATATAGGTTCACGGACGCAGGAGTTTGTGGACGAGGTTACCAGGCGAAACATGGTGTACTTTGATTGGAACCTGTGCGCAGAAGGAACGGGAAGAGTCAGAGATTTAGATGCTCTTGTTGCAAATGCAACAAATATCAAGCCGGGAACGGATAGGTACATACTGCTTATGCACGATAACGGTAATGTAAATACGTGCGAAGCACTTAGAAGAGTAATAAAATTTTATAAAAATGAAGGATTTGAGTTCATGCCGCTTTCCAGCAGCGTGAAACCGATAGTATTTTAACAAATAACGGAGGCTATTTATGAGTAATAAGACAAATTTCAGCCAAGCGATGCGAGAAATATTCGGCGTCGACTCCAAAGATTCGAATAAGGCGGATGGATTTTCTGTCGAAAACGGTGCAAATGAAGCTGCGGAGGAACAAGCTGCGGGAGATAGACTTAATCAAAATTTCAGTCAGACTTTCCAGCCTGTAAAGACAGCGGAAACGTTCACGGGTGCGTCCGATACTGTCGAGGAGGAGGCTTTTTACGAAAAACCTAATTATAGAGAAACCTCCAAAGCGGGATCGTCTATGGATGGCAGGCTTGGTAAGGATTATAGCAGCGATATAGGCCCATATGGCAGCGTGGCTGACGATGGCAGATACGACCAAGATGAAGTGGGAACGACGATTATTACAAAGAACACCGTGATTGACGGAAATATTAAATCCTTTGAAAATATAGAGCTGAACGGAAATGTAAAGGGTAGAATCGAAACCACGAAGAATGTCGGCGTATCCGGTTGTGTGCAAGGGAATATTGAAGCCACCGATGTGCTTCTCGAAGGAGCTCAAATAAAGGGAAATATCCTTTCCAAGGGTGCGCTTTTGATGGATAAAGATACATTGCTTTTAGGCGATATAGAAGCTCAGAACACGAGAGTGGACGGAAAGATTAAGGGTGAGGTAAACATCGGCGGAAACGGCGAATTTTTATCAAACTCGGTTGTTGTAGGAAACATTACAGTATCCAATTTTTATGTTCAATACGGAGCTAGAATGCAGGGATACATTAATACGAATTTTTCAAAGAACGAAGAAGACAACATTTTTGGAAAGTTGGCAGGCAATTAGTAATTAACACTAAGATAGGAGAAACAAATTGGGATTTTCAGCAGAAGTCGGTATAGATTTGGGTACAGCCAATGTACTTGTCTATATTAAAGGAAAAGGAATAGTTTTAAACGAACCGTCGGTAGTGGCGATAAACAGCGATACAAACGAGATACTCGAGGTCGGAGAGCAGGCGAGGCAGATGCTGGGTAGAACTCCTGCGAATATTGTTGCGCTCAAACCGCTAAAGGACGGCGTGATTTCCGATTACGATGTAACAGAAAGAATGCTGAAGTATTTTATCAAGAAAACTTGCGGAGCAAGCAAATTTTTCAAGCCTAGAATTATGGTTTGTGTACCTAGCGGAGTTACGGAAGTAGAAAAGCGTGCGGTAAGAGAGGCTGCAATAGAAGCAGGCGGCAAGTCCGTATTTTTAATGGAAGAACCGCTTGCGGCAGCAATAGGTGCAGGTCTTGATATAGCAAAGCCGGACGGCGTAATGGTAATAGATATAGGCGGCGGTACTACCGATGTAGCAGTGATTTCACTTGGAGGAATTGTTGCGAATGCGTCCGTAAAAATGGCAGGCGACAAGTTCGACGAGGCCATAATCAAATATATGCGCAAGACTCACAATTTGTATATAGGTGAGAGGACTGCTGAAGAAATGAAGATGAATATAGGAACGGCATACAAGCGTGATGAGCCTGTTTCTATGGTTTGCAGAGGGCGAGATCTTGTGAGCGGACTACCGAAATCTATAGAAGTATCTTCCGAAGAAATGATGGAAGCTCTGGAAGAGCCTTTACAGATAATTTCGGAAGCGGTACATTCGGTACTCGAAGACACTCCGCCTGAGCTTGCAGCGGATATAAGTAATTCAGGCATAGTGATTACAGGTGGTGGCGCACTTCTCTACGGCATAGATAAAAGAATCGCAGATAGGACAGGGATAGATGTAATCATCGCCGAAAATCCAAAATCGTGCGTAGCAATCGGAACAGGAGAAGCACTGAACTCTATTGATTTTATGGAAAACAACAGATTAAATCGTAGAACTAACAGATTATAATTTTTGTGGAATTTGCAAATGGGTTCTTTTGAGAACCCATTTTTTTTGGAGGATATATGTTGTTGAATCTTATAGCAACTACAACATTTGGACTGGAAGCTGTTGTAAAGCGCGAAGTTGAAGCGCTCGGATTTAAAATATTACAGGTTACAGACGGAAAAATAGTATATGAGGCGGATGAGCGTGGCGTAGTTATTTCTAATATTCATTTACGGTGTGCAGATAGGGTTTTGATAAAACTGGCAGAATTTACAGCATACGAGTTCGAGGATTTGTTCCAAGGCGTAAAGGCAATCGAATGGGAAAAATGGATACCCAAAGACGGCAATTTTGTAATGAATTGTTCGGCGGTTCGCTCAAAGCTGGGAAGCATCAGAGCTTGTCAAAGCGTAGCCGAGAAAGCTGTAATAGAAAGGCTTGGAAAAATCTATTCCTGTAAACGTTTTGCGAAAAGCGGTGCAAGCTATCCGCTCAAAGTAAGCATATTGAAAGATGTAGTAACGGTAACGCTCGACACAAGCGGTGTCGGGCTTCACAAAAGAGGTTATAGAAAAAATGCGGTAGCGGCTCCAATCAAGGAAACAATGGCGGCTGCACTTGTAAGTTTGTCTTTTTGGAAAGAAGGCAGAATTTTGGTGGATCCTTGCTGCGGAAGCGGCACGATAGCGATAGAAGCGGCGATGCTTGCAAGGAATATTGCGCCCGGAATAAATAGAAAGTTTTTGATCGAGGAATGGGGCATTATACCGCAGGAAATCTGGAAAGAAGAACGAAAAAAGGCATATGAAGCAATAAAAGATGCAAATTTTGTAATCAAAGCGTACGATATCGACGCTGCGTGCGTAGAAGCCGCAACTGAAAATGCTATGCAAGCAGGTGTTGACGAAGATATTGAGTTTATTCAAAAGGACATCAGAAATTTGCGGCTTGAGGGTGAGCAGGGCATAGTAATTGCAAATCCACCATATGGCAGCAGAATAGGCGATCAAAAGGTTATTACTGAATTTAATCGAGGACTTGCAAAAATCGCAAAAGACAATCCTACATGGTCGTTTTTTATAATAACAGCCGATAAGGACATGGAAAAAGCCGTATTTAAGCGACAGGCAAACAGGCGAAGGAAGCTATATAACGGCGATATCGAAGTTTGTTATTACCAATTCCATGGAGAAAAGAAATGATAGAGTATGAAATATTTACATCGTTGATATTTTTCTTATGTGCATTTTACAAATTTAACAAAGGGAAAAGCATCGATATTTCACATCTTTGTTGTTTCTTATTTGCAGCGTATATAATAGCAGTATTTTTCATAACGGATATAGGTACGATTTTTGAAGGATTTGAAAACGGTGTAGTACTGAATATTGTTACATTCAATGTGCATCCGTTCAGCAGGCACATATACATGCCAAGCTATTTCGCAAATGTGCTTATGTTTGTGCCGTTCGGATTTTTGGCGTCTATCATAGAAAGGCAGGATATCGGAGTTGTTCGGGCGTTTTTGGAAGGGCTGGGATTTTCACTTGTAATAGAACTGAGCCAGCTGCTTAATGATCGGTATACCGATGTAGACGATTTGATTATGAATACTGCAGGTGCGTTAATTGGATACATATTATACAAATTGATTTTCAAAAAGCGATTCCCCAAAGGCGGAAAGCCTAGATTTGAAGCGTTTACATATATGGCAGTGATGTTTTTAGGACATTTCCTGCTGTTTGACGAGTCGATTTTTCTGAAGATTTTCCATTAACCCTTCGAGGTGAGATATGAAACAATTATTTGAACTTTACATAGGTTTTGCAAA
Source organism: Clostridiales bacterium (assembly GCA_015258265.1). GTDB lineage: Bacteria > Bacillota > Clostridia > Peptostreptococcales > Anaerovoracaceae > JABZIP01. The sequence goes on along the minus strand of JABZIP010000005.1, from coordinate 3,686 downwards.
AATAGGAATGTTTACAATAGGTGGCGGAATTGCGATGATACCGCTGATAATCGACGAAATTGCGAAAAAGAAAAAATGGATAAGCGAGGAAGAAATAGTAGATGCAGTAGCGCTTTGCCAGTCGCTTCCAGGTGTAATAGCTGTTAATATAGCAACATATGTAGGCTACAAATTGGGCAAATTTAAAGGAGCACTTCTTGCCACGCTCGGTGTTGTTACACCGTCGTTTTTGATAATAATTGCTCTTAGCTATGTCGTTTCACAATTTCAGGGAAATGCGCATATGGTTTTTGTAATGCAGGCGCTTAGGCTGGTAGCTGCTGCACTCATAGTTACGGCGGCAATAAGTATAGCAAGAAAAACAATCAATGATTTCTTTGGCGTATTCGTAGCATTGCTAAGTTTTGTTCTGGTTGCAGTTTTTAATCTTCAGGTATATTTTGTTGTGCTGCTTGCGATTGCCTTGGGATTGATTTTTAGGTACAAGGGGAAAAGCGCATGAATTTGATTTCGTTGTTTTATCCTTTTTTTAAAATAGGACTTTTCGGATTTGGTGGCGGACTTGCCATGCTACCGTTCATATTTCAAGCTGCACAGCAAATAAGCGATATGACTATGCAGGATTTTTCCAATCTTGTAGCATTGTCGCAGATAACACCGGGACCGCTTGCGGTGAATGCGGCGACATATGTAGGCTATAATGCGGCAGGATTTTTAGGAGCTGCTGTCGCAACGATTGGGGTTTGCAGTCCGTCGTTTATGATTGTGCTTGTAGTAAGCGAAATGCTCGAAAAGTTTAAGGAAAGCAAGGTTTATGAAGCAATTCTTGCGGCAATAAGACCTGCTACGGTAGGACTCGTGGCTGCTGCCGGATTGATGATTTGCAAGAGCAGTTTGTTTAATATGCAAGCAGTACATGAAATAAAAAAAACGCTCCAAAGCGGAGCGTTCAATCTAAGTATACTTAATATTGCAGATGCGTTCAATGTAGCTGAATGTGTCGTATTTGCGGTATGTATAGTCTTGATACTGAAATTCAAGGTATCACCTATAAAATTGATGTTATCTGTCGCATTTGCGGCATTGGCAATCAGCTTTATTTAGTGTCGTTCTCAAAATTTTTAAAAACGACCATAGTGAGGTTGTTGTCGTAAAGTTCTCGTGCTATTATAGAACGGTCGAGTTGATCTGTCGCAGCTTCCGATATTTTTGGACCTGCGAGTGCGGTAAACGGCAAGAACAGGCAAAGAATGATTGAAACGACAAGAAAACCCTTAACAAATCCAAATATCATGCCGAATAAACTATTGATAAACCCGATAACATTTTCGTCATCGTTTTTAGAAGCTATTTTTGAAATAAGGGCGAACAGACCTTTGATTAAAAATGTTACAATCATTAGGCAGAGAATGTTTACTATCAAGTTTGCAACGCCCATTGCCCATATGTCGATAGCGGATGAAGCCAAATTGTCAAATCCGCTTAGCAGAAGTTTTGGGAATAAATGGCCGAATGTTTCAATGTCAAATCCGCTATCAACCATATTTTTCAAATGATTTGCTATTATAACATTGATGTTCAAAGTATTTTTTAGGAAAACGACCAGTATAGGGTGTAAAAAAACGCTTATCACAAGTGCGATTAACCAGCCGAAAGCCTTCAAAAGGCTTGCAATAAAGCCCATGCGATACCCCATTATCATGGAAGTCAGCATGAGGGCGGCGATGAATATATCAAAAAACATAATTACCTCCTGCGGTTTTTATATTAGCTAAAATCAAATTGATGTGTATATCATAGATAGTATAACACATTCAACCTAAAAAAGTAAAACAACTTTTGGTTTAGGAGATGAACACGATGCAAAATAACGGCAAAATTGAAAATAACGCTAAAGATAATATGAATTATGGGATTTTGCATCTTTTTGCGTCTTTTTTGATAATAATTGCAGCGCTCGCGTGGGATATAATAAATCTGCCGGCGCAAAATTCGGAGAGTTATGCAAATTTAAAGATTCTTACGGGAATTACTTTGGTATCACGAGTAGGGATACCGCTTTTTGTGATGCTGCGAGGAGCGTATTTATTGGATCCCGAAAATGACATAAGCGATAGCGATATTTTCAAAAGACATATTCCAAGACTGGTTTTTGTATTTTTGTCGTGGTCGCTTTTTTATGCTTTACTTGAGCAAAAATTCTTTGCAGGACTCATGGCGCATGGACCGTTCGGATTTTGGAATTTACTTGATCTCGATAGACTGCTGGAAAGCACTGTTTTGGGACAACCACATTTTTGGTATTGGTATACCTTGCTTGGGCTTTACCTCGTAACACCGCTTTTGAGAGTGTTTATCAAAAATGCAAGCAAGGCGCAGATAAATTATTTTACATTTCTTTGTGTGGCGGTTACGGTAATCGTTGTTTTAAACGACGGAGATTTTCAAAATTATACGCTGAACCGCATTATAAGCATGAGTAATATATTTTTGCCTTTAGGATTTTTGGGATACTATCTTTTGGGGTATACTATCAAGAAAGCGGTTAAAGGAAAGGCTATAGCTGTTACGCTTTTGCTTGTGAGCATCGTTGTTTTTTATTATAGTTTAATATGGACGATGGAATGGAATTCGATAGGAACTCGTGCGCCTGTGAATCTTTCGCTTTTAAATTATTTGTCGCCCGTGATATACATCTTTGGGATTACGATATTCGTAATTGCAGGGGAGATGAGAATAATTCAGTTAAAAGATTATAAAAACGAGATACTGAGCGACCTTTCAAAATATACGGTTACGCTATATATGATATATCCGCTCGTGATACAGTTTTGTATAACGGCGAATGTAATATCTGCCGCTCAAAAGTGGCAAACGCTTCTTTTAAACAGCCTGATAGTATTCATAGTTGCTTTGATTTTGGCTATCGTGATTGCGTTGCCTTATAGGGGAATAAAAAAATGGCTGGGTAATTCATAATTAAAAAAATTTTAATAATATATTTATAAAAAAGCATTAAATTTAAGATATAATGATATTAAACAAGTTTGGGAGGAAATAGAAAATGAAAAAAGAAATATTGGTTTCAGCTCTTGCAGCTTCACTTTTTTTATCACAGGGAGCGTTTGTGTTTGCAGATGATGTTAAACCTGTAAAAGTTGATGAAACTGAAGCTATTACAGAAATTGCAATTTTGCCACCTGTAAATATGACTCTGGAGCAGGCATACGAGCAGTTGAAAGCGGACAGTCCGCAGGCGATAAGTGCCAACTTTGTCTATGAGAGCGAACTTGCAGTAAGTAAAGGTTATATTGAAAACCTTAGCAATTTGAACAAATCGGCTCGCGAAGATCCTTGGGCGGATACTTCACAAAAACCGATTGCGGAGCTTAGAGTGGATTTTGCGAAGGAGCAAGCTAAAAAGAACTACGAAGCCGCATTGAACAGCTTAAAAAGGGAAGTGTACGAAAAATACTACACACATAAGCAGACGGAAGCGCAGCTGATAGCGGCAAAAGAAAATTACGAAAGAGCAATTAAACTGAAACAAGAAGCGGATTTAAAATTTAGAGTCGGTAAAGTATCAAAACTTGAAACGCTCAACGCAGACACAGCTGTAAATGATGCACTTGACGCATATCAAAAAGCAAAAAACGGATTGGAAGCCGACAAAATGGGGTATAATC
>JABZIP010000015.1 GCA_015258265.1 Clostridiales bacterium | reverse complement strand
GCCTTTTGGATGAGATAGATAAACTCGGTAGGGATTACAAGGGAGATCCTGCGGCAGCATTGCTTGAGGTGTTGGATCCGGAACAAAACAAGGAATTTGTCGATACATATTTGGAAGTTCCGTTTGACCTTTCAAATGTAATGTTTATAACAACTGCAAATACGATAGATACAATTCCAAGACCGCTTCGCGACAGAATGGAGATAATAAATATCAGCTCTTATACCGAAGAAGAAAAAGTAAAAATAGCTGAAAAATATTTGTTGCCAAAGAAGATTAAGGAACATGGACTTGAACCGTTTAGCTTTTCTATGGGAGGAAAGGCAATAAGAGATGTTGTAAATTATTACACTAGAGAGTCAGGTGTCAGAAACTTGGAAAGACAACTTGCTGCGATTTGCAGAAAAACGGCAAAAAAAGTTGTGGATAATCCGGAGGAAAAAATTAAGGTTACTACTAAAAATCTTGAGGAATACCTCGGCAAAAAGAAGTTTAGTTATGACATTATAGAAGGAAAGAGCGAAGTAGGTGTTGCAACCGGACTCGCTTGGACAATCGTAGGTGGAGATACGCTGTTTATAGAAACGGTAATACTGGATGGAAAAGGGAACTTGGTATTAACAGGCCAGCTCGGGGATGTGATGAAGGAATCTGCAAAAACCGCGCTTAGTTATATACGCTCTATTTCGGATAAGTTGGGTATTGAAAAAGATTTTTACGAGAAGAAGGATGTGCATATTCATGTTCCCGAAGGAGCTACACCGAAAGACGGACCGTCAGCCGGAGTTACTATGTGTACTGCACTTGTTTCAGCGTTTACTCAAATACCTGTAAAAAAAGATGTTGCTATGACAGGAGAGATAACACTGCGAGGGCAGGTGCTTCCGGTAGGTGGAATAAAGGAGAAGGTGCTGGCAGCACATAGAGCCGGCGTCAAGAAGGTACTGCTGCCGAAGAAAAACGAAAAAGATATAGAAGAAATACCGCAAAATGTAAAAGATAAACTGGAATTCGTTTTGATAGAGACTGCGGAAGAAGCATTAAAACACGCTTTAGTTGAGGAAATTTCAAATGGTAATAAAAAAGGCTGATATAGAAGCGGTTGCTGTAAAAAAAGAGCAATATCCGCTTCCGGATTTTCCTGAAATTGCATTTGCAGGAAGATCGAATGTCGGGAAATCGTCGCTATTGAACTTGCTTACAAATAAAAAAAAGCTGGCTCGAACCAGCTCCAGTCCCGGAAAGACGCGAACTATAAATTTTTATAATATAAACGATGAATTTAGAATTGTGGACTTGCCGGGGTACGGTTATGCCAAGGCTTCAAAGACGGAGATGGCTACATGGGGGAAAATGATGGAGGACTATCTTGAAAATCGCGATAACCTTCTAAAGGTTGTGCAACTGGTAGATATCAGGCATGCTCCGTCCGCACAAGATATTCAAATGTACGAATATCTAAGGTACTATAATTTGTCAGGACTTGTCGTGGCTACAAAGGCGGACAAGGTATCTGCAAACGAAAAGCAAAAGTGCCTTGCGACGATTCGAAAAACTCTAAAACTGGGAGAAGATGATTTGCTTATGACTGTATCTGCGCTAAAGAGAGTAGGATATCAAGAACTTTTGGATGAGATTGAAAGAATTATAATCGAAGGGGAAGAACATGGCAGATAAATATAAAGATAGAATAGGCACTATCATGATTACGCAGGAGGAGATAAATAAGCGCGCTGAAGAAATAGGGAGTCAAATCACGAGCGATTTCGAAGGCGAGAGCGTAATTTTAATCGGGATATTAAAAGGAGCGGTCCTATGGCTTTCCGATGTTGCAAAGCAGGTGAAGCTGGATTGCAGATTGGATTTCATGGCGTGTTCCAGCTACGGTGCCTCAACGAAAAGCTCCGGCGTCGTACGCATACTCAAGGATCTTGATGCTCCGATAGACGGACAGAACGTAGTGATAGTTGAGGATATCGTCGATACAGGCAACACCTTGAAATACTTGAGGGACAACTTGAAGCAAAGGGGAGCCAAGTGCGTGAAGATATGCACGCTTTTGGATAAGCCCGCGGGCAGAAAGGTAGAGCTTGAGGCCGACTATGTCGGGTTTACGGTTGAGGACAGGTTTATCATAGGTTACGGTCTGGATTTTGACCAAAAGTACAGAAATTTACCATATATAAGTTATTTGGAAAATTAAGAATATAGCGAATACAAAGGCAAATTCGATTAAAAAAGTGTAGAGAGAGTACAAAAGTTCATTGTGATTTTTGTACTCTTTTTTGCTATATGGCGAAGAAAGTATTAACTGTTTGAAATTGTTAATAATTTAGCAAATATATTTACAAAAAATAGGAGAAAGATGCTAAAAAAGACAAAAAAGCGGTTAAAAAGCATAAAAACAACAGAAAAACACAAAAACAACTTGATTTTTTTCTTAAAATGATGTTAAATATATGATATACGCTGTTATATATTTAACTAATGCGGGATGTGGATTTTAATTTTATAAAATCTATGAAAAGCATCAATTCTCTTTGGAGAAAGATTATTAGAATTTTTAAGGAGGCATCTACATGAACTTTCAATTAACGAAAGAACAAGAATTCGTACAGAAGACGGTAAGAGCGTTCGCAGTAAACGAAGTCGAACCGCTCGCGGCAGATATCGACAAGGAGCATAGATTTCCTGTAGAAACTGTTGAAAAGATGGCAAGATATGGCTTTATGGGAATACCGTTTCCTACAGAGCTTGGAGGAGCAGGCGGAGATCACATCTCATATGCAATGACAGTTGAAGAACTGGCAAGAGTTTGCGCTTCTACATCTGTAATTGTTTCAGCGCATACTTCACTTTGCTGCTGGCCAATTTACAACTGGGGTAACAAGGAACAGAAGGAAAAATATCTTCCTAAGTTGCTTTCGGGAGAACATCTTGGAGCATTCGGTTTAACAGAGCCAAACGCAGGTACTGATGCTTCCGGACAGCAGACTAGAGCGGAACTTGTGGGAGACGAGTGGGTACTGAACGGTGCAAAAGTATTTATTACAAACGGTGCATACGCAGACGTATTTGTAGTAATGGCAATGACCGACAAATCACAAGGAAACAAGGGAATTTCTGCATTTATCGTAGAAAAAACAGATCCGGGATTCTCAATCGGTAAGGTTGAAGACAAGCTCGGAATTTGCGCATCATCTACAACTGAACTTATTTTCCAAAATTGCAGAATTCCAAAAGATAGATTGCTCGGCGGACTTGGAAAAGGATTTAAAGTTGCGATGTCCACATTGGACGGAGGTCGTATCGGTATCGCTGCTCAGGCGCTCGGTATTGCACAAGGAGCTTTGGATGTAACTATTGACTATATGAAAGCAAGAAAACAGTTCGGCAAGAAGCTATCTCAGATGCAGGCTCTTCAATTTGAGGTTGCTGATATGGCTACAAGAATTGAAGCATCGAGATTATTGGTATACAAAGCCGCAGATCTTAAGGATAAGGGACTTCCTTATGGAAAGAATGCTGCTATGGCTAAACTTTTTGCAGCTGAAACGGCTATGCACGTAACAACTAAGTGCGTACAGCTTCACGGCGGTTATGGATACACTAGAGATTATCCGGTTGAGAGAATGATGAGAGATGCTAAGATTACTGAAATCTACGAAGGAACTTCAGAAGTTCAGAAGATGGTAATAGCTGCATCGGTTATAGGTAAATAATTAAAGTAGGAGGAATAAAAAATGGCATTTAAGATTCTTGTGTGTGCAAAACAGGTTCCTGATACAAACGAAATTAAAATCAATCCTGAAACAGGTACACTAATTCGTGACGGTGTTCCAAGCATACTTAATAATGACGACGCAAATGCTTTGGAAGAAGCATTGAAAATAAAGGATATGCATCCTGATACACATATTACAGTGGTTTCTATGGGACCTCCACAGGCTCAGGATATGCTTTTCGAGTGTATTGCAATGGGAGCTGATGAAGCTGTATTACTAAGCGATAGAGCAGTTGGAGGTTCCGATACTTGGGCTACTTCAAATGCACTTACTGCTACAATTAGAAAAATCGGAGAATTCGATTTGATATTTGCAGGAAGACAGGCTATTGATGGAGATACTGCACAGGTTGGACCTCAGATTGCTGAGAAATTGGAAATTCCACAGGTTACATACGTGGAAGAGTTCAAAATCGAACCGAACATGAAAGAAATAACAGTAAAAAGACAGCTTGAAGATGGTTATGAACTGATTAAGCTAAACACTCCTTGTATGCTTACAGCAATCAAAGAGCTGAACGAGCCAAGATATATGTCTATGAAGGGAATCTTCAATAAGGACAAGAAGATATCTGTTTGGAGCGCAGCAGATGTAGAAGTAGATTTAAATACAGTAGGTCTAAAGCCATCTCCAACTAATGTATTTCGTTCATTTACACCAAAGCCAAAGGGAAAAGGTGTAACGCTTGAGGGTGATACTGAGAAGGATATAGCAAAGACTCTTCTAATCAACTTAAAGAAGAAGCATATCATTTAAGGGGGAATGAATACAATGGCAACAATGAATATTGAAGATTACAAGCATATTTGGGTTTTCGTAGAACAGCGTGAAGGAAAACTCATGAATGTGGCATTGGAACTCCTGGGAGAGGGCCACAGACTTTCAAGAGAAATCAGCGCAGACACAAAAGTTAATGCGGTTTTAGTTGGTGATAATGTAGAGCATCTTGCAAAAGAGTGCTTTGAGTACGGTGCAGACACAGTTTATCTGATCGAAGATCCGCTACTAAAACAGTATACAACAGATGCGTATACAAAAGTTATTACAGATGCGGTAAATGAATACAAGCCTGAAATATTCCTATATGGAGCTACTCACATCGGTAGAGACCTTGCACCTCGTGTAGCAGCTAGACTGGACACAGGACTTACAGCTGACTGTACACATCTTGATGTAAGCGTTGCAGGCTATATCAAATATGCAGAAGAAAACACAACTTTGAATACAAAATCGCTTAAACCGGACGATCCTGATAAGGGACTTAAGATGACTCGTCCTGCATTCGGTGGAAACCTTATGGCAACAATCATCTGCCCAAGAACAAGACCGCAGATGGCAACAGTAAGACCTGGTGTAATGCAAAAGAATGAGCCTAAGGCAGGAGCGACAGGCGAAATCGTTAGAATCAAGCCTACAATTTCTGCAGACGATATCAAAGTAAAGGTAGTTGAGGTTGTTAAATCAGCTAAGGAACTGGTTTCTTTGACAGATGCAGATATAATCTGTGCAGCCGGAAGAGGACTTGGCGACAAGGCAGGATTCGACTTAATGGAAAAATTTGCAGCAAAGGTTGGCGGAGTAGTGGCAGCATCAAGAGCAGCTGTTGATGCGGGATGGATTGATCATTCTCGTCAGGTTGGTCAGACAGGAACTACTGTAAAGCCAAAAATTTACTTCGCTTGCGGTATTTCGGGAGCTATTCAGCACCTTGCAGGTATGCAGGCTTCCGATATAATAGTAGCTATTAACAAGGATCCGGATTCTCCAATTATGGAAATTGCAGACTATGCAATCCCCGGAGATTTGTACAAGGTAATTCCTGAAATCATAGCTGAATGGGACAATGCAGAAGCTCTTTACGATGCTTCAACTAAATAAGAACAGCAAATAATAAAAAGCAGCCGTAGTTTTACTACAGCTGCTTTTTTGTGTAAAAGAATAAAATTGTGTGTATAAATCAGTTGGTAATTTGTTAATCAAATTTTTAAATTGTGGGGGTGGATATGAAAGATATTAAAAAAGCGTATATTCATGGAGATAAGTGCATAGGCTGTGGCGGATGCAAACGAAATTGTAAATTTGACGCAATATACCGCGGCAAAAGTTATTACATAATCGAACGCGAAAAATGCACTGCCTGTCAAGCGTGTTACAAGATGTGCCCTGCCGATGCTATCGAAATGCGCTAATCTATAACCTCTATTTTGACATTTTTTGAACTCGTTGCATAGACCATATTACAGTAAGAAAGTCCAAAGGAAAGTTTATCTCCTACTTTTAAAGTGTCTTTTACTTCTTCGATATCCAGAATCAGGTGGTCGCTGCTTGCACCGAGTATTTCAACACCGCTCGTCTTGGGCATCAGCGTTTCGACATCGCCAACATCTACTCTGCCAAATGCTACAAGAGCGCGGCGGCGGATACCCCTGTCGTGATAAGTTTGCACATTTCCGAAAGCATCGTAGGAGAGTTCACCGACAGGATAGCTGGGCTTATCTTTGATTTCTATAATCTCACCTTCGAGCGTCAGGACATCTTTGTGCAGGAAAGCTGCGTCCGTACCGAACAGTTTTTCATAATCGCAAGCGAGTATAATGCCTTCTCCTATTCGAAGATGGTTGATTCGCTTAGGAATAGATTTGTCGAACACCATCATCGTAGATGTGGTGGCACCGCCTGAAATCAGTTCGAGCGTTCTACCGATTTTATTTTCAATTATTTGGGCAATATCTATAAGCTCGTTCATTTTTTCGGGAGTTGCTTTGATAGAACCGTAACAGCCGAGGTTAGTACCTATGCCGGCGAGTTTTACAAAGTTGAAATTGTTTTCTATGTCTACAGCAAGCTCTACTAGCTCGTCTTTATTCCAAAATCCTTCTCGCAAATCTCCAAGGTCAGCCATAAGTAATACTTTGTGCGTTTTGCCTTGCTTTTCACATTCTTTTTCAAGAGCTTGCAGCACGACTTTTTCACTTTGCAGGCTATATGCAACGGATTTAACCACTTCAGGAATTTCGCTTAGCATAGGTATGCGGATTAGGAAAAGAGGTTTTTTGCATCCTATGTCGTGAGCTGATTTTAGTTGCTCTATTCTTGATGATGCTATGAATTGGCAAGGAGATTCGTCAAATGCGGCTACCATTTCGGGTATTGCATGGAATCCCTTGATAACGCCTGCAACTGAAATATCAAGTGCATCGGTACGCTCACACATGGAGCGGATATTTTCCTTTAAATGACTTAAATTTACTATCAATTTTGGATGAGTTTCCATAGGACCTCCTTTGTATACAGCTATAAAAAAAAGCATACTGCGTGGCAATATGCTAAGTGGAGCTACTGACAGGATTTGAACCTGCGACCTGCTGATTACGAATCAGCTGCTCTACCGACTGAGCCACAGTAGCATAACACAGTAATATTATCATTTTTTCACATAAATTTCAATACATTTTATAAAATTTATGGTAAAATAGGTGTAGCAGATAAAATTAAAAACGGGGAGCTTGCTATGAAAACGGCATATATAAATGGAAAAATATTCACATCCGATTTGTCAAATAAATATGTAACGCAAATGCTGGTAGAAGACGGAAAGTTTTCTAAAGTGGGAGAGTATATTGATACTGCAAATGAAGCGGATGAAGTTGTCGATTTATGCGGAAAAACCGTTATTTCGGGAATAGTTGATGCACATATGCATCCGCTTATGCTTGCGGATTATAGTAAACAAATTGCGTGTTTGCCGCCAAATATCAATTCGATTGAAGAACTTAAGGCTGTGATTGCAAATGTCGCAAAATCAATGAAACCTAATGAATGGATACTTGGCTGGGGTTACGATGAAGGCAAGTATATCGAAGGAAGAAGCCCAAATAGATGGGATTTGGACGAAGCCGCACCTGACAATCCGGTATTTTTGGTCAGAAGCTGCGAGCATGTTAGATGCGTTAACAGCAAGGCTCTCAAGATATGCGGCATTACAAAGGAAACGAAAGATCCGGCAGGTGGAAAGCTGGAGCGAGATGAGCAGGGCGAGCTTACCGGCAAATTGGAAGAAAACGCAAGAGATTTAGTGCTACCATACCTGCCTAAACAAACGGATGAGGACAGAATAAAGGCTTTGGTGGAGCTCGGCAAAAAGTTGTCGTCGCAGGGAATAGTGGCTGTAGCGGATATGGGCAATTTACATGCAGGCGGAAATTACGAAATATTTATGAAAGCAGCTGAACTTGGATTCAAACAAAAGGTGAGCATGTATTATATGTGGGATTATTTTTGTGATGACGAATCGTTTGAAATAACCGAAGAACAGCGCGATTACGGAAAGGATGTGCGTATAGCAGGAATCAAGTTGATAGGCGACGGCAGCATTTCAGGTAAAACTGCGTGGTTAAGAAAGCCTTATCTAAATACGGACAATTATGGCATTTCTGTGTATTCTGACGAAAGCATGGAAAAAGCTATCGAGTTTGCAAAGAAAAATGCTTGCCAGATAGCAGTGCATGCTATGGGAGGGCAGGCTATAGATCGTGTAATCGAAAGGATGTCTAAAGAAAAGGATTGGACTGATGGACGCATACCTTTTGTAAGAATGGAGCACTTGACGGAACCGAGCGATGATGCGATGAAAAATGCAGCCAAATATGGATTTGCATTTGCTTGTCAACCGATTTTTGCATATTGTGAAATAGAAAGTTACAAGAAAAATTTGGGTGAAGATAGAATTAGGGAACTTTACCCTTTCAAAAGTATGCTGGATAACGGTGTTAAGATGTGTATATCCACAGATGCACCTGCAACATCTTGGGCAGATCCGTCCGAGCCTTTTGTGAATATCAAGGCTGCGGTTACAAAGCGGGCATATGACGGTACAGATATCGGCTATGCGCAAAAACTTGATGTAGAAACAGCTATAATACTTTACACCAAAGAAGCGGCGGAAATTTGCGGATTACTTAGTACAGGAATGATAAAGCAAGGATACGATGCCGATTTTGCGATTTTGACTGATGATATTTTTGCACTTGAGCCAATGAGGATTGACAGTGTTAAAGCCGAAAAGACATATATAAAGGGAGAATGTGTTTTCGACAGAAAGTAAAAAATAAGATGGAGGAGGAAATACAATGTATTTTGATTACACATACATTTTGGTAATAATCGGAATAGTAATAAGTGCGGCTGCATCCTTAAATGTGCAGAGTACATATAGAAAATTTAGCGGGATTTCAAATTCAAAAGGATTGCGTGCGGAGGAGTGCGCAGCTCAGATTCTGCGTGATGCGGGAATATACGATGTGAAAATAGAGAGGATTGCGGGAAATCTTACGGATCATTATTCACCCGGCGAAAAAGTACTTAGACTTTCGCAAAGCGTATACGGTTCCACCTCTGTTGCAGCACTCGGAGTAGCTGCGCATGAATGCGGTCATGCTATTCAGCATCAGGTTGGATATGCTCCGCTCAAACTCAGATCGATATCGGTACCTGCTGCGAATATAGGCTCGATGCTTTCCTGGCCGATTATTATCATAGGATTGATACTCGGACATATGGGACTTGCGCAATTAGGTGTCATATTGTTTACATTTGTCGTTTTATTCCAACTAATTACATTACCTGTAGAGTTTGACGCATCTTCAAGAGCACTAAAAATTCTTAATGCAAATGCAATATTGACAGGTGGCGAGCTTAACGGTGCGCGCAAGGTGCTTGCTGCGGCGGCACTAACATATGTTGCAGCGCTGCTCACGTCTATTCTTCAACTTTTAAGGCTTGTACTGCTCGTGCAAAGAAGAAATTAACGGGTGGATATTATGGCGACAGATACGCGATTTGAAAGTGAAAAGTTGAAAAAATTGCGGATTTTTAACGGAGCACAGCTGAAATATATAGCGTTTTTATCGATGCTTATCGACCATACAAACAATGCTATCATAACACCGATGCTCGACGGCAAAGGGATTTTACTATATATATCAAATGCATTTTCCATTATTGGAAGAATTGCATTTCCTATATTTGTATTTTTTATAGTAGAGGGATATTTTAAAACGCGCAACAGGAAAAACTACTTGCTGATGCTTTTAGCATTCGGAATTATATCCGAAATTCCGTTTGATATGTTTACATCGAAAACATTTTATTCGCCGTATTGGAACAATATGATGTTCACGCTTGCGCTGTGTTTGATTACGATTTGGATAGTAGACTCTTTGAAAAGCAAACTCGGGGGCAAGGCAATTTGGTATATTGTTTCTGTTCTGATAGTTGCGGCTTTCGGATTTTTGGCTATGCAGCTGAGTTTGGATTACGACTGGCATGCCATAGTTGTTGCATATCTTTTTTATATTTTTTATAATAAACCTATATTTGGGGCAACTTTGGGATATTTGTCAATTATCAAAGAGCTTTATTCATTTATAGGCTTTGCAATGACATTGACATATAACGGACAAAGAGGCAGGCAGTATAAATGGTTGAATTACCTGTTCTATCCGGTCCATATTTTAATATTGGGAATTTTAAGATTCGTGTTGAATATTTAAAAGCATACTATTTTATTTATGTTGGGGAGGACAAAACTGTGGTAAAGAGCATGACGGGCTTCGGAAGAGGTATAGCGGAAAACGAAAATATAAAAGTTACGGTAGATTTAAGAAGTGTGAATCACAGGTATTTGGAAATTTCCGTTAGAATGCCGCGAGAATACATAATGGAAGAGGAAGGAATAAGAAAGCTCCTAAAGGAAAATTTGAAACGCGGTAAGGTGGAAGTCTTTGTAAATGTAGAAGTAAAAGAATGCGAAGAAAATTTTGTTAAACTCAATTTGCCGCTTGCTACGGCGTATAAAAATGCTTTACAGGAATTGAAAATGCAACTCGACTTAAAAGATGATATATCTGTAAGCCATATAATAAAATATCCGGATGTAATTGCGGCGAGCGAGATGAGCGATGATGCGAAAAAAGAAAATACGGGCTGCATATTGGAAGCTGCGGAAAAAGCGGTTCGTTCGTTCTTGTATATGCGAAGTGCCGAGGGAACCAAACTTACAGAGGACATCAAAACCCGAGCTGAACTCCTGCGCAAAAAGGTAGGGGATGTAAGGATTCAAAGTGAAAATATACCGAAAGAAAATAAGGAAAAAATAAAAGCAAGAATAGAAGAAATGCTTGAAAATAAGGAAATATCCGAGGAAAGATTGTTGCAAGAGGTGGCAATACTCGCAGATAAAGCGAATATAACGGAAGAAGTGGTTAGACTCGAAAGCCATATAGCGCAGCTTGAAGATATTTTGCTAAATAGTAACGATTCGGTAGGTAAAAAAATGGATTTCTTGGTTCAGGAGATGAACCGAGAGGCAAATACAATAGCCTCCAAGGCAAACAAGCTGGAGGTTACACGCATAAGTTTGGATATGAAATGTGAAATCGAAAAAATAAGAGAACAGGTACAAAATTTGGAATAGTTAGTTAAAGATATGAGGATTGGGATTTACATCTACAGTCCTTTTTTCTTCGCTAACGCTGTTCAAGGTGATTATATTGAAAAAATCGGTTATTTTTTTTTGCTTTGGTTCGGATGTTGAAATTACGACACCGCAGCCTACCGTTTTGACATTAAACTCGCTCAGTATATCCGATACTCCTTTGATACTACCGCCGGCGCGCATAAAATCGTCTATAATAATTGCGCTGGTTTCTGGGCGAACTGCGCGTTTTGAAAGCGATATTTTTTGGATACGGTCGTTTCGTCCTGTAAAGTAATTTATGCTGAGAGTGGAGCCTTCTGAAATTTTACTTTCCCTGCGTATTACTACGAGCGGAAGTCCGAGTAAATGCGCCGTCATAAGAGCTACAGGGATACCTTTTGTTTCTATAGTTGCCACATAATCTGCACTTACATCCTGAAATTTTCTGGAAAATATTTTGGCGGCAGAATTCATAAGGGAAGAGTCGAACATTATGTCCGATGTATACAAAAAACCGCCTGTCAGTATGCGTTCAGGCTCGCGCAAGCGTTTGCACAAATCGTTTTGGATATCGTTAGCCGCGTTGTCTGAAATATGTGGAATGAAAATAACGCCGCCGCCGGCACCGATATTGGTCTGGATAAATCCCAAATCAAGGCTCGCTAAAATTTCCTTTGCAGAGCTTATGTCTTCGCTTATGCTGGATTTTGCAGCACCGAACAGATTGCAGAAATAACTCAATGCAAAGGGTTTGTTTGGGTTGTCGGATAAAATTTTTGTAATAGCGGCAACTCGTGCGGTTTTTTTCATAAGACATTTTTGATACAGAAAAAAATGTATCTTAGCTCCTTTTAATTTTTATGGTTAAATATTAGCATGCTATAGTAAGTTTTGCAAGTAAAATCCTCTTGAATTTGTTTTGCGTATAGTATATAATAAACTGTGCTTCGGGGCACTAGCTCAAAGGATAGAGTCGCAGACTTCGAATCTGTCGGTTGGGGGTTCGAATCCCTCGTGCCTCACCAAAAATAAACCCTTGAAAGCATTAGTAAATAAACGCTTCAAGGGTTTTACAGTTTTTGATAATTTGACGAAATATGTATAACCAATGACTTGGTTTAGCGTATTTTGAACTACTAAGTGTGGGAATTGCCGTAAGGAGGAGAAATGGGGTTTTACAAAAATGCTCGCAAACCTGAGGGGTGGGGCGGAAAACTTATGCTTAATATGATGAATAAAGGGCATGAAGCTATGGCTAAATGGGGTTTTTCAAATATAGACATAAAGCAATACAAACGAGTACTCGATATAGGTTGCGGAGGCGGAGTCAATATTAAGAAAATGCTCGCGGAAAATGCGGATATTTATGCAGCCGGTATAGACTACTCGGATGTCAGCGTGCAAAAGTCCAAAAGAGTCAATTTGAAAGCCATCAAAGCGGGAAGATGCGAGATTAAGCAAGGTAATGTAATGGCTCTGCCGTATGATTCGGAAAGTTTTGATCTTGTAACGGCATTTGAAACAATATATTTCTGGCCCGACATAGAAAAGGCGTTTGAAGGAATTTGCAACATTTTAGAGAATGGGGGCAGATTTTTAATATGTAATGGAGCCAATGGGGAAATTGAAGAACACGAAAAGTGGATCGAGATGGTGGGCGACATGAAAATATACAATTCGTCTGAACTGGAAGAAACGCTTAAAAATGCAGGATTTACCGAAGTAAACACCCACAAACACGATAATGGGTGGTTGTGCATAGTTGCTCAAAAATAGTGTTTGACAACAGCCGGAAGATGTGATATCATATATCGATGTAAGCCGCTCAGAAAAGGCGTGTGTAAGCACGAGAAAGCATTTGCTGCCTGATATGGCGAGACTGGAAAGAGGAGGTAAGAATATTTATGTACGCAGTGGTTGAAACAGGCGGAAAGCAGTACAGAGTACAAGAGGGAGATACAATCCTTGTTGAGAAGCTGGATGTAGCAGTTGGAGAAAAATTTGTTTTCGAAAGAGTGCTGATGATAAGCGACGGAGAAACTATCAAGGTTGGAACTCCTATCGTTGATAGCTGCAATGTCTATGGTACGGTAGTTGAACATGGCAAAGGCGAAAAGGTTGTTATATTCAAGTACAAAGCTAAGAAAGATTATAGAAAGAAACAAGGACATAGACAACCTTATACAATGATTAAAATTGAAAAGGTTTCTGCTAGAAAAGCTAGAAAAACGAAAGCAAAAGATGAAGTTGAACTGGCAGAGTAATCGTTAATAATTAAGAGTGTAAATTGCAGAAAAAAGGAGGTGTAATCTATGGCAAGTAAAAAAGGAGTCGGAAGTTCCAAAAACGGTCGCGACAGTGAGTCGAAACGATTAGGTGTCAAGAGAGGCGACGGTCAGTTTGTTACTGCAGGTAGCATTCTCGTAAGACAAAGAGGTACAAAATTCCATCCTGGAAACAATGTCGGAATTGGCGGAGATGATACCTTATTTGCGAAAATAGATGGAGCTGTAAAGTTCGAGAGGAAAGATAAAAAGAGAAAGCAAGTAAGCGTATATCCAAAAGAAGCATAGTAATTTTAGCCCCTTCTTAAGGGGCTTTTTTGTATTTAACATATGCGATAAGATTATAAAATAGATTGTATAGTATGAATATATAAATTTAATCGGTATAAAGAATAAGCCGATTAAAATATTAAGAAAGGGAGAGTCTCAAATGTTTGTAGATAGAGCTAAAATTTATATCCGTTCCGGAAAGGGCGGAGACGGTGCTGTAACTTTTCGGCGTGAGCCGTATGTGCCGGAAGGTGGACCTGACGGCGGAGACGGCGGCAAAGGCGGAGATGTAATATTTTTAGCTGATGCAAGCCTTAGGACTCTTATGGATTTTCGCTATAAGCGAAAATACGAAGCCGAAGACGGACAAAACGGAATGAAGAAAAAGCGTTTTGGAAAAAAAGGCGAGGATTTGGTAATAAAAGTTCCACCGGGAACAGTAGTAATAGATGAAAAAAGCGGCAAAGTGATGATGGACCTTGTGAAGCCCGGCGACAGTTTTGTAGCTGCGCAAGGCGGTAAAGGCGGTAAGGGCAATGTTAATTTTAAAAATTCCGTTAGGCAAGCGCCGAATTTTGCGCAGGCAGGGGGCGCAGCAAAAGAGAGAAACATAGTGCTTGAGCTGAAAATGATAGCGGATGTCGGGTTGGTAGGGTTTCCGAATGTTGGAAAATCAACGATACTTTCGGTTTCTACAAATTCCAAACCGAAAATAGCAAACTACCATTTTACGACTATTTCTCCTAATTTAGGTGTTGTATCCATTGGAAACGACGGATTTGTAATGGCGGATATTGCCGGCATTATAGAAGGAGCACACGCAGGGGCAGGGCTTGGACATGAGTTCCTAAAGCATATAGAAAGAACTAAGGTTTTGATACATGTAGTTGATGTTTCCGGAAGCGAAGGTAGAAATCCTATTGAAGATTTTGATAAAATCAATGCGGAACTTGAATTGTATGACGCCAATTTGGCAAAGAAGCCTCAAATAGTGGCGGCAAACAAGATAGATATGATATCTGAAGACGATGAAACTTATATTGCTTTTAAAGAGTATATTGAAAGCAAGGGAATTAAAGTATTTCCGGTGTGTGCGCCGATTTTGCAAGGCATACAGCCGTTGTTAAACGAGGCATCAAATGTTTTGAATTCGCTTGAGGACGAAGAAGTTGATTTGGGATACGAGTATTTTGATTTCGAGAAGGACGACGAGGAGCCGGATTTCAAGGAAGTTTATGTTGCTCGGGAACCGAACGGAGTATTTTCGGTTACCGGAAAGCAGCTTAGAAAAATATTTGATTCTACGAATTTCAACGACACCGGCTCGCTAAGATACCTTTATAAGTACATAGAAGATAAGGGTGCGATTGAGCAAATGAAAGAAATGGGACTGGAAGAAGGAGACATCGTAAAGGTGTTTGATTACGAGTTTGAATATTGGGAAGAATATTGATGAGTTTTGCCATGCGCAGAGGGAGTAAATTATGTCAAAGAGATTAAGCGTAGACGAATGCGAAAAACTGTTCAGAAAATATGCGACTCCGCCACATATAAGGAGACATTGCTTCGGGGTGGCGAAAGCTGCCGTAATCTTGACAAGAGAGATGAATAAGCACGGATTTTCCTTTGATGTTGAGCTTGTGAGGGGAGCGGCGCTCATGCACGACCTCGTTCGCTTAAAACCTGATCACGCAGGCGAAGCGGCAAAAATACTACATGAACTTGGATATGATGACGAGGCGGCTATTGTTTCCGTGCATATGGATTACGAGATGGTAAAAAGTATGAAAGACATGACGGAGCGAGATTTGGTATGTTTCGGAGATCGCGTCGTGAAGGAAGATAAGTTTGTAGGTCTTGCTGAGAGAATGGATTATGTTGTTGAAAAAGCTAGAGGTCATGAGGAAGCTATAAAGCGAATCCGCGCACGCCAGAAAGACACACAGATTTTGTTACAAGAAATAGAAGAGCTGATTGGAATGAGCATAGAAGAACTGATGCGCACAAAAGGAGATGTAAATGAATTCAAACTTTAATTTGGACTCGCTGCTTGCGCGTGTTGAAAAACCGGCGCGGTATATAGGCGGAGAACCGAATTCCTGTATGAAAGAAGTAGGAGAGAAGACAGTGAGATTCGGATTTGCATTTCCGGATATGTACGAGATAGGGATGTCGTATTTGGGTATGCAGATTATCTATAATTTGCTAAACAAACGAGAAGATGTCTATTGTGAGCGCATTTTTTCACCTGCTCCCGATATGGAAAAATTGCTTAGAGAAGAAGATATACCGCTATTTACGCTTGAAACAAAACTACCGATTTCAAAACTGGATGTTTTGGGGTTCACGCTACAGTATGAAATGTCGTTTACAAACATTTTAAACATATTGGATTTGGCTAAGATACCGCTTAGAAGTGCAGATAGAAGTGATGATATGCCGCTCGTAATTGCAGGTGGTCCGTGCGCATACAACCCCGAACCGCTTGCGGAAATAGTAGATATATTTTTGATTGGCGACGGTGAGGAAGTACTGCCGACTTTTTTTGATGAATTTGTAAAATCTGCGTCGAAAGAAGAAAATCGAAAGCAGTTTTTTGAACGAATTTCCGGTATTGCGGGAGTATACATACCTTCTTTATATGAGGTAACATACAAAGAAAACGGGGAGATAAAGGAGTATATCCCAAAAGAAAAATATGCACCGAAGCGCATAGTCAGGGCAATATCTAAAAGTTTGGAAGAACTTGAATTTCCCGAAAATCCGATAGTGCCTATAATAGAAGTGGTGCACGATAGGGCGGTTATTGAAACATTCCGCGGATGTACCAGAGGATGTAGGTTTTGTCAGGCGGGAATGATTTATAGACCTGTAAGAGAACGGAGTACAGAAAAAATACGAAGTTTGGCTCAAAAACAATTACGCTCGACAGGACATGAAGAGTTGTCGTTGTTATCGCTTTCTACGAGCGACTATATGAATTTTGAGGAGCTTGCGACAGGGCTTATGAAAACCTGCAAGGATGACAATGTGTCGCTATCGCTACCGTCGCTTAGGCTTGACAGCTTTTCGTTTAAGGTACTTGAGGAAATCCAAGGGTATAAGAAATCGGGGTTAACATTTGCACCGGAAGCCGGAACACAAAGGCTTAGAGATGTTATAAACAAGGGAATTACGGAAAACGATATATATTCGGCGGTGGAGCAGGCAATCGAGCTTGGATGGCGAAATGTAAAACTTTATTTTATGAACGGATTGCCCACGGAAACATATGAGGACTTGGACGGAATTTTTGATATTGCGAAGAATATTATAGATATAAATTTCAAAATAAACGGCAAATCCAGATTTAACGTTACTGTAAGTGCATCGAATTTTGTGCCGAAAGCGCATACACCGTTTCAGTGGATGTCGCAGGATACGAAAGACGAGTTTATGGAGAAGCATTATTATTTAAAAGATAAATTTAAAACGCTAAAGGGCGCAAGCTACAATTACCATGAAACGGATACATCAATATTGGAAGCGGTATTTGCACGCGGGGATAGACGCGTTTGTGATGTTATAATTCGCGCGTTTGAACTCGGGTGCAGATTTGACGGCTGGACTGAGCATTTCAAAAAGGAGCTTTGGGAGCAGGCGTTTTCGGAGTGCAATATTTCGAAGGAATTTTATGCGCATAGGCAGCGGAGTTACGATGAAGTATTGCCGTGGGATATTATCGACAGCGGAATTACAAAGGAATTTTTGATTAAAGAAAACGAAAAAGCTATTGCGGAGCAGACTACTCACGATTGCAGATACGGATGCGTTAATTGCGGTATAAATGCCAAAGTTAAGTGTGAACTTGGAGGTGTTTATGCCTAAATATGTATTGAAATTCTCAAAACACGGCTATTTTAAGTATACATCGCATTTGGATTTGCTCAGGTTTTTTAAACGGAGCTTCAAAAGAGCAAAAATTAAATTGGAATTTTCGCAAGGCTTTAACCCGCATCCCAAAATAGGATTTGCGCAGCCGCTTTCGCTTGGCTATGAAAGTGAGTATGAAATTCTTGAGTTCGAAACGCGTAGCGAGGAAAACGAAGGAGAAATGCTCACGGCACTTAGGGTTTTTATGCCACAGGGACTTGATATACTGAAATGCCAAAAATATGATATGGGTGGCAAAAGTTTAGCAGCAATAACATCTTCTGCATTGTATGAAATAAAAATACCTATGAAAATGGAAGCGGAAAGCGTGCTTGAAAGTTGTCGAAGATTTTGTCAAGAATATGAAATAAAAGTTTTAAAGAAAAAGAAAAAAGGTAAGGAAAAGGAATTTGTCGAGGTCAACATAGCGCAAATGATTCGAGAAGTGAATTTTGATATACTTGACGATATGCTTATATTGAGGGCGCTGCTTGATGCCGGAAGCGATTCGAATTTAAGCCCCGAACTTTTAATTACCGCGCTTTTAAAATACCTCGGCAAGGATATTCCTAGGGAATTGATAAGCGTTAAAAGAGAAAAAATCTATTTCTATAACGGCTTTGAAATATAGAAAGTAAAAAAATTACAAATTAACATTGACTTCCAATAAATTACATATTATAATTATATAAATTGTAAAATTATGGAGGTGATTATGAAGTTTTTTTTGGATAGAGATTATTTTTTCAATTTTGTAAAACAGAATAAGTCTGCAATTATAAAGGTAAGTGTGGGATTGGTGATACTCATACTTGCCTTTTTTGTATTCACGGCAAGGCAGGACGGAAAGGAGGATTTTGAATTAAACAGAGGAAGCGAAAGCGAGGTAGCGAGCATTACAGAAAAGGAAAACTCGGATGGTGATAAAACGAAAAAAGCACAAAATGAAGAGGAGAATGCGGACAAAAAAATATTTGTGGATGTTTCGGGAGCGGTTGTAAACCCCGATGTTTATGAGTTGAAAGCAGGTGCAAGGGTGTATGAAGCAATTAAAATGGCAGGAGGATTTTTAGAAAATGCAAATTCTCAAAATTTAAATCTGGCAGCTAAGTTAAGCGATCAGGATAAGATAGTGGTACTCACTGACGAAGAAGCTGATACAAAATGCGGAAGTCCTGAACAAAGTGGAGAGGTGAACGGTTTTTCATCACAGGCGCAAATCGGCGGCAAAGTGAATATAAATAACGCGACGGTAGAGGAGCTTCAAACTATAAAAGGAATCGGACCTGCAATGGCGGCAAGGATACTTGAGTACAGGAGAAGCAACGGTGGATTTGCATCGGTCGATGACCTTAGGAATGTGAAAGGAATCGGGGAAAAAACATTTGCTAAATTGAGGGAAAGCATCAAGGTATAAGAGTGGTAAAACAAATAAAAAACTTGACGCTGAGTGATGAACAGAGGTTGGAACTCAGAATATATCAGATTTTGCGTCTATCTTGTGTTCCTATAGAACGGCGGGGCGGTAGAATTTTGTTTGCGGCTATTAAGCTGTGCGTACTAGATACTGTCTATTTGGATGCTATGACTAAATTGCTTTATCCGAAATTGGCTGAACTTTTTGAAACAACACCGTCGTGTGTCGAAAAAAATATTCGTGAGGCGGTAGCTTGCGCTTGGAATGGCGGCATGGGCGGATTCTTTGAAAAAAATTTACACCCTATATCTAAAAAACCCGGCAACAGTGCGTTCATAAAGCAAATCGTATTTTTGATTAAAATTTTTACTGAAAATGAGCAAAATATTGTTGAATTGTAGTGCAAAACGCAAAGTTTTGTGATATACTATTGGATGACTGTAATTTGATAGTTACATAATAGGAGGTTGTTCCAATGTTACAATTTGATACTGAAGGTTTAAATGCAGAAAATTTAGCTGCAGAGATTAGAGTTATAGGCGTTGGCGGCGGTGGTTGCAACGCTGTAAATAGAATGATAGAAGAAGGCGTAGATGGCGTTACTTATTTAGCTGTAAATACTGATAAAAAAGCTCTCGAAAACAACAAGTCGGAAAACAAGCTGCAAATAGGAGTGAAGCTCACAGGGGGTAGAGGAGCGGGAGCAAACCCTGAAAAGGGACAAAAGGCTGCTGAAGAGAATCTTGATGATATTGAAAAATTTATCGAGGGCGCCGATATGGTATTTGTTACTGCCGGAATGGGAGGAGGCACCGGAACGGGAGCTGCACCGGTAATCGCAAAACTAGCCAAGGATAAGGGGATTTTGACGGTTGGAGTGGTTACTAAACCGTTCTTTTTTGAAGGTAATTTAAGAAATCAGCATGCGAATTTGGGAATTGAACTGCTCAAGAAATATGTAGATTCGCTGGTAGTAGTACCAAATGATAAATTGCTCGCTTTGGCAGACAAAAATACTTCTGCAATGCAGGCATTCTGGCTTTCGGACAATGTGCTTCGCCAAGGAGTACAAGGAATTTCCGATATAATTATGGAAGATGGATATATAAACTTGGACTTTGAAGACGTTAGAACTATAATGCTCGACAGAGGAATAGCGCACATGGGAATTGGAACCGCAACGGGCGAAAATGCGGTAATGGATGCTACTAAGAAAGCCATGGAAAGTCCGCTCCTCGAAACATCTATAAACAAAGCCAAAGGCGTAATAATGAATTTTACAGGACGAGATTTAGGTATGCTCGACATACAGGAAGCTGCAGATGCGGTGCATGCGGCAGCAGCTGAAAATGCAAATATCATTTTCGGTCTTGTTATTAAGCCTGAAATGGAGGAAGTTTCTGTAACCATTATAGCTACGGGGTTTGATGATAAAGATAAGAATGCTATGAGAGAGATAAAGGGACATATGTCGGAAGTGGCGGAAGCTCAGCAGGAAGCGGAATTTGAAGCACAAGCGGAAAGTGCTTCTGAAACTGTAAATGCAGATGAAGCCAATTTTGATATACCGACATTCTTACAAAACAGATAGGAATGCAGGCCGGTTTTTATAATCGGCTTTTTATTTAATTTATGGACATTATAAAATCGAAAGAAAACAGACTTTTTAAAGAACTCACGAAATTAGAAACCAAAAAATTTAGAGATAAAAATTTGCTTTTTAAAATTGAAGGTGCAAATCTTGTCAGGGAAGCCGTTGATTGTGGTGTAGAGCTTGTAAGTATAGTTGTAAATGAAGAAAATGCCGGTGAGGAAGTAAACATAATAGTCGAGCGCGCAATTTCCAAATGCGCACAAATAAATTCAGTTTATCTTTCAGCTCAACTGTTCAAAAAGATTTCCGATACCGTCAATTCACAGGGGATAATTGCAGTTGCAAAGCAAAGGCGTTTGACTGAAAAGGAGTTCTTCGAGGGAAGCGAAGGCAAAAATTTCGTGGTACTCGACAGCGTGCAGGATCCCGGAAATGTCGGCACAATATTGCGCACGGCGGAGGCGGCGGGGTATGCAGGAGTGATAAGTGCAGGCGACAGTGCGGATGTATATTCTCCAAAAGTTGTACGAGCATGCGCAGGGACGCTTTTTCGATTGCCGGTGCTCAAGGTGGATAAAATTTGCGAAGCGATAGAAATATTAAAGTCAAAAAACAAGAAAATAGTTTCGCTTGATATGAATGGCGAAAGAGCATATTTTGAAGTGAAATTATGCAACGATATAGCTTTGGTTTTGGGAAACGAGGGGAACGGAATAAGCGAAGATGCACAAAATGCTTCGGATATGGTAATCAAGATACCTATGCAAGGACAGATTGAGTCGCTAAATGTGGCAGTAAGTGCAGCAATAGTGATGTATGAAAATATGCGCGCGTGATTAGGAGGAAATGTAAATGCAAGAAAAGTTAAATGCTATTTTGAACGAGGTAAAGGAACAAATCTGTGAAGAAAAATTAAACGTCGCTAAGCTGGCGGATATAAAAGTTAAGGCACTCGGAAAGAAAAGTCAACTAATGGAGCTTTTGAAGTCGACAGGTAAGTTGCCGCAGGAAGAAAGAAAGAGTTTCGGAGCTGCGGTTAATGCAGCGAAAGAAGAAATTGAAAGACTGATAGAAGAAAAAAGAGTTGCTCTCAAGAAAGAGGAAATGCGTTTACGGCTTGCGGCTGAAAAAATAGATGTAACTGAACCTGCAAAGAAATTTGAAATAGGCGGCAAGCATCCAATCAGCATTACTATTGACGAAATCAGCAGCGTATTTATGTCTATGGGCTTTTCGATAGAGGAAGGACCTGAGGTAGAAACGGTATACTACAATTTTGATGCGCTCAATGCCGAACCGAATCATCCTGCTCGTGATATGACAGACACATTTTACATTACATCCAAAACATTGCTGCGCACGCAGACCTCTCCGGTTCAGGCAAGGGTTATAGCTAGAGAAAAGCCGCCGATTAAGATAATTTCACCGGGAAGATGCTTTAGATGCGATACGCCGGACGCTACACATTCGCCGATGTTTCATCAGGTTGAAGGACTTCTGATAGATGAGGGAATCACTATGGCAGATTTGAAAGGTACACTTGACAGCTTTGCGCACAAGATGTTTGGAAGCTCTGTAAGGACCAAATTCAGACCGCATCATTTCCCGTTTACGGAGCCGAGTGCAGAAATGGATGTATCGTGTTTTAAATGTGGAGGCAGCGGTTGTAATGTATGTAAGGGTAGCGGTTGGATAGAAATACTCGGATGCGGTATGGTTCATCCGAATGTTTTGGCTGCAGGCGGAATAGATACTGAAAAATATACAGGCTTTGCATTCGGCATGGGAGTAGAGAGAATAGCAATGCTTAAGTACGGTGTCGATGACATAAGAAATTTTTACGAAAACGATATGCGTTTTATAAATCAATTCAAGTAGGAGGAATACGATGTTAGTTTCAACAAATTGGCTAAAAGATTATGTAAAATTACCGGAGGACATCGGTGAATTTTGCGACAGGATGATAATGTCGGGCTCCAACTTGGAAACGGCGGAAAAATTAGTTGATAATATTGAAAATGTTGTCGTTGCAAAGGTAGAAAAGATTGACAAGCATCCAAATGCCGATAAGCTGGTGGTTTGTCAATTAAATATCGGCAAAGAGGAATACGTTCAGGTTGTAACGGGAGCATCTAATGTATTCGAAGGTGCGCATGTTGCACTGGCACTTGACGGAGCAAGAATACCGGGACCGTTACATGGACAGCCGAAGAAAAAAGAAGGTGAAGTTATTCGTGCGGGAGAACTGCGTGGCGTAATGTCAAAGGGCATGCTCTGCTCGTTTTCCGAACTCGGTTTTGAAGACAAGGTAATACCGGTAGAAGGTAAAAACGGTATCTGGATATTGCCGGAGGGACTGAAGGTAGGCGAAAATTTAATAACAGCACTTGATTTGAACGACTATATAATAGACTTTGAGATAACGCCAAACCGTTCAGATTGCCTTTCAATGCTTGGGATAGCGAGGGAGGCTGCGGCAGTATTTGAAGAAAAACTGAATTATCCACGCACTGTATGCAAAAACGAGGAAGAAGATGTTTCCAAGTATGCGGACATAAGCATTGAAGATGAAGATTTGTGCAAGAGATACTGCGCGAGAGTAGTAAAAAATGTTAAGATTTCAAGTTCACCTTGGGAATTACAGAAAAAGTTGATTGCAGCAGGAGTGCGTCCTATAAACAACATCGTAGATATAACAAATTTTGTTATGCTTGAAATGGGAGAGCCTATACACGCATTTGACCTTGCAAATTTGGAGGGTAGCAAAATAATCGTAAAGAGAGCGCAGGACGGAGAAGAGATAACTACACTCGATGGAGCTATGCGAAAACTCGATAAAGAAGCATTACTAATTTGCGACGCTAAAAAACCTGTTGCACTTGCAGGAATAATGGGCGGTTTAAATTCGGAAATTGAAGACGATACCGAAACTATATTGATAGAAGCTGCAAATTTTGATTCGGATAACATAAGGGCGACTTCTAAAAAATTAGCTCTTAGGACGGAAGCATCCGCAAGATTTGAAAAGGGAGTCGATCCAAATCTTTGCGACAAAGCTGTAAATCGCGTATGCGCTTTGATTGAGGAGTTTGGCGCGGGTACTGTGGTTTCAGGGATAATAGATAAGGGCAATTTCGAAAAAGCAGGCAAAAAAATCGAAATAAGACCTGCCAGAATCAATAAAATACTTGGTACGGACATAAGCAAAGAAGAAATGCTTAAAATGTTTAAATCGCTCGAAATATTGTGTATTGACAAAGGAAGCACGGTGGAAGTGCAGGCGCCTACATTCAGATTTGATTTAAATATAGAAGAAGATTATGCGGAAGAGGTAGCGAGGCTTTATGGATACGACAATTTGCCGGTGAGCATTCCAAAAGGCAATACCGAAGCTGCGATGTCTGAGGAACGGCAGCTTAGAGAACTTGCTAAAGAAAAACTCTGCGCACTTGGATTAAATGAAATACAAACTTATTCGTTCTGTAGTCCTAAATCGGTAGATAAAATAATGGTCGACGAGGATTCGTGGGAACGCAATTTCGTACAGCTTTTAAATCCGCTAGGCGAAGAAACATCTGTGATGAGAACGGTTTTAACGCCGAATATGCTTGAGGTTTTGAGCATAAATTACAGGCGCAAGAACCCAAAAGTAATGGCATTTGAAATAGGGAATACTTTTTCAGCCGATTTATTGGATGAGAGCAATTTGCCAAGTGAAGAGTATGCTGTAAGCCTTGGAATGTATGGGGAAAATATGGATTTCTATATCTTGAAAGGAATTATTGAAGAATTCCTTTCAGCTATGGGAATCAAACAGCTTGAATTTGTAGCAGAAAGTGATTATGCACCTTATCATCCGGGAAGATGCGCAAGAATTGTATCGGGCGATATAGAGCTTGGCATTATGGGAGAAGCGCATCCTAATGTTTGCGAGAATTACGGGATAAATACAAGGGTATATATGGCAGAACTTTTCTTTGAACATATTATTCGAACACTTGACAGAAAGACGGTGTATAAACCGCTTCCTAAATATCCTGCGACTTCGAGGGATATTGCGCTTGTGGTAGATGAAAATGTAGAGGTTGCCTATATAGAAAAAGTAATTAGAGAGCATGCCAGCGAAATATTGGAAGCAATAGAGCTTTTTGATATTTATCGTGGTGAACAGATTGACGAAAGCAAAAAGAGCTTGGCATTCACTTTGACATACAGATCCGAAAAAGGAACCTTGACAGATGAAGAAGTGCTGTGCGTGCATGAAAAAGTACTGGAAGCGCTTGCAGAAAAGGCAAATGCTAAGCTGCGAGATATATAGGATTAGGTAAGAGGTAGAAAAATGAACAGAGTAAGCGTTAAAATATTTGGTCAAAGCTACACGATTGTAGGCAGCAAGGCTGAACAGGAAATAATGGAAATTGCTGAATATGTGGATAAGAAAATGCAAGAAATAAATTCGGTTGCACCGGATATGCCACGCCAAATGATGGCGGTGCTTTCGGCGGTGAACCTTGCAGATGAGTATTTTACTACCCTTGCAGAATTAAACAAGGTATCGGAGAAATTGCAAAAGGTTGAAGGCTCTATTGCGGATTATGAAAAACTCTGGAATGAGGCAAAGCAGTCGCATGTAAACAGCCAAAACACGATTTCCGAGCTGGAAAACAAAAATAAAATAGTAAAGGATATGCTCGAAGAGCGTATCGAAGAACTGGAAAAAACTATAGCTCAAAAGGATGAAAAGATTAGAAGCGTTGAAGAATTTTCTAAAAAATTGCAAGGAGATTTGAAAGAAGTTTCAAGCGATTTGGTTAGTGAAATGGAAGCCAAATACAAAGATCTGGAAAGCAGTTTCTTTGATATTCAAATGGAAAATATTCAATTAAAAGGAGAGCTTGAGCGCTATAAAAAGAATATTTAGTTTATTATGAATGAAAAGACATACAAAGCATTAGAATATGGTAAAATTGTCGAAATGTTGCAAAACGAGGCGTGCTCTGATATTACACGGGAAAAAATCAAAAAACTGAAACCCGAAGTCGACCGTCGCGATGTAGAGGAGTTGCAGGACGAAACTTGCGAAGCCACACAGGCAATATTAGCGAAAGGCAATATACCTCTCGGCAACTTTTATGATCTTAGCGATATGGTATCGCTTGCGTGTAAGGGAGGAGTCCTTAGCATGGGCGAGCTTTTGCAAGTACATTATAATCTTTGTATAGCTCGAGAGGTTAGCGATTATTTTGATGAAGAAATAAAGAATGTAGCCAAGATTAA
Organism: Clostridiales bacterium; assembly: GCA_015258265.1. Taxonomy (GTDB): domain Bacteria; phylum Bacillota; class Clostridia; order Peptostreptococcales; family Anaerovoracaceae; genus JABZIP01. Next base: position 1,368 of record JABZIP010000015.1, on the reverse strand, counting down.
GGCTTTGGCAGACCTGATATGCGTATTTCCCGCTTTGGAAAAAGATATTGACAGATGTATTGTATCTGAAACGGAAATGGCGGACAATGCGAGCCATGAGCTTAAATCTTTGCGGCGAAGCATACAAAGGCAAAATGAAACGATACGCACGAAGCTGGCGCAGATTGTATCGAAATCCGAAAACAAATCGGTTTTGCAGGATTCGCTGGTAACGATGCGGCATGGACGGTACGTGATACCTGTAAAGCAGGAACATAAAAGCAAGGTAACCGGAATAGTACACGACCAATCGCAAACCGGAGCGACACTGTTTATAGAACCGCAGATTATTGTTAACCTGAACAATGAGCTAAGTGAACTTAAACTGGCTGAGGAAAAGGAAGTACACCGTATACTGGATATGCTCACAAGGGCGGTAGCGGCTCAAAGTCGCATTATATTAAATAATCAGGAATTGCTCGGGAAGCTGGATTTTATATTTGCAAGAGCAAGACTTGGCATTGCTATGGGGGCGTTTAGCCCTAAGATAAGCGACGGTTATATCGAAGTGAGAAAAGCACGACATCCGTTGCTCGATGCAAATAAAGTAGTCCCGATAGATATAACTATAGATAAGCGTACAAAAGCACTGATAATTACGGGACCGAATACCGGAGGAAAGACGGTAACGCTAAAAACGCTCGGATTATTTTGCCTGATGTTTCAAAGCGGGCTTCAAATTCCAGCGGAAGAAGGCAGTAGCTTGCCTGTTTTTACGCGAATTTTTGCGGATATTGGAGATGAGCAAAGTATTGAACAAAGTTTGAGTACCTTTTCATCTCATATGACTAATATAGTTGCGATAATGAAAGAAGCGGACGAGAACAGTTTGGTTCTTTTTGATGAACTTGGTGCAGGAACGGATCCGCAAGAAGGCGCGAGCCTCGCGATAGCAATTTTGGAAGAGATAATGCAAAAAGGAGCTATGTGCCTTGCGACTACTCATTATACGGAGTTAAAGAAATTTGCTATTGAAACGGCAGGTGTACAAAACGCATCTATGGAGTTTAATATAGAAACTCTGTCGCCTACCTATCATTTGATTTTAGGGCTTCCGGGCAAGTCAAACGCATTTGAAATATCAAGAAAACTGGGCCTTGAGGAAGCAATTATAGGCAGAGCCAGGACACTACTCACAAGCGGTGAACTTGAATTTGAAAATGTGCTTCAAAGTATAGAAGAAGATAGGAAAGCAGCCCAAGAGCAGCGGGAAGAAGCGTTGCTAATCGGGCTGGCAATGAAAAAAAAGCAGGAAGAACTCGATGCGGCAAAGGCGAAATTTGAAGCTAGAAAAGAAAAACTCATAGAGAATGCCAAGCAAGAGGCACT
>JABZIP010000031.1 GCA_015258265.1 Clostridiales bacterium | reverse complement strand
CAATAATCAAAATTATATTATAGGCTTTGTGTCAAAAATGTTTGACTTTTTTACAGGAGAATAACAATAATAAATAATCAAAAATTATATAGTAGAAAAATGGTGATAGAAGAATGCTTAAAATCTAAAAAATTGCATATTGAGAATATTGAAAAACGTGGTTGGCTTTTAGATGTATTGTCATGTATAAACGATATTGATTCTGTTGAATTTTCATTACAGGATATATATGAATATACAGAAATTCTTCGACAAAAATATACAAATAATAATGTGGAATCTAAAATTAGACAGCAGCTACAAATTTTAAGGGATAAAGGGTTCATAGAATTTTTGTCAAGAGGTTACTATCGTAAAATGCTATAGTAGTTTATGAGTCGGTAGAACTAATTGATACAACAGACTGGAAATTTGTGCGCATAAACGAAGCCGGACTGATGATGTTATCAGGCTCTACATTGGTAGGCGGAAGAAAATAATGAAAGGATTAGTGCGAATTGGCGTTATTGGAATTTAAAAATGTATCGTATGTTTATGATGACAAGTCGATTTTGAAGAATGTGTCGTTCGGTATTAACACAGGGGATTTTATATCGGTTGTCGGACAGTCGGGTAGCGGCAAGAGTACATTACTCAGACTATGTAGCGATTTGATTAGCCCAACTGAAGGGGAAATTATTTTTAATGGAAAAACTTATTCGCAATATCCTCCAACGGATTTGCGCAAAAGTATCGCATATTGTTTTCAATCGCCATATCTTTTTGGAAGCAGCGTATTGGATAATGTTAAATTTCCATATATCATTAGGAATATGAAGCCCGATATTGAAAAAATTGAGACTTGGTTTGCTATGTTTAATATGACTGGCGATTATTTGCAAAGGGATGTAAAAAATCTTTCGGGCGGTGAAAAACAAAGAATAGCACTGATTCGCAGCATACTTTTTATTCCGGAAATTCTTTTACTGGATGAAATAACATCACTAGTTTTGGTAACTCTAATTTTTTCGTATTGGCAAAAATTAAATCTTGGAAAAGATGTTGTTATCGGTGTGATGAGGGCGGCTGTCCAGTTAGTAATAGTCGGCTACATTTTGGAATTTGTATTTGGCTACAATAACCATATTTTTACAACTACATTGCTTGCATTTATGATTTTCAATGCCGCATATAATGCAGCCAAAAGAGGCAAAAGCATAAAAAGCGGTATGCTGGTGGGAAATTCTATGGTTGCCTTGGGGCTTTGTTATGAACAAATAGAAGCGGATTTCAAAAATAAGAGAGATGAGGTTGAAACAAAACTGTCGCTTGGTGCGGATATATTACCGTCGCCAATTGAAATTATTCGTGATGCTATGAAAACGGGAATGTTGCCTACGATAGATTCGGCGAAAACGCTTGGAATTGTAGCCTTGCCCGGAATGATGACAGGACTTATCCTTGCAGGAGTATAGCCAATAGATGCAATTAAATATCAAATTATGGTAACTTTTATGCTCCTTTCTACAACTGCCATTTCTTCTTTAGTAGCTTGCTATTTGTCATACCGAAGTTTTTTCAATAAGCGAAAGCAGCTAACTATATAGAAATATGTGTTTTTCAAAAATCGCACTGAAATAAAGTCTGTGAAAGAGGAAATCGAAATATGAAATTTTTAAAATTTATTTTGCTTTTGGTAATGCTGATATGCGTCTCGCTTTTGTTGTTAGGGTGTAACAAGGCCGGCGAGGATGACGAAAAGCGTATTATAAATTGGCTTGACAAAACTTACGGGAAAGATTCTTATACAATAAAAAAAGAAGAAAAGAACGAGCGATATTTTGTAGTGAAGCTAAGCAAGTATCCGAAATTAGAGTTTCGCGCCACTGTCGCGCGTGATGTGAAAGTAGGTAATTCGTACATTTGGACGGATTTTGAGGAAGTCTTTGGTAAAGCGGCGATAAAGGAATTTAAGAAAACAGAAAGTATAGTAAGGGATAAGCTCGAGTATAGCGATTCTATCGGATTTGTCTATTCTATCGATGTAAAGAATCTTGAAGAGCTGAGAATATCGTATAACCGGTTACTGCAATTTTTAAATTTTATATCTGAAAATTACAAGGTGCTTTTGGTGGATGAAAATTTTGATGTGCGAATGGATGTCCGGGGGATAAGGCTCAAAGGTAGAGATGATGGCGATAAGTGGATTTATTTGGATATAGCAAAGGCGGAAGGCGGAGGATTTAAAATTAAGCCGTACGATGAGATTTATGCAAAACTGAATCCAATGCTTATGACTCATCCTGAAAATAAAAACGGACTTAAATTTCGTGCAGATATCGGCAGGCTGTTCATCTTGGGAAGCGATACAGTTGAAGACTGCCTTTATAAAAATTTGATTCTACAAAATAGTAAAAGGGAGGATCTTGAGCAAATTATATTGCAGCCGGGAGAAATCAGCGAAAATTACACGCTGAAAAGTGAGAGCGACTACGAATTTACAACTGTAACAGTTCGGGCAAAAAACCTTTCGGAGGCTCCTGCGCCATTACTTGATGCGACTATTGTAGAGGCTGTTATCGACGGCGGTAAGTCGGTGTTTATAGATAATGTTTTGATTGAGCTTGAAAACGACCCACGTAGAGAGTGGGTAGACCCGTACAAGGCTTTGGGTATTTTAGAACCGAAAACGGAAAAAGAGAAAAAAGAAGGTGTAAATTACAAGAATGTGAAAGTGCTTTTTGTAATGCAGGAGAATTTACTACAAGTAAAGAAAATTGTATTGACATTGCAAGGATAATAAAGCGCATATTCGGGTATGAATTAAGAAAATGTTTACGAAAAAGTGAGGAAATTTATGGGAAATGGCAATAAGTCATCCAAGTCTGAATTTCTTGACAGACAAAAAGTCATCGTCAAAACAAGTTTGATAGGAATTGTTACAAATGTGCTTTTGGGAGTATTTAAGGCGGTGCTTGGACTACTGTCAAATTCGATTGCAATCACGCTGGATGCGGTCAACAATTTGTCGGATGCGTTGTCTTCTGTAATAACTATTATAGGAATAAAGCTGGGGAGTAAAAAGCCGGACAAGAACCATCCTTTAGGTCATGGAAGGGTTGAATATATCAGTGCGATGCTGGTTTCTGCAATAGTTTTGTACGCCGGTTTGACATCCATAATAGAGTCGGTAAAGCAAATCATTCATCCGAAACAGGTGCATTACAGTTATGTATTTTTGGCTTTCATAGTGGTGGCTATTATTGTAAAGCTGATTCTCGGGGCTTATGTCAAAAAAAAAGGAGAAAAAGTCAACTCCGGAGCGCTTGTAGCGTCGGGAGCGGATGCTTCATTTGATGCAATTCTTTCCGCGTCTGTTTTGGCTTGCGCAATCATTTTTATCATTTGGGGAATTTCACTTGAAGCGTATGTAGGTGTAATAATTTCAATTTTCATAATAAAAGCGGGTATTGAGATGATGCTCGAAACGCTCGACGACATCATAGGCAAACGAGAGGATGCAGAAATAAGCGGATATATAAGGGAAATTCTTGAATCTGAGGAAGAAGTTAGAGGTGCTTACGACTTGCATCTATTTAATTATGGTCCGAATAAATACTACGGCTCAGTTCATCTTGAGCTTGCAGATACTATGACTGTACAGGAAGTTGACGTTCTTACACGAAAGCTGCAACTCGAAATATACATGAAAACAGGGGTTATTATGACCGGCATAGGTGTATATTCCTACAATACTACGGATGGAGAGGCGGCAAAGGTGCAAAATGAAATCCAAAAGATAGTTATGTCGCACGATTGGGCATTGCAAATTCACGGATTTTACTTAAACGAAGAAGAAAAAACAATTACTTTTGATGTAGTGGTAAGTTTTGACATTGATCACGGGGAAGCACGCAAGATACTTGAATCGGAAATCGCAAAAGTTTACAGCGAGTACGACTTAAAAATAGTTACGGATATAGATGTTACCGATTAAAAACGTGGTATAAAAAATAAGTCGAAGCGGAAAGGAGGAAAATATGGATCAAAAGATATTTAAAATTTTGGGATGGATCGCAACTTGCACAGCTATGCTTATGTATATATCTTATTTCCCACAGATTGTTAACAATCTGCACGGTAATAAGAGCGGATTTTTACAACCTATGGTAGCGGCTATAAACTGTATTTTGTGGGTGAGTTACGGTTTTTTTCAAAAGAAAAAAGATTGGCCTATCGTTGTAGCTAATATTCCGGGCGTTGTGTTCGGTACGATTGCAGCAATCACTGCTCTATGATTTGGATTGTAGGGAAAATAAAAAACGAAAAATTTTTCAGTCGTTCATCTTTCATTCATTTAAGTGAATTATTATAGCTTTAAGGAAGAAAACTCGGGATGCGGACTTGGACCCTCGCTAGTGCAAAAAAAATGCGCAAATTCATGAAGCAAAATTGGAAGTTGACAGTGAATCGGGTAAGGGGAGTGCATTCAGGGTGATTTTTAATGCGTAAATACGCGAAATTTATAGCGATAAGATAAATTTGTTAAAATTTTCTCGAATTTTATGATAATACGAGAATAAACTATTGCGTAAATATTCTAAAAGTGGTATAATATGCCTAAGTTTGTCGAGGTATTTCACCACATTTTACCTTTTGGATGAAAATAGAGAATTGAAAATGTGTAGTTAAACAAATTTGTAGCTACGCAAACTATTGGAATTGTATACATTATAGACAGAGCTAGTTATTCAGATATAAATTGAGAAAGGACATTGTAGGAGGGGTTTGATTATGAATGTCAAAGAAAAAAGAGGGCTGAGCCTTGGAGTAAAAGTGGGAGTCCTAATCTCATTGATACTGCTTGTGATATTAGGGGCGAAAGCTATATATGACATTTCAAGTGACTATGCTGAAGCTATAGAAAACGGTGAGAAAATAAAGCTGGAAGAAACGAAAAAATCTGCAAGTCAGCTGGAAACAAAATTCGCAGGAGCATACCAGATAGGGTACGATATGAGGGCTGTTTTGCAAAATACAATGGATAGTATACCTAAGCCGAACCGAAACAGGAATCTTGTGCTCGATAATGCCAAGGGTATGCTCGAAAATGAAAAATTCGTAGCTGCAGTGGGAGTTTATTTTGAACCCAACGGATTTGACGGCAAGGATGATGTGAATGGAAGATTTACAGCACTTGTTGAAAATATTAAAGGAAACATAACGGTTTCAAACAAAGGAGATACCAATGAACAGTGGTATACAGAACCTATGAAACTGCAAAAGGTTACGATGTCGGAGCCTTATATTGATACAGACGGCATTATGAAAACTACATATTCTTTCCCTGTTGTATCGGACGGAGTGCCTGCAGGTGTAGTTACCGTAGATATGATAGTAGGTGATTTACAGGAGGAGCTTAAGGCTGAATCGAACGGACCGGAAGATTTTAAGGGTGTTCTTACGGACAAAGGATTCTTTGTGGCAAATGCCATGGACGATGCGCAAATAGGACAAAATTTATTTGAAGAAGTGCCTGAGTCTGTGGAAGCGGTAGGCGATGCACTTCAAAACGGACAGAGAGTAAACGAAGAAACCATAGCGGGAACCAACATAAAAGGAAAAATAATTTATATACCTGTAAAGTTAAAGGGCGTAGACTCGCAATGGTGCTACGAATCGGTAACATCGCTTAACAATTTTCTAAAGGATGCAAGAGATGATAGAAATATAAATATTATATTTAATGTATTTATAATTTTAATAATGGGCGTAATAGTAGTATTGATACTCCTAGCTACTGTTGCAAGGCCTGTTGCGTTAGCTGAAAAGGCTATGAGAAAAATGGCTAATTACGACTTGGATTTAAAGGAAGAAACAGTAAAGGCCCAAAAATATTTCAAGGGAAGAGATGAAATAGGCAGCTTAATGCGTTCTATAAATGTGATGGAGCAAAACCTGATACAGATTGTAGGCCAAATTTCATCGCACGCGCAGGATACTGCGGCAACGGCAGAGGAACTGACAGCTACATCGCAGCAAGTTTCAGTATCTTCGCAGGAAGTATCAAGAGCGGTTAACAATATAGCTGAGGGAGCTACGAATCAGGCTGCAGATACGCAAAGTGCTGCAAGCTCTGTAGACAAGGCTAACATACTCCTCAATGAAATGATAGAAATATTGGAGAGATTAACGGCATCTACAGAGATAATAGCTACGCGTAAAAACGAAGGAAGCAAGATACTGAGTGAGCTTGTAGAGATTACCGCGGAAAGTCAGAAAATTTCAGATCAGGTATCGGAAGTTATCAGTGAAACCAATAAGTCTACTGAAACTATCGCGAATGCAAGTGATATGATACAGTCTATTTCCGACCAAACCAATCTGCTTGCTTTGAATGCTGCGATTGAGGCTGCAAGAGCAGGCGAAGCCGGAAAAGGATTTGCGGTAGTAGCGGAAGAAATCAGAAAGCTCGCAGAAGATTCTGCTAAGTTCGCAAACGAAATCAGAGTTGTTATAGAGGAATTGAAGGGCAAATCTGAATCTGCCGTAGAGATGATGAGAACATCAAATG
>JABZIP010000004.1 GCA_015258265.1 Clostridiales bacterium | reverse complement strand
TTTCATAAATTGCGCATAAAATTCCTTTAACCTTTCAATACCGCTTGTAAACTTCGGCAAATACTTGTATCTATAATGTTTTGTTCCTATTCTAATATACTTTGATGAGATTCCTTTTTTCAGAAGTAATGAACAAAACATAGGTGTAGCTGTCATGGCCACAACCAATGATGTCATAAGGGCAATGATAATCGTAAAACAAAAATCGGAAAACATTAGCCCCGTAAGTCCGTCTGAAAGCGCAATCGGTAAAAACACCACTACCGTTGTCAATGTCGAAGAAAGGACAGCGAAAAATATCTCCTTGCTTCCTTTTTCAGCCGCAATTTGCGCACTGTTCTCGTCTTGCCGCAGCCGAAAAATATTCTCAAGGACGACTATCGCATTATCCACCAGCATGCCTACCGCAATAGTCAAACTGCATAGTGTGATTAAATTAAGTGTCATTCCGCGATACTTCATCATCGCAAAAGTCGCCAGTAATGACACCGGTATGCTCATCGCAATTACCAATGTCGACCTTATATTTTGCAAAAATAAGAACACGACAATCACTGCTAAAAGTCCGCCGACAATAGCCGAATTTGCTACGCTTTTTATTGAATTTTCAATGAAATCAGCCTGATTGTAGCCTATTTCAAATGTCAAATATGGATACTTTTCCTGTAAAATCTTAATCTGTTTTTTTACAGAATTTGAAGTTTGCACCGTATTTGCATCCGATTCTTTTGTAATCATTATTCCTATCGCAGGATTTGAATTCAAATAGCTTGCGGATTTCTTTTCTTTTTTGGTTTTTTCAACGCTTGCTATATCTCCTAATCTAACGATACTGCCGTCCAGCAAGTTTACAGGAATATTTCTTATGTCATCTATTTCTTTGAATTCTCCCATAGCACGCACTACCATTTCTGTATTTCCGTGCTTAATATTCCCTCCGGGTAAATTTAAATTTTCGGACATCAAAATCTGCGCAAGTTGTTGCAATGTGATTCCATAACCTTGCAATCTTTCCTGAGTAATTTTTACACAAATCTCACTTTTTTCACCGCCCATTACATCTATTGATGCTACGCCGTCTGCACGCTTGAAATATCCCTCTATTCCGTCTTCAACAAGGTTGTTTAATTCTTCAAGCGGTATATCCCCCGAAACATATACCTGCATTATAGGAATCGCTTTTAAATCAAGTTTCATAACCATAGGCTTTTCAGCTTTTTCCGGTAAAGCCTTTTCTATTAGCGATATTTTCTCGCGCATCGCAAGTGTATTGAAATTGGAATCCGTATTCATATGAAATTTTTGAAATACAATTGAGTATCCGAACATGCTCATAGATCCCATTTCATCCATTCCCGGAACCGTTGCAAGTGCCTCTTCTATCGGTACGGTTACCAGTTTTTCCACCTCACTTGGAGATGCATTATCATACCGTGTAAGCACGAGTGCCGCCGGATACTCTATATCCGGAAACAAATCCATATTTATCCTTATGAGCGATGAAATTCCTACAACTACAACCATCAAAATAAGCATAGTGGTCGCAACAGGTCTTTTGATACAAATTTTAGGAATATCACTCATCTTTTGTCGCTTCTTTCTTAATCAGCTTCACAGCTTCACCCTCTTTTACATATTGCTGCCCCTTAGTAATAACCAATGTTCCCTCCGTTATACCGTCTATTATCTCTACATATTTTCCATTATCAAGTCCTGTGGTTACTTTCACGAATTTCGGCTTATCTTTTTTTAAAATCGCAAGCGTCTTTTCGCCGTCCTTAATCATTACGCTATCGGAAGGTACGCAAAGCACATCCTGCTTTCCTGAATTTACGATTTGAATTTTGGCAAACATTCCCGCTTTCACTTTTTCCGTCTTCGGTAATGCAACTTTGATAGGATATGTCATTTTCCCTGCTGTTGGAGCCGGCGAGATTGATTTAATCACTCCGCTTATAGGCTCTTTGGAAACCGAATCCACATATACCTCTACCGAATCTCCCTCGTTTATGACAGCAACCACGCTTTCCGATATCTCCGCCTCAACAACAAGTGAGCTCACATCTGCCACTATCATGGACGGCTGAGTTTGTGGCGGTAATGTTCCGACATTTAAATTGTTCGCAGTTATATATCCGCTGATAGGTGATTTTACATTGCAATCCTCATACGCAGATGCCGCTTGTATGTAGCTTTGCTGCGCATTTACATAGTTGAGCTTTGCCTGCTCGTAGTCCTGATAAGCAACAGCTCCTTCCGAATAAAGCGTTTTCATTCTGTCAAATGTATCAGCCGCTACCCTTTCCGCTTCCTGTGCCTGATTTATTTTACTCTCAAGCTGGCTAGCATCTATACTGAATAAAATCTCTCCTGCTGCCACTTTATCGCCTACATTTGCATATACTCCTGTAACCTTGCCTTGCATCAAAGGAAGCACATTAACTTCCTCTATAGGTTTTACACGTGCCGCTATCGGCGCCGAAGTTATAATATCTATCATCTCCGCTTTGGTAACCTCAACGCTTATCGGTTCTTCCTCCACTTTGTCGTCCGGCGTAAACAAACTAACCATACGAAAACCCACAAGTCCCAAGACTATTACAAGGGCTATTACGATAGGTAATTTACCATTTTTAGCGTATTTCGTTTTTTCATCATTCATTGCTTGTCCCTCTATTTTAATTTACTGTAATATCTGCAAAACTCTGTAATCGTACATCTCTCGCACTCAGGGTTTCTGGCTTTACAAAGGTTCCTCCCGTGAAAAATGAGGCTGTGATGCGTTTGCGACCAACGCTCTTTCGGTATATTCAGCATCAACTCTTTTTCCGTTGCAAGTACATCCTTGGCATCAGCAAGTCCGATCCTGTTCGATACCCGAAATACATGAGTATCCACCGCTATGCGCGGCTCAGAAAATCCGACCGACAGCACTACATTTGCAGTTTTTCTGCCTACACCCGGAAGTTTGATAAGTTCATCATATGTATTCGGTACCTCTCCATGATGCTCCTCTTCTAATATCTTTGCCATATTTACGATATTGTTTGCTTTGGTTTTGTAAAGTCCAATTCTCTTAATCAACTGCTCAACATCTTCCAGGTTTGCTATGGCTAACTCTTTGGCGTTATAATAACGCTCAAAGAGCGCCGGAGTAATCAGATTTACACTTTTATCTGTCGTTTGCGCCGACAACATAACCGCAACAAGAAGTTCGAAGTGATTTTTATGGTCAAGCGCACATTCCGCATCGGGATAAAGCATTTCCAGTCTGTCCAAAATTTGCGTTATCTGCTTCTTTGTAAATTTTTTCACGATATTACAAAACCTCCGCTAACATTAACCACTTCTCCCGTGATAAACTCGCTTTCCAAAATCAGCATTACAGCATCAGCTACATCTATCGGTTTTCCGCTTCTCATCAAAGGAGTTGAATTTATAAGTCTTTCTTTCACCTCATCGGACAACCCCTCTGTCATAGATGTTTCTATATACCCCGGTGCGACTGCATTTACCCTTATCCCTGACGGTCCCATCTCCTTGGCAAGCGCTTTCGTAAACCCTATAATACCCGCCTTAGATGCCGAATAATGAGCTTCACACGATGCTCCGCATATCCCCCATATCGAAGAAATATTTACGATGCATCCGCTCTTGTGCGATATCATTTTCGGCAAAAATGCCTTGGTGCATAAGAATGTGCCTGTCAAGTTGACATTGATAGTATCGCACCATTCTTCGTATGTAATATCTGAAAATTCCTTTAGACTCGCGATGCCTGCATTATTTATGAGGACATCGACACGACCTATATTTTCAGACACCGCAAATACTTGCTCTTTGTCCCGCACATCCAGCTTCACAGGAATGAAATCTCCCGTCAAATTCTCTATTTTTCTTGTAAGATGCGTTCCGTAAACCAAGTAACCTTTTTCCAACAGCCTCTTGGCAATCGCATTTCCTATGCCTCCCGAAACTCCCGTAATAAATGCTTTTTTTTGTATTTCGATTCCCATATAGTTCTCTTTATTTTTGAATTTTTCGCACTAATTTAGCCAGTTTTGCACCTTTAGGCAACTTTTCAAGCTCATCAGCGGTCATTATCTTTAAGGCTATTACCATTACCGAATATACTATAGCTCCAACTCCTATAGAAATAATCGTCGCAAAATTGCTGCTTATAAATATTGCAAGTCCCTTGTATGTAATGATTACAGCTGTAAACATAACGATTCCTGCCAAAAGCGGTTTCAATACCGAAAGATTCAAATTAAATTTTATATTTACTATTTTCTTTACGGCATATAGGTTCACAAGCCCGATAGTAGCATATCCAAGTGTAGCACCGATGGTCGCACCTTGTATATTCAGTAAAGGTATGCCGCACAAAACATATGTTATTACCGCCTTCACTATGCAGCCTGCAAACAAGCCCAAAACCGCCATTCCTGCGGCGTTAAGTCCTTGCAATATGCCTGCCATGGTTTGTGCCACACACAAAAATACAATTCCGATTGCCAATATGAATAAACAATTTGCCGCCACCTCTACCGTCTCCGGTCTTGCAGGAAAAAGAAGCATCATAATCGGCTTTGAAAGTGCCATAAGACCGAAGCTGCAAGGAATACCTACAATCGTTGACATGCTTAATCCAAGCGAAATATGCTCTTTCAGCTCTTCTGCATTTTCTTTACTCGCAGCAGCAGATATCGCAGGCACCATTGCAAGTGCCATTGATAATGCCATAGCCATAGGTATATTGATGATAGGTCCCGCAAATCCGGTCAACTGTCCGTATATGGCATTTGCTTCGCTTTCCGAATATCCTATCGACTGAAGCCTCCTCATTACAATCAAAAGGTCTATCAAATTCATTATCGGAACTATGGAAACCCCTATCGTAATAGGTACCGCTATACCTATCAGTTTTTTTAATATAAAAGGGGTGCTTTCGCTTTCTTCGTGCTCCTTTAATTCGAATTTCTTATCTTTTAAGTATTTTTTGTAAATAAGCACTAATATCAAAAGTCCGAATATAGGCCCTATGCTGGTACCGATTGTAGCACCCGCCGCCGCATATTCAAGCCCCTTTGGTAGCAAAAAAACAGCAAGAGCAAGTCCTATTGCAACCCGTATAGTTTGCTCTACAAGTTGTGATACAGCCGTAGGTGTCATTATCTGCAATCCCTGAAAATATCCGCGAAATACCGCCATGATAGGTACAAACAAAAGGGCAGGCGCAATGCACATCATAGATAATTGTGCATTGGGGTTTCCAAGCATCGTTACTATCGGTTTTGCAAAAATAAACAATAACCCTGCAAAGATAACGCTTATCACTCCCATTAGCGCGAACGATATTTTAAATACTCTGTGCGCTCCAAACTCGTTTCCCAGCGCCGACCTTTCAGCTACCATTTTCGAAATTGCCGCCGGTGCGCCGTTTGTAGAAAATACAAGCAAAAAAATGTATATAGGATATGCCGTTTGATAATATCCCATACCTGTATCGCCTATTATATTTCCAAGCGGAATCCTAAATATTGCACCAAGCACCTGCGTGAGCAGTCCCGCAATAGCAAGAATAGCCGCCCCCTTTAAAAATTTTCCCTTATCCATAATTCTCCCGATTGTTAAACCTATTTATAAAATTACAAATATCTAAATATCCATATCAGCTAATTATATATTTTTTTTGTATTCTTTTCAAGTTTTTGCGCCAATTTGTGCGTATTGCATCTTTTTATTTTCTTTGTAACCATGGTATCACCCTATTTACCTTTTTACAATATTCAATATATTCCTCGCCAAATTTTTGCGTAAGCCACTTTTCCTCCGTAAACTTCATCAATAGCGTTACATATATCCAAAACAAAACAGGTAGGAATAGCAAATACAAATTACCGTCAATCAATAATACACCGCTGAAAATAAATAAAAATGCGGAATATATAGGATTTCGAACGATTGCGTAAATTCCCGTCGTAGCCAGCTTCCCTGACTGTATACTTTTTGTTATCTTATCAAATATTACCGCTTTTACCCAGAGGAAAACTCCAATTCCTATACACAGCAATCCTAATACAGCGATTATATTTCTGAGCGCAGGAAACCTTAAAGTAGCGATTAAGCCCCTCTTTTCAGCTATCAAAGCGCATATGCTCATCATAAGGCAGCTAATCATATATATAGGTCCTACACCGAAAATAGGCAATGCTTTTTCGTTCTCCATAATTCAAACCTCCCTATTCACCATTTTAATCTGTTATATTTTATCATTTTTAATGCTTTTTTACTACTATTTCATCACATCAATTCATTTATGTGGTATACTTAACTGTATGAAGTACTATGATTTTGATATTAAAACGGATAGAATCAATAAAATCGGCGAATACCTAAAGCGACATTTTGGTAAAAAGACCGTCAAACTTTCCATTGACGGCGGTTTTACGTGCCCAAATAGAGATGGGAGCAAGGGACGCGGCGGTTGCATCTTCTGTTCGTCAAGCGGCTCAGGCGACTTTGCAAGCGATATCGAAACGCAAATAGAGCTTCTATCTAAGAAATGGACAAACTGCAAGTATATTGCGTATTTTCAAAATCACACAAATACCTACGCCCCTGCCGCCGAACTTAGGTCCAAGTTTTACGAAGCTCTTGCAAACCCGAATATTTCCGGACTTGCCATTTCTACTCGCCCCGATTGCTTTTCGGAAGAAATCTATGAACTTTTAAATGAACTGAATCAAAAAACCTTTTTATGGGTTGAGCTTGGACTTCAAACAATACATAAAAAAACAGCGACTTTGATAAATCGCTGCTCAACTCTTGACGAATACGACGAGGCGGTGAAACGCCTCACCGCACTCAATATCAATGTAGTTACCCACTTGATTTTAGGTCTGCCGAATGAAAGCAGGGATGAAATGCTTACATCTGTTTCGTATGTTGCAAATTCACCGGTTTTCGGTATGAAATTGCATATGCTAAATGTAGTACGCGGCTCGCAGATGGAAACGCTATACCCAAATTATATTCCGTTTAAAACTATGGAAGAGTACATCAATTTGGTAGTCGATGCGCTTGAAATAATACCGCCTCACATTACAATTCACAGACTCGGTGCGGATGCACCTCGCCCTACGCTTATTGCCCCCGAATGGAGCTACAAAAAACGCAGTATTCTAAACGGTATAGATTTGGAACTGAAACGCAGAAACAGTTTTCAAGGAAAACGCTATATCGTAGCAGGTCCCAATCTCCCGTCATTGTAATGTTTCCTACAAAGTGAAACATACATATCGTCGCCACCGACCATTACCTGCTCGCCCTGCTTAACAAATTCGCCGTCCACCACTCTGGCAACCATCGTTGCTTTACGGCCGCACCAACAAATAGTTTTAATCTCTTCAATTTTATCTGCATAAACAAGCATATAATAAGAGCCTTCAAACAGCTCGTTCCTGAAATCGTTTTTTAATCCGTACGCAAGCACAGGTACATCAAAGCTGTCAACAATTTCCGCAAGCTCCTGCACATGATGCTTTTTCAAAAATTGACATTCATCCACCAATATACAGTCAATTTTTTTCTTAGAATTCTTATTTAGGAACATTTCGAGTATATTGGTATCTTCCTCTACTATCTCCGCTTCTCGTTTTAAGCCTATTCGTGATGAAATCACACCTTTTCCGTTTCTGTCATCGACAGACGGCAAAAGTACCAAAACATTCTTGTTTCTTTCCTCGTAATTGTATGCTACCTTTATAAGCTCTATGGATTTTCCTGCATTCATAGTAGAATATCTATAATACAACTGTGCCATTTTTTCTCCTCGCTTTCAAATATAGCCATAAACTAAAAAAAGCCCGAAGGCTTTGGCTGGGGTAGCAGGATTTGAACCTACGAATGACGGAGTCAAAGTCCGTTGCCTTACCGCTTGGCTATACCCCAATATTAAAAAACAACTCCTCGGACTAAGTCTGCAAGGAGCTATCTTTATGGTGCCCAGACTCGGAATCGAACCAAGGACACAGGGATTTTCAGTCCCTTGCTCTACCTACTGAGCTATCTGGGCAAATGGTGGGCCATCAGGGACTTGAACCCCGGACCTGCCGGTTATGAGCCGGACGCTCTGACCAACTGAGCTAATGGCCCCTATATGGTCGGGGTGGCAGGATTTGAACCCGCGGCCCACTGGTCCCAAACCAGTTGCGCTACCAAACTGCGCTACACCCCGATATATGTATTAAATTGGCAGGGGCAGTAGGATTCGAACCCACGGCACGCGGTTTTGGAGACCGCTGCTCTACCAACTGAGCTATACCCCTATATTAATGTGGCGGAGAAGATGGGATTCGAACCCATGCGGCCCTAATACGAACCCTAACGGTTTAGCAAACCGTCCTCTTCAGCCTCTTGAGTACTTCTCCACATCATTGAAAACTGTCCTATGGCGGAGAGGGTGGGATTCGAACCCACGGTCCCTTTCGGAATCACTGGTTTTCAAGACCAGCTCCTTAAACCACTCGGACACCTCTCCAAGTCAAGTTCTACTATTTAAATTGGTGACCCATCGGAGATTCGAACTCCGGACACCTTGATTAAAAGTCAAGTGCTCTGCCGACTGAGCTAATGGGTCTAAATACCAAAATGGCGAGCCCACAGGGATTCGAACCCCGGACACACGGCTTAGAAGGCCGTTGCTCTATCCAACTGAGCTATGAGCCCGCAAAAGTGGAGCGGGTGATGAGAATCGAACTCACGCCATCAGCTTGGAAGGCTGAGGTTCTACCATTGAACTACACCCGCATATGGAGCGGAAGACGAGATTCGAACTCGCGACCCTCGCCTTGGCAAGGCGATGCTCTACCCCTGAGCCACTTCCGCATATATATTTGTAAAATTGGTCGAGGGAGATGGATTCGAACCATCGAAAGCTCAGCTAACGGATTTACAGTCCGCCCCCTTTGGCCACTCGGGAATCCCTCGACGACCTCTTTCAAATTAAGCATATCCCAGCGCCAATATTCACCTGGATACCATATTATTGACTTGTATAGTTTCTTAAAATGGAGCTGGCGGAGGGAATCGAACCCCCAACCTGCTGATTACAAATCAGCTGCTCTACCGTTGAGCCACACCAGCGTAAAAAATTATAAATGGCGACCTGGATCGGGCTCGAACCGACGACCTCCAGCGTGACAGGCTGGCATTCTAACCAACTGAACTACCAGGCCACTTATAATGATTTGGTGGGCGTTATAGGGCTCGAACCTATGACCCCCTGCTTGTAAGGCAGATGCTCTCCCAGCTGAGCTAAACGCCCAAATCTACTTTGTACTCTTCCGCAACATGCTTGTATAGTTTACAATATATCCTGTAACTTGTCAAGACTTTTTTTATCTAAATTTTGGCTCCAAGGGTGGGGCTCGAACCCACAACCTATCGGTTAACAGCCGAGTGCTCCACCATTGAGCTACCTTGGAACAAAATACGCTCGCACAATTTTATTCATAACTCGCTAGCGACAGTGAATATTGTATCATAGTAAGGGTACTATGTCAAATACTTTTTTCACGAATTCTTCGTTTTTTTTGATTGCCGTTCCTTGTGTATTTTCAGCCACCTTTAGCTCCAATTCTTCCATATTTTCGCTTTCGGTTAAAAAAAATACAATTACTTTGTCCTCGTATTTAATATCTTCAATTTCGAAAATACCGCTTTTCTGCGCCATATACTGTACGGTATTCAAAAAGCTATAATCCATTTGAAAGGCTATCCTGACAAGCTCCTTCATATATCCCGCTCTTGCCGCTTCCAAGCCCAGCTTAGCCGTATTTGTATACGCTCGTACCAAGCCGCCTGTCCCAAGTTTAATTCCTCCAAAATACCTCGTTACTACAAGCGCTACATTGGTTATCGCTTCGGCAAGGAGCATCTGCAATATCGGAGGTCCGGCAGTTCCCTTGGGTTCTCCGTCATCGCTTGCCCACTGAAGCTCACTATTATCACCTATTACCATACACGGCACATTATGTGTGGCATCTCTGTATTTTTTCTTTATTGCCTCGAAAAATTCCGTTGCCTCCTCGCGCGTTTTTACAGGTTTGACGGTGCAAATAAACTTGGATTTTTCGATAACCTGCGAAGCCTCCGCTTCCTGCATTACAGTTTTATAAAGTATCATATCCACTTAATCTTGCGTAGTCTACCGCATCCAGATTTACCTTTACAAGAGTTCCTTCCTCCAAATACTGTATATTTTGAACATCCGCCTTTTCGCACAAATAGGAAATCACATCTCCTCTTTCGTAAGGTAAAAGCAATTCTGCATATTTTCTGTCAGCAAACAATAAACGCTGTACTTCTTCGAGAAGCTGCTTTATACCGTCGCCTGTCTTTGCTGAAATCTCAAGATGTTCTCCCTCGTAGTCAAGTTTTTCGTTTGCTATATCCTTTTTATTAAAAACAACAAGTGATTTTTTTTCATGCACACCAATCTGCTTTAAAACCTCTTTTGTTACATCGAATTTAAACCTGAAATCATCACAAGTCATATCTATTACATGTACTATCAAATCGCTGTACAAAAGTTCCTCCAGCGTCGATTTGAAGGCGTTTACGAGCGCATGCGGCAGCTTGCTTACAAATCCGACCGTATCAGCCAGTATGAATTCGCAGCCGTTTTCCAATTTAATCAGTCTTTGCGCCGTATCAAGAGTAGCAAACAGCATATCGCGTTCAAGTACCTGTTTGTCCTCATGATTTGAAATTTCAAGCAGTTTATTCATCAGCGCGGATTTTCCCGAATTGGTATATCCAACCAAGCTGACCACGGGCAAATTACTCTTTTGTCGTTTTGCTCGCTGCGTATTTCTGCTCGCTTTGACCTCTGCGAGTTGCTTCTTGATTTCGTCCATCCTGCTTTGTATATGCCGCCTGTCCGTTTCCAGTTTCTTTTCTCCCGGTCCCCTTGTTCCTATTCCGCCTCCCTGCCTTGAAAGTGAGTTTCCAAGTCCCAGCAAGCGCGGCAGGCGATATTTAAGCTGCGCATATTCGACCTGCAATTTACCCTCAAGCGATATAGCTCTTTTGGCAAAAATATCCAGTATGAGTGTCGTCCTGTCTATCACCCTTACCCCTACTGCATCCTCTATGTTTCTCAGTTGCACTCCAGAAAGCTCATCATTAAAAATAACCAAATCGGCCTCCATGTTTTTACTCATCTCAGCCAATTCAGTTAATTTCCCTTTTCCTATATATGTTGCGTTATTAGGCTTTTCCAGCCTTTGCACCATACTTGCCAAGACTTTGACATCCGCAGCCTCGGCAAGTGCTTCCAGTTCATCCATAGATTTGTCTATATTCTCATTTACCTCAAGTCCGACAACGATAGCATTATAGCTTTCACTACGAATTACTTCATTATCATTTGTAAAATTTATCATACAAACCCTTATACTCTCAATTTCTCAAGTTCCTCTACAAATTTAGGATTCAAAATACGAATATGTGTACCTTTCATGCCGAGCGAACGCGTTTCAATTAAGCCTGCGCTCTGCAATTTTCTAAGTGCATTTACAATTACAGAACGCGTAATTCCCGCCTGATCCGCTATTTTGCTTGCAACCAAAAGGCCTTCGTCGCCGTCCATATTTTCAAAGATTCTCTTAACCGCTTCAATTTCCGAATACGACAAAGTTCCGATTGAAAGCTGTACCGTATTTGTCAGTCTTTCTTCTTCTTCGATAGCAGCTGTTCTGATTCTCAAAATTTCAAGACCCATTATTGTAGAACCCGCTTCACCTAAAATCACATCCTCAGTATCATATTCCGTTTCTTTTCTGAACGTTACTAAAGTTGCGAGTCTTTTGCCGCCCCCGAAGATTGGGATTATCATATAGACACCGTCTTTAAGACCTGCTCTTTTGGTAACGCCCGAATTTTCGAGCAACTCCTCTTTCGAAACATTTATACCGCTTTCTTCAAATTCCAGCAGTTTTTCATTTGCATTAAATGGAATTTTCGCCTTTCCGGTCTTTTCGTCATTGGATACAATAGGAATATTGGTTTCGGTATCGTTTGAACCTATGATATAGCCTTGTTCGTCAATAACATACACTATCGCAAGCATTATGCTTCCAAGCAATTCGCAAATCTCTTTAAACGAAAACGCCCCCATCTGGCTTTCTTGCATCAACCAGTTCAATTTTCTCATCTTTTGTAGCAAATATTTATTCATGTTTTTTATTCTCCTTTCAAAAGCAACAATTACAAAGCCGTTACCATGTTTATAAATTATATACTACTCAAAATAAAATGTTATGTCACATATTTTATCCTAGTAATTTGCTATAATATATATCTGTCTAAATCCTCTTCGTGTATCTTTTCGACGAACTTTTCTTTTACATATTCTGCATCTATTGTGATACTTTCCTCCTCTACATCCGGAATATTAAACGATATGTCCTCGAGCAATTTTTCCATTATCGTATGCAATCTTCTCGCTCCGATATTTTCGGTCTGCTCGTTCATAAGAAACGCCATTGTGGCAATTTCTTCGATAGAATCATCAGTAAAATTGATTTTAACTCCCTCGGTTTCAAGTAACATCTTGTGCTGTTTTATTAAAGCATTCTGAGGTACCGTCAATATTTGCACAAAAGATTCTTTAGTCAAATTTTCGAGTTCCACGCGTATAGGGAATCTACCTTGAAGCTCCGGAATCAAATCCGTCGGCTTAGATATATGGAACGCTCCCGCTCCTATAAACAAAATGTGATCCGTTTTTACAGGTCCGTATTTTGTATTTACAACGCTTCCTTCGACTATCGGCAATATATCTCGCTGCACGCCTTCTCTTGACACATCCGCACCGCTCTTATAGCTGGCGCCTGACGCAATCTTGTCTATTTCATCTATAAAGATGATGCCGTTTTGCTCCGCATTTTCCAGAGCTTCTTCGGTAATCTGATCCATATCTATCAAATTTTGCGCTTCCTGTTCACGCAAAATCTTCCTTGCATCTTTGACTTTCACCTTTTTGTTTTTCTGCTTTTTAGGTGCCATATCCCCGAAGATATTGCCAATCGCTATGCTCATTCCCTCGTTACCGAGATCCAGCATATTGGTTTTCGGCGCTTCGTTTACCTGTATTTCTATGTATTGTTCCTCCAGTTTACCGTCGCGCAGCTGCTGACGCACCTGTTCCCTCGCAAGATCTATACCGCTCGCATCTTCCGGTGCGACTTTTTCATCTTTCGGCTGCTGATTTTGCTGTGCATAAGGATTCATCAAAAATTCGAACGGATTGGCAGGCATCTTCGGTTCTGCACTTCCCGAATGTTTCTTTCCCGGAACCATTGCCTCGACTATTTTTTCTTCGGTAATCTCATCCGCGATCGAATATTTTTCTTCCAAGTGTTTTTGTTTTGTAGTACGGATAGATGCCTCAACCAGATCTCTGACCATCGAATCGACATCTCGTCCCACATATCCTACTTCTGTAAATTTTGTAGCTTCCACTTTCACAAATGGCGCATCCATCAATTTTGCAAGCCTTCTTGCTATTTCCGTCTTACCGCAACCTGTCGGGCCCATCATAAGTATATTTTTAGGAGTTATTTCCTCTCTGATATCATCCGGCAATTTACTCCTTCTATAACGGTTTCTAAGCGCTACCGCAACCGACTTTTTGGCTTCTTCCTGCCCTATTATGTACTTATCAAGTTCTTCAACTATTTGCTTCGGTTTCATATTGTAAAGTTTTACCATATAGCACCTCCTCTACAACTTTTCTACTGAAATATGATCATTGGTATATACGCATATCGATGATGCTATCTTAAGCGACTGTCTTACAACAGTTTCCGCATCCATATCCGTATGATTGAAAAGTGCATTCGCCGCAGCATACGCATAATTACCGCCCGAGCCTATAGCAACAAAGTCGTAATCAGGCTCGATCACCTCTCCATTGCCTGAAATCAAGAGCGTACACTCTTTATCCGCAGCTATCATCAGCGCCTCTAAATTGCGCATTCCTCTGTCCGAACGCCACATCTGCGCAAGTGCAACTGCCGCTTTTCGCAGATTCCCCGAATGTTCTTCCAATTTCTTTTCAAATTTCTCAGTAAGAGAAAATGCATCCGAAACTGAACCTGCAAATCCTGTAATAACAGAGTTTTTATAAATTTTTCGCACTTTTTTCGCATTGTGCTTCATTATAGTCTTTTCACCAAAGGTTACTTGTCCGTCTCCACCGATACATATGTCATCCTGGCTTCGGCGAACAGCAACTATTGTTGTTGCATGAAATTCCGACATACTTTCACCTCTTTTTTAACAATCATGTTTTTTTGAACAATCGCAACAATTTACTTACTATTCTTTATACCCACATTCAGGGTTAGAACAAGCAAAATTCGTCTTTTTATTTTTCTTTTCAACCATTAAGGACGAACACTCAGGACATTTTTTATCCGTCGGTTTATTCCAAAACACCTGATCGCAATCGGGGTATCCGCTGCATCCATAAAAGATTTTGCCGCTTTTACCCTTTTTTTGTATTATATCCTTGCCGCATTTTGGACATGAAACCCCTATTTTCTGCACTATCGGTTTCGTATTTTTACATTCCGGATATCCGCTGCAAGCCGCAAAAGCACCGAAGCGTCCGTTCTTTTTGAGCATTGGTTTTCCGCAAATTTCACAAATTTCTCCCGTAGGTTCATCAGGTATTTCAACCTTTTCAATTTGCTCATCAGCTACCTTGAGGCTCTTTGAAAATATCGCGTAAAACTCCTCAATTATTTTTTTCCAGTTGGCATCCTTGACCTCGATATCATCGAGTTTGTCCTCCATCTGCGCCGTAAAGCCTACATCTACAATTTCATTAAAATAGGATTTCATCAAATCCGTAACCAAGAAACCCAAATCCGTAGGCAGTATCGACTTCTTTTCCTTAGTTATATACTTTCTTTGAGCCAAAGTCGCAATTATCGGTGCATATGTACTCGGTCTTCCTATATCTTTTTCTTCCAAGTCCTTTACAAGGCTCGCTTCCGTATACCTTGACGGTGGCTGGGTGAAACATTGTTCCAAATTTAAATTCAAAAGGGAAAGTAAATCGCCCTTCTCCACGTTCGGCATTTTGTTTTCCGTATCATTTTCATTTCGGTATACTTTCAAATAGCCGTCGAATTTCACTACAGAGCCGCTTGCCCTAAACGAATACTTGCCGTTTTCAATATTAACAGCAGTACTGTCGTAGACCGCCTTGGACATTTGACTTGCAATAAATCTGTTCCACACGAGCTTGTATAAATTATACTGGTCTTTGGAGATTACGGAATAAAGTTCATCCGGAGTCAAGTCTATATGACTCGGCCTTATAGCCTCATGCGCATCCTGCACATCTTTCTTCTTGTTGCTGTAAACCGCTCCCGCATAGTATTTTTCTCCGAACTTTTCTATTATATAATTCTTCGCACTTTGCCTTGCTTCGTCGGAAATCCTTACCGAATCGGTTCTTATATAAGTCAAAAGTCCGAGCGTTCCTCGCGTCGGTATTAAAACTCCCTCGTATAGTTGCTGCGCAACAATCATAGTCTTTTTTGTAGAAAATCCCAGCTTATTAGCTGCGTCCTGCTGTAAACTGCTTGTCGTAAACGGTGCATGAGGATTGCTTATCTTCTCTTTTTTCTCGATACTTGAAACTTTGTAGTCGCCCTTTGCGAGTTCTTTTTCTATTGTTTTCGCCGATTTTTCGTTCGATACTACGCTCTTTTCGCCCGAAATTTTTACCAGCTTTGCATCGAATTTGTTTTTTTCTTTAATCTTTTTATCGCTCGTTTCTTTTGATAGAGTAGCTACTATATTCCAGTATTCATCCGCTACGAATTCCTTTATAGCATCTTCTCTATCGCAAATCATGCGTAATGCCGCTGATTGAACCCTGCCCGCACTAAGGCCTCTTTGTAGCTTTCTCCAAAGAAGCGGACTTATCTGATACCCAACCAGTCTGTCCAGTACTCTACGCGCCTGCTGCGCATCTACCAGCTTTAAATCGATCTTTCTAGGATTCTTTATCGCTTTTTGTATAGCAGTTTTAGTAATTTCATTAAATACTATTCTACATTCTTCTTGCAAATCTATATTGAGCAAATTCGCAATATGCCAAGAAATAGCTTCCCCCTCACGGTCAGGGTCGGTTGCAAGATATACCTTGTTTGCTTTCTTAGCCTCTTTTTTGAGTTCCTTAATTATATCGCCTTTGCCTCTTATAGAAATATACTGCGGCTCAAATTCGTTTTCTATATCTATCCCTATTCTGCTTTTCGGTAAATCCCTAAGATGCCCTACAGAAGCTATAACCTTATACTTACTGCCTAAGAATTTCCCGATTGTCTTTGCTTTTGAAGGTGATTCGACAATCACTAAATTTTTAGCTGTATCCATATAAAGGCTTCCTCCTTTTTGTTATGTTTATCATAAACAAGTATTATATACAATTTCTAGAAATTATGCAAGCCCATTTTTTTACATTGTAAATTTTTATCATTTTTCTTGTAAATCACAATAGCTGCAAGCGTAAAAGCCAACACATCGGCAATAGGCTGCAAAACATATATCCCTTCCTGTCCGAATATATTAGGCAAAATATATAATAACGGTATATAAAACAAACCTTGCCTTGAAATTGATATAATAGATGCCCAAAAGTATTGTCCTATATTCTGCATAAGCATACTGCTAATCGCAAAATATCCCAAGAGAGGTATGGAAAAACACTGCATACGCAGTATTGTAACGCTTATCAATATAACATCCTCGTCCTTTGACATCGTTTGCACAAGCGCACCCGAAAAAACATATAATAAAATTGCGGCTACAATCAAAAATACCGTTGCAACCGCCACCGAAATTCGAAAAGCCTGTTTTACCCTGTCGTATTTTTCCGCTCCGTAATTCATGGCGCATATAGGCTGAAAGCCCTGCCCCCAGCCAATCATTATCATATATGCAACTGCCGATATTCTCGCACTTATAGTCAAAGCCGCGATAACCGTTTCTCCGTACTTTGACGCTACGGCATTTAATAAAATAAGTGCAATACTTGTAATAGCTTGTCTTGAAAAATTCGGCATACCGCCTGCCAGAATGTGATAAATATATTCCTTACTTATTTTGATACTTTTAAAGCCGAATATACCGTTTCCGTTCCTAACGAAAAAATAAGTAAGTGCCATACAGCAAATGATTTGCCCCAGCAGCGTTGCATATCCGGCTCCTATAAATCCCAACTTGAAACCGAACATAAGCACGGGATCAAGAAGCATATTTGTAAGCATACCTAAAAGCATTCCTACCATCGAGGCTTTGACATTTCCGCAAAGCCGCAGCTGGTTGTAAAGCGTCATAGAATAAAGTGAAAACGGAATAGCAACAGCAATCACCTTTAGATAACTTACTGTAAAATTAAGTAAATTCAAAGAAGCTCCTGCGCCTATAAATTTAGCTATGGGTAAAATAAATATCCACGCAAAAACAGCCGCCAATATTCCTACTGTCGAAGCGATAAGCAATCCCAACACCGAAATTTCTCTTACCTCTTTGTAACTACCCTTTCCGATATTTTTCGACATAATATTTCCGCTACCGTATCCGAACCAGAATCCAATCGCCTGAATAAAGCTCATAAAACTAAAGGATATCCCTATTGCAGCCGTCATAGATTTATCGTTTAGAATTCCGACGAAAAATGTATCCGTTAAGCTGTAAATCACCATAACAAGCATCCCTATAATTGTCGGAACCGCTGTTCTTAATAATAATGGGAAAATCGCGTCGTTCAAAATAGATTTTCTCCGCAAGTCTTTTTTTAAATCACTATTATCCATACTATAAACCGCTAACTATTCCCTTGTCGCCGTCTACCCGAATCATATCTCCGTCTTTAAATTTAGTTGTCGCAAAACCTACACCAAGTACAGCAGGGATATTAAACTCGCGTGCAACTATTGCAGCATGGCTGAGCGCAGCTCCCGTATCCGCTACCACCGCACTTGCCAATTTAAATAACGGCGTCCACTCGGGATCTGTAAGATGGCAAACTAAAATATCGCCTTTTTGCATCTTATAAAATTCTTTCGGACTATTTATTATGCATACTTTTCCGGCTGTAATACCGGCACTTCCACTTACCCCCTTTAGGACATCGCCATTTGTTTCAAAAATTAACAATTTTGATGCATCCCATACTTTTATTGCTAAAGGAAATTTTTCATTTCTCCTATTTATTTTTCTCTTATCCGATTCATTTAAGCTACCCCTATTCATCACTTCCAAAAGTTCTTTATGAAACAGATTTGCAATCCCAACTTCATAATCTTCACTGCCAAGAAGAATGTAGTTTATTCTTTTGACACATTGTCTTACATAATAAAATAAGGTTTCCCAGATATATTGGCTTTCTTCACGAACCACATGAAAATATCTGAAATATTCTATTTGTTTTTCTATATCTTGATACTTGTTTCCATAAATTTCTTTTAGCCTTATCATTAACTTGGAAAAATCTTTCCCTTGCTTAATCTCATCACTATTTTCATCCGTATTTAATATAGGTCTTAATATATTTATTAGCCTATCAGGATCTTCAATAAATGTTTTTGCAGATAAACAATAGCAATTATAATCAGATTTAAATCCGTTATCTCGCATAAACTTATCTGTTATATCTTTAAAGTCATCATAATTTTCATATAATTCTTTATAACTTTCTCCGGATATAATAGCTCTTTTTAAAGATTCATTTTTTCTTATCTCACAAGCCATTTTATAAATATCATTTGTAACTGCTGATGTTTTGTTATCCAAATTCCAATAAAAATCAAATGATGAATAATTAGCATTTGCTTTTTTGATTATTTTAGTGAATTTTTTATCGTTTAAAACAGATGGGAATAAAGCGTATTTGAATCTGTCATAAGCCAATTTTTGTAAAAGAATGTAGCTATCTTCCATAAAATTTTTGTATTCTTCTAATGTCATGTTTTCAAAATTTAAATGCTTAATTTTTTCTATTTTAGACTCATATATTTTCATAAAATCTTTGCACTTCTTATAACAGCACTCAAAATCTTTCATATTTTTTAAAATCTTAAAAAACTTAAATATATTTTTATTGATTCGCTTACCTGCGTCAGAAAAAGTTTGTATTCCATCATCATCTATAATTGGATTTCTTGGTAAAACAATTCCTCCTTCTAATAAAATATTAACTTTCTGATCATTTATTGCTGCCAGATAGTCGAAGTCAAGCGCTCTATGTGCAAAAGGCATTTTTTCTAAAAAAAATGACATCACTTCTCGTGTACTTCTATTGATTTTTTTACCCTTTGTATATTTTTGTACTAAATTATCTTCAGATATGTGATTGATAGAACTTTTCAAAGTTGTAATGGCTCTCGCCTGTAAAATATAGACTTTACCGCCTTTAATCGCCCACTCGATGTCCATAGGCATACGGTAAAGTTTTTCAATTTTTAAACCTTCGGATACCAGTGCGGACACTTCGCTGTCGCTGAGCGCTCGTTTTTTTCTTTCAGCTTCGGCTACAGGCACTTCCGTCGTGCCGCTGCTTGCATAAACTATTTGCGATTCCTTGCTACCGACAATCAAATTTAAAATTTTTCCATTTCTGTCCACCGTGTAACTATCCGCTGTTACTCTACCGCTTACAACGCTCTCCCCAAGTCCGTAGCTTGCATTTATTTGCATCTCATTTTCGTTTTTGTTTATAGGGTTTACGGTAAACAGTACTCCGGCTTTCTCACTTTCGACCATTTCCTGTATTACAACTGCAATTGATACAGAATCTTGCGCATAACCTTGATTGAACCGATAGCTTACCGCACGCTCTCCCCATAACGACGCATAGCAATTTCTTACCTTTTCAAGCACATCTGAAATTCCCCTTACATTGAGGTATGTTTCCTGCTGCCCCGCAAAACTGGCATCAGGTAAATCCTCAGCCGTTGCTGACGATCTCACGGCTACTCTTGCGTTATCTCCAATGATTAAGTATTTGTCTGCGATAAGTGCTTGCGTCTTATCTGAAAACTGTCCGCATTTTATCATTTCGCGAAAACTTCCGGCAGCTTTTAATAACTTTCCCTCTTCATCCTTTGCTTCACGCAGTTTTTCGCTAATCGCTACATCAATTTTATTGTACTTCAAAAACTCGATATATGTATCGGCAGTAATTATAAACCCTTTTGGAACATTTATATTTGCCGCAGTCATTTCGCCGAGATTTGCACCCTTTCCACCTGCGACAGCTACATCTTCTTTTTTTATTTCAAAAAAATCAAGTATCATATTCTCCCCCGAAACGAAACAGTATTTACCTAACCCTAAATTTAACTCCTATTTCCTCCGCAATTTTCTTACATGAAGCTATATCATCGACCAGTAAGCTAAAGCCTACTACCGACATCGTTGTATCTTCTATACTCTCCTTTACACGCCTTGTATAATCAAGAATTGCTCTATACGATTTCTTTCCGAATTTGGGGTGGCACAATTTAAAATAGTCATCCTCATTTTTGGCATTTAAACTAACAGAAACCGCATCTATCACACCTGCCAGCTCTTTTGTCGTATCTCGGTTGTTGATTAAATCAGCAAGTCCGTTCGTGTTTATTCTAACCCTTATGCTCGGATTTTTAACCTTAGCATATTTTGCGACTTCCAAAAGCTCCGAAAGCCTCTCAGTAGGTTCTCCATAGCCGCAAAATACAAGTTCATCGTAACCGTTTAAATTTTCTTCATCAATGAGCGCCTTTATTTCATCCAAAGACGGCTCTCGTTTTAACCAAAGCGAGTCCGCCTCTCCAACGCCGTCTACCATATCCCGAATACAAAATTCGCATCTGCACGGACATTTGTTCGTAATGTTCGCATAAAGTGCTCCGCCGTAATCGTAAAACACATCACCTATGTATTCCATAATTTCTCACCATCCTCCAAGATACAATCAAAGCAAAAAAAGAAGCAGATTGTATTTCTACTTCTTTTTCTTAATTACAGTGCTGTAATAAATGTTAAAAATCCAAGCACTACACCGGTTGCATTTGGTATTATAAGTATATAATCTTTCTTCGGTTCTTTTGTCCATCCGTAAATTACCCAAATCAAACAGGAAACCGCTGCAGTAATAGGCTGCCAAGGCTGGCCTTTAACCCCGCTAAGATTAGCCATTATCTGAGGTATGTATGTTATAAATACAAACACTCCTATAAATGCTCCTATAGATCCCACAATTGTGTTAATTTTCTTCTTCATGATAATCCTCCTCGTCCGCATTTGGATCAAAACCTTCAAGGCCTTTATATGTTTTTCCGTTTTTTTGTGCATAATCGTAGATTGCCGACTTGATAGCGTGATCTGCAAGTACCGAGCAGTGAATCTTTACCGGTGGCAATCCGCCAAGTTCATCCACGATTTGTTTGTTTGTAATAGCAAGAGCTTCTTCTACCGTCTTTCCTATTATCATATCTGTCGCTACGCTTGATGAAGCTATGGCGGAGCCGCAGCCGAATGTCTTGAACTTCGCCTCTGTAATCACATCGTTTTCGTCAATTTTAACATCTATTTTCATCATGTCTCCGCAGACAGGGCTTCCATATGTACCGCTGCCGCTTGCATCTTCTATTTCTCCGACATTTTGCGGATGCATGAAATGCTCCATTACCTTTTCATTATACATTGCCATATCGTCTACCAACCTTTCTCCTCTGAAATTGAAGATATTTCTCTAAGTCTTTTAACTACCTTTTCAAGCTCTGCAACAACATAATCTATATCTTCTTTTGTTGTAAAATCGCCCACTGTAAATCTTAGCGAACCGTGTATTTTTTCAACAGGCACACCTATTGCATCCAAAACATGCGACGGCTTGAGCGATGCCGATGAACAGGCGGAACCCGTAGAGATTGAAATTCCTTGCAGATCTAGGAACAGCAGTATCGCTTCGCCCTCGATAAACTCAAATGTGATATTCGCATTTGCAGGATGCCTAAATTCCTTGCTTCCGTTTAGCATTACATGCGGAATTTTTTCCGTTATTTGATCCACGAGGTAATCTCGAAGCTCTTTCATATTTGCTATATGGCTATCCAGATTTTGTCTTGCCAGTTCCGCCGCTTTTCCAAAGCCTACGATGCCCGGTAAATTTTCAGTTCCCGCGCGTCTTTTCGCTTCCTGCGCTCCTCCGAACATATAGTTCGAAATCCTAACACCGCTACGAATATAAAGCGCACCGATTCCCTTCGGTCCATAAATCTTGTGCCCCGAAATCGACATTAAGTCAACTCCAAGCTCCTTAACATCCAGATGCATATTCCCGAGTGCCTGTACCGCATCCGTGTGGAACAAAACCCCATGTTTCTTTGCAATATCCGCAAGTTCTTTGATAGGCTGTACCGTTCCGATTTCATTGTTTACAGTCATAATGCTTACCAGTATCGTATCTTTCCTGATGGCAGCCTCCAAATCCTCCGGTTTCACAAGTCCTTGAGGTGTTACATCCAAATATGTAACTTCAAATCCGCGCTTTTCGAGCTGCTCACAAGTATGCAAGAGCGCATGATGTTCTATTTTGCTTGTAATTATATGTTTTCCTTTTTCAGAATGTGCATCGCATACGCCGAACAAAGCCCAGTTGTCCGCCTCCGTTCCGCCCGATGTGAAAAATATTTCTTTTTCTTTGGCGTTTATCAACTCCGCAACTTGTCCTCTTGCCTTTGCCAGTGCCTCTTTTGACGGTGCGGCAAGGGAATAAAGACTCGATGGATTTCCGAAATTTTCGGTAAAATAAGGTAGCATCGCATCGAGAACTTCTTTTTTTACCGGAGTGGTAGCCGAATAATCTAAATAAACCTGCTTCATAAAATACTCCTTACTTACTTTCTAAAATTTAACTACTTTATCTGTTTCGTCTATTTTATACCTTTTTTTCTATTTTATAAACGCAATTTTTAATAATTTCCTATCAAAATAGTATGTTTTTTATTTATCCACTATTTCGATGTCATCCAGCTGTGATTTCAAGTTTGCTTTGAATGCTTCAACATACGCCTTTCGAAGTTTCTGCTGCTCATCCTTTTCGCTTGGTGATAATCCCTCGTTTTTCGATTTTCGCGCGAGGAAATTGATTCTTTCTATATCCTTTTCACTAACCATTTGCTTCCTTTGCTTCCTTTCTTTTTGCACGTATAAGCGTACTCTTGCTGATTCCAAGTTCAGCTTCAACTTGTTTATAACTCTTTGTTTCCAACATTTTTAGTGCTTGTTGAATTTTTTCATCGCTGAATTTTTGAGGTCTGCCTTCTTTGAAATCAGCCTTTTCTTTTGCGACCGCTTTTCCGATTTGAGTCCTTTCAACCATCATTACGCGATCGAAGTTTGCAATCGCTTCCAGCACCGTAATAATGCTTCTGCCGGACGGACCTGTATCTATTATCCCTAAATTCAAGATGTTGATTCGTATAGCTTTTTTCATGGCAAGATCAATTATATCCAAAGCCCCTTTTATCGAACCGCAAAGCCTGTCCAAACTCTGAACCACGATTGTATCTCGTCCTGCCATTTTTTCAATGCTTTCCAAAAGCAACGGCCTGTCGTTTGGAAATTCGTAGTTTTCAATTATTATTTCTGCACTAGGGTAATGCTTCAAAAGTACCTGCTTCTGCTCATCCACAGAAGCCGCTCTCGATATTCCCTGTTTATGAACACTTACATATCCGTATATCATTTCTTTTCAGCATCCTTAATTACTTCAGTAAATGCAGTTGCGAGGCCTGCAATTCCCTGTATCTCTGACGGTATAATTATTTTTGTCGCCTGTCCGTTAGCTGCTTCCTTAAATGCTTCCATGCTCTTAATTGCAAGCACTTCTTTGTTAGGATTTGCCTCTACCAGCATCCTTATACTGTCCGCAGTAGCCTGCTGTACCATTCGGATAGCTTCCGCTTCACCTTCGGCTTTTCTTATAGCAGCTTGCTTCTGTGCTTCCGCTTTTAATATCACGGCTTCTTTTTCCGCTTCCGCTTCGAGTATTACGGATGCCTTATTTCCTTCCGCGATAAGTACCGCTGATTTTTTCTCACCCTCCGCCTTTAAAATTGCCTCTCTTCGTTCACGCTCCGCTCTCATCTGCTTTTCCATAGCAACTTGTATATCACGCGGTGGTATAATATTTTTCACTTCCACTCTGTTAATTTTAATTCCCCAAGCATCAGTTGCCTCATCAAGTACGACTCTGATCTTGCTGTTAATATGCTCTCTACTTGTAAGTGTTCCGTCAAGTTCAAGCTCTCCAATGATATTCCTAAGCGTAGTCGCTGTAAGATTTTCAATAGCCGCCATAGGATTTACAACTCCATATGCATATAATTTCGGATCCGTTATTTGAAAATAAACCACCGTGTCTATTTCCATCGTTACATTATCTTTCGTAATTACCGGCTGTGGCGGGAAATCTATTACATTTTCCTTAAGGGAAACTTTTTTTGCAATAGCATCGACCATCGGTATCTTAAAATGAAGTCCTACTCCCCATGTTTCATGATAAGCTCCAAGTCTTTCCAAAACATATGCCTGTGCCTGAGGTACTATTCTGATATTCGTTACAATCAATAAAATTATAACAATTAGCAACCCGAACCCTGCAATTAAACCAAATACATTTTCCATATCGTCCTCCCGTTTTATCCATCTATTTTAGTAACAACTAATTTTACTCCTTCGATTTTCTTAACCAAAACCTTTGCATCTGTTTCTATAAAAGTATCATCAAAAGAAACGGCAGTCCACTCAAGTCCGTTAAGTCTGACTTGCCCCGGCGCGAATTCCTTAATTTCGGCCGTTACTACACCGTTTTTTCCTATAAGTGCCTCTGCATTTGTCGAAATTGTTTTGGGATTAAATTTTTTCACAGCAATCGGTCTTGTAAAAACAAGAAGGATTATTGAAACAATCAGGAAAGCCCCTATTTGCACAGGCAATCCCAATCCAATTATCGCACATATGGCAGCAACAAGTGCTCCACCACAAAACCAAATAGTTGCAAGCCCCTGCGTGAAAATTTCAACTACACCAAGTACTATTAGCAGCAGCAGCAACCAAAATATCGGCAAACTGAATTCCGGCATAATAAACACACCTCCTTTTTATATCTTATCTCTACTTTTTCGCGGCATCATCAATAAAAAACTTACAAAGAGCAGTGCGCACGATATCCATATCGTCTTCATCGCAAAGAATGTTGCGAAAAACATGCTCATCGCCGCTCCGCTCGCAAATGCAAGTATTATAGTATAATAAAATCCTGCACGCTTAAGTTTCTGCTTATCACCGGTTCTGCAAAATTCGGACAGAGCCGCTGTGCCGCTTCGAAGATTACCCACGCACATCGTCGTTACATACACATTTCCGCCTGCATGTCTAAACGCCTGAACTTGTAATGCGCATACTACAGAAACCATAAGAGATGCTACGACATTGTACTCTTTTGGAAGCAATCCCACCAAAAACAATATGGCTATTTTCAAAATCACAATTATCTGACGCCAATGAATACTGCTTAGCTGCTTCAAATTTCCGCCCACCTGCTCCGTAAAGAAAATACCTGCTCCAAACGCAACAATAGGGAGCGCATACCTTAGCACATCGTGCCAATCGCCCAAAACTATACATTGGCTCATCATTATAATATTTCCCGTTTGCGCATTTGCAAATATCTTGCCGCGCATTACATATGTATAAGCATCTTGACAACCTGCCGAAAGTGCCAAAATCAAGCCTATCGCCAAACTGTCCGATGCCTGCCTCTCGTGGTCATGCATTTACATATACCTACTTTTCTTAATCGCAAGTGATGCCGCAAACGGCAGAAACAGCTCAAGTAAAAGACGAGCTTCCATAGTGCCTTCTTTCACCTGTCTGTCAATGGAATATATAAACTCAAGTGCTTTTGCGATTCCCTTTTTGTCGTAATTAGCTGCAAATTCCGATGCCTTCATCACTCTATATTCATGCGCACCCAGTGAAGATGCTACTGCCTTATTTGAAAGTCCCTCTTCCTTAAGTTCGCTTATCTTAAGCATCAATTCAAACTGCGATGCAAGAAGTGCGAGTATGCCGAACTCTACATTCCTGTTCTCTTTTGCGCCGTTTTTAATAACGAAATCCAAAACGGAAAACGCAATGTCAATATTTCCTCTCGCCAAAGCATCAATCATAGAAAAGATATTCGATTCCAAATTTTCAGACACAAATACCAAAACATCGCCGGCTATCACGGTGTCCGCTTCACTATATGCGCATATTTTTTTTATGTCATTTTCCAAGTTGTACAATGTATAATCGCTTTCTGCATTTAAATATCCGCTGTTTTGAATAAGCTGTGCTTTCGCCGCCATCTCAATCTTTTTACCGTACTTGGCAAAATGCTTGTTTATAAAAGCATTTAAATCTTTTTCCGCAAGCGCCGTAAAATCAAAGGCTTTGCCGTATTCCTCTATCGCTTTAAACAGCTTCTTCCTTTTGTCGGCTTCTTTTGCCAGTATTATAAAAATAGATTCAGGCGGTATATTTGATATGAGTTTAAGCATTTTCTGTTCATCTTCGACGTTCAACGACTTTGCGTCTTTAGTCTTGAGCGCTGTAAATCCTGTAATTACCACAACTTTCTTTTCCGACAGTATAGGATAGGTTTCGACCGCATCTATAAGTTCATCTATATCCATTTTTTCGTAATCAAAAACGATTAAGTCCATATCTTTCGCTGACGAATTTACATACTTTTTTACTATTTCGCTATACGCCCAATCTACCAAAAATTGTTCTTTTCCATAAAGCAGGGCAACTTTCAAAAATTCTTGCGTCCCAAGCAGTTTTGTAAATATTTTAAATATATGTTCTTCATTCTTTACCATTGAAATATAAGCTCCATTTTTTATCTAAGTATATGCTTGGCGACACATAATATGTAAATCCGTTTTCTTCGCACTTTTTCGATATTTCCTCAAGTTCCTTCTGCCCAAAAGTTCCATATTCGATTAAATACACATCAAGTCCATATTTTTTGCATTTTTTTAAATAATCCATATAATATTTGAAGGTTTCACCGTCTGCACGCATTGCTCCCTTATCCGTAAAAACATCCTCTTGATTCACAGAAAAAACTGTTTTGTCCAAAACTCCGTCATTCATTGCCTTCGTTACAAACTCATCTCCTCCGTTTATAACAATGTCGTTTTTCAAATCTGCTAAATGCGAAAGGATTTCAAGCGCCGCATCAAACATACCGTCTTTCTCCGAATAGTTTCCATAAACATCTAAATTATCAACAAAGAATCCGTCTGCACCCAACTTGACGATTTCCTGTGCCTGCTCATATATGAAATCCTTCCATCGCCGATTTCGAATGTCTACCCAAAATTCTCCGTCCCAGCCTTCGTATTCACCCATTTTCAAATCATCAAATCGCCCGTCCGTAACAAAATTGGTATCAAGTGCTCCTACATTGATATAGACTAACACGCGCTTATTTTTATTTTCGTGCAGTGCTTTTATATCGTCAGCATCTCCAAAATCGGTATCTATCACAAGTAAGTTAAAGTTTTTGTACTGCTTGCGTTCATTACCTCTAACCGGTCCAAACCGTACTTCGTATGGCGAATTTTCACCGCCTGTAGTAAGTTCAATATACTGATTTTTCCCAAGAACTGAATTTTCTTTTACATCTTTTGTGCAAGCCGTTGCACCATTAACAAGTAACATCACACATCCAAACAGGACAAAAAATTTCTTTAGTACTATTCCCATTCGATTCCTTTCCCACAATATATCCGATGTGATTTTTTTGCCATACTATTAAATTTTAGCACATCCTAATTCAAAAATCCATACTCAAAACATAGTTTTGACACCGACCTTACCATTTTTTGATATAATTATTCCAATTGCACCGTTTTTATCGTTTCGATAAATTCGCGCACCTGTTTTTTCAAGTCTATCTATTGCTTCTTCGCTTGGATGACCATAACGGTTCTTTCCCACCTGTATCACTGCAAGCTCCGGTTTCACTACGTCCAGTAATTTTTCAGAGCTTCCGTATCTGCTGCCATGATGTGAAACCTTTAAAATATCACACTTCAAATCAGATGCCTTATTCCCGTCCACCAATTTTTGTTCTGTGCTGAAATCTAAATCTCCCGTCATTAGAACCGAAATATCCTTTATGGTAACTTTCGTTACCAGCGATATTAAATTTTCATCTTTTATATTCGGTCTTGTTGATTTGTAATATTCGAGTTTTTCTCTAAAAGGAAAGTAAATATTTATCTTCAAATTCTTTGACAATCTATATTCATCTCCTGCCGCTAAGTAAAGATATTTGCTCTTATCCACTCCCGTTTTTTTCTTTACAAGCTGAGGTACTACATAATTCGCCTCGTATATAGCCACCTTATCTATCTTAATATTTTTCTCAAGCGATGCGAGTCCGCCTACATGATCTTTATCAAAATGGGATATTACAACCAAATCAAGATGCTTCACTCCGTTTTTTAGTAAGAAAGGCAGCACTATTTTCTCCCCAACGTCTATGCGTATACTCCCTCCTGTATCCAGCAAAATATTTTTCCCGTCCCTGCTTCTAACCAGTAAGCAATCTCCTTGCCCCACATCGCAAAAAATAAGCTCAGCCTTGTCGAATTCGCTATCCTGCATTTTTCCACAAGCAAATGCGAGTATAGATATTATCGCCAAAAACGCAACTATACTTTTTAATTGTCTGCGCTGCCATAATATTCTAAAAAACTCACCGCTCACAAAAAACAATATTGCGTAGTATACAAATAGCAGTTCTATAGGAGGACTTGTAACTAAACTGTAAGGTTTAAATAAATAAAACGCAGCATCATTTAAGAAAATTATAGCGTGAATGAAAAACTCGCACACAATTCCGAGTATTTGAAATATCGCGCTTAGTATATACATATTTACAATTTCCGCACAAGCAGACAGCAAAAGCATTCCTATAATTAAAGGCACTGTAAGTCCTGCTAAAAATATAATAGGAATATTTAACACAAACGCACTGAATGAGAAATAGTTGAACACATATGCGCTTAGGGGCGCCATACCGATTTGCATCGCACACGAGCTTCCGAGGACACTCCTCGTGAACCGTGCCACGCTCGGAAGCAGGCTTGCGAGCGTGAGTATGGCGCAAAATGAAAGCTGAAATCCCAAATCGAGTACCAAAAGCGGATTTTTCAACGTCATCACAAACATAGTGAAAAAACTTGCCGTCAGCATATCGTAGCGTTTTTTAACCAGTATAGATATAATATGCAGCACTATCATGATAAATGCTCTAACTACTGACGGAGAAAACCCTGCCAATGCAACATAAAAAAATAAACTTGCAACCACGACTAAAGTTTGCATTATACTCTTTCTTCTGCGCATCAATATATTCAAAAATGCGTATACGGATCCTATATGCAATCCGCTCACAGCCAGTATATGGCAAATTCCGTTTTTTTGAAATTTATCGTACAAATCTTCATCTATACCGCTTTTTTCTCCAAAACTCATAGCAATCACAATATCCGCCGTTTCTTCATCAAAGTAATTGCGTACATCATCCTCAAAATTCCTTTTTATCCGTTCACAAGTAGATAAAAACTTGCTGTTATTTCTTTTATCGACAAGCACCAATTTCGAATTTCTTGTTATTATGCAGTAAATCCCCTTGACTTTCAAACACCTCGAATAATCAAATGTTCTCGGATTTCTCGCTTTACTTGGACGAGAAACACTACCGGAAAATCTCACATATTTCCCCACGAGGCTGCGATAATCAGGTTCATCATCAAAATTTCTCACCAGAACCTTCTCGCCTTTTATTTTCAATACAAACTGGTGATTTTTTTCTTCATCTTTTCGGATATCCGTTACCATTCCTTTTACCGTAACATTTTCTCCTTCATATTCACGCAAATTCCCTTCATACGAGCTTGCAATGCAAAAATACATTGTCGCAGCTAGAAATATCAAACCTGCTACTAAAATAAAACCTCCTTTAATCTGATATTTTTTTAAATTCTCAGCGTTTCGAGCGTAAAAAATTACTGCAAATAAAATAAAAAAAATCAGTAAGAAACTGAATTTTGTAATCATTCCCTTGCCCTCAAGACTTGCCATAACCGTAAGTCCCGTTACCCACGCTCCAAAAATCAACGCTCCTTTTCGTCTTATCATAGCTATCCCTTCTATTTAATGTATACTCGTTTATCCGCACCATATCCTTAAAAATATGCAAAATACAGTAATCCGTATTGACTGACTCATCAATATTATATCATAAAATTTTATATTTTTGTATTTATTTTACATTTTGGTTATATTTTTTTCGTCTTTCCTCATTTTTTGCTGATTTTATCGGGGATATGTGGTATACTATGTATCGTATAATCTTAGTTAATTAAGGTAGGTGAACGATAATGCCATCTAATTTAAGTCCTGGAGAAAAGGAACGATTAAAACAAATCGACGATTTCTTCAGCAAATTTGAAGAAAACAATAAAAGACGAAACACAAATGCAGAGGACTTTTTGGCGCAAATGGACGCGCAGGAACGCAGACAACGCTCTGAGCGCACAGAACTTGACGAACGCCGAAAAACCAGAATGCAACGCTTACAAGAAAGGAAAGGGACGATAGGTTCCCAAGGAGCAATGACACCTTCATCCAAAGACGGAAACACAAAAAAACCGAAACCGAAAAAGAAAAAACGCCGCAACTTACTTAAAAGAATCATACTTGCGTTTTTTTCGCTTGGAGTAATATGTTCTCTCGCTCTTGGAATTTTCGTGCTAAAGGTAATTGCAGATTCTCCTGATATAGAATATAACAACATATATTCCATATTAAACGAGAACTCCGTTTTGTACGATGATAACGGTGAGGTTCTCGATACCCTCAGTGCATTCAACAAAGAAGGTACCCGAAGAAACATTGAATACAAAGATTTACCAAAAAATTTGGTAAATGCTTTTATAGCTATCGAGGATAAAACTTTTTGGACTCACCACGGCTTCAACCCTATTCGTATCTTGGGTGCGATTAAGGAGAGTTTTACATCCGGAAATCGAATCGGCGCTACGAGTACTATTACGCAGCAGCTTGCCCGAAATCTGTATTTGTCCGATTCTCGAACCGAAAGAACGCTTACTCGTAAAATTCGCGAAGCATACTATACTGTACTTTTAGAAAAGCATCTGGAAAAAGAAGAAATTTTAGAGGCTTACCTAAACACCATATATTTTGGATGTGATTCGTTCGGAATTCAGGCGGCATCCCGCACTTACTTCAACAAAGATGTAAACGATTTAGATTTGATTGAATGTGCCGCACTTGCCGCTCTACCGAAAGCTCCAAATACATATGCGTGGATTAAACGAATCCCGCCTGATGATATTACAGACAAAGATAATGGAAATATCCTTTTAAAAACTACCGATTTTTATTATGTCTTTAACGACACGGCAAAATCAAGACGCGAAACTTGTCTTGCTCTAATGAAAGAACAAGGTCTGATTACAGACGATGAATACAGTACGGCTATGGCTATGGATTTCAAATCTCACATAAAGCCTCACTATAACACGTCGATAGCCGCATCTTCGTATTTTTCCGACTATGTTGTAGAACAGGCAATCCGTGCTCTGGTAGATGAAGCAGGTAAATCGGAAGAAGATGCCAACCAG
The DNA here is from genome assembly GCA_015258265.1 of Clostridiales bacterium. Lineage (GTDB taxonomy): Bacteria > Bacillota > Clostridia > Peptostreptococcales > Anaerovoracaceae > JABZIP01. The sequence continues at coordinate 73,349 of JABZIP010000004.1, read as the reverse complement.
ATGATTTACTCAGGCGGACTCAAAATTTACACTACTCTAAACTCCAGAATGCAAAAAGCCGCAGAGGAAGAATTTGCAAAAACCGCAAACTTCCCGAGCATCACAAATATTAAAAAAGATGCAAGCGGCAATATCATAGGTAACAACTCGAAAGTCCTTCTGTATTATCTTGCTTCGTATTTTGAAACCAATGGCGACTTCGTTTTAAGACCCGATGAATTCAAAGAAAATCGAGACGGTTCGATAACGGTTTTGAAAGGCCACAGATTAAATATTTATACGACAAATGTCAACGATCTAACCGATTACAATTTGGAATTCAAAAACCTTTATACAATGGAAAACAATATACTGTACAGTATAGCAGGAAGTCCCATTTCCATACCTTCCAAGTACAAAACAAGAGATGCCGACGGCAACCTTATTCTTGCTAAAGGATTGTTTAAAGAATTTCCGGAATCGTTCCAAAAAAGTGGCGATAAAATCGTAATCGCAGCAAGCACATATTCGCTCAAGCAAAAGGTAATCCAACCTCAATCCGCTGTTGTTATTTCTGATCCTTTTAACGGAGGAATCAAGGCTATGGTTGGCGGTCGAAATACCGTAGGAAGGCTTTTGTACAATCGTGCGATAAGCCCTAGGCAGCCGGGCTCGTCTATCAAACCTATTGCTGTTTACGGTCCTGCGTTGCAAGCAGGTCTCGAAGCTGCAGCCACAAATTCTGTAATGAATTTCAAAGACAGCTCAGGTATTGCCACACTTATGGGCGACTACTTTACCCTTGCTTCTGTTATAGATGACACACCTATGACTGTAAACGGCAAACAATGGCCGAAAAACTGGTATCCAGGATTTAGAGGCTTATATACTCTTAGAGGAGCTTTGGAGCAGTCTGCGAACGTACCTGCTGTACGAGTTTTCCAACAGCTTGGCGTACACCGCTCGCTTGCTTTTCTAAAGAAACTCGAGATTTCTTCAATAGTCGAGAACGGTCCTGCAAACGATCTGAATGCAGCGGCTCTGGCACTCGGCGGTATGACAAACGGTGTTTCTCCGCTAGAAATGTCTGCGGCGTATGCAGCCTTTGTAAATGACGGAAAATACACCGAACCTGTTTCGTTTACAAAAATCGTAAATAGAAAAGGTGAAGTTTTGATAGAAAGAACTCCAAAATCTCACACTGCAATGGATTCGGGTGTTGCATTTTTGATGCGCGATGCGCTGAGAAGCACCGTAACAAACGGTGTTGCGAAAGTTGCAGCAGTTCCAAATCAACCTGCTGCCGGAAAAACCGGTACTACAAACGACAACTACGATACCTGGTTTGTCGGCTTTACACCGCAGTATTGCGCTGCTGTTTGGATTGGAAACGATGTGAACTTAGAGCTGAATCAAGGAAGCCTTGCAGCCGCAAGGCTTTGGAGTAAAATTATGACCAAAGTCTCCGCTCCGATTAAAACAGGTGCGTACCACCCTGCTCCAAGTAATGTCATCAGCGTTACAGTTGACAGCAAGAGCGGACAACTTCCAAGCAAATTGAGCAGCCTCGATCCCAGAGGAACCGTACATTCAGAATATTTTATCAAGGGAACCGAGCCTAAGACCACTGACAGCTTGCATCAAGTTGCTAAACTCTGTATTGAAAGCGGATTCCTTGCTACACCGTCCTGTACGGTTACACGTAATGTAATGGGAACCAGAAGACCGTATACTCCAAATATGAGTGTGGGAGATATAGGCTATGAGGTACCGCATTTCTACTGCCCTTTACACAATCCAAATCCTAGCCAATATGCTATATATAGCGGTTCTGCCATATATAATTTCACCGGCGGCACTGCTGCCCCTGCATATGATGAAAACTCTCAAGGTGATGACAATACTACAACCGATACGAATACGAATACGAATACGAACAAACCGCCTGCTGTACTTCCTGTTCCAAGTACACCGAGCACGCCGAGCACTCCAAGCACACCGAGTGCGCCAAGCACGCCGAGTGCACCTACACCGAGTGCGCCAAGCACGCCGAGTACACCAACTAATCCGAGTGCTGCGCCTGACTGGCTGTAAAAAACACTTGCAATTCAATAGCATATGATGTATAATAGATGTGTTTGTGATATATAGATTTCAAATCACAAAAAATAAATAACCAAAGGTGGGGTAAAAAAAATGGCAAACATTAAATCAGCAAAAAAAAGAATTTTAGTTATCAACAAAAAGACTGCACGAAACAGACGTGTTAAAGCTCATCTAAAAGCAGTTATCAGAAACTTCGATGTTGCACTTGCAGAAGGCAAGTTGGACGAAGCTAAGACAAAGCTGAGCCTTGCAGAAAAGAAATTGATGCAGGCTGCTGCTAAGCACACAATTCACAAAAAAGCGGCTTCAAGAAAAGTTTCAAGACTTTACAAGAGATTCAACGCAGCTAAAGCTAACTAAATCTCACCCGTCCCCACGAGGCATATAAGTTAAATATGCAAATTAAATCGAAGATTTAAAAAACCACCGAATCGTGTCTCTCGGTGGTTTTTACGTGCTTCAAAACAATCGTTATTTACATTTAACCTACTTTTTACTTTCCATAACCACCGTTTCCCTAAATTTCGCCGGCGTCATATGTCTTTGCTCCACAAAGTTTCGTCTAAAAGTTTTTACTGTATTGTAACCTACCTCTATTGCTATTTCCGTAATATCAAGTTCGCTCTCAAGCAAAAGCTCGCAGGCTCTGTTTATCCTTAGAAAATTTAAAAAATCGTGAAAACTCCTTGCCACCTGAGATTTTACAGCTTTGTTTAAATCTATCACGGAAATATTGAATTTATCAGCTACACTACCTGCCTTCAAATCATCCGAAAAATTCTTTGTAATATATTCGATTATTTTGTAATCCTGCTTGCTTTCCGCGATATGCCCTGCGTGCAAAGCCTTTCCATGCGCCTGTCTGTAACTTACAATCTTCTCCTCCATTCTTGCACGGAACATCTTTGAGATATGCGCCGCGTCTACATATCCCAATATAGGAGCAAGCTCCTCCAAAGTGAGCTCGGTATATAACAAATAATTGGTTGTTTTCGTGATTCTCATTTCATTTACGAGAGAATTGAAAGACAAACCCGTTCTATCAAATATGTATCTGCTTATCGACGCCTTGCTCATAAAAAATTGTTTTGCGAGCTTATCCAGCGTCAGTTTTTCGTTCAAATGCAGGTATATGTATCGTAATATCAGTGCACGCTGGTCGCCAGGCTTTGCCATTACTTTCGGATAAACTCTTGCTGTATCTATACATCTGCAAAATATCGTAATAAGCTGTGAAATCAAAGCGGAAGCGTATATTTCGAAATAGCTGTCTTTTTCTATTTTCTCAAGTGCCGACTCCACACCTAATTCCGATTTCAAAATATGAAATATATTCTCTACTTCAGATTTAGCATTTGCCTCAAGCTCCACTACCGGAGTAACATCCAGTTTCCTTGGTATCGGCATAGTTTCAATTTCCTCGTATGTAACAGAGCGCAGCATACTCGCGACCACATCGTAATTATACTTGACTATCTCGTATTGAAGCGGCTCGTAAATTTCAACAACTTTGGTGCAATCCCACGGCAAAATTGAAAGCAGGGTGTCTTTTTTAATCTCGTAAAGTTCAGTATCTACCATAAATTTACCGCAGCCCTTTTTTATCAATATAAATCTGGGACTTTGGTGATAGATAAAATCGGTCGGTTCTTCGATAAGTTCATAATCAAACGAACATATTTTTTTTATATCCACATCCGAACAATATTGTGATTGCAAAGTGTAAAACTCCTGCATACTTCCCCCTTGATGTCCTTGTTACAAATTCTCTTTAAAGTACTTAACCGTTTTGTTAATGCTATATCTCGTATATACAAATATGAAAGCATAAATTACTGCCACAATAGCAGCTATTACTGCGAAAGAAGCGCTCTCTGCTACAAAAACGCTAATCATGACACCCGCTGTACCTAATATTATGATACCGAAAAACTTTCCGAACATCACAGCTTTAGATCCTCCCCTTTGCGACAGCTGAATCACATTTGTCCAATCCAAAAGCAAATTTTCATGATCCTTTCTTATAGTCGATGTGCAAATCGGTATAGCCGCAAGTGCAGTTGTAAGCAAAGCGGCAACAATCAAAAACCAAGGCAGTCGCAAAATTGCAGCTATTCCCAATATACAGATAAACGGAATTAGAATCTGTAAAACGTACGCAAAATAGAACTTGTATTTGATGTATTTTGCCATATCAAACGGTAGCGATTTAATAAAATTGTAATTTTCTTTATCGAGCGATATTATAATGCTGCTAAGTGCGCCTATCGAAAGCAACGCATACATGCCCCCCGCTACAACGCTAACCAGAATATAATTGTATGTAAATACAACCTCCTTAAGCTCGTGCGAGAAATTCATCAAATTAGGAAAAAGCATCATTGGAATCATTATCGGCGGCATTATTATACACGAAATAAGCACCTGTGTATCCGTTAAAAATCCCAAATGATAATGCAGCAGCGACGCTCTCAAACTGCTTCCATGCGCCTTCAATTTTTTGCGTTTTGCCGAACTTATAAGCGTCTGCATTTCCGTAGCATCCGCATAGATATTCGGTGTTATCATTTTGATACAAATGAAAAGTTCGGTTGCGATTGCGGCAATCCAAGCAATTAAATGCACAAGCACCTTAACGGAGAACGGATTTTCAGCTATGCCGAAAAATAGCCAAAACACCTGATTTACACCCGAAAGAAACGGCATCTTCTCGATTAGTTGAGCCGCACCTACACCTGCTCCGCCTCTCATAGTACTTGTATTCATGATAACAACCATAAGTATCGTGCCTATAATTATGACAGCCGTCATGACCGCAGTAGCTACCTTTTTGTGTTTTCTAAATACAGGCAGTTTAGTAAGCAGATACGTTAAAATTACTGATGTAAGGATTATCGCCGTCGTGATCAGTGCGCTTGATAACACCCCAAACAATACGCTCTGATATAAAGCATGTTTGAAATTGAACTGTATAAATACACAATAAAGTATTATCGGCGCTACGAAATAAACTATCGACAGTAAACAGCTAATCATCTTAGCCGCAAAAATTTCTAGGTCCGAAAACGGGAGCGGCATATACGCAGACATATCGTTGCTTTCGTAAAATACATTGAAAACGCTCAATACACCCTGCAAAATTGCAAAAACGCTAAATGCGGATACGAAGGTCAGAAATTTAGTTTCATTTCCATTTAGAACAGCTGCACCGATTCCGAAAATACCAACATATGCTATTCCAAGGAACAAATGCTGCCTAATTATAATCCATTGCAAATTAACTCGCTTATTTTTGTTTTTCTTGCGAAGTTTGTCCAATGTGGCAGGGACAACCGTATAAATAAGATTTAAATATAGTAAGTTTTTTACATTTTTAAAATTCAAACTATTCCTCCTTTTGTCTACCTGCCATTTCCAAATAAATCATTTCCAAAGTTTTTTCAGGATGCATTTCCTTTAGTTCATCTATGCTGCCCACGTAAATGAGTTCGCCTTTTTTCAAAATTCCGATTCTGTCGCACAGCTTTTCGGCAACCTCCAAAACATGTGTTGAAAACAGCACCGAATTTCCGGCATCCGCATGTTTTCGCATCATTTCCTTTAAATCATATGCCGCCTGCGGATCGAGTCCGGTCATCGGCTCATCGAGTATCCAAATTTTAGGGTTTGAAATCAATGCTCCAACCACAAAAACTTTCTGTCGCATACCGTGTGAAAACGATTCAATCGTATCGTAGCGCTTTTCAAGCAAATCAAAAAGCGTCAGCAATGCGGTAAGCCTTGTTTCCTTTTCCGCCTTTGTGATGCCGTATGCATTTGCTATAAAATCCCAATATTCATCTGCCGAGAGCTTAAGGAACAAGTCCGGAGTATCCGCAACATACCCTATCATCTTCTTGCAATCTATTCTATTTTTGGTAAGCTCCAAGCCATCGATATAAATTTCACCGCTTGTAGGTTCTATAATGCTTACAAGTGTCTTGATCGTCGTGGATTTACCGGCACCGTTATGCCCTATCAATCCGAAAATTTCTCCGTCGTTAATAATCAAATTTAAATCGTTTAACGCTCTGTTTTCTCCGTAATTCTTTGTTAGATGTCTAATTTCTATCAATTCCATACCTCTTTTTATAATCTATCGTCATTAAGATGCAAATTACCATAGCAGGCAGCATAAAAATATAATTTAGATTGTCTATAATATTTGATACTGCTGTAGTCTCCATGCTCGGCGGTAAAGTCCCCAGTAAGTTGAACAGTGAATGCGAAAAAATAGGAAGCATTATAGAACGTGTATATACATATAATATTGCCATTGCCACTGCAAAGAATGCAGTGTAAACATCCTGAATCAGCTCCATATGCCATACTCCGAATGCGATTGAAGAAAATAAAACTCCCAAAACATTTCCGAAATGCTTTGCTATCATATTCAAAAGTATCCCTCTAAACATAAGTTCTTCCAAAATCGGCCCGAAAATCACCACAGCTAAAAACACAAAAATATACGGTTCGTTATCTATTCCTCCCCAGCTGTCCTCATAACTTGCAATGCTCTGCTTAAAAATCGGTACATCTTTCAAATAGCTATATACTACATCAAGCCATACCGTAGTTATTCCGCTTACTCCCAGTGTAACTATACATGCACCCAATGTCAAAAGTCCGAAATTCATTTCTTTCTTTGGAAAATCAAAGACTGCAATACCGTCTTTCTTTTTCAAGTAATACATACATGGTATGTAAAACATTAGACAAGCTATACACATAATCATATCCAGCATGTAGTAACTGATACCGGCGTATTTCTCTTGTGCTACTATATAATCAAACACATCCCCTAAATACTTTTCAACTATGCCGTAGACGCTTAAAGCACCTATGCAAAAAACCAAAGAATTAAATAGCTCCAGCCTGTTGTTTTTTACCATATTAAAATTCTCCAATTTCATCCAAATATTCTTCAAAGCAAATTCCTTCTTCTGCCTTTATTTGATACTCGATAGTTTTCTTAATCGTCTTAACTATAAAATCAGCAGCATGGTTTATCGAGCGTTCAAATTCCAACCCGTTTACAGCGTCTGCGGCTATTATGGCAGAAAAAATATCACCTGTACCCGATCTTGATTCCCCTATTTTACACGATTCAATCAGCTTTCCGCCTTTACCCGCCTGATACATGTAATTTCCAAATTTTCCGCCCTTTTCTATACCCGAAATCACAACTTTTTTCGGTCCTTTGGCGCACAAATCCTCGCACATTTCTTCCAAAGTAAATTCGTCGTGGGTGTGTTCGTAATCCTTGCCCGTAAGGATACACGCTTCGGTCAAATTGGGCATCAATATATCTGCGTAACACACAAGCTCAATCATTCTGCCTGCCAGCTTAATATCGTATGTAGGGTACAGTTTACCGTAATCGCCCATAACCGGATCTATCAAAACTATCGTATCTTTCGTTTTAAATCTTTTAATAAAATCTGAAACTATCTCTATTTGCTCACTTGAACCCAAAAATCCGGTTGCTATTGCATCAAACTGAAGTCCCAGCTTTTCCCATTCCTTGTAATACTGCTTCATATATCCCGTATAATCGTTCATATGGAAACTTGAAAACCCTGTATGGTTTGAAAATATAGCTGTCGGTAGGGGGCAACACTGTACCTTGAGTGCAGAAATTATCGGCAACGCCACCGTTATCGAACATCGACCGTAACCGCTGAAATCATTTATCACCGCTATTTTCTTTTGCCTTTTTTCTTGCGATAATGCCATATTATGTACCTTTCGCCAATTTTAATCAAATAATTCGTAGCTTACGACCTTCGCCCTCAAGTCGCTTGTATGCGTCAAACCGTCCTTTTTCCATTTAGTAATTGCCTGGTAATCCACAATTACGCCGGAATTATCTATTACAAATACTTCGTAATCTTCCGTAACAGCTGCGTATTCCCACTCGTATCTGCGAGAATAGTGCGATGCCTTGTACTCGATTTTGTATTTAATACCCTCATCTATATGCGTAATTTCAATGGTATCTATATTCTTAGGATTTATCTCATTGTACTGAATAGACGGATAAAATACATTTAAGTAAAAGCCCTTGTAGCTTGTTTGGCTTTCTACTTCTTCCATTTTTCCGTCATGCTTGAACGCTCTGTAACTGAACCTCAAGTTCTTAAATGAATCGGAATTTTTTGTGTCCGCTTCAAAATCTGAAATTATTTGTGCAGGCGGATCCTTAGGATACATTGTATCCTTGGAAATTTCAGTTATCAGCTGCATATCCTTGATTACTGTACCCTTTTTAATACTCTTGTTAATAGTGCTTGCAATTTGGTTAATAGCCCAAGTTCCGTCGTATTTTCCTTCCTTTTGCTCACATCCGGTAAGAGCGAGAATCAATGCAAAGCTCATTACTAATGCTACAATCTTTTTCATACATTTCACCTCTATTTTATACTCTCTTTGTCTATATTATTAAATCCTGCACCGTTTCCCCAAACTCCATCCATATGTGTAATGGCAACAAATGCCCTGTCGTCAACTTTTGCAACATACTGTCTTAATTTGATACTTTCCCTAGGCGAGCATAACACTACCAATTTGTCCTTCGTCTGCCTTGAATAAGCACCTATTATCCTTTCAAGTGATGCTCCTCTATACATATCGTTCATTATATATCTCGATATTTCTTCAGATTCGCATGTAATTATCTCCACTTTTACTATCTTGGTTTCCAGTCCGAATAATACAAAATCCGTACATTTTGAGGATATTACAATAGTAATTAAAGCATATAGTGCGATATCTCTTCCGAATACAAACCCCGACAAAATTATTATCACCGCATCTATCGCCATAAGTATTTTGCTAAGGCTCACATGTGGCAAAAGAGTGTACTGTACCAGCTTTGCAATCGTATCCGAACCGCCCGATGAATACCCTCTGGAAAACGCTATTCCGTTGCATATTCCAAAGAATACACCGCAGTAAATAGCAGACAGTAAAAGGTCATCGCCATCCAAAAGTTTGAAGTGCATTTTCTCGAGTATGAACACCGCCGTAGGATACATGATAGACATGAGCGCTATCTTTCTGGCTTCCCTCATCCCCATAGCAAACACGCAAATCGTCAGTATAGTAATAGCTCCGATATAATACATAGTCGAAAAATCAAAAGGCAAGTATTGTTGTAAAATTCTTACCGTTCCGGTAAGTCCTCCCGAGGACAATCCCGACGGTATCATTATGGTTACTATCGCGATACCGCCCATAAAGCAGGCAACCGTTATAATCAAAAAGTCCAACAGGAAATCTTTTACATCCTTTTGGGTAAAGTTTTTAATTTTATCCGGTTCCGCCTTAGTTCTCGTCATATATCATCACCTCCAATATACAGCCTCTCCTCATATATATTTCCAAATATATCAACCGCTAATACTGCATATTTTTTATTTTTTTCAATGTCTGCTTGTTCAACTGCTATTCGATTTTCTATTTGACCGGCGCCGCTTCGCTTTTTCACTATTTTCATATGATAATCACTTGCAGCGCGCTTTTCATATATTCCCCAAATATCTATATCTTTATTGGAATCAGGAATACCTTCTAGTTTAATTATATATTCTTTTTCAAATCTTTCAATGGATATATTTAAAATATTTCTTATTTTTTTATTACTTTTATATACGATGCTAAAATCTTTCAAATTGTCTATACAGCGTTTTCGCATTATCGACGATGCTACACTGCCGAAATCGCTCGCAAGCCAGCTTCTATCAAGTTTTTGACACGCCGATGCAAAGCTGCCCGAACCCGAAAAAAAATCTATGCACAAATCTCCACTTTTGGAGCAGCTCTCGATTATTCTCATCATCAAGGTCTCCGGTTTTTGTGTCATATATCCCGTGCGTTCTTTTGATGTTCTTCCCAGCATATCAATATTCCAAACATCTTTCATATTTACAAGTGTGTACCACCCTGTTTCATCTTGATACTCTTTTACATTTTTAAATCTATACGGACTCAGTCCGCGATTATATGATTTTTCTTTCGGTAAATCAAAATAGTATTCCTTTGTTTTTGAATAAAATAGAAGCGTGTCGTGTTTCTTTGCAAAGCTCCTTTTGGAACTGCCGCCCGATTTATATGCCCATACTACCTCATTCACAAAATTTTCCGCCCCGAAAATTTCGTCCATGACAATCTTCATATAATGCGCCGCATGCCAATCCAAATGTAACCACAAAGCGCCCTTATCCGCAAGAAGTTCATAAATAAAGTATAGTCTAATCGCAAGCATCTTGATGTACTGCGCAATTCCTCCCGAAAAAGAATCCGTATACGCCTCATTTTTCACAATATGCCCTTTATATCCCACATAAGCCTCGTATTTTGCCTTTGAAAAAAAAGGAGGATCTATGTAAACAAGCTGCACTTTGCCGGACAATCCGCCTGCAAATAGCAATTTCATAAATTCTAAATTGTCGCCCCAAAAAAATGTATTCTCGAGTTTGTTTCCACTTCCATATTTTTCTATATCATAGTCAAAAAAAAGTCCTGCAGGTGTTGCGGCCTTTTCACTTTCTAATTGTGTTTTAAGCTCTTCAAATTCAACTTTTGCAGAATTTAAAATATCATCAATATCCCGAAATAAACTCATCCTCTATACCATATTTATAAACTTAAACTGTACTCTTATCACAAGAAAATAACGGTGAGCGTTTTCACCGTTATTTTCTTATATTTAGTTAGTTTAATACTTCGTATTTGTCAAATTCAAGATCGGAAAGCTCATCTCTTTCTGCACTTAGACTAACTACAAACTCAATCTCATAACGCTTAGACATATTGCTAAGTCTATGTAAAAACTCTTTAATATCTTCCAAATTTACATCTGCATGCTTCAAAATGCTGTCTATGTAAATCGTTTCTATATCGTGGTCTCCACTGATGATTCCGTATAAAAATCCTATATACTCATCACTGTTTGTGATATTAGGGAAATCTTCCATACATACAACTCTGATTTTATGTTTGATATCGCACATCAGTCTCTGATTTTTGTTGATAAATACTACGGTTCCCTTAGCTTCCTCAACATGTTCGTTTGCGAGATCTATAATCATTTTAGTCTTGCCTGTACCTTTTTTCCCAATAAGCAATTTAACCATTATATCTGCCTCCTTTAACCTTTAATATTTTATCGCACTAAGCAACTTATACATATTTAATTATATAGTAATTCCGATACTTTATCAAGTTAAAAATTGTTCATTCGTTCCAGGATTTTTTTTGTTTGCAGATTTATATCCTCCGCTTTGAATATAGCACTGCCTGCAACTATAATTGTAGCTCCCGCTTTCACTATTTTTTCAACATTTTCAATGCCGATACCGCCATCTACCTGAATTTCAAAATTTAAATTGTGTGCTTTTTTTATACTGTCAAGCGCTTCAATTTTTCCGATTGCGCTATTGATAAACTTCTGTCCTCCAAAGCCCGGATTTACCGACATTACAAGCACCAAATCTATCTCATCGAACATATAATCAAGAGTCCTTAGACTTGTTGAAGGATTCAGCGCAACTCCCGCTTTCACTCCAAGCGATTTGATATGATTTACCGTCCTGTTGAGATGCGTACACGCCTCCTCATGAACAACTATAAATTCCGTTTGCTCCGTTACAAATTCGACGAGATAATCGTCCGGTCTTTCTATCATCAGATGCACATCAAAAGGCAACTGTGTTTTTTTCAACAGACTTTTCATTACAGTTGAGCCGAAACTGATATTCGGCACAAAATGACCGTCCATAACATCTATATGCAAAAGATGCGCACCGGCATCCTCTACCATTTTTACTTCACTTGCGAGCTGTGAAAAATCTGCCGACAAAAGCGACGGTGCCAACCTTACCATTTTTTATTCCTTTCTGCTATTTCAAAAAATTGTTTTGTATACGACTCATAGCGACTTTTTGCTATTTCTCCTGCCAAAACCGCTGACGCTACGCCACATTCAGGTTCGTTGATATGATTGCAATTATCGTACTTACACTCATGCGCATAATTATCAAATTCAGGATAACAATACTTTAAATCTCTTTCCTCCATACTTGCCGTTTCAAATGCTGTAAAGCCCGGAGTATCAAACAGCATAGCGCCGTTCTTTAAATGGAAAATTTGTGAATGTCTGGTAGTATGTTTGCCTCGTCCTGTCTTATCGCTGAGATTTCCGACATCCATTTTTTGCGCACCTAAAAGCAAATTGGTAAGTGTAGACTTGCCCGCTCCGGAAGGTCCGGTCAGTGCCACCTTTTTTCCTGCCATAAGCATCTCAATTTCCGCAATATTCACTCCTTCTTTGGAGCTGAAAAAAATCGTATTGTAAAGATTGTCGTAAATTTTTGATATGCTTTCCAGTTCCTGTTTTGTCGCAATATCCGCTTTGCTTATGCAAATTGTGATTTCAGTACCGGCATCTTTTGCCATAACTAAGAATTTATCCAAAAGATATAAATTTAAATTCGGCTCCTTGATTGAAAATATCAAGAAAAAACTATCTACATTCGAGATATCCGGTCGAATAAAATCGTTTTTTCTCGGAAAAACTTTGCTGATGACCTTTTCGTTTTCGAAAATTTCAACTATATCGCCAACTTTAACCTTATTTTTACCGCTTTTTAAATTTCCTCGCGCCTTACATTCGAAAATCTCCTCATTTTCGCATTCTACATAGAAAAATCCGGAAATCGCTTTAACAACAAGTCCATTCATCAGTATATATTACCCGTATCAAAGTTGACCGACTTCTTCATAACTACCTCGTTATCAAATAAAACGGTTACTGAGCCCTTACCTTTACCCGACAAAATAACGGACTCGGCAGCATCCGCCTTAAACCTTTGCTCTTTCGATATCAAGTTATATGTTCCGCTTTCGTCTGTAACAGTTACAGTCATGAAAAATACATCGTTCTTCGCATCGTTGTAATCTACATCGAGTATTATCTTTTTAGGTTCGGAACCTGCACTTATTTTTATATCGACCTTTGTTCCCTCTGCAATTTCATCTCCCGATGCGACCGATTGATATACTATCTGATTAGCAGGATAAACCGTGCTTTGCGTTTCAGTAATTTCTCCTATTTCAAGTCCTGCTTCACGCATTGCTTTCTTGGCTTCGTCAAGTGTCATACCAAGTAATTTCGGCATTTTAGTCTGCCCCGGTACTTTTCCCTTACTTACTACAAATTCAACAACAGAACTCGCCTTTGCGCTCTTTCCCGCCTTTGGAGTTTGTTCTATTACCGTATCTTTTTCTTCATCACTTTCTTTAACGCTCACATCCCCTACTAAATAGCCATGTTTTTTAATCAATTTTATCGCTTCGTCAAAGCTCTTGCCTATAAGATTAGGGACTGTGCCTTCCTTAGTACCCTTGCTTATACTTACGGTAATAACTTTGCCGGATTTCGTTTTCTTTCCTGCATCAGGAGTTTGCGAAACTATCTTTCCTTCATCGTATTCCTTGCTATATACCTTATCGCCCTCTGCGAGCTTAAGTTTTTTATCTTTGAGCACCTCGCGTGCTTCTTCAAGCGTCATTCCCTTTACATCAGGAATTTTAAACGACTTTTCATTACCGAATATGCCGTGAAGCAAAAGCCCCGCCGGTATCGCCAAAATCAAAGCAACTACGATTGCAATAATCTGCAATCTTGAGAATTTATGGGCTTTTTTTTCAGCTTTATGTTCAGTTTTCTTTTCTTTTTGTGAACTTCGCATAAACTTGGACTTTTTGTGTCCTGTTTCCTCCTCTTTTGTCGGCTTCTCAACTTCGGAATACTCAATCATTCCGTCCTTTTGAACACCTGCATTCAAATACACTTCATCTCCCGTTATACTAGATATAAGCTCTACATTCCTAAGCGCCTCAAGCATTTCATTTGCAGATTTAAATCTGTTTATTTGAATTTTATTTGTAGCCTTCAAAATGATTTGTTCAAGCACGGGCGGAATGCCATCCACCAAATTGGATGGCGGTGTTATTTCTTCATTTATCTGCATAAGTGCTATATTTACAGGGTTATTACCGTCAAACGGCACCTTACCTGTAATCATCTCGTACAAAACAATTCCGAGTGAATATATATCCGACTTTTCGTCAACATAGCCGCCTCTCGCCTGTTCCGGAGAAAAATAATGCACAGATCCCATTACGGTATCCGCATTTGCAACTATCGTAGCCCTTCCTGCTATTTTTGCTATTCCGAAATCTGTTATTTTCGCTACACCTTCGTTTGTCAAAAGCACATTTTGTGGCTTTATATCCTTGTGAATTACGTTATTCTTGTGCGCAAATGCAAGTCCCGCCGCAATTTGCTTGCCTATATCCACAACTTTTTTATAGTCGAGCGGCGCATTCTTCGCTATGTAATCGCTAAGGATTTCCCCCTCAACCAGTTCCATTACGATATAGTTTATGTTCCCTTGTCTACCTACATCGTAGACTCCTACAATATTTTGATGCACCAATCTGGCTGCCGCTTGCGATTCTTTTTTGAAATTATCTACCAGCTTCAGGTCTTTTGTAAATTCAGGTTTTAATATTTTTACAGCAACATTTCTATTCAAGAGTGTATCACGCGCCTTGTATACAACTGCCATGCCGCCTTCTCCGATTTGTTCTATAAGCTCGTAACGGCCTGCTAAACTCCTGCTCATCTGCTATCCTCCGATTTGTTTAATATCTTATAATTTGAGACAAACTACCGTTATATTGTCGCCTCCGCCTGCCCTATTCGCTTCTGTTACAAGGTCTGTGCATATTTCCGACATGCTTTTCGTGCGACTCAATATGTCTGCTATTTGTGTATCATCAAGCTCACTATAAAGTCCGTCCGTGCACAACAAAATAAGGTCATTTCGCTTCAACTTTATTTCATACACATTCGGCACCACTTCCTTTTCCGCACCCACCGCGCGTGTCAGCTGGTTGCGATCAGGGTGCAGCCTTGCTTCTTCACGGCTAAGCTGTCCCGCAGTTACCATATCAGCCACAATGCTATGGTCCTCCGTAAGCTGCGTCAATTTATCATCTCTAAGCAGGTACGCTCTGCTGTCTCCCACATTCGCAATATAAGCGTTTCTCCTAACTATGTAAACAAACACCAGTGTAGTAGCCATATTCTTGTATTCATCCTGCGAATTTGCAAGTTTCCATATCGTTTCATTGACATTTTTAATTGCATCCACTATGTAAGAGCATATTGCATCTTTGTCTTTTACTGCCGATATAGGGTTTTCTTTGATATAGTCGGCAAGTATGCAAACTGTTTGCCTACTTGCCACCTCGCCCGAGCTATGTCCGCCAAGCCCGTCCGCCACCATATAAACTTTATCTTCGGGTATCACAAACAATGCGTCTTCATTGTTACTTCTTTGAATCCCTTGATCCGTTTTTAGTCCTACCTGAACCATTTCATCTCCCGATTAAATCAAACTTCCGTTTTTAAGCATTTTGCAAACATAAAATCCGTCTGTACCGTCTATATGCGGCATAAACTGCTTTTCCTCCAAAATCACAAAGTTTTTATTTTTACGCAAAAACTCCTTGATAATTTTTTCGTTTTCGTTTTTATTTATCGTGCAAGTGCTATATTGCAGCACACCGCCAACCTTAACATACTGTGCCGCCACTTTAAGTATCTCCATTTGCTTTCTAGGCAAACTGTCAAATTCATAAATCTTCTTCTTGTATTTAACTTCCGGCTTTCTTCTAATTACACCAAGACCTGAGCATGGTACATCTGCAAGCACTCTGTCGGCTTTTTGGAGTAAATCCGAATCAACCTTTGTTGCATCCCACGGCCACGTGCGCACAATTGATATTCCAAGTCTTTCAGCTTCTTTGTTGATTATGCCCAGCTTTCTTAAATAAATGTCCGTAGCAATTATTTCTCCTCTATTGCTCATACGCTCCGCGATAGCCAGAGTTTTTCCGCCCGGTGCCGCACAAACATCTATTACGGTCTCACCCGGTTTAGGGTCAAGTATCTCAACTGTTTTCATTGAGCTTTCGTCTTGTATTGAAAACAAGCCGTTTTTATACAACTTGCCGTCGAGGATGCCGCTGCCTTTTGTAACCTTAAGAGCGCTGTCGCATATGGTGCTGTTTTTCACCTCAAACCCTCTCTCCTCAAGTCTTCTTGCAAGGTCTTCTTTACCTGTTTTTAGCGTGTTCACCCTGATTATCAATCCCGGATTTCCCTGCGATGCTGCCAAAATCTTTTCAGTTTCTTCAATGCCGTATTGATCTACCCACATTGAAACAATCCATTCTTCACACGAATATCTGATTGACAAATACTTGATTTCATCGCTTGCTCTATCAGGCAAAGTAACATTTTTCTCTCTGATATACGCTCTAAGCACGGCATTTATCATAGCATCTCTGCCGCGACAGAACCTTTTTGCAAGCGCCACGCTTTCGTTCACCGCCGCATACTCCGGAACCGAATTCATATATCCGAGCTGGTAAATTCCCATTTCCAATACAACCAAATCGCTGGTCTTGAGGCTATCTATTCCCTGATCTATAAATTTCCCTATGATATAGTCAAGCAATTTTTTATTTTCAAGCACCCCATATACCAATTCGCGAACAAACGACGGTTTGTTCGGTTTTCCGCATATTATGTGGTGATTCAACGCTATATTAGAATAAGATTTTTTTGCTTCAACATCCATTAGCGTATAGTACGCTGTTTTTCTATTTGCATCCATTTCAAATTTCCTTTCTTTTTTCAATATATTGAAATTGTTATATTTCTAAGCTCTATTTCATTCACTGCCTAATACAGTGCCTACAGCAACTTTACTGCCGTTTAAAAAATCTGCAACCTTCAATCTCTTTTTACCCGGTAGCTGAAGCTCCAATAGCAAAAGTAACCCTCGTCCGCACTTTACCTTTATGCCTTTTTTTGTTACTTCCACGACGCTTCCACACGGCAGACTTTCATATTCGCCGCTTAAGTCATCGTCGTACACTTCACTTTGCCATATTTTCAGCAATTCGCTTTTGTAATAAGTGTAAGATGTAATTGCCCTTATCTGTCTTTCCAACTCTTCCGCAGTCTTAGAAAAATCAAGTTCTCCCTCGCTTTTTTCTATCATCTGCGCATATGTTGCTTCCGTTTCATCCTGTTTTTCAAATTTAACTTCACCCGAAAACACCGCCGGCAATGTTCTTAATAACAAATTTGCCCCTACATCCGCAAGCTCTGCAAACAGCTCCTCCGTATTTTTTTTAGCAATGCGAATGCGTTCTTTGGCAATCATATCGCCCGTATCAAGTCCGATGTCCATTTTCATAAGCGTAACACCGGTAAATTCATCCCCCGATAATATCGCCCTTTGAATCGGTGCCGCTCCACGAAATTTCGGCAAAAGCGAAGCATGTATATTGATACATCCGAACTTAGGTAATTCTAAAATTTCCTTCGTCAGTATTTTCCCGTATTCGGCTACTACTATTAAATCCGGCGGACACGCCTTAATAGCATCGTACGCATCAGTGTTTCCTGTTAATTTCTCCGGTTGTAATATTTTAAGTCCCAATTCTTCCGCCGCCTTTTTTACCGCGGGCGGAAAAAGTTTTTTGCCCCTGTTTTTCTGAGCGTCTATTTTCGTAACTACAAGAGGAACCTCATATCCTGCTTTAGCTATTGCGCGTAATGCTGTTTCCGCAAATTCCGAAGTCCCCATGAAAACGATTCTTTCCTCATGTAAAATCGCTTTACTCATTTTCATATTCCTCTTTTGAAAGCTCCTCCGCCTTTTTAATATCGGTAGCCTTATCTATATAAAGCACACCGTTTAAATGGTCGTTTTCATGACAAAACGCCGAGGCTTCAAAATCGACAGCTTCGTATTCAACTTTCTTTCCGAATCGGTCAAGTCCTCGAATTTTGATATATGTCGGTCGCTCCACTTTACCAACCATCTCCGGTACTGAAAGGCAACCCTCATATTCTGTCGCCGAGCCGCTTTGCTCAATAATTTCGGGGTTTATAAGTTCGATGCGCTTACCTTCTTCGGGTTCAATTACAAACATCCTTTTCAATATACCAACCTGTGGTGCCGCGATACCGCAACCGTTATTTGCATGCATGGTTTCAATCATGTCATCAAGTATCATCCTAATTCTTTCGTCAACATTTTTTACTTCCTTACTTTTTTTTCTTAATATAGGATCTCCTTCAAAGACAAGATTCCTTAACGCCATAGCTACCTCCACATTTATTATTTTTTGTCAAACTGATACTTAATATTTATACCCATTTATTTTATCACACGCACTCCCTGTTTTCAATAATTTACTGTTCTTTTGATATTTTTTTAACAAAATCAGTACGGGTTTATATCGAGTGCAACTTGCACCTTCTTTTTCTTGTCAGTATTGTATAAAAACTTATATTTTGCAAGTATGGAAAGGCACTCCTGCCGTTTCGTTTTCGGGCATTTTATAATAATTCCGTATCTGTAATGCTCTTTTGTTTCACTCCATAAAAGTTTTTGCGGCATAAACACATCGTTTATTCCCAATTTTTCGAATTCTAAAATCAATTTTTCATAAATCTCGCCCGCAGCATTCGCGCAAGCGTCTTCCGATCTTGATATCACTACAACTTGAACCAAATCACAAAACGGTGGATACATCATATGTTTTCTAAATTCTATTTCTTCATGGTAAAATCCGTCATAGTCGTTTTTCGTAGCGCAAACAATAGCCATATTTTGAGGTTGATATGTTTGCACGACAGCGCTTCCCTCATCTTCGCCTCTACCGGCTCTGCCTATTACCTGTGTTATAAGCTGAAAAGTTCTCTCTCCGGCTCTAAAATCCGGTACATTAAGGCTCGTATCTGCCAGTATTACACCTACAAGACCTACATTTTTAAAATCAAGTCCCTTTGCTACTATCTGCGTACCTATCAAAATATCAGTTTTGTTCTTGTTAAAATCGTCCAGTATCTTTTCAACGCTTCCTTTTTTCTTGACCGTATCCAAATCGAGCCTTTGCAACTTTGCCTTCGGAAACAAGTCAGCTATCTGCTCTTCTACTTTTTCGGTTCCGATTCCAAGTCCCTGCAGTTTTTCACCTTGACACTCCGGACAAAACTTCGGCACACGCACGCGCTCACCACAATAATGACAATGCGCAAGACCGTCCTCCTTGTGGTATGTAAGCGCTATATCGCACTTTTTGCATTTCAGTACCGTGCCGCAATCCTTGCAAGCTATGACTGTAGAATATCCTCGCCTGTTCAAAAACAAAATGATTTGCTTTCCGTTTTTGAGCATCGTTTCCATCTTGTCGTAAAGGAGTTTGCTGACAATATGCTTGTTGCCCGATTTAATCTCCTCTCGCATATCTACAATTTCCGCTTTCGGCAGTTTATTTCCATTGTACCGATTGTTTAACATAAGCGGCTTGTAAATGCCGTCAAAGGCACGCTTTTTTGAAACAACGCTCGGCGTTGCACTGCCGAGAAGTAAAACGGCATTATAATATTTTGCCCTTTTGGCAGCCACATCTACCGTCTCATATTTAGGCGATTGGTCGGACTTGTAACTTGCTTCATGCTCCTCATCCAAAACAATTACACCTATATTTTCAAGCGGTGCAAATATTGCCGAGCGTGCACCGATGACTATACGCACCTCCCCATTTCTTATACGCTGCCACTCATCGTAGCGTTCACCTTGCGATAATCGGCTATGTATCACCGCTATATTTTCAAATCCGAATCGGTGCGCGAAACGAAGCACCATCTGTGTAGTTAGCGTTATTTCCGGAACAAGTACCAATGCGTTCTTCCCCTTTTGAATAGCAAGCTCTATACTTTTCATATATAATTCTGTTTTTCCGCTTCCTGTAATTCCTTGAATCAAAAATATTGAGTTATTTTCTTTGATAATGTCTTCGCTTATTTCGCTGAATGCACGCATTTGTTCGCTGTTCAATTCAAAGTTTAAATTTTGCGTAAAATTTGCTTTTTCCGCTAGTTCCTTGTAAGGTAAGCGCTTAATTCCTCGTTTTGACGGCTTTCCACTAGGCAAAAATAAACTAAATGCCTCCATATATCTACACAAATAACGAGCGCGCAAAAAAACGGCGGTTGATACCATTTCCTCGTTTAAAGAAACTTCGGAATTTATGTCAATCACCTGTCTATACCTGATTCCCTCCTTCGGCATTTCGCTATATACTTGAACAACTATACCTACTATCGGTTTTTTTGATCTTGCAAACATGATATTTACAAGATTTCCGACTGCCACATCGTCGTTCTCGCACATATATGTATAATACCTGTCAGTACTTTCATTTGAATTTGCTACAACTATATCAATGTATTTCATTATCCCTCAAAAACCATTTTGAAAATTCGCATCCGCAATAATTTTGTCTGTAAAGTCCGTATTCTTTTGAAATATCAACGCTTCGCTGATATCCTGCCTTTTTCTTAAAATCCATATCCAAAAAATCCACGCCATACTCTATTGATATTTTATTTCCAAGCTCCGAAATCAATTTGTAATTTTTGTGCGGACTTACGGTCAATGTCGTTGCAAATACGTCCATACCGAGTTTTTTTGCCGTGAGTGCCGTTTCCTCAAGACGTAACGCAAAACATTGCGCGCACCTTGCTCCACCCTCTTTCTCCGCTTCAAAGCCGGTTGCCGCTTTATAGAAGTCCTCTACTTTGTAATCACCTTCTACAAATTTAACTTTATTTCCCTCTGTGTTTTCATTGTATTTTTGTAAAAATTTCTTTTGTTCTTCTTTTCTATGCTCGTATTCAGGTTCGTCTGTAATATTCGGATTATAATAAAAAACAGTTATGTCAAACTCACCCGAAAGCCGCTCTATTACAGCTGTACTGCACGGTCCGCAGCAGCTATGCAACAGCAAAGTTTTCATATTCTTCCCCCTTTTTCATATCGTAAACTCGCAATCGCTTCTTCAAGTTACAAAACCCCCGATAGAAATACTATCGGAGGCTTTAATGCAGGATTTCCTAATTGCTAATCGCACACCGTCTTTAAAAAATAAATTGTATCTATTCCAATACCTCTATCGTCTTTTAGAGTTGCAATCTCTTCAAAACCGAGATCTTTTAGCAAATGTAAATGTGCATAATTCGTAGACCATGTCCTTGTTGCAAAGCAGCTTCAAAACTTTGCTGCAATGTAGAAGCCCGCTTTGAAATCGGAGGTACAAATTCCTCATCTGTCGCAGCAAGCATAGTAAATACGGACTCATGGTACTGCGGCGAGAGCTTTTGTTCGTATTTAATCATTTTCGCTTACCTTTAACAAATAGATATGTATACTCCAAGTCCGCGCTCCGACATTCTTGCATAAAAATCTCTCAAATTTTCGAAACAGGACTCAAGATCCTCTTTTATCTCATCTTCCTCGTCTTCGTACTCCCAAATATCCGGATAAATTTCGTTTTCAGCAAAATTAACCATATTGAACATTTCCATATACTCTTCAAAATCCAATTTTTCAAGTGCAATGGCAATTTCCTTTACCTTATTGGAATCTGAGCCTGCTGTAAATTCTTCAACATCTTCCCCCGAAAGCATCTGATGCCCAAGTATAGCCTGACTAATCAACTCGTCTTCCGCCGCTACCATACCAACTTCCATTGCCGACCGTCCTGTCAATAAAAAATGTAAAGCGTCCCACATCTTGTCGATGTCGCATACTTCATCGTCTTTTATCTCACCCCAATTTTCGCCGTCTGTACGCTTTATAACATTTGCAAGCTCCTGATCTGTAATAGCTCTATAAATTGCACGCATTCCCATTTTAAAGTTCTCCTTGTAGGTTTTATTTTATCTTTTTATTTAAGTGTATGCACTTAAATAGTACTATTATGCAAGTTATCTGTCAACACATTATTAGCAAAAAAGCACGTCTGCTAAATTTATTTATTACCGATTTCTTAAAATTATACAAGAGTATAATTATATACTGAAATAGTGTATAAAATGTGATATAATGTGCTCAAGTCCATAAAGACATTTCATCATATTTTACCGCTGTTTAATTTTTATAATTGAAAAATGTGATATAATATAATTTATGATATATTTGGAGGTTACTTTATGAAAATCCTTATTACAACAGACTGGTACAAACCCGTTATTAACGGCGTCGTTACCTCTGTGTTGAATTTAAAATACGAGCTTGAGAAACTGGGACACGAAGTTCGTGTGCTAACATTATCCCAAGACGGACATCAATATTTTGCCGACAACACCTACTATCTAAAATCGTTCAAGGTCAAAATTTATCCACAGGCACGAGCTACATATAGCCTTTATAACCATTTCATCTCTGAAATTCTTGAATGGAAACCTGATATCATCCATTCACAATGCGAATGGATGAGCTTCTATTTTGCCAAATTTATTTCTACAAAACTCGGTATTCCGATTGTTCACACATATCACACAATATACGAAGACTATACACACTATCTTTTTATGGGAAAAAAATTGATGCTTACAACTTCAAATTGGGTTGTGAATTCTGCTAATCATGTTATTACACCGACGAACAAAGCAAAAGATATACTGCTTTCATACGGAATCTCTTCTCCTATTACTACCGTTGCAACCGGTATAGATATTGAAAAATACAAAGAGCCTATTAAAAGCCTCGATAAGAAAATTTTGCTAGAAAAATACGGTATTGACTCGGACTGTGAAATCGCAGTGGTCGTAGGTAGAATAGCAAAAGAGAAAAACATAGACGAAATTTTGGAAAACTTCGCAAAAATAAGATATGATTTTCCAAACTTGATATTACTTATTGTTGGAGGCGGTCCTTACGAAGCCGAACTCAGACAAAAAGCGGAGAATTTACAAATAAGCGATCGTACTGTATTTACGGGAATGGTTCCACAAAGCGAAGTTTGCAAATACTTCAAACTGGGCAAGGTCTTTTTATGCGCATCGCAAAGCGAAGCGCAAGGTCTTACATACATAGAAGCTCTCGCCAGCGGCGTTCCTCTATTGTGCAAGTACGATACTTGCCTTGACGGTGTCCTGATCGATAGTGAAAACGGATTTTTCTTTGACTGCGTTGACTCCTTTTCAACACACCTGAAAACGCTTCTAGGCGAGCCTGCCAATTCAAATTTTTCCGAATGTGCGGAAAAAAGCTCAGCTAAATTCTCAAAAGAGAACTTCGGTAAATCAATTGAAGCGGTTTATCTCCAAACTCTCAAAGAGTTCAAGAAAAAACCGCCTCTACCGCTTCGTATATTTTTGCCGTTAAAACGACTTGGAAAACTTAAATAGTAATTACAAAGGTTTCATGCTCAGTGAAACCTTTTGTTTTTGTTCATCCAGTTTCAAAATCCTTACATCCACAACATCTCCGATTGACAAAATATCCATAGGGTGCTTAACGAAGCTCTTGCTCATTTCCGAAATATGCACAAATCCGTCATTTTTGAGTCCTATATCTATAAATGCCCCAAAATCCACTACATTTCGTACCGTACCTGTCATCTTCATTCCAATCTTCAAATCGTCAAATGTCTTCACATCTTGCCTAAATATTACAGGTGGTGCTTCTTCTCTTGGATCTCTATTAGGTTTTTTTATCTCCTCAACTATTTCGTTTAATGCGATTTCGCTTACTCCAAGCTCAGATGCCATTTTTTTCAGACTTTTTTCGTAATTTCCCTTATCAAAATCGTCATTTTCTTTGAGCGCCGCAAGTGCCTGCAACCCTTTTTGCGCATGCTCTGTTTTCTTGTTCGATCGATATTTGCTGCAAATTATTCGCTCTATATCCTTTGCTCCGCCGGATGCCAGCTTGTTTTTGTCTATATTTAAAGACGACAATACGTTTTCTGCAAGCTCGTAGCTTTCCGGATGAATTGCCGTAGCATCAAAAGGATTCTTCGCACCGTTTATACGCAAAAATCCTGCGCATTGCTTAAATGTTTTTTCTCCGAGCTTTGCCACTTTAAGTAGCTCTTTTCGCTCTGAAAATCTCCCTTTTTCTTCCCTGTATGCAACTATGTTTTTTGCAATTCCCATATTGATTCCGGCAACATAAGAAAGTAGCGAAGGCGATGCCGTATTAAGCTCTACGCCTACTCTGTTTACACAGTCCTCCACAACATTTGAAAGTGCATTTTCGAGTCTACTTTGATTTATATCGTGCTGATATTGTCCGACACCTATGCTTCTTGGAGATATCTTTACAAGCTCTGCTAGCGGATCTTGAAGCCTCTTGCCGAGCGACATCGCTCCTCTTGTTGTAACATCAAGTTCCGGATATTCCTCACTTGCCAGCTTCGATGCCGAATAAACGGATGCTCCCGCTTCGTTTACAATTGTATATTTCAAATTGTAATTATTTTTTTTGATAAAGTTTGCGACCACCTCCTCGGTTTCTCTCGAGGCAGTTCCATTACCTATAACTATCAAGTTTATGTTATATTTTTCTACCATCTTAGCAAGTATTCTTTCCGTACCCGCAATATCCTCTTTCGGCTTTGTCGGATATATAGTAGCATATGCAAGCAGCTTACCGTTTTCGGACAATACGGCAACCTTACATCCTGTCCTATATCCCGGATCGATACTTATGATTCGTGCGCCTTTCACAGGTGGTACCATGAGGAGCTTTTCAGTATTTTTTGCAAATAACTTGACCGCTTCCTCCTCCGCCCTCTGCGTGAGCATATTTCTAATTTCCCTTTCAATGGACGGTGCAAGTAACCTCTTGTATGCATCCGTAATAGTCTTTCGGATAAGCGGTTCGAAAATAGAATTTTCATTTGTAATCACTATTTTTGCTATTACAAACTCCATAAGTTCAGTTTCAACTTCCAGCTTAACCTTTAGAATTTTCTCTTTCTCACCTCTGTTTATAGCAAGTATTCTATGATTCGGAATATCTTTGACATTCTCTTTGTAATCAGCATACATCTCAAATACATCTACGTTTTCCTCATCTATCACGCTTGTTTCTATGATTGCCGTGTCAAATGTCTTTTCACGCACGGATTCGTTGCAAAGCGTATTGTCTGCAATCATCTCCGCTATTATATCGCAAGCTCCCGAAATCGCATCTTCTATAGTCAAAACCTCAAGTTCCTCGTTTACATAAGCTGTAGCTATATCCTCAACGCTTCCCTCCGAAAGTTCCTGCGCAAAGATAATAAGTGCAAGAGGTTCGAGTCCCTTTTCCTTTGCTTTACTTGCCTTAGTAGCTTTCTTCTGCTTATACGGCTTATACAAATCCTCCAAACGCTGGAGCACCTCTGCCGCTTGAATTTCAGCTTCAAGCTCATCAGTTAGTTTCCCCTGTTCGTTTATAGACTTTATAATTTCTTCCTTTCGTTCTTCCAGATTGCGCAGATACACAAGCCTGTCGTACAAATCTCTAAGCACCACATCCGAAAGCCCGCCCGTTACCTCTTTTCTATATCGTGCGATAAAAGGTATCGTATTTCCGTCATCTATTAAGTCTATAGTCGCCTCTACCTGATTTTCCTTAATCGTAAACTCGCTTGCCAATTTTTTAACTATGTCCATTTTTTCTCCTAATTACCCCTACAAACTCTGCTTCAATTTTTCATTTATAAAATAATCCAAATCTCCGTCCATTACCGCAGAAACATTGCCGTTTTCAGCTCCCGTTCTATGATCCTTCACCAAAGTGTACGGTTGAAATACATATGAACGAATTTGGCTCCCCCAAGTATTCTGAGAATAATCGCCTTTTAGCTGAGCCAAATTCTCCTTTTGTTCTTCCTCCGCAAGCTCCGTCAACTTTCCTATCAAAATTTTCATTGCCATATCCTTATTTTGATATTGGCTCCTTTCATTTTGGCAGGTTACCACTATGTTGGTAGGCAGATGCGTTATTCGAATCGCAGAATCCGTCTTATTTACATGCTGTCCGCCGGCACCGCTTGCCCTATATGTATCTATTTTCAAATCTTCCGGCTTAATATCTATCTGTATGTCATCCGGCAGCTCAGGTATTACCTCAAGAGAAGCAAAAGATGTCTGGCGTTTACCCTGCGCATTAAAAGGAGAAATTCTGACAAGACGATGTACCCCCCTCTCATTTTTGAGATAACCGTATGCGTTTTCGCCCTCAACCAGCACAGTCGCACTTTTAATGCCCGCTTCCGTATCGTCTTGCAAATCAAGCACCTTACATTCGTATCCCTTAGCAGCAGCCCACCTTGTATACATTCTGAGCAGCATCTGCGCCCAGTCCATTGCCTCTACTCCGCCTGTTCCCGCATGGACTGTAAAAATAGCGTTGTTTGCGTCGTGCTTGCCGCAAAGCAATGTGGCGATTTTGAATTCCTCCAGACTCTCCTTTGCCTCTGTATAAAGGCTCATCACTTCTTCCGCCAGAGTTTCGTCATCGATAGCAAGCTCCAGCATTTCTTTCGTAGTTTCAAAATCGCTTTTCAGTTTTTCAAACAAATCTCTCTTTTTTTCCAGAGCTTTTTTTTCTTTTAGGACTTTTTGTGTTCTTTCCTGATCTTCCCAAAATCCTTCTATTTGAATTTCCAGTTCAATTTCCGACAATCTTACCTCTATTGAAGCGATGTCAAAGAGAGTCACCGACTTCCATTAGATTTTGCATAGTTGCATTTAGCTCATATCTGATATTTTCAAGCTGTAACATATCGTTCTCCTATCTTAGTTCTTGCCGCAGCAATTTTTATACTTCTTTCCGCTTCCACAAGGGCAAAGGTCATTTCTTCCGATTTTTTCACCCTCTCTCCTATATGTTTGCTGTTTATGAGTATCGACTTCCTTAGTCTGCTCACCCGGCAAGCTGCCTTCCTGATAATCCTCTTTTATGTCCTTGCCTCCCGCAATTACCTGCTTTCTTTCGGTATTTGTCTGCAATGTAACATTGTAGCAGAACATTACGGTTTCTTCCTTGATTTGTTGTATCATCAGTTCGAACATATCGAAACCCTCGTGCGCATATGCAGCCGCAGGATCCTGCTGCCCTAATGCACGCAAGTTGATACCGTTACGAAGCTGATCCATATCGTCGATATGATCCATCCACAAATTATCAACTACCCTGATTAGAATCATCCTCTCAAGATCTCTCATCCTTTCAGGTGTGATTTCCTTTTCCTTAGCTTCGTACAGTCTTTCAAATTCTTCGATTATGTTTTCTTCAAGTCCTGTTACTGTAAGATCTTCTATTTTCGAAAGGTCGACAGCGTTTTTAAGTTCAAAGCTGCCGCATAGTTTAGCAAGGTTCTTTTGGAGGAGTTCCAAATCCCACTCCTCTGCATATTTATATGCAGCTGTTGCAATTCTTACCTGCTCACCTACAAGTTCTCTCATCATGTGATTGATATATTCCTTTAAATCCTCACCGAAAAGAACTCTGCGTCTTTCTTCGTATATTATCTTTCTTTGCTTATTCATTACATTATCGTACTGCAACACATATTTTCTGATATGGAAATTTCTGCCTTCCACTCTTTTTTGTGCAGCTTCGATACGCTTTGTAAGTAGTTTCGCTTCGATTGCTTCTCCTTCTTCAACGCCAAGTTTTTCAACCATTCCTTGCATCTTTTCTCCGCCGAACAGCCTCATAAGATCATCTTCAAGCGATAAGAAAAACTGTGTTGAACCCAGATCTCCTTGTCGTCCTGCACGACCTCTAAGCTGGTTATCTATACGCCTTGATTCATGTCTCTCCGTACCGATTATACAAAGTCCGCCAAGCTGACGAACTTCTTCATGCTCAGGCTTTCTTTCTTCGGAAAACTGCGCATTAAGAGCCGTAAATACTTTTCTCGCATTTAGAAGCTCCGCATCGTCGCTTGCTACAAACGAAGTCGCAAAAGAAATCTGTTCATCGTTGAATCCTTGCTTTTTCATTTCCCTTTTTGCTTCAAATTCCGGATTTCCTCCAAGCAATATGTCTGTACCTCTACCTGCCATATTCGTAGCGATAGTAACTGCTCCTTTTCTTCCGGCTTCCGCTATTATTTCAGCTTCTCGTTCATGCTGCTTCGCATTAAGTACATTGTGCTTCACACCGCGCTTTTTTAGCATATCGCTTATGACTTCGGATTTTTCGATTGAAATCGTACCTACCAAAATAGGCTGCCCCGTCGAATGTACCTCCGTAATTCTGTCAACGATGGCGTGCAGTTTGCCCTTTTCGGTAGAATATACGCTATCTTGCAAATCCTCTCTTTGGATAGGTTTGTTAGTTGGAATGGCAACTACATCCATATTATATATTTCACGGAATTCGTCTTCTTCGGTCTTTGCAGTACCTGTCATTCCCGCAAGTTTTTGATACATTCTGAAATAGTTTTGAAGTGTAATAGTTGCAAGCGTCTTTGATTCCGAACGTACCAACATTCCTTCTTTCGCCTCTATCGCTTGATGAAGCCCGTTGCTGTATCGTCTACCGAACATCAATCGTCCTGTAAACTCATCGACTATCACTATTTCATCGTCTTTAACTATATAGTCGACATCCCTTTTCATCAAATTATGAGCTTTTAGAGCCTGTAAAACATGGTGATTTATTTCCATATTCTCAGGATCTGAGAAGTTTTCAATATTAAAATTGCTCTCGCAACGGCTTACACCTTCTTCTGTCAAAGATACCGTATTTTCCTTTTCATCTATCGTAAAATCAACCTCGTTTTTTAGCGTCTGGACGAATTTGTCCGCTATAGCATATAAATCGGTTGACTTGTTTCCCTCTCCCGATATAATAAGAGGGGTTCTCGCTTCGTCTATCAATATGGAATCGACCTCGTCGACTATAGCAAAATTCAGGGTTTCACGCTGCGACATCTGCTCCTTATACATTACCATATTGTCCCTTAGGTAATCGAAACCGAATTCGTTGTTTGTTCCGTATGTAATATCCGCATTGTATGCGGCTTTTCTGGCATCACCTACTACCGAATGTATCACACAACCTACTGTAAGCCCCAAAAATGTGTAGAGCTTACCCATCCATTCCATGTCTCGCTTTGCAAGATAATCGTTGACTGTTACGACATGAACTCCTTCTCCGCTAAGAGCGTTCAAATAAGCAGCAAGCGTAGCAACCAAAGTCTTACCTTCACCTGTTTTCATTTCCGCTATGCGGCCTTGATGAAGCGCCACACCGCCTATCAGTTGTACTCTAAAATGCTTCATTCCGAGGCTTCTTACAGCACCTTCTCTACATACTGCAAATGCTTCCGGCAGCAAATCATCTAAGGTTTCTCCTTGCTTGTATCTATCCTTAAACTCCTGCGTTTTAGCACGAAGCTCATCATCCGAAAGTTGCTGCATCTGTTCATCGTAACTTTCTACCTTATCCACAATTTTTTCAATTTTTTTCACTTCCTTGACGTTCAAATCGCCAAAGATCATTTCCATCAACCCCATTTTTTACCTCTCTTTATTTTGTATCTTCTTTATCTTCACTTTTATCCAATACTCTAACATTTATTTCGATAGCCTTTTTTCCGTCGGATTTCATTACTTTTACAAACAGATTTTCATATTCAAAGCTGTCGCCTACTTGCGGCAGTTTGTCCAAATGCACACCAACCCAGCCGTTCACTGTACTTATGCTAAGCTCTTCTTCCTTAACATTGAAAAAGTCGAACATTTTTTCCACGCTGGTCGCGCCTTGAACACGATAGCTTCCGTCGTAAATTTGAAGTATATCCTTTGATATCGTAAGGTCATGTTCATCGAATATTTCTCCCACAAGCTCCTCGATTATATCTTCCATTGTTACGATTCCTTCAGTTCCTCCATATTCATCAATTACTATGGCTATATGACTCTTGGCATTTTTTAAACGTTTTAAAAGCTGCGCAATTTTTACAGAACCCGGTGTAAATACGACCGGCATTATATAATCTCGCAGATCATGATTTTCTCCAAGTATAAAATTATGAAAATCCTTTTGATGTAGAACTCCTATAATTTTATCCATATTTTCTTCGTAAACCGGCAACCTTGAAAATCCTGTTTCCAAAAACAGTTTCGCAATTTCAGCCCTGTCCTCATCTACCTCTACGGCTTCGACATCCACTCTCGGAGTAAGCACATCGTACGCTTCAAGCTCGTTAAACTCTATCGCATTTTGTATAAGCTCGCTTCTTTCCTCATCTATTGTTCCTTCGGTTTCAGCTTCCTCTACCATTGTGATAAGCTCATCATCCGTAATCCCCGAATCTGCACTTGTTCTGAAAAGCCACATCGTAAACTGCTTCCAATATATAAACAATGCCGTAATCGGTTTGAATATAATCACAAAAAAATTCAGTAAAGGAGCCGCAAACATAGAGAATTTTTCAGGATTATCCTTTGCCAGACTCTTCGGCGTTATCTCTCCGAAAATCAATACCGCAAGTGTTATTACAACAGTTGAAACCGTAGGTCCGTATGTTCCGTACAATTTTACAAACAATACTGTCGCTATAGATGTCATAGTAATATTTACTATATTGTTGCCAATCAAAACCGTAGTCAAGACATTGCCGTAATTTTCCACAAGTTTCAACACCAATTTTGCCTGCATATCTCCATTTGATGCCTGTTTTTTGATTCTTAGCTTGTTCAAAGATGTAAATGCTGTTTCCGTGGCCGAAAAATATGCAGATAACAATATCAACACTACTATTGCTATGGTAAATTTGAGCATATAGCCTCCTATAATTCATTCTTAACAACTTATTGTACCAAATTTTCTAACATTTGAAAAGGCTAAAATCCTACTTTCACATAATACTCACAAAATAAGTGCGGAGAGCATACACCCTCCGCACTTATTTTGAGTTTATAGTATTATCGCACCTTAACTATGTGCTGAATGTTCTCATCATCAATACTCACTATATTGAAATCGTTTCTCGTTACTTTCTTGACCTCGTAAAGCGCCTGATCGGCTTTTTCGAAATAGTCTTCGATACTGGAAGATCCGTCGAACAATCCGAAGCAAACTCCCTGTGTTACAGTAACAACATCCGAAATTTTCGAAAACTCATGTTCAATATTACAGCTAAGTACTCTACCTTTAAGTGTCGCCACCATATCGTGAATTTCAGATTTTGAATAACCTGTATAAATTATTACAAATTCATCTCCACCGTATCTACATGGGAATATATTTTCGCTTTCCGCGGCAATTGCACGCATTTCACCGGCTACCATTTGTAAACACGTATCTCCTGCCGAATGTCCGTAATTGTCGTTGTACTGTTTGAAAAAGTCGATATCCAATATCTCAAGTGCAAAAGTTTGCGGCGTTTCAAGCAATTTACCATAAAGACTCTGCGTATACGTATAGAAAGCCGCTCTGTTCGGCAGATTCGTAAGTGCATCCGTTTCGGACTTCTTGCGTAAACTGGTGGTTTCCTCCAGCGATATCAGCATCTGATTTATGCTGTCGGCAATCAGGCTCATCTCATCCCTTGTATTGAGTTTCAGAGGCTTTTCCGGCAGATTACCGCTTTCTATTTGCTTCAAATATCTAACTATTATCTTAATCGCCGATGTCCATTTCAGGGTTATCAATACCATAAAAAATCCTGAAATAATTATCGCAAACAAAGTTGCATACGATATTTTATTTACCGAAGATTTTATCTGCGCCTGAAGTTCAGTTATATTTCTGCCTACAACCATCGCTCCGACTATATTTCCCTGCGCATCGAACAAAGCATTGTAAAGGCAGTAAATCCTCCTTCCCGCAACAACGGCTTCTCCCGAGTAAATCCAGTTCTTGTCAAGTGAATCTGCCACATTTTTGGCGATATAAGTTCCTACAATAGATTCGCCCTCGGGGCTTTTCGTGCTCCCCGCTACACGCAGATAATGTCCCTCGGCATACCCTGCCGAACTCGCAGTTGCCTTTACATAAGAAAGCTCAGCGTCTTCGTCGAGCATAAATACATACGAAAACGTCCCCGTCTTTCTTTCAAGCTCAAAAAAAGGGGCAAGATTAGCGTTTTGTTCGGTGCCGTCGCCAATTAACAGATTACCGTAATATATCTTATCATTTTCTATTCTCCACCTTGCGGAATCATCCTTGCTTAGCAAATCTTCCAAATATACTACATCCGAGTGAAGCCTTCTCAGCATCATAGTTTCTTCCAGATTAGTAACAACCGACATCACTGCCAAATTTATAAATATGAATAAGCCTATAGAAAATATCAAATAGATAAGGATTAATTTGGAATGTAGAGTTCTGAGCAGCAGAAATTCTCTAATTTTTGTTCTAATAGATGGTTTTGATTCCATTTTTCTCCTAATTTATAAATACATTTAAATATTACGCTCATTTTGTCATTGCTTCCAATATACCCTTTTCCCTGAAACTTAAAACATTTTCCTGCTTTACAATCATATTTCAAAGCGCATTACTTCAGGGAAACACGTATTTTGGTACTGCGGACAAGTGTAACATTCAAAAAATTCAGGACTTTCGGTCCTTTGTATACTCACAAATCCCTGCTTTGCAAAAAACTTAGGTGCCCTCGCTACAAGATAAAGCAAATTACCGTTTCTCCGTTTTATTTCGTCAATCGCTGTATTCAAAAGCTCCCTTCCGAGATTTCCCTTTCTATACCGCTTATCCACTGCGATTCCGTCGATGATATACTCGCCTTCTCTAAACCCCAGCGTGATGCCGCCAATAAGCTCACCGTCGCTTCTAATCGCCCTCCAATTTTTTATTATAGGCGGAAGCTCCTCGTCTTCCAAATCTATCTCCAAATCGTTTGCATAGTAAAAATACTTAAGTTGCAAATAATCGCTTGTTTCTTCTATTTTGTAACTGATTTTATCGATTGCATTTTGCATATAAACTCCTTTATAAACTACATGTCCAGAGCGTAAATTACCATCGAAATCGCTGCAATGCCTGCTGTTTCGGTCCTCAAAATCGCTTTCCCGAGACTCACGGAAATCGCACCCGCTTTTTTTAGCATTTCGACCTCTTCAATTTCAAATCCGCCTTCCGGTCCTATTATTACCGCTACTTTTTGGGGAGAAATGCGATTTGCCCTAAGCTCACTCTTTATACTTGCTTTTCTTTCATCCTCATAAGCCAGCAAGACTAAATCAAACTCATCGAGCTTCCCGATAAGCGACTTCATATCCTCACAATTTTCAACCTTAGGAATTATTTTCCTTTTACTTTGCTGCGCCGCTTCTTTGGCTATTTTTTGCCACCTATCCGTCTTTTTGTTAGCTTTTTCGCTATCCGAATTGATTGAACGCCTAAATATGCAAGGTATTAGCGTACCTACTCCAAGTTCAACCGCCTTTTGCACTATAAGCTCCATTTTTCCCTGCTTTGGAAGCCCCTGAACGAGCGTAATCTCAACTTTCGGTTCTCTACCTTCCGATAATTTTTCAAAAATTTCGCACACGACCATATCCGATGTCGCTTCTAAAATTTCCGCAATATACTCATTTTCGATACCATCCGAGATTTCGATTTTATCGTTTCTCTTTAAGCGCAAAACTTTCACGATGTGATGCACATCTTCCCTATCAGTAATAAAAATTTTGTCGCCCGTTATATCTTCCCTTTTTACAAAAAATCTATTCAACTTTACTCCTTGCCGCTATTGCGCACCATTCTCCCTGTTCTAAAATTTCAATTATCTCAAAACCGTTTTTTTGAAGCTCGTCTATTACCTGCTCTTCCTTTTCAATCAATATCCCTGAGCTTATAAAAACCCCGTCCGTATTCAAATGTTCTTTGACGCTTTTGGCAAGAAACATTACTAAATCCGCCATCAGATTTGCAACCACCAAATCTACCTTTACATCAAGTCCTTTTGTCAAATCTCCCTGAATTACGCTGACATCGCAAATTCCGTTCAGCTTTAGATTTTCCTTTGCTATTTCGACACATACATCATCTATATCCACTGCCAAAACGCTTTTTATACCGAGCTTTTTAGCTGCGATCGAAAGAATACCGCTACCCGTTCCTACATCGAGCACGCTCTTTGAATGCGCATATTTTTCAAGCAATTTTATACACAGCGTAGTTGTTTCATGCGTGCCCGTTCCAAAAGCCATACCCGGATCAATGTTGATTACCAGCTCGTTTTCATCTACCTTTTTGTATTCTTCCCAGCTCGGTTTAATCGTAATTTTGTCTGTAATTCTGGCAGGTTTAAAAAATTCCTTCCAAACATCTTTCCAGTCAGCTTCATTTACCTGCTTGCTTAACATTTTAACATCTTCAAATGTACTTTCATTCAAGATACTTTCTATTTTGCTTAAAGTTAAAAGGCCGGCTTCGTCTTTGCTCACATACACATGCACCTTCGCATACTCACTTTTTTGTAGCAACTTAGCATCTATATAATCCCACTCATACGCTTCTTTTTTATTCATAAGCAAATCTACATCGCTCGGATCTTCTATAGCAAGTTCAAATATGTCCATTGCATAAAGCTCATTAACCAAGTATTCCAATTTTTCCGGTAATACCGTAAGCGTAATCTGCGTATAATCCATTATTTACCTCTTATTCTACAAATTTTAAACATACGGGAAGTATCAACATCCGTTTCCCCGTTTCTCTTTTTATTCAGCAATTCCAGTATTTCATCAAATACCTTTTCTGTAATCGGATACCTATATACCATGATTGCCGATATTATCATAAATACTCCCGGTATAAGCGTAAAAGCGTTTTTCAGCCAATCCAAAGTAAGTGTGCTTTGAATATGTACCGCACCGTCAAACTTTGAATATTTAAGCATTTGTCCGAGCATCAAAAGTCCGAATGCCTCCGATGTCGATTCTGCGATAGCCTGAAACGAAACTATTGCACCCTGCCGCTGAATTCCGTTCACAAGCTCATCAAGCTCGCATATATCGTAAAACATTGCAGGCATCATCTGCCAATAACATACTGCGCCAAGTCCGAATGCCATGAGCATAAGTGCCGCACTCAAAAAATCTTTAACTCCAACTATATGTAACACAATCATCATCGCGCCGCAAATTCCCATTCCTACAACAAACTGCGTTCGCTTATCGTATTTTTTACTAAGAGCTGAAAGTATGGGCAGGAATATAAATCCCGCAAACGGCTCCACCGCCATCAATATACTTATTTGTGCCCCAGAAAGTCCCATATTGTAGGTGTAATAATAAAGTCTATCAGCCACAAATATAGTATTTGCTATTAAATATGTTACCGCCGCAACGACCAGGCAATTAAACGGCATCAATCTTTTTAGCGTAGCAAACGATTTTAAAACTCCGTCATTATATCCGGAATTGTCCTCTGCGAACTCTCCTTTGGAATTTATAGCTGCGCTTCCTACAATCAAAACCGTTACTACTATTGCGGCAATTAAGGCTGCGGTAAGCTGCCAAGCCTTGCAGGCATCACTGCCGAGCATTTCGAATTTTTCCACCAAAATAGATGGCAGAACAGCTCCTATCGCCATTCCCAATGTGTTTCCGGCATACGCGAAGCCTCTTAACTTTACGCGTTCATTATAATCTTCGCTAAGCTCCGCCCCCCACGCAAGCAAAGGTATGAAAAACGACGAAAAACCCGTCCAAAAAAGGAGGGTTACCACAAAATAATAAATGTTTTTTATCGACTCGCTTCCACTGATTTTTGTAAACAGCAGAACCGTAAAAATTCCCATAGGAATTGCAGAAAGCATTATAAAAATTCGCCGCTTTCCGAAATTTGAGCGAACATTGTCCGAAATACGCCCTATCAATGCAGAACATACAGAATCCCAAATAGCACCAAAAGCAGCGATGAAACCTGCCACTGTCGGAGCAAGTCCCACCACTGTCGTTGCAAAGAACAGGAAAAATGTGCCAAACAGAAAATACAAGCATTGATCTGCTATCGACATTATTCCATATGCTGTTTTGGTTCTTAAGGAGAGCTTCATTTGAACAATTCCCTCATAATTTCAAAGAAATTCTTTTTCTTTCCGAAATTCTCATCACCAAGCGAATCCTCAAACGCTTTGAGTTTCTTCTTTTGGTCGGCACTCAGTTTAGTAGGAATTTCAATGTTTACACGAACATATAAATCTCCGA
Organism: Clostridiales bacterium; assembly: GCA_015258265.1. Classification (GTDB taxonomy): domain Bacteria; phylum Bacillota; class Clostridia; order Peptostreptococcales; family Anaerovoracaceae; genus JABZIP01. Next base: position 37,087 of record JABZIP010000004.1, on the reverse strand, counting down.
CTTTAGAAGTTCGTATTCCCTTTACGCCTTTTCCTTTTAGCCTGAATACCGTACCGCTTTGCGTTCCCGCAGGCACTTTGTATGCAACCGTTTCTGTAAGTGTCGGCACTTTAAGCTCATCTCCGATTGCCGCCTGCGCATAGCTTATCGGGTAGTCTATCCACAAATCCTGCCCGTCTCTTTTGAACAGTTTATGCGGCTTAACTCTAACGACGATATATAAATCTCCGTTAGGGCCTCCGTTTGAGCTCGGTTCTCCTTGTCCTTTTATAGATATTACAGAACCCGTATCGACTCCTGCAGGTATTTCTATGTTCAGCTTCACGGTCTTTTTGATTTTTCCGCTGCCGCCGCATTCAGAGCAAGGTGTTTCGATGACACTGCCGCTACCATGGCAGTTCGGACAAGCACTTACGCTTTGGAATGTCCCAAGTACAGTTCGTTGTGTAGTGCGTACCTCGCCCGTACCGTTACATTGCGGGCAAGTTTTCTTTGATGTACCTTCCGCAGCTCCGCTTCCATGGCATTTTCCGCAGCTTACATACTTATTCAATCGAATTTCTTTCTTCACGCCGAATGCCGCTTCATTAAATTCGATAACAACTTCCTGCTGCAAATCTCTACCTTTAGTAGGCGTATTCCTGCTTCGTCTGCCGCTCGAAAATCCGCCACCGAACATATCTCCAAACATATCGAAGATATCCTCCATACCGGAAAATCCGCCGCCGCTAAATCCTCCAAAGCCGGCCCCTCCTCCAGAGCCGGCATTTGGATCTACCCCTGCATGTCCGTATTTATCATACTTACTTTTTTTCTCCGAATCCGAGAGGACTGCGTATGCTTCGTTTATTTCTTTAAACTTTTCCTCCGCCCCCTTGTTGTTCGGATTCTTGTCCGGATGGTACTTCATAGCCAGCTTTCGAAACGCGCTTTTGATTTCGCTGTCGCTGGCTCCTTTGGCAACACCCAGCACTTCATAATAATCTCGCTTATTTGCCATCTTTCAATTCTTCTTAATCAACTACTTCATAATCAGCATCAACTACATTGTCGTGCTTAGGTCCTTCACTTTGCGCTCCCGAAGCACTGCCCTGTTCGAATCCGCCTGCCGCCTGAGCCTGCTGCGCTTGCTGAGCCTGCTCGTATAGCTTAGCCGATATCGTATGGAACTTTTCAGTCAGCTTTTCGGTCTTTGCCTTAATATCGTCTATATCGTTTCCTTCAAGCGCCTTTTTAAGTTCATCTTTTGCTTCGTTTATGCCGCTTTTTTCGTCTTCGGATATTGAGCCTTCCAAGTTTGCCAAGTTCTTTTCAGTTTCGTAAACAAGACTTTCCGCCCTATTTTTAACTTCAATTTCCTCTTTCTTTTTCTTATCTTCTTCCGCATACTGCGCAGCTTCTTTTACCTTAGCATTGATTTCTTCCTCTGAAAGCGTATTTGAAGATGTGATAGTGATTCTTTGCTCCTTACCTGTTCCAAGGTCTTTTGCACTTACATTTACTATACCGTTTGAGTCTATATCAAAAGTAACCTCAATCTGTGGTATTCCACGAGGTGCAGGTGGAATTCCGGTTAGTTGGAAGCGTCCAAGTGTTGTATTTCCTGACGCCATCTCTCTTTCACCTTGCATTACGTGAATGTCTACCGCTGTTTGATTGTCTGCAGCTGTTGAGAATACCTGACTCTTCTTTGTAGGAATAGTAGTATTTCTTTCGATTAGCTTTGTTGCAACTCCGCCCAATGTTTCGATTGATAGTGAAAGCGGTGTTACATCAAGCAAAAGCACATCGTTTACTTCTCCCGTCAATACTCCCGCCTGTATAGCCGCACCGATCGCAACGCATTCATCAGGGTTTATGCCTTTGAAAGGTTCTTTACCTGTTACTTTCTTAACAGCTTCTTGTACTGCAGGGATTCTTGTAGAACCTCCTACCAATATTACCTTTGCTATATCATCGTTTGTAACCTTCGCATCAGCCATAGCCTTTTTCATAGGTTCGATAGTTCTGTTTACCAAATCGGCAGTAAGCTGCTCGAACTTAGCTCTTGTAATATCCATATCCATATGTAGCGGTCCTTCTGCCGTTACTGTAATGAACGGAAGATTTACATTTGCCGTCTGCGCACTTGAAAGCTCTTTCTTTGCCTTTTCTGCCGCTTCTTTCAATCGTTGATGCGCCATTTTGTCGTTTCTTAGATCGATGCCGTGCTCTTTTGCGAATGTATCTGCCATATAGTCAATCAGGACCTTATCGAAATTATCTCCACCGAGCTTTGTATCTCCATTTGTAGCAAGTACCTCAAATACTCCATCCCCTAAATCCAGTATAGATACGTCGAATGTACCGCCACCAAGGTCATATACCAAAATCTTATGGTGTTCAGTGTCTTTATCAAGTCCGTATGCAAGAGATGCAGCCGTAGGCTCGTTTATTATTCTCTTAACCTCAAGTCCTGCGATTTTTCCTGCGTCCTTAGTTGCCTGTTTTTGAGAGTCTGTAAAGTATGCAGGTACTGTAATTACAGCTTCTGTTACCTTTTGTCCCAAATAGCTCTCAGCATCCGCTTTCAGCTTTGAAAGTATCATAGCGGAAATATCCTGTGGTGTGTAGCTCTTTCCGTCTATTTCTACCTTGTAATTTGTACCCATGTGTGTTTTGATAGAAGATATAGTTCTATCAGGATTGGTTATCGCCTGTCTTTTAGCAGTTTCTCCAACCAATCTTTCTCCACCTTTTGTAAATCCCACTACCGACGGTGTAGTTCTATTTCCTTCCGCATTTGCGATTACTACAGGTTCTCCTCCTTCTAGTACCGCTACGCACGAGTTTGTTGTTCCTAAGTCAATTCCTATTACTTTTCCCATTTTCATTACCTCCTAATTTGCAACCTTTACCATAGCTGCTCTTATTACCTTTCCATTTAACTTATATCCTTTTTGTAATACGAAGCACACCTTTCCGCTTTCGTATTCGTCGCTGTCTTCGACTGCGACAGCCGCATGGAGATTAGGATCGAAATCGATTCCCAAAGACTCTATTTCTTCAAGTCCGTTCTTTTTTAATATATCCCAAAACAGTTTGAAGATATTAGCCATGCCGTCTTTGTATTTTTCATCTTGACACTCGCTTTCCAGCGCGCGTTCAAAATTATCCAAAATTGTGAGAAGCTCCTTCGCCAACTTTTCATTTGCAAAGGTGTAGATATCGCTTTTCTCCTTTTCTACTCTTTTTTTGTAGTTTTGAAAATCTGCAAGTAATCTCAAATACTTGCTATCTTCATCCTCCTGTTTTTCTTCTTTTACATCAGATTCAATTTCTGCTTCGTCAGCAGTTTCTTCACTTTTCACTGCCTCTTCTTCGCAAATTTCATCCTTTATTTCTTCTTGTGTATTGTTTTCCTTCATCAAAACTTCCTTTCATCACCGATAAATTTGTCATAAATCATCATCAAATTGTTCAAATTGCGTATTTCCTGATAGTCTAAATGTATTGTTCAAATTCTCGGTCATATACTCTATCACGGAAGTAACTTCGTCGTATTTCATTCTCGTAGGGCCTATTACACCGATTTTGCCTACCAGCTTGCCGTCAACATGGTAGCTTGCCGTTATAAGGCTGCAATCTTGCATTAAATCGTCGGAATTTTCCTCACCGATTGTGATTATCACTCCGCCGTCCCTATTGATAAGTTTTTTTGTGAAATCTTCTTTTTTGTCGAGTATTTCCAAAAATTCTCTAGCCTTATCAATATTTGTATACTCCGGTATAGAAAATATATTCTTAAGCCCGTCCATATACAAGTTGACATTCAGCATGCTTTCGAGCGTCCTCACAAAATTCGGCATTATATTCTTTGCAAGTGCATTCATTGCCACGATATCCGTTTCAAAATTTTCGATTATATCTGCTGTCATGACTTCGCTTACCGTTTTGCCTCTAAAATTATAGGTCAAATTTTTTGAAAGAAGCTCAAGTCCTTCCTCAGTATATGGAACTGTCAGCTTTAAAGTCGTGTTTGAAACTTTACCGCTTTCCGCTACTATCATCATCACAACCGTATCTTCATCTACCGGCAGTACATTTATATACTTTAGCCTGTCCTCCTGCTGATTCGGTGTCAGTGCGAACGATGTGAGATTGGTAATTTCAGAAAGCAGACTCGCAGCATGCCTAATCGTTTGTTCAAACTCTACGATGTTGCTTTGCAATTTTTGCGATATTGCCCTTTTTTCTTCTGTCGAAAGTTCTCTTTTCTCCATAAGTTCATTCACATAAAGCCTATATGCTTTATCCGACGGAACCCTACCGGACGAAGTGTGTATATGAGAAAGGTATCCCATATCCTCCAAATCCGACATCTCATTTCTGATAGTCGCAGGACTTACGCCCAAATTATACTTTTTCGATAATGCTCTTGATCCGACAGGTTCACCTGTTTTTATGAAGTCTCCGATGATAGCTTGCAATATTTGCAGCTTCCGTTCACTTAAATCCATAACTCATACTACACCTCCTCTCCTTGTTTGGTGTTTTGTTAGCACTCTATGTCGTTGAGTGCTAACGATATTATAAATTTACCACCATTAAAGTTATTTGTCAATACTTTTTTTGAAAATTTTTTTTATTTTTTTCTTGGGTAAATATTTATCTCTTCTTTCGATGCGATTGCAGCCTCAATCAAAGCCTCTACATCCAACGCTTCTTCCGACTTTATTATCCTTTCAAGTTTCGGTTTGGTAAGCGGATGCTTCGGCAAAAATACCGTACAACAATCCTCATATGGTTCTATCGAGGTTTCGAATGTTTCTATTTCTTTTGCTTTTTCAATTATATCCACCTTATCAAGTGCAATCAAAGGTCGCATAACAGGCAATGTTACGCTGGCGTCCGTTACTACAAGTGCTTCTGCCGTCTGGCTTGCAACCTGCCCCAAGTTTTCACCTGTTATAAGCATCATACATTTTGTTTGAAGCGCGATTTTCTCAGCAATGCGCATCATAAAACGCCTTACCAATATAGTCGTTTCCTCTTCCTTGCAATTTTTAACTATAGCTTCTTGTATAGGCAGCAAATTAACAATATGCATTTTGAATCTGCCTGCATATCCCGCTATGATTTCCGCCAATTCCTCGACCTTTTGCTGCGCCCTATGGCTGGTATAAGGATAGGAATGGAAATGCACAGCTTCAAGTAACATTCCGCGCTTTGCCATCAAGAAGGCGGCCACCGGCGAGTCTATACCGCCGGAAAGGAGCACAAGTCCTTTGCCGTTCGTTCCGAGCGGCAGGCCGCCGAATCCCGATACTTTCTGCTCATATATATATGATTTACCTTTTCGCACATCAACAAATAGAAGCACATCCGGACTATGCACATCTACCTTTAGAACCTTACAGCCTATCAGTACCTTTGCTCCGATTATTCTACCAATCTCAGGCGATTCAATAGGAAATTCTTTGTCCGCTCTTTTTGCTTTTACCTTGAAAGTCTTGATACCGTCATCTTTAATACGCTTCTCCATAAAAGCAACTGCTGCCTCTCCTATTTCTTGCATATCGCTTTCAACTTCAAGTGCCGGACTTACGGATGCAACACCGAACACTTTTAAAATCTGCTTTATTATTTCATCATTGCTTGTAGTTTCAAATGTTCTTACAAATATAAGGCCTTCGCTTCTTTTTACATCAAATTCGCCGATGGAATTTAAATTTTTCTTTATTCTTTGAGCAAGTACACGTTCAAAATACGGCTTGTTCATACCTTTGAGCGCAACTTCCCCTGCTCTTACTATAAAAACTCTTTCTTCATTCATAATACTTTATCCTCTTACCTAAACGATCCCAAGCGCCTTATCTTATCTACCGCTTCAATCAATTTCTCAAGTGTAAAATCTATTTCTTCTTCGCTGTTAAATTCCGATAAACTGAATCTTATAGCTCCCTCTATTTCTCTTTCGCTAAGCCCAATAGCTGAAAGCACATGGCTTTTTTGCTTTGAATGTGAAGAACAAGCTGAGCCTGTAGAAACATATATATCGAGTTGCTCCAGCGTATGTAGGAGCACCTCAGCTCTTACTCCCAAAAATGAAACATTAAGTATCGAGCTTACGGAATTTCCTTGTGTAAACGTCCTCGTCGCAATATGCGAACCGTTTATTTTAATATTTTCGATATTTTGCATTATTCCGTCAAGCAAGCGTTTTCTCATTTTTTCAATATGGCTTGTCCTTGCTTCCATATTTTGCGCAGCAATTTCCGCAGCTTTGCCGAACCCTACGATTGCGGGTACATTCTCGGTTCCGGATCTGAACCCCGACTCCTGACCGCCGCCCAGTATCAAAGGTGCGATAGCTATACCACTGCGTACAAATATAGCTCCAATACCTTTTGGAGCGTGTATCTTATGCCCCGAAACCGTTATTATATCTACATTTGCAGTTGAGATATCCACCTTGGCAAGAGCTTGCACAAAGTCGCTATGAAATATTATGCGCTTTTCATGCTTCTTGTTGTAATCTTCTTTTAATTTAGCAATTTCAGATATCGGCTGAATAGTTCCGATTTCGTTGTTTACAGCCATTACAGAAATCAAAATCGTGTTGTCATCTATCTCTCTTTCCAAATCTTTTATGGAAATTGCACCTACATCATCCACATCGAGCATAACGATATCAAAACCTTCTTTTTCGAGTTTTTTCATCACCTCAAGTACACTTGGATGCTCGATTTTAGTCGTGATGATTTTGTTCCCTTCCTTTTTTCTGGCATAAGCCGCGCCCAGTATAGCCGTTGTATTGGCTTCGCTGCCGCCCGATGTAAAAAATAATTCTTTTTCGCTTATCTTCATCAAACCTGCAAGCTGTGTCCTTGCTTTCTTGACAGCTTGTTCCGCAGAAAATCCGAGATTGTGAAGCGACGACGGATTCCCGAAATTACTCGTCATATTTTCCGCCATTAAATCAACAACCTCCGCATACGGTTTCGTAGTTGCGCTGTTATCCAAATATATCTGCATTTTATTTCCCTCTAATTACACTTTCTCCCGAAATTCAAGTTCACCCTCATACGCAAGAAAGACTCTGCAAATTGCCTTTACAGAGTCTTTAATATTATTTTGCGAACTCAACCGCTCGAGTTTCCCTAACAACATTTACCTTTATTTGTCCCGGATACTGAAGCTCACTTTCTACCTTCTTGGCAATTTCTCTAGCTAAGTATGCAACTTCATCATCTTTCACATTTGTCGGATTTGCTATTATTCTTATCTCTCTACCTGCCTGTATAGCATATGCTTTCTCTACTCCCGGTGTCGTAACCGCTATTTCTTCCAGTTTTTGAAGCCTCTTTATAAACGCATCCAGACTCTCTTTTCTAGCTCCCGGTCTTGCCGCCGAAAGCGCATCCGCTGCCGTTACAAGCACCGCCTCCATGCTTTTCGCTTCGTAATCGCCGTGATGAGCAGCCATAGCATCTATTACAGCCTCTGTTTCTTTGTACTTTCTAAGTACGTCTATACCAATATCAACATGAGTTCCTTCAACGCCGTCGTGATCGAGCGCTTTTCCGATATCGTGAACAAGTCCCGCTCTCTTTGCCAGCTTTGCATTTAATCCAAGCTCGCTCGCCATAAGCCCTGCAAGATGCGCCACCTCAATCGAGTGCCTAAGTACATTTTGACCATAAGAAGTTCTATACTTAAGTCGTCCTAGCAACTTAATAATCTCCGGGTGGAAATTGTGTATTCCGACCTCAAAGGTTGCCTGTTCGCCTGCCGCTTTCATACTTGCATTAACTTCCTTTTCAGCCTTTTCGACCATTTCCTCAATTCTGGACGGGTGAATTCTTCCATCAGTAATCAGCTTTTCAAGTGCGATTCTGGCAATTTCTCTTTTGACTTCACTGAACGCGGAAAGTATTACCGCTTCCGGCGTATCGTCTATAATTAAATCGACTCCTGTCAATGTTTCTATCGCTCTAATATTTCTTCCTTCTCTACCGATGATTCTGCCTTTCATATCATCGTTTGGAAGAGGCACAACCGAAACCGTAGTCTCAGCGACCTGATCGGCTGCACATCGCTGTATAGCCCCTGTAATAATTTCCTTTGCCTTCTGATCGGCTTCTTCTCTTGCTTTGCTTTCAATCTCTCTAATCACCGTAGATGCTTCAACTCTTACATCCTTTTCGATATTTTCAAGGAGCAGCTTCTTTGCTTCCTCTGCTGTATATCCGGATACTTTTTCCAGCTCCGCTCTTTGCTTCTCTAAAAATCCGTCGATTTCTTTATTTTTTTCGAGCAACTCATTTTCTTTTTTTGCTATATTTTCTTCTTTTTTCTCAATATTTTCTATTTTCTTATCAAGCGATTCCTCTTTTTGAATAAGTCTTCTTTCAGATTTCTGTAATTCAGCCCTTCTTTCCTTCACTTCGCTTTCGAGGTCTTTGCGAACTCTGATTGCATCTTCCTTAGCTTCAAGAGCTATTTCCTTCTTCAATGTTTCCGCCTTGTTTTCAGCATCGAGCATTATGTTTTTGGCAGCAAGTTCAGCACTGCCGATTGTTTTTTCAGCACTTGCTTTTCTTGCAATATATCCAATCAGTACACCTGCCGCAACAGCGACAAGACATACCAATGCTATTATTCCGATATTCATTAGATTTATGTTCCTCCAATATTTTAAAATTTAATCAATATTTTTATACACTCCGACTACCTCTTTTCTTAACCTAAATATATTCCCAAAATCTTCTATAAAATAAGTTGTATATTAAAGTAATTCATCATTGATATAATATTGCCTTTCTATTATAATATTTATTACAAGTATATGTCAAGATGAACGAAAGGTAAAAGACAGAAATATGAAATATTTTTTAAGTTTATTTAAAAATATAGATAAATCACTATTAGCGCTGCCCCTTATATTTGCAATTATTGGGATTACACTGATAAGCAGCACTGCAAAAAAACATACTTTCGTACTGGACAGTTTTGTAAAAATGCAATCAATCGCGTTTATAATCGGATTTATAGCAATAGCATTTGTCCTTACGATAGACTATAAGATATTTACAAATTTTGAAAAACCGCTTTACATATGTTCCATTTTGACCTTGCTTACAGTTTACATCCCCGGTCTCGGAATCGAGCAATACGGGGCACAGGCTTGGATAAACCTTCATTTTATGACTTTCCAACCATCGGAAATAGTCAAAATTGCATTTGTAATACTTCTGTCCATATACTTACCTAAAAATATAAATTCTCTTAAGACATATCAAGGTGTTATCAAAGCGGCATTATATGCTGCACCGTTCATTCTGATAGTACTAAAGGACGATTTGGGAAACGCTATCGTCTTTTGTATGATTTGGCTGGCAATGATTTTCTACGCAGGTATAGATTACAAAATTTTAGGCAAATTTACAGCTGCATTTGCGATTTCGCTACCGATTGTATATAGGCTTATGGCATCTCACCAAAAAGACAGAATAGATGCATTTTTACACCCCGAAAACACTTCTCTTCCGGGTAATTATCATGTTCTGCAATCAAAAATTGCAATAGGCTCCGGCGGTATTACCGGCAAAGGTCTGTTTGCAGGTACACAAAAAGAACTCGGCTTTGTACCCGTACAAAAATCCGATTTTATTTATTCTGTACTCGTTGAAGAAATGGGATTGATTGCAGGCGCAATAGTAATAATTTTATATACTGTTTTTCTTTTTAGAATCTGCAATATAGCTTGGAATGCTAAAGACGAACAAGGCTCACTTATCGCCGTAGGATTCATAGGGATGTTTGCGTTTCAAATTTTTGAAAATATCGCAATGACTATGGGTATTATGCCCGTTACCGGTATAACTTTACCATTTTTGAGTTACGGCGGTTCATCAATAGTTGCAAACATGATAGCACTCGGTTTGATATTAAATGTAGGAATTCGCAGTAAAACTATAAACTTTTAGGAGTTGTAAATGAAAGTCTTAGCAATAATAGCAGAGTACAACCCTATGCACAACGGGCATATCTATCAAATAAATGAAGCTAAAAAAGCAATCAACCCCGATTTTTGCATAGCAATTATGAGCGGTAACTTCACCCAAAGAGGAGAACCCGCGCTCTTATCCAAATGGGAACGGGCTTCCATAGCCGTCAGTTGCGGTCTTGATTTGATATTGGAGCTACCTGCTGCTTTTGCTTGCAACAATAGTGAATATTTCGCGAAAGGCTCTGTCGAAATTTTAAACAGGCTCGGCGTAATAACGCACTTGGTATTCGGAAGCGAAAGCGGAAACTTAGACGAGCTTCAAGCACTGTCTACGCTTTTGGTAAATGAAGATTCTCAAATTTCCGCTAAGATTAAAGAGTTTTCAAAAAACGGAATTTCGCACTTTGAAGCTCGCAAAAATGCCTTACAGGAAATAGTCGGCGAAAAATATGCAAATCTTATGCTTAATTCAAACGATATCCTTGCAATCGAATATCTAAGACAGCTTAAGCTGACAAATAGCAGCATTACACCTTTCACCATAAAGCGCGAGGGTTCTTCTTTTAATTCAAGCACTGTATCTTCGAGTAATTTTCTTTCCGCTACCGCAATCAGAACACTTCTAAAGTCGGAAAATAAAACCCGCAGTATTAAAGATATTGAAAATCATGTACCTGCTTCTACTTTTTCGGCAATATCCACTCTTTCCTTTGAATATCTAAGCCAAATTGACGAGCGCTATTTTACGGCACTGGGCGCTATTATTTTAAACAATGAGTCCGCTTTACCAAGCATTTTTTCTGTAACCGAGGGAATTGAAAATCGTATATGCCACTATTTTTCGCAATCTGCGTCCCTTTCCGAACTAAAAGAGTCCCTTTACTCAAAGCGCTATGCAAAAAGTCGAATCAATAGAATTTTATCTCACATACTTTTAGGACTTACCAAAGAAAATATGGCGCAGCTCACTGAAAACGACTTGTACTACGCGCGCATACTGGCTTTCAACAAATCAGCAAGGTTCCTGCTAAGAGAAATCAAAAAAAACAAAGCGGAGGATCTACCTCTTATCACTAATTTAAGTAAAGAAGCAAGCTCCCCCGCTTTGCAAAACAATCCTCTTTTAATGTTTGATATAAAAGCCGGAAATATATATTCACTATTATGCGGAAACCGTTTGTACGGTGGCTCCGATTTTGTAAACTCGCCCAAAATGCACTAATTACATATCTTCATCTCTTCCCATCTGTGTTTTGTATGACAGCTCTTTAATCTCTGCTCTATTCGCATTGAGTGTTGCACCGACATCTTGGAATGTAGTTTCAATCTTATTAAACATATCTGTAAAATGCACGCCATTGAGTTCATCAACCTTCTGCTGCATATTATACAATATGCTGTCTACGTACTCGTAAGTTCGTAGCTTTAACTGTCTGCAATTTTCCTCAGTAACAGCCATAAGCTCCGCCGCTCTGCGCTTAGACTGCACTACTATATCGCTGTTTTCAATGAGCACTTCCGCCTGTCTTTTTGCATCTGCGAGCTTTTCTTGACATTCCGCATCCGTTCTTTCCAAAATCCTCTGACGCTCATCCTTTATCCAACGCGCCTGCTGAATTTCATCGGGTAGCTGCAATCTAATATCTTTTATGATATCAAGTATTTCTTCAGGCTGAACCCAAACCTTTGTAGTCAGCACAACGGGAGCACTTGTTTCCAATATCTCCTCTATTTCTTCCAAAAGTTCCAAGACATCCTTCATTGCTTTCCTCCTTAACTATAGGTCGTTTTCCGTTTTTTCTTTTTCATAAAGGCAAGCACTTCTTTTGGTACCAACCCTTCTATATTACCGTCTAAATTAAAAACTTCTTTTATCATGCTGGAGCTTACAAACGAATACTCAGGCGCAGTCATCAAAAATACGGTTTCCACTTTTTCTGCGTAAAGGCGTGCATTCATCTGCGCCATTTGCATTTCAATCTCAAAATCCGTAGTTGCCCTAAGGCCTCTGATAACAATGTCAAAACTTCCTTCGTTAACATAGTCTGCAAGCAGGCCGTTAAATACTCCAACCTTCACATTTGGCAATTCAGATGTTACTTCCAAAATCAACTTTTCGCGTTCTTCAAAAGAGAGCATAGGCTTTTTTGACGGATTGACGATTACTCCTACCACAAGCTCATCGCACAGCTTTGATGCCCGTGTAATAATATCTAAATGCCCGTTTGTCAGCGGATCGAAAGATCCTGCATAAAGAGCTTTCATAATATATCCTCGCTAAACATGAATCTAATATATATTTTAACACATTATCTTACATTTTAAAACAATTATTTTATTTATCGGATGTTATCTTTCAATGCTCCTGATACTCTACGAGTATTTTCGCCTTCAATGACAGAATTACGCAAATTTGTTCTGTGCTCTTTAAACTCATCACTCTTTTGAAGGTTCATAACCTTGTATTTGGTTTCCGTTTCATGCATATGCCGCTTGTTTGCATTTCGATACCTTGAGTATGTAAATACGAATAATCCGATTCCGCAAAATAGTAGCACCCACCTTAAATCTCTCATAGTTTCACTAAGCTCAATTATGTCCAACCCCAAAAATAATACCAGAAATGACGCTAGCGATTCCACTAACAGGGTTGCTACCAAAAGTTTTTTGAAATACAAAGGAACGCTTCCCATCGTTTCCTTTGTTCTGCCATTCACTGCCACATAATGTAAAACACTCTTACCATTGGACTTTTGCATATAGCTGTACAGCCAAACCGGTAGATACATAGATTTCCACGCTTCACCTTTAACTTGGAAATCCGTTCTCTCCCATCTTACTCCTCGATTGTATCTCGTTATGCTGTTATTTGCAGAATATCTCGCAATATCCGCCGCTTGCTTGTGCGCAACACCACGAATTTGTTCAATATTAGTATCTCTTTTTTCCGATGTGAATCCTTTTAAATAATTGGAATCATACTTTACACGATTTTCCGTATCAAACGGCATTATCGAATTTATAATATTGGTTGTCTTATCTTTTGCATTTACATGTAGCTTATCCGCACTTGCTTCTATTGTTAAATCGTCTACGCCTATATCAAAATTTCTTCTGATATGATATGCATCTGCATCGTAACGGGTTTCTTCATTATCTCCACTATCTACAGTATACTCCCTCACCAAAACTTCGCCTGTCCCCGACATGTCCATATGCGCATTGACATCCAACACCATATAAGGCAAATATACACCGCATATATTGCTTTCATCGAATTCCTGAATAAACGTCGGATGAGCGAAAAACTTTCGCGCGTTCACAAACTTTGCTATTTGCTTCTCCGCCTCTTGTTTACTTACCGAAAACGGTAGCAATGCGTCCGGCACGGCACCGTTCGGTATCTGCTTATTTATAGACAGGGTGCTTCTGCACCAGTGGCACCTTGCGGAAGTAGATGATTTAGTATCAATTACAACCTCGGCTCCACAGCCTTCGCATTTCAAGGTAACCACATCTTGCGCATCTTGTACAATATTGGCAGCTCCGGAACTGGCAGAAACTCCTTGAAGCGAAAAAATTTCCGCATCACTGACACTTTCCGCTTCAAATTCATGTCTGCAAAAATTACATCTAAGTTTGGTCGTGTTTATATTTTGCGAAATGTCTGTAGAACCGCACTTTGGGCACTTAACAAGGCCGTTTTTCGCTTCGTTATCCGTATCTGCTATATTTATATTCTCGTCCATATTTCTAAATTCCCAATAGATTTTTCTTTACAGTATCAAATTCTTCTTGAGTAATAACTCCCGCATCCAGCATTTTTTTCATTTCTATCAACTTTGCCGTTGCATCCGCTTCGGGCGATTGTGTCTGCGCACCGACATTTTGCTGTTGCGCATTTTGAGCTTGGAAACCTCCCATTATGCCTTGAGCAGCTCCCATGCCCATACCCATGAACGCCATTGCTGCGCCACCGCCGTTTTCGCCTGCACTTTGCAATCCTCTGGCAACAGACTGCTGCATAAACGATGCTCCGCGTGCACCCATAAGCGCATCGGATTTTTTTACATCCTTCATCAATTCCTTAGTATCTTCATCGTATTCGATAGATACTATTGCAGTTCTTACAATTTCGAGTCCTCGCGACGTTCTCCACTGATAAGCCGCTTCTACAGCTTCTCCGAGCGCTTGCGCAAATCCAATCTGATCTCCTTGAATTTTTGCCATTCGATTGCCCTTGGAAGGATCGTTTGTATAATTTGAAAATGCAGCGGCAAGGCAACCTACAACCTCGTTAAAAAGTTGTTCTCCAGCTTCATTGTCCATATCCGCAAAATCAAATTCCGGTGCATTTGACGAGATGTACTTTACAGGAACAAAGTTTTTTAGGAACAATATCGGATCTACTATCTTGAGCGTATAAGTACCCCTTGTAATAGCTCCAACTTGCGTACCGAAAAATGCATCGTCCCAATAGATTTCTGACTGAGTACCAAATTTGTTATTTGGAATTTCTTTCAGATTTATATAAAACAACAGCTGCTGTGATCCCGGTATCCCGCCAAATTTAAACTTTTCCCATGAAGCCTTAACCAATGAATCGACTATCGAATCTCCGGCAAAAATAGACTTCGAATGTTGTTCATCCGAAGTGAATTCAAATCCTCCAACTTCCGTTATGATGCTAGTAATCGCGCCGTCTTGAACAGTTACAGCCGCCATACCTTCCGGAACTATTACCTTACTTCCGTTAGAAATAATATTATAATTTCCTTTGTAATTTTCGCCTCTATTTCCATTAACACCCATGAGTGCTCCCGGCACTATTGCCGCAGTAGGAGAGCTTCCACCTCTCGGCCCATAATAATCCAGCCACTGATCTGCAAATGTGCCACCGATAGCACCGGCAAATGCCTTAATAAAACCCATAATATACCTCCTAAATGTATCTTCTTATTTCAATTTTATTTTGTATATTTTAATATTTTTTCAAACCTTTTTCAAGCTCTCTTAGCTCGACATTATTTAACAAATACATCTGCTCTGTAATTATTTATGGATGCCTATAAATGGAAATTACTATTTTCCCATAGCATTTTTCTTTGACCTTCTGATACTTACCTATGCTGTCATCCAATTTTTCAAAAGCGGAATGTTCTGCTACAATACAGCCCCCGTCTTCCAGCAAATCGAGCGTATCTATCGTTTCAATAGCCTTTTGCATATATCCTGCTTCATAAGGCGGATCCAAAAATATCACAGACATTTTTTCTCTTATACGCTGTAATGCCGTAACATAATCGCCTGCAAGTACAACAGCCTTATCCCCTACATTACAATAATCTATGTTTCGTTTTAAAAGCGAAATACTCTCTCTTCCCGAATCCGCAAAATAACAACGCGAAGCTCCCCTACTTATAGCTTCAAGCCCCAAATTGCCCGTGCCTGCAAATAAATCGCACACCGGCATATCGTAAAACTCATCGAACAACATGCTGAAAATAGCTTCTTTTACCTTATCTGAAGTAGGTCTTATTTTATCGTTTTTCGGACTTTCAAGCCTCCTGCCTTTTAAACTGCCTGTTATTATTCTCATATCTTCTCCTATATTATCGCAACATTGTCGTCTTTGGATATTTCTTCAAGTTTTCTTTTCGTCATCGAATATTCCTCTCCCTGAAGCTCGGGATTTTCAGACATTATCCTTTGGCATATCTTTTTTGCTTGTAAAAATTCATCCATATTTTCAGGTATTCGCGCTATCTTTAATTCCGGCAGCCCATGTTGTCGTTCTCCGAAAAATTCTCCCGGTCCGCGAAGTTCCAAATCTTTTTCTGCTATTATAAAGCCGTCTGCCGTTTCGCACATTATTTTTATTCTTTCATCAGCTATTGGATTTTTCTTACTGTTTATAAGCAGACAATACGATTTTTCGCTGCCTCTTCCAACTCGTCCTCGCAGTTGATGCAACTGCGCAAGTCCAAATCTTTCTGCGTTTTCGATAAGCATTACCGTAGCGTTTGGAACATTTATGCCTACCTCTATTACAACAGTAGAAACAAGCACGTCAATCGCTTTATTGTAAAACTTATCCATTATGTTTTCTTTATCCTGCTGTTTCATATCACCGTGCAGAAGAGCCGCACCGACATTTGGAAATGCTTTTTTAAATCCCTCATATACTTTCTCCGCCGAACGGACTCCTTCAAGAGCATCCGAATCGTCTATAAGTGCCGTTACAATATATGCCTGTCTACCCCGTTTTATCTCTTCGAGCAATTTTGCATATGCAAATTTTCTCTGCGTTTCAGTAAATGCAGCGGTTTCAATTTTTTGTCTTCCCGGTGGTAACTCATCTAAATTTGAGTATTTCAAACTGCCGTAAAATGCTACGGCAAGCGACCTTGGTATAGGTGTTGCAGTCATCAGAAGGACGTCGACCGCTTTCCCCTTTTGCAACAGGTTCTTTCTTTGTTCCACTCCGAATCTATGCTGCTCGTCCACTATTACAAGTCCTAAATTTTTAAATTCCACATTGCCTTGTATTAAAGCATGTGTACCGACTATTACATCTATTTCTCCATTTTTGAGTCTTTGTAATGTTTCACGCTTCGCACTTTCCGCTAGATTTCCCGATAAAAGTGCCACATTGATTCCAAATTGTTCAAATCTATTTGACACACCGTCAAAATGCTGCGCTGCCAAAATTTGTGTGGGCGCCATCAAAACTGCTTGATATCCGTTTTTAACCGCCTTATATAAACATACCTCAGCAACGGCTGTCTTACCCGATCCCACATCGCCTTGTAGCAGCCTAACCATTGGAAACGGCTTGTCCATATCCGCTTCGATTTCCTGCAATGCCCTCTGCTGCGCACCTGTCAGTTCGAATTTTAATGATTTTATATACTCGCTCGTAGAAACATTGGGATTGTTAAATGAGATGCCTTCAGTATGCTCCGCCTCATATGCAAGCGTTTTCAACATTCGAAGATTTAAGAAAAAGAATTCTTCAAAAATCAGGCGTTTTTTTGCTTGCGCAAGCAATTCAAAATCTTCCGGAAAATGGATATTTTTCAAAGCATCCTCCGCACGCAAAAGCGAGCATTCCTCCATTACCGAATGCGGCACGAAATCCTCAATTAAAAATTCACCTGTCTGCAGTTGCCTCTGCCATTTTCTCATATCCAATTGACTGATTCCTTTAGTCAAGCCATATATCGGCACGATGCCCTTCTCATCTTCCAACCGTCTGAAAAAATCCGGATGCATCATTTGTTTTTTAGAATATTTTACCGTTACAGTCCCAAAAAATCCGTATTCATCTCCGACATGAAATAATTTAATCAGATACGCCACATTGAAAAACAATATCTCAAGCGACGATTCGCCGTCAAGCACTTCAATGCGCAAGAATTTCTGTTTTCCAAAACCTATGACATTTCTTTTTATGACTTTTCCGTAAATTAGTGCCTTTTGTCCCTCGCAAAGTTCAGATATGGGCGTTACCTTGCTCCTATCTTCATATCTTTTGGGGTAGTAATGCAGAAAATCTTCAATGGTGAATATCTTTAGCTTACCTAAGGCTTCCGCTTTTTTATTACCTAGCCCTTTAAGCCTCGTAACACTATCCTTAAGCTCCATATATTACCTTTTCTCTGTTACCTTGATATTTCTTTTAACTACATTCTTGGAGAATACACCCGTTATTATCACTTCTATAGATGACGGTTTCATTCCGAATGTTTTTTCAAAACCCTCGTTTACTGCTGAAATAATGAGCTTGCTTACCTTACTTATGCTGGTTCCGAATTTAACCATTATATAAATTTTAATCGCAATTCCGCTTTCGCTATTAGTTATTTCGATTGCATTGCTGTCAGCTCCGCCGCTCATTTTGTAATATAGCTTGTTCGAGCTCTTTGCGTAATTATCTACAACAACATTATTTCCAAATACACGGACAACTTTATAAATTATTTCTGTTACCACATTTTTCGCTACCGATATTTGTCCTATATTCGTATTCTTTTGATATATCATAATCAGCTTCCACTCCGAAATATTAAAAAAGACCTGCTAATGCAGGCCCACTTTTGTTTATAAATCAGTTAGCACGGGTTATCTTATTGGATCGGATGCACCTTGTACAAACATTAGCAGTTCTAACTGTTCCATTGTCATTGATCTTAACTCTCTGAATGTTTGCATTCCATTTTCTTCTAGTGTGTCTATTTGAATGGGATACATTATTTCCAGAAACCTGTCCTTTTCCGCAAACCTCACATTTCTTTGACATATTCCGCACCTCCTTTAATATCGTCTACCTTACGGTCTTTTTTTACTCAACAAATAGCATTATACCACATCTCATATATATTGCACAAGTGTTTTTTTTAATTCCTGCAATATTTTTGACGAATTTACTCTATTACTGTCCCGAATGGAACTTTCCGTAATATTCAGAACGCAAAATCGACATCAAATTAAGGTCGTAGTATTTGCCGTCCTTCTTACAAGCATTTCGTGCAAGTCCTTCATGCTTAAAGCCCATGCTTTCATAAAGAGCTGATGCCACCTTATTTCCTTCGAAATAATCAAGGCTCACTCGTTCCATATGTAAATTTATAAAACAATAGTCGAGCATCAATTTGAGTGCTTCTTTTCCGTAGCCTTTGCCTCTTTCATTTGGATCTCCTATATAAATACGAGTAATATCGAGCGAATCGTATTCCTTTGAAAGATTGCTTATATATATGCGTCCAAGCAAATTTTCCTGCTTGTCGCATATTGTGAACTGCAGTTTTGTCTTATCCGCCATTCTCTCTACAAATTCTACAACTACCTCTTCGTAATCTCTATCGCAGTTTATACTAAAAAATTCCGTAACGGCAAATTTGGTTTCCCACTTTGCAAATTGCTTGCAATCGCTAAAAACTGACGGTCTTATGATTATATTCTTCGATTCCATCGCTCGTACCTCCTTCTATGATTTATGAAGATTTTATGAAATCACTACCATTTTTTTTATTCTTGTGGTAATATCTATATGCTACATATTCTAATGAAACACCTATTACAGTATATAGCATAATTCACAAAAAATAAAGACATATGTCCTAATTTTTTATTAAATTTTACAATCGGGAGGATTCATAAATGAAAAAAAGCATATCCGTAGTAGTTTTAATATGCTTTATATGCTTAACTTTTTCGGGATGTTTTTTCTGGCGCGGCGAGAGTGAGCGAGAAATTGAAATCAATGAATCGGTAAATAAAATTTACTATGATTTAAAAAAACACCTGCACGATCCGGGCGATCTTGATGCTATTAACGATTACCTCATCTCATGGGCTGCAGCACAAAACATTCCCGTTTCGTACGACAACCATAAAAATATCATTATGTCAAAGAAAGCCACTCATGGGCACGAAGATGATGAAACAACTTTACTCCAATGCAGTATCGGAATCCCCGACATCAAAAATTATGAAGCTGTTGCAAGCACTCTGTTCATGATGAAAAATTTAGAAGAACACGGCTTTTTGCGGGCATTATTTACTGCAGATACAAACGAAGACTATAGCGGCAGTGAAAATATAAGTGCCAGCTACCTTGACGCGGACAGAATCATTAGCATTATTCAAGATAATAAAACCACTTTTGCAACGCAAAGCGCCGCTATTCAAAATTATTCCTTTTCTAAAAATTTGACTCTAACTTCGCCTATTGGAACGCAGGCATTCGAAATTACTATCGGACCTTTTCCATACGACAGTTCAGGCAAAATTTACGGTAAACACCCGAACCCTATCAAAGAGCTTGGAGACTTTTTTGCTTACGCAAAAAGCAAAGGAATAGCAATAGAACTGGTAAATTTCAACGGTGGGAACTCCATATACACTTATCCCGAATTTGCAAAAGCAACTTTCGTAATAAGCGCACCCGATGTAAATAAATTTAAAAAATATTTCGATAAATCCGCTGCTAAATTTTCAAAAACTTACGAATCTTTGTTTGAAAATAGCCCTTTTGTATATAACTATGCTGCAGTTTCACTCCCCAATCAAGTAATTCCCAGAGAACAAAGCACGCATATTTTCAGCTTACTATACACGATGATAAACGGTTCATTTCAAAAGGACGAAGAAGATATCCCAATATCAAATACCGTCGTTACTCAAATATCCGGCGACAACACCTCGCTCACATTAAATGTATGCGCAAGAGCAAAGAGTGAATCCGATTTTGAACAAATCACAAGCACTTTACAAATTATAGCCGGTCTAAACGACAGCGAATTCAATATTTTGAATAATTTTCCGGCATGGCAACAAGAAAGCGATAGCGAAATTTATAACGAATACGAGGAAATCTATTCAAATGTGATGAAAAAAGATTTGGAAGCGAAAGCCTCGTTAAATTCAAGTCCCATCGCTATATTCAAGGAGAAAAACTCCAAATTGGATGCCCTGTGCCTTAGCGTAAATTTTTCAAACAATGTTATTGAGCTGGAAATACTTGAAAAGCTCTTAACCGGAAACTCACCGAATATGCTCTCACTCTAAACAAAGTTGCTCTATTTCAACATTTTATATATACGGTGCAGCATCTTATTCCGCTGCACCGCTTTATTTTTCCATATAGCATCACTATACTTCCTTAAGTTCATACCTTGACTCTCGAAAAGTCTGCTTCACACTCAAAAACGGCAATCTGAAAATGTCATTGTGTTGCGCCCTGAATTTCGCCGTAACTGTCGGCATTTTGTATGTATTATCCTTAGAATATCCAACCTTATCGTCTTCAAATTCCAATTCTATAGTAGCAATTCCATTATTTAAAATATACGAATTTCTCTTTGCCTGTTTTAAATAATCCTTCGCATAGCTTTTGCCTTTCTCATAATCAAACACAATATTTCCTTCGGCATACGCTTCCTGCTCAACATAAAGTGCCGCTCCGCAAGCAACTTCCTCCGTCAGCTCCTTGAGAAGCCACTGTTCATGCTCATATATTCGCATATCCCCTTGGAAACACATCGCCATCAAAAGCACGGTTACTATCCCCGAAAACACTATATAAACCTTCATAAATCTACTCTTTCGCTGGCAGTATAACTCTCAACACTGAATTTATAACTGTTTTCCTTATCACTTAGACCGAAAACCCTATTAGCCGCCATTATATTTCCCACCTTGACACTCACTTTGTAATGTATCAGCTTATCATCCGAATACCTATATTTCAAATTTCTATCCGCTTCTATTTCTATATTTTCTTCTTTAATATTCGTCAGTTTCGAGATATTTCGCCTAAGATCACTACAAATAGCCTCTGTAAAGCAACCCTCCTGCTTTGCCTGTTCTTTTGCCGCATAAGTGCAAGATTGTATAGCCGTCAAAGTTTGCGCATTCTTTTGATCAAGTCCCATCTGCATTATGAAAATTATCATTATTGGAAGTACTGCCATAAGCACTATCAACTGTTTCAAACTCCCCTCCTAAGGTCTGTATGTCCTGATTTCAAGTTCCTTTGCCCAAAGTCCTGTCAACGCCGCTAATATTGAGCCGTTTCCCCCTGCAATAATATCGTATATAAAAATCCCAAGTGCTATCATGCTTAGTAAAACTATATACTGCTTCATATTCTTTATTCTCCAAAACTCTTATCCATATTAGTTACCAGTTTGTTCATAGCGCTATTAGTCTTATCGCCTATAGTTTTTACATCTCCCTCAAAACCTATCACTATACTTGATATGAATATACCAAGTGCTATAAACGCTGCAAGTACAATAATTTGCTTCATTTTTCTCCTCCTGTTTTTAAAATAATAGTTGTAGCATTTCCTTTTGATTGATGAAATAAGCCACATAAATAAAATTAATAAATAAGAAAATTACATTCACAATTACCGGCAAATACAATAGGTCGCTTATACTTTCCTCTCTTCGTTTTTGCACTGTAAGTTGCATTTCCTTAATTCCCTTTTGATGTGAAATAAGAACCTCAATAAGCTCTTTGGGATCTATATCGTCCCACCTTAAAAGAAGCGCTGCGAACTCCCTCCCCGATGCGGTATTAAGCCTTTCTTCAAGTAATTTTCCGGCTTCATTTCTTTTGTTTAATCTCAAAAGCGACAGCATTTTAATATATGTCTCACGAAGTATCCCTTCCTTTTTTGAAAGCCTCTCAATTATAAAATCCGCATTTGTTTCCCTACCGCTTTCTATCGATATTACATTTCGCATAAACGATATCGCTTCGTATATCTCCCTGTCTACAGCCTGCTCCTGCCTCATCTTCTTAATTTTTCTCAAAACGCTGATTAAATTTTTCAGCATTTTATTTTTCTTTTTTACATCTGAGAAAATTTTTTCAGCTCTTTCTTTTAATCTCGGCTCACCTCTTTCTATAAATAAGAGGTAAACCCCCAGTGTAAAACCAATTCCGCTAATCCAAACCATGCTTAAAATTCCCCTAATAATCAAATTTTTGCTTGCTCACACACTCCATTATGAGTAAATTAAATACGAACATAAGCGCACTGATATTGAAAAGTGAAAATCCCTGTTTTGTCAGAAATTGATTTCTGAACAGCTTGTCCGGCTCTATACCTATGAACAGCACACTTGCCAATATCGTAAACAAATACAAAAGAGGTATCAAATACACAACTATTCTCATTGCTTCCGAATTTAAACGCCTCCTTTCTTCATATAGCTTTCTTGCATCTCTAAGCTGCACAAGTATATCCTCAACTGCAATCGAAACATCTATACCTTTTTCGGCAGCAAGCTGTATGTTATATGCAAACATCCTGCTCCAATTTGTCCCCACCGCACGACCGAACTCGCTTATAATTTCCCTTATTTTCTGTGGACTGCCGCTTTGACGAAGCGAAAGTATCATCTTCACAATTAAATTCTTGCTTTTAAGCTCTTTCGCACCGTCAGCTATTATCCCCTCAAGTCCTTCATAAACATTGAAATTGCTTATTCTATACGCATTTAAAAAGTTGACTATCAAAGTTTCCCCTTCAAAACTAGTCTTCTTACGCAAATTTTCGAAATTTATCCTAACTACAGTATAAGGCGTACTTGCCAAAAGCAGCGAAAATATCAGTGCTTCACTAAAATCAAAACTAATCTTACCCACTATAAAGCTGGCAATCCATATTACAATCATCACAAATAACAATCTGTCGTTTTTCATATCAAAACTGACAGCACTTATGTAATTTAAATGCTTTCGCAATTTCCCCAATTCATCCATTTTTCTGGTTCTTGCAACAAGGCGCTTTCTCATTTTGATTTCTTGAATAACCAGTTCAAATTCTTCACCGTAAATCAAAATTATACCAACCAAAAAAAATGTGTAAATCAACGTTTCAAAGCTGATACCTATGTATGCTCTCATCAACTTCTTCCTTTCTCATCGGATTTTCTATTGTGAGTTTGTGCAGCTCCTTCTTGAAATTCTCAAAACCGCATCCATCCTCCTCGCTTGCCGCAACAACCTTATCCGCATCTATATGCTCCTGCCATCTCCAAGTTTCCTCTTTTTCATCGTACTTACAAATTTGAGTAATTATAATCGAGTTTTTCGGTGAATCATAAGTGATTTCATAAATTCCCTTCAATCTCTTCTTACTTTTATCCTTTAATTGCACGAAATGAAAAATGTAATCAAATCCCTGCGCTACTCTTTTTGCTGTAATATTCATATCCATACCCAAACTGATTGCTACCTCAGCGGCAACATCATATGGAAAATTAAACGGATTCCTTGAATGAAAAGTTATCTTTAGCCTCCTTGTCCCCTTGCTTGCAAGACGAAGCACCGTATCAAGTGAAATCCCGTCCCTTGCTTCCGCCATTATCAAATAATCCGCATCGCTTCGCAGTATTTGCCTAGTAATACTCTTTAGCCTGTCATCCTTAGCAAGAAGCTGAATAATAGGTGCCTTTGGCATCAACTTGTGTAAACTGATTTCCGGATCTGTTTCCAGCATTACTCCTTCCAAATTTTCATCCTCATATGACTGATATGTAGCTAAAAACGAGGTTTTGCCCGTTTTCATAGCTCCCGTTGCGGCAATCGAAAATCCGAGTTTCACCATATTTTTAAATAGGTCTACGGCATCTTTCGGAATAGTACCTCTCCTAGCCTGTTCCTCGAAGCTATACTCTACGATAATATACCGCCTAAATACTATAACCTCTTGATTTTCCTTTACCATATTCCCTTTAAATATAGTAATTCTTGTACCGTCAGTCATATAAACCTCGTGAAAATCCTTATCTACACGCTCATTCGGCGTTGCAAGAAGTAACGCCCTTATAAGCTGCTCCCTGCGGGGTTTTGATATTGTCTGCTCCTTTTCTGCCAACCCGCCATTTTCCTGAAAGTATATTCTATCCCCGATTACCTTACAGGAACTGCTACTTTTATTTTTATCTGAAAACCACTCTGCAATTCCTGCCATTCCCCAATTTTCATGATAAATCGCATCTTCTACACTGTCGTAATATCTTGGAAACTCAAGTCCCTCAAGACCATTTCGCGAAATGTAGTTCGCTATTTTATTTTTAAAATAGCGAACCTCCTTTTCTTTCCCGATAATCGCGTTCTTTTGCATATCCAAAAGAGCCTTGATATCTTTTTCACCATCATCCCATTCTCGATGAAATTCCTCCAAAACCGCATCGCAAACCGCTTTAAAATCATCAAAACAAGATTCTTTGCAACTCTCGGTTTTCAGTTTCTTACTTTTTTTGTAATCGCTTAAATAAAACTTTTCCACCTAAGACCTCTGCTCCTTTTTCGGATTCCCTCCCCTCCTATATCCAGTAATATTTCATTCGCAACATTTAGGATATCCTTTTCATAATCCGAATTGTTGAATTCCATCAGTGTGCAATGATTCATTTCCGCCTGCCTTTCGTAATCCGCCATAGAAATTTTCGAAATCCGTTCCTTATCAAGTCCCATTCTCGACCTGATATATCCAAGACTGTGCGGATCTTTTTCATAAAATTTATTTACTACTACCGCATCAAAACTTATATCGCTTTTGTCGAATATATCTCTTTGTTTTTCGAGCCTTGTAAGCGCAGATTCCTGTTGCGTAGTTATCAAATAATTACAATCCGCCATAAGCAATGCTCCAAGTGCCAGACCATTATCCAATGTACTTCCCGTATCAGCGATTATTACATCAAACTTGTCTTTAAGCTCTCCAAGTAAATACTCTACCACACTCGGAAAATACAGCCTTTCTTCTTCCTCATTCGCAACGCCTGCCATCATATAAAAATTATCCTTTTGCCTGCACTTCCTCATAAAATCCGTAACCGTAAAAATCTTACTATCCAGCTCCACTTTGAAATCATCTATACTATGAACTTCTTCCTTGACATACTCCGCATTCAGCCGACCGTTAAGTGCCAAGAAAAGTACATTCATACCCTTCTTATACGACGCTATAATCTCTGCGATAGATTGAGCAACCATCGTAACTCCCACTTTGTGATCAATCCCGTGAAACACATAAAAATTACTCATCCTAAACCTCCTGAACAACCAGCAGCTTTTCTCCCATGTCTTCCGCCATTTCGTATATTCTACGATAATCTTCCAATTTGCAGAATATCTCGATAAACGCTATAGGACTTGTCGCAAAATCTCTATCTGCAATTTCATTTCCTTTCGTGCCTTCACCGTTCACGACCTCTTGCTCCGCTTCACTCTTTACATACGCCAGCTTGTAAGAACCCATATCAACTTGCCCTGATGCATCGTAAATCCTGATAATATCACCTTTCCTAAGACTACAGCTCCTACTGTCCAGCCACTCCGATTTAATAGCATAAATAGATACTCCCTTTTCCACAACCATATCCGACTTTAGAAAATCCGCTTCATGCACCTGCTCTCCTGCTCGCATATCTTTCTTTGCGACTTTCCCTTCCAGCTTGGATATACTATCTTTGCTAATACTGCCCTTTTGAATTGCCTCGTCGTTAATTCTGACATTTTTAAAACTGCTTCCGCTTACCACTGTTCCCGCTTTAATATCTTTAGCAAGGACCGCTCTTTCCTGCATCAAAAACTCTTCTCTACCTGTATGCTCCCACCAAAAAAGTACACATATAGAAAGTACTATCAACATGGCTCCTATCAGCGGCTTAATAATACGGCGAAATCTCATTCACACATAACCCCCCTTTCTTAGTTATAACACTATTATACATTATTGTAATTATTTGTCAATACATATTTTGAAATTTTTTCCCTCCTTTCTAATTTTCTAATTCATGTTTACCTAATCACATAAAAAAACCGACGAGAATTTCTCTCATCGGTTTTTAAATTCAATCTTTTTTAAATATTATCAAGACTCAAGTTTAGTGGAGGTGCAGCGCACGAAATCCTGTTTCTGCCTCCATTTTTCGATACATAAAGTTGGGCGTCGGCAATTTCCCTCAAATCAAAATAGTCGTTCACATTGGATGCAAGTGTATTTGCAAGTCCCATACTTACGCTGACCGCAATCTTTGCACCCTCAAAATCGACAGGAGTATCAGAAATTTTCCTTCTTAACTTTTCACAAAAATATATAAAATCTTTATATGCCCAACCAAAAGCTATAAGTATAAATTCATCCCCGCCTATTCGTATAAAATAAATCTTCTTGTTCTTACCGCATAAATCTTTTACAACTTTGGACATTGTTTTAATAGTTAAATCTCCAACCTCATGTCCGTATTTGGTATTGTAATCTCGGAAATTATCTATATCCAAAAACGCCATTGATATATTTGGATTAGTTTGATAATCAAATAGCGGTATGATATTGTACGACACAAATTTTCTATTGTACGCCTTAGATAATTCGTCTATAAGTATATCATCCGATAGTTCAAACATCTTTTGTACACTTCCTCTTACTAATTGAAGCGCAATGTTTAAGAAAAGACACGAAAGTAACAAACAGGCAATTTGTATTTCGTAAAATGTCATGTCCGCTTTTGTATTGTAGCCTCGTATGTATTGAGTATGTATCACAATCATATTTATCGTAATCGCATATGTATATGCAAGTGTTACCAACTTGGCATCGCAGTACACTATCATAATTGATATCATAGGTATAATATAGACAAACGAAACTCTTTCCTGCGTCGTAAACATACTGAATGTATAAAATATGCAGTATCCAACCACAGCATAGTACTTTATATTTAAATTTGTTCCACCTTGCATATAATTTTTTATTATAGTAATAACTAACGGTCCAACTGTTACAAGACAGAAAACAGCTACATATTCTACGCTTCTAAGTCCCTTGAAAATCTCAATTATATATGCAACAACCAAAATTAAATCTATTATTATCCAACTCGAAATCAATGCACGATTTACTTTTTTACTATATTCAGCCTTATCCATCCGAAGCAAATCTCCCACATAACTACATGCTATCATTCAAAACATTTTAAACAATATACAACCCAAAATAACTACCTATATAATATATTCCCCTATTTCAACAGTAAAAAACTCCCTTGCCGCTAAATCGTCGAATGCACAAGGGAGTTTATCAACTTTAACTGTTTGGCTTATTTTGCCGCTTTAACGATACTTACAGTATCTTTAGCTATCATTAGCTCCTCGTTAGTAGGAATCAGCAATACCGCAACTTTTGCGCCGTCTTTGCTTATTACAGTTTCCTTTCCTCTAACATTGTTTTTGTCGTGATCTATTGTTATTCCAAGGTTGTCGAGATCTGCACATATAGCTTCTCTCATTTCTTTTCCGTTTTCGCCTAAACCTGCAGTAAATACTATCGCATCTACTCCGTTCATTTGAGCTATATATCCGCCTATGTACTGTTTTACCCTATGCACAAACACATTTAGAGCAAGTTCTGCCAGCTTATCGCCTGCTGCCGCTGCATCTTCCACATCTCTAAAATCGCTTGATATTCCGGAAATTCCTAACACACCTGATTTCTTATTCAATAAATCGTTAGCCTGCTGCGGTGTCAAATTTTCTTTTTCGCTTATAAATGTAACAATCGCCGGATCTATATCTCCCGAGCGAGTTCCCATTACAAGTCCTTCCAGCGGTGTGAATCCCATAGATGTATCTATGCACTTTCCGCCCTTTACAGCCGCAAGAGAAGCTCCGTTTCCCAGATGACATGTAACAATCTTTAAATCCGTTATGTCTTTACCTAACATTTCTGCAGCTTTAGCTGAAACATATCTATGGCTTGTTCCATGGAAACCGTATTTTCTGATTCCGTATTTTTCATAATATTCGTAAGGAAGTGCATATATATATGCCTCTGCCGGCATTGTCTGATGAAATGCTGTATCAAATACAGCAACCATAGGTGCTCCCGGCATAAGTTCTTTGCACGCTACTATACCCGCAAGATTTGGCGGATTGTGTAACGGTGCAAGTTCAACACACTCATCAAGCGCTTTAAGTACCTCTTCCGTTATAAGTACCGACTGCGCATATTTTTCGCCTGCATGTACAACTCTATGTCCCACTGCCTCTATTTCATCCAAGCAAGCAACAACCCCATGTTCCTTATCCTTTATAGCATCAAGCACGTGGCCTATCGCATCCTTATGATCCTTCATTGGAACTTCCATTTTAAATTTGTCCGCTCCTGTTTTTTCATGAGTTATTATAGAACCGTCTATGCCTATACGCTCTACAAGTCCTTTACACAAAAGTTCTTGATTTGTCATGTCCAAAACCTGATATTTAAGAGATGAACTGCCACAATTGATTACTAATACTTTCATTTTTTCCTCCGTTAAAGCATCTTCTTGAATAAATATTCTCATATTCAATTATAAACCTTTTTCTCAAATTTTCAAGACTAAATTTTAACCTTTTAAAAATCTAAAGAAATTATCTTCAAGGCGTTTTGCAAGTTCGTCTTCGTCAATTCCCCTTATTCTAGCCACTTTCTCTAAACTTTTTCTAAGCAATAAAGGTAATTCAAACGGCAGCACCTCTCTCCTCAAACCCCATTCGGCAGCTTCCGTTCCGTCCGTTTCAAGCAGCAACCTATCAAGCGGTACAATCTGAGCAATCTGTGCGCTCACCTGTTTGTCTACAAGAACATCTATACCGACAGTAAAATAACAATCACAATCTATAAATTCATCTATCAAGCCTTCCTTTGAATACCAATGCACCATTTTTCGCAAATTTCGTTTTTTTATTTCGTCAAGAGCTTTTTCTTCCATACCCTTCAAATGTAGAATTACAGGTTTTTGAAATTCTTCAGCAATATCAAGCTGTACATTAAACACGCGTATCTGCTCGTTCTCGTCGCAATCACACCATACATTGTCAAGTCCGATTTCGCCCACCGCATCCGCATCTTTATAAATATGAGCATAATTTCGAATCATTTTCTCCGTATCACCTTGTGTATATCGATCCGTCTGCCAAGGATGTATGCCGAACGAAACATAGGCATTTGAAATTCCCCTTAGCTCATAAAACTCCTGCTCGTTTATCGAGTTCACTATTCCGCTGTAGCTTAAAGCCGAAAACATCTTCTTAAACTCAACCAGTTCATCTTTATCAATGTCTCCTAAATCATTGCCTGAAACAGGTGTCCAAATATGCGTATGGCCGTCGTAAATCAATTTTATGCCCCCTTTATTGCCTCAAATATGTCTTTCTTCAAATTTCCTTGCTCGTATAGCCATTGTCTGTTTCTATAATCCGTAGATATTTTTATTTCTTTCACAATCTTACTTGGTGTTCCGCGAATTATATAAATTTTATCCGATAAATAAATCGCTTCCTCGATATCGTGTGTTACCAGCAACACTGTATTGCTTATTTTTTCCCTTAAATCCAAAAGCCAATCCTGCAGTTCTCCACGAGTGATAACATCAAGAGCCGCAAACGGCTCATCTAGCATCCAAATATCAGCACTCGAAAGCGCCGTTCTCAAAAATGCAATCCGCTGACGCATACCGCCCGACAATTCCTTTGGATAACTGTTTTTGTATTCTGCAAGTCCAAATTCCTCAAGCAACTTCTTTGCTCGCTTTTCAGCTGTCGGCAAGTCGCCTGAAATTTTCGCGGCGAGGCAGACATTTTGCATGATATTCCACCACGGTAAAAGCAAGTCGTCTTGCGGCATATATGCAAAATGTTTCGAAATTTTCGTTACCTTCTCGTCATCCACGAAAATTTCGCCGCGGGCAGCAGGCAAAATCCCCGAAATAACCTTTAAAAGCGTGGATTTGCCGCTGCCCGACTCGCCGAGAATCGATACAAATTCTCCATCAGCTACCGAAAAATTTACATTTGTTATTATCTGTTTACCGGAGTATTCCGCTGATACATTCTTTATTTCCAACCTCATTTGGAATCATTATATGGCAAAAATTCATTGGTAAAGCACATCTGAGCAGGCACAATTTCTTCAATCAGCCCATTCTCCTTCATGAAATCCATATATCCTTCCCATATTTCCGGCTTCATCTCTCCCCAATGCGGACTGTCGTCTATATATTTTTTTGACAAATATTCCTGTGATTTTTTTAATAAATGCAAATCATATGTATCTACATACTTTTCTAACACCTCAGCGCTTCCGTCAGGATCTGCTATCGCATCTTCGTACCCTTTTTGTGTCGCTCGTAAAAACGCTTTCACAAGTTCCGGTTTTTTAGCGATAACTTTTTCATTTGCCACAATGATAGGCGTATAATAATCAAGTCTGCTATCGTAGTCAGATAAAAGCGTAAAATCCAAATTCATTCCCGCAGACTGTGCAGGGATAACATCCCATGCCCAAAACAGCCACATCAGGTCAACCCCTCCGCTAAGTGCATTGTATCCCATGCTGTCAATAGCCACCATATTTAATTTACTGAAATCCGCACCTGCAGATTTCATTATAGCTTTCAATACTGCAGCCTCCGCAGGAGAGCCCCAACCCGCATATGTTTTTCCTTCAAAATCTTTAGGAGTTTTAATATTTTTCTCCGTAATAGATGCAAGTCCCGAAGTGTTGTGCTGTATCAAAGTTGCTATCGCTTTAATTGGAAGTTTTTCTGTCCCTGTTTTGGCAAATGTAACCTCTTCTTGATAGCTTATTCCAAATTCGCCCTTTCCCGTTGCTACCAAAGCGTTACTGATTCCACCTACAGGCTCTATAATCTCAAGGTCTATCCCCTCAGCTTCGTAGTATCCCTTGTCTTTTGCAACATATATACCTGTATGATTGGTATTCGGTAAATAATCCAAAATCAGTTTCACTTTCGTTAACGGTTTAGGTTGCTCGCAGCTTCCATTCTTGCCGCAACCCGTTTGCACAAACAACATTCCCAAAACAATCGTAAACAATAAAATTTTCTTCATGTAATTCCTCATTTAATTCCCTCTCAAATACGGCATAGCCACAAATTGTACCGCCTTAACCAAAGCATTCAAAAATAAACTTATAAGTATGATTACTACTATACACGCAAAAACATTATCAAGCATATAACCGTTTTTTGCTCGTATTATGTAATATCCAAGACCGCTGTTTGATGCAAGCCATTCTCCTATTATAGCACCCGACATACTGTATGTCGCTGCAACTTTGAGTCCCGAAAAAAAACTGGATAGTGCTGCCGGTATCTTTACAAAAATATAGGTTTGAAAATTGGAAGCACCAAAAAGTTTGACCAAACCCACCTGATTTTCGTTTACGCTTTGCATTCCGTCCGCAGTGTTTACGGCTATCGGAAAAAAACACATAAGCACTACTGCAAGAATTTTAGTCTGTATTCCGATTCCCACATAAATAATAAGAAGCGGCGCGATAGATATGATGGGTATCGTTTGCGTTATTACCAAAAAAGGATAAATGCACAGTTTAAGCATTTGGAACCTGTCCATCAAAACAGCAAAAATCACTGCAAGCACACACGCAATCAAAAGTCCGGCAATCGCTTCAAACATGCTATACATGCCGTGATACAAAAGCTGATTTCTCTCATTTATGAGCGCAATCACCACTGCATACGGCGACGGTAAAACGTACGAAGGAATTTTAAACGCCATTATGCAAATTTCCCAAATAATGCACAAAGCTCCGATACTTATAGCAAATGTACTTATTCTTCTCTTCAAAATTCCTCCACCAACAAAAAAAACGCTTCCAAAAGGAAACGCAAACAAACCGTGCATTCCCTCCATCGGTATTAACCGCATCAGGTTCGAAGGGTTCAGACTAAGTCTATCTCAATAATTTTTATTATTCCCCCAGCAACTATTTACAGTATAGCATAGTGCTTTACCGATATCAAGATGAAGTTAAATCAAATATCTCTATGTTCGACCGTAATTCGGTAGCCTTTTTCTTTCAACTTTTCTGAAAAAATATTAGCCATTCCTACAGAACGATGCTGCCCTCCCGTACATGCAAACGCTAAATTTAAATGGTATTTTCCTTCGTTCATAAATCCTTCGGTCAGCCCGTCGACCAGTTGTAAAGCTCTATCTATAAATTTTTTTGTATCATCAAATTTCAATATGTAATCCTGTATCTTCTTGCTGTTTCCGGTAAGTTTTTTAAGACTCGGTACATAGTAAGGATTAGGGATGAATCGCATATCAAAAACCATATCCGCTTCCAAAAGCATTCCGTGCTTATATCCAAACGAAAAGATATTTATCAAAAATGTCGCTTCTTCTCCGACGATAAAAATAGAATTAAGTTCCTCTCGCAGTTTAGAAACTTTCATACTGGAAGTGTCTATAATGTAATCCGATACCTTGCGCAATTCTGCCAGTTTTTGTCTTTCTTTTTTTATTCCTGCTCCCGTATCCGCTTCTCCTGCCAGAGGATGCATTCTACGCGTTTCATTAAAGCGCCTTATAAGTACCTCATCGGACGCCTCCAAAAATATGATTTTATAAGAAATATCCTTCTCTTTAAGCTCATTAAGTGCAGGTTCGACATAATCGAAAAATTCTCCTCCGCGAATATCAATCACAAAAGCCACTTTGGACAATTCTCGCTCACTACTCTGAACCAAGTTAATAAAATCCGCCATGAGCATCGGCGGCATATTATCTATACAATAATATCCTAAATCCTCAAGGCAATTAACCGCTTGCGACTTTCCGGCTCCCGAAAGTCCTGTAATTATAACCGCTTCCATCGCAACCTCCAAAATCACGAAATGCAAGTTTCCTACAAAACAAAACTCCCCCATATTTTTGGGGGAGCGGTTTTACTTATGCATTCATCTGTGCTGCAACCTCTGCCGCAAAATCTTCTTCCTTCTTCTCGATTCCTTCGCCTACTTCGAAACGTACCATCTCGGTAACAGCGATGTCTTTACCGATTTCCTTAGCAACCGATTCAACATACTGCTGCACTGTCAAATCAGAATTCTTTACGAATTTCTGATCTACCAGACACACTTCTTTCAATATAGCCTTAATCTTTCCGGGAATGATTCTGTCAAGCATCTCAGGTTTTTTACCTTCGTTTAGCAATAACTGTGTAGCAATCTTCTTTTCTTCTTCGAGCCAAGCAGGATCTACTTCACTTTCATTCACAAACTTAGGGCTCATTGAAGCAACCTGCATCGCAACGTCTTTTCCAACTACTTGAACTTCGTCTGCTGTAGCTTCCGTCTTGAGTCCTACTACAACTCCAATTTTTCCGCCATGGCTGTATCCAACATATACCGTACCCGGCATATTCAGCTTTGCAAACCTTCTAATATTCATGTTTTCGCCGATTTTAGCAATTTTATTTGCAAGTGCAGTTTTTACATCTTCAGCTCCATCGTATTTGCTGTCCATGAATTTTTCCATATCCTCGCTATCAGCTGCTAAAGCCAATGAAGCAAGTTTGTCTGCGAACTCGATAAATTCAGGATTTTTTGCTACGAAATCAGTTTCCGAGTTTACCTCTATAACAGCTGCCGCTTTCGCATCATCCGAAAATGCAAATTTCACCAAGCCCTCAGCCGCGACTCTGCCGGCCTTCTTAGCAGCCTTTGCAAGTCCTTTTTCACGAAGCAACTCAACGGCTTTATCCATATCACCGTCAGTTTCAACCAAAACCTTTTTGCAGTCCATCATACCTGCGCCGGTCATTTCGCGCAGTTCTTTTACCATCTGTGCAGTTACTGCCATATCTTCCTCCTATATATCGGAAAAGCTATTACTCTTCGCTTTCCTCTTCACTCTCTACTTCTTCAACCTGTTCTTCAGCTTCCTCATCAGCCTCCGCAAAACTCTCGCCTTGTCTAGCTTCTATGATAGCGTCCGCCATGCTTGCCGCAATCAACTTTACAGCTCTGATAGCGTCGTCGTTTGCAGGAATAATGTAGTCAACATCATCAGGATCGCAGTTTGTATCAACGATACCGATAATTGGAATTCCAAGTATTCTAGCTTCTTTTACAGCTATTCTTTCTTTCTTAGGATCTACTATAAATAAAGCTGCAGGCATTCCCTTCATATCTTTGATTCCTCCAAGATACTTTTCAAGTTTTTCCTGCTCCAGCTTTAACTTGCTAACTTCTTTCTTCGATAGCTTATCAAAAGTTCCGTCTTCCTCCATAACAGCAATATCAAACAGTCTTTTGATTCTGCCTGCTATAGTTTTGTGGTTTGTAAGCATTCCTCCAAGCCATCTTTCGTTTACATAGTACATTCCGCATCTCTTAGCTTCATCCTCGATAGCTGACTGAGCCTGCTTTTTTGTACCTACGAAAAGAATAGGTCTGCCTTCAGACGCAACTTCTTTCATGAAAGCGTACGCTTCGTCTACCTTATTTACAGTCTTCTGTAAGTCGATAATGTAGATACCGTTTCTTTCTGTGTAAATATATGGAGCCATTTTAGGGTTCCATCTCCTTGTTTGGTGTCCGAAATGTACACCTGCTTCCAGCAATTGTTTCATTGAAATTACTGCCATTTTTATTTCCTCCCTGGTTTTTCTTCCACCGCCTTTGTATAGTCGACCTGACGGCACCAGACATACCTACAAGCGGTGTGCATAATTTAGCGCTCAACGCACAACAGATATTATACATTATCAACGATTGTTTTTCAATGTTTTTTTGTGCGTGTGATATTCGATTTTCTTCAATATTATTCTTTAAAAAATTCACAAATTTATCTCGTCTTTTTCGTCCGGCGCCGCTGCTTCATACTCAATTATCGTCGGAAGGAAAATCAAATAATATTCTCCTTGTAATTTTTACCTATTTTCATATCATAAGTTTGCGTTCTTTATTTTTTCAAACTCTATTCCATCAATACAATTATTGTATATAAATTCTACAGCATTATTTAATGTATCATTTGTATAATAATCAGATAATACTATATTAAAATCCTCAATTTTTTCTATAGGAACACTAATAATACCACAACCGTTTTCTATCATAACTTTATTAGCCACCAGCATTGCAGTCCTCTTATTCCCATCCCAAAATAGTTGACTTTTCATTGCCCAAAACATTATTTTTATAGCTCTTTCAGTTTGATTTTCTATTTGCATCAACGCATTTAATTGTTCCTTTACATTATCTTTATCAGGAATAGGCGGTATATAATTAGTTCCGGATATACCTACTTTACCCGTTCTAAGTTTGCCCCAGTCAAGCGATTCATCTTTTGCAACTTCATAGTTTATTTTGCAAAAATAATCTATGCTTAACGGTTCATTTAAACTATTTAGCAAGACTTGCCATGCGTGCTTTAAGTTTAGCACCACGCTTATCGAATGGACATTAGCATTTTGCAAAACTCCTTTTTCATATATCACGCTTGTCTGTGGAAATGTTACATTGATTCCTTCAAGATTTGCACTTTTCCATATGTAATCAATAATGTTTCGTTTAGCAACAAAAATATTTTCTTCTTTTGTCATTTCAAACTTATTTTCCATGCTTTTTCTATCAAACTCCTTTCTAAGCTGCTAATTTTTTATCTGCGAAAACCTGCTCTCGCCACCCTATAATATTTTTTCTTTTGCGCAGGTACTTTTACATTCCTCTTTCAAAAGTTTTCTCCATTTTTTGCCTTCTTTCTACCGCTAACTGGCGGATTTTTTTAAATACACTGTGAAAGCCTTGCAAGCACTTCATTTGCAAGGTTTTCGTATTGGTTTGCCGCCTTGCTGTCCTTGCAAAATTCCTTAATGCTCTTTCCGCTTGCCATACTCTCCGCAACTTTTGTAATTTCATCAATAGATTCCGCCCGTTTATTGCATCGATTTCGCTTCCATGATTTTAGAAATTTTATCAAAAAAATCAACTGTATATATTTATGATTTAATACATATATTCCTAAAAATCACATAGTAATTTTTTATAGATATTTTCTGTTACATGTGGGTAACACTAATTTTTGATAATAACATAAAATTTTATTAAAATCTAGACTTTTATTTTTTCATCCTTTATAATAATTATAAAGTTTTAGTAATTTGTATTATCAAGGAGGGTAGTCCAATGTACAATTAACTATAATAAAATCTTAATATTATATAGTAAAAGGGAGACTATTATGGATAATCCCTCTTTTCGATGAATTGATAGTTATAGCTTATTCGACATTAAGACATTAAAACGAAAGGAATTAGATATGAACAACATTTCAGCTAAAGGGAAAATGACTATTATAATAAACATCATATTATATCCAATAGGTCTCAAGGTATACTTGTTGTATTTAGATATGCATGTTAGTCCATATATATTCTACGGTATACTACTTTTAATGATAGTGGACTTAATAGTATTGTTTTCGAAATACTTATTGAGAGGTTTAAAGGCAAAGGAGCTAGAGCCAAAACTTATACTATTATTTACTATTCCGATAGTATCATTGATAGCATCTTACATCGAAACCATAATAATATGAGAAAATAGAGCCTATATAGGCTCTATTTTAGTTTTATATGTCTCTATGTCCGTTATATTATCAATAGACTTTTGCACATTTATTTTCTTGTAGTCTTAGTTGTCAAGACATATGTTACACTTTGAGAAATATTTTGATACTATGGTT
>JABZIP010000014.1 GCA_015258265.1 Clostridiales bacterium | reverse complement strand
GATATAATATGCAAACTTTTAACGGAATAGATTCTCAAATTTTAGAGTCTTTTTCCAAACTCGTGCGTGCGCAAATAGAAAAAAATGCGCGTCTCGAATCAGGAGAAGAATTTACGAATTTCAAAGACAAAAAAAATATCACTATCGGGTTAATAGACGGCGACGGTATAGGTCCGATTATAATGGCTCAAGCTATGCGGGTTTTGAACAATCTCCTCGCCGATGAAATAGCAAACAAAAAAATCATTTTAAAACCTATTTGCGGGCTCACTCTCGAAAACCGGATTGCAAAGATGCAAGCTGTTCCTGACGATGTTCTAAAAGAAATCCTAACTTGCGATGTTCTGCTAAAAGGCCCTACTACAACTCCAAGCAAAAAAGACAACTTGCCGAACATAGAAAGCGCCAATGTTGCACTACGCAGAGAACTTGACTTGTTCGCAAATGTTCGTCCCGTAAACATTCCCGAAAAGAATATAAACTGGACTTTCTTTAGAGAAAACACTGAAGGAGAATATCCCCTTGGAAGTTGCGGCATAGATATACTTCCACAACTTGCAATGGACTTCAAAGTTACAACAGATGCCGGAACTCGCAGAATCGCTAAAATAGCCTTTGATTATGCTCAAAATAACGGCAACCTCAATGTATCAATCGTTACAAAAGCTAATATCATTAAAAAAACTGACGGCAAATTCCTTGAAATATGCGAGGAAGTATCTAAATCGTATCCGGATATAAAAACCGACTCATGGTACATAGATATAATGGCGGCAAATCTCATAAATGACGATTTACGCTCCGACTTTAATGTATTCATATTGCCGAATCTGTACGGCGATATAATAACCGATGAAGCCGCTCAAATTCAAGGCGGTGTAGGTACCGCCGGAAGCGCTAATATAGGCGCTAAGTACGCTATGTTTGAAGCAATCCACGGTTCAGCACCGCGAATGGTAGCAGACGGTACATCAAAGTACGCCAATCCTGCCAGCATCATAAATGCAGCCGAAATGCTCCTCAGACATATCGGTTTTTACGAAAAAGCTGACAAATTAAAAAAAGCATTGATAGCTGCAACCAATCAAATGAATATGACCGGAAATACAAACGGTAACACCGCCGAAGATTTCGCTAATTCGGTCATCGCAAATTTTTAGGAGAGATTCATGCTCAAATTCCAAATAAACAGTTCGATAGTAGAAAAAAATCAATCAATCGGCATCACATTATTCGAAAAATTGCAACGCGATATCCTCCTTGGTAAATTAAAAAAAGGAAATAAATTGACAGAGCAAGAAATTTGTGATAAATATAATGTAAGCAGAACTCCTGTGCGAGATGCAATAAAAAAATTAGCAGACGACGGACTTGTAGATTTAATTCCAAATCGTGGTGCTTTCGTGCGCGGATTTTCCGAGCAGGACTTTTTCGATATGCAAATCCTGCGTACCATGTACGAGGTGAAAGCTGTCGAGTGGGCAGTGCTGCGTATCACAGACGAAGAGCTTTCCGACCTTACGGAAACATTTGAATTTATGGAATTTTACACACAAAAAGGTGATGTTGAGAAAATGCTCAGTATAAATATGACTTTTCATAAGCTGATTTACGATGCTTCTCACAACTATATGCTATCCAAGGTGCTCTCCTCTTATCAAGTGTATGCCAAATATTATAATGCAAACAAAACATACACTGAAGAACATCTAAAAACATTGCTCGAAGAACACAGGGAAATCTTTAATGCCTTTTTGAGCAAAGATACAGCTTCTGCTAAAATTGCCATGGAAGAGCATATGCAAAACTCAATCATGCGAGAAAATTTTACAAAACCCAAGGGAGGAAAAAATGGAGAAAATTAAAATCGCAATTAACGGATTCGGTAGAATCGGAAGGCTTTCATTCAGAGAATTGTTTGATATGCCGAACTTTACAATCGTTGCTATAAATGACTTGGCGCAGCCTGAAATGCTGGCTCACCTACTGAAATATGACAGTATGCAAGGCAGATACAACAAGTACGAAATAGAAGCCGCAGACGGTAAACTGAAAATTTCGGGAACTGAAATCAAGTTGTTTTCCGAGCCTGATCCAAGCAATCTTCCATGGGGAGATCTTGATGTTGATGTCGTACTTGAATGCAGTGGATTCTTTGCATCAAAAGATAAAGCGGCAGCTCATTTAAAAGCCGGTGCAAAACGAGTTTTAATTTCGGCTCCTGCCGGAAACGACCTTCCTACCATTGTATACAATGTCAACCACGAAACCTTGACTGCAGACGACAAGATAGTTTCAGCCGCTTCATGCACTACAAACTGCCTTGCGCCTATGGCAAAGGCCCTAAACGATTTTTCAAAAATCGAATCCGGTTTCATGCTTACAATTCACGCTTATACAGGCGATCAAATGGTTTTGGACGGTCCTCACAGAAAGAATGACTTGCGAAGAGCTAGAGCTGCAGCAATAAACATAGTTCCAAACAGCACCGGTGCAGCAAAAGCAATCGGTCTTGTAATACCTGAGCTTGCCGGCAAATTGACAGGTTCAGCTCAAAGAGTGCCTGTTCCTTCCGGTTCTCTCACAATGCTTGAAGCTGTAGTTCACAGCGATACGGAAATTACTGTCGAAAATATCAACAAAGCTATGTTTGATGCCGCAAACGCTTCATTCGGATATACGGAAGAAGAAATCGTTTCGTCCGATATAATCGGCATGGCTTTCGGCTCATTATTCGACGCTACTCAAACTATGGTAAGCAAACTCGATGGAAACGCATACCACGTTCGTGTTGTTTCTTGGTACGATAACGAGGCAAGCTATGTTGCGCAGCTCGTAAGAACTCTTGCGCATATGGCAAAACTATAATCTTTATAAAAAAAGTGGTGATTTATATCAATCACCACTTTTTTTATACGCATCATCCAATATTGTAAATCATATCTCCTTGTGTCCAAATACTGATAAACCCCGATACTATACTGTCCTTATTCCATATCCAGCCTACAAAACTCTTATCGTAGCCGTTATATCCTTCGGTCAATATCTCAAATTCTGCATCCTTAAACTTCTCAATATAAGACTTGATGGAATAGCGTTCGCCTTTAAATTCACCCTCAGACAAAGTCCTGTCGAATACACTTACATAACAGTCATCTAAGTCCACATCCGTAAAGCAAATTTCTGCAGGGTGGCTAATTTCGCCGTCATCCGTATACTCAAACACCTGATCAAGTTTAAAAGTAAGTACCCCATCCTCAAATCGCATTTCAATAATTCTGCTGTCATGCAAACTAT
Organism: Clostridiales bacterium; assembly: GCA_015258265.1. Lineage (GTDB taxonomy): Bacteria > Bacillota > Clostridia > Peptostreptococcales > Anaerovoracaceae > JABZIP01. The sequence goes on along the minus strand of JABZIP010000014.1, from coordinate 29,434 downwards.
AAGGAATATTACTGTTATTTTCTCTTATATACTTCATTACTCCTCCTATAACAGGCACTACGCGCAATAAATTTCAGCTTCTTACATTATCTCGGCTTCTTTGTTATCTTTATCTAAAATCTCTATTTTTGTTTCGCCACCTATATGTTCGGAAACCAGACCTGCAAGTTCTTTCAAAGCCTCGTTAAATTCAGCCTCTCTGCTCAAATCTATAAGCTCAATACACAAAAACGCATTCGTTGTATCCTCTGTAAGCATAGTTCTTTCCGCTTCTCTCCAATTCCAGCAACGACATATAGCCCCTGCATCGTCCTTGTATACGATTTCTTCAGGATAAGGAGGAGCGCTTTCTCCCGAACCCAGCGTTATGAAATCTTCATCTCCGTTTGCTTTAGTCAGCTTCATATCTCCTACAAACTTATCAATATCTTCTCCGCCGCAAGGCATTGCATACTTTAGCGAAATTGAATTGTATATATCTACAAGCGGATTGATGCTCCCTATATGATCGCCCTTATCCACTCTTTTTAGGAGCGCTTCTATCGATGCCCTTACGCCTTTTTTAGTTTTGAACTTTTGGAAAGCCTCTCTCCAAACTTTAATTACAGGGTTTGAAGAAAAATCATTGCTAGGTACATGCGCTAAAGCCTTCTCCTCTGCATCTTTGAGCATCAGCTTGTATTTTACATCTCCAAGCGTAGATTTGTTATCTATGCCTTTTGCCGTAATTATTCCAATCTTTACATTTGGAAAGACATCCCAAAATTTGTCCTCAACTATAAACTTCATAAGTCGCCTCCTTTTTTACTATTGAATTAGCAATTTTCAAGTAAATTTACCATTTCTATAGCCGCCATAGCCGCTTCATAGCCTTTATTTCCTGCCTTTGTTCCCGCTCTTTCGATTGCCTGCTCAATATTTTCAGTCGTGAGCACACCAAATATTACCGGTTTACCCGTCTTTAAAGAAATTTGTGCAATCCCTTTTGTAACTTCTGCAGAAACCATTTCGTAATGCGTAGTAGCCCCTCGAATAACCGCCCCTAGGCATATCACAGCTGAAAACTCATCCATATGTGCAAGTTTACTTGCAAGTACAGGTATTTCAAACGCTCCGGGTACCCAATAAACAGTTATTTCATCATCGGTAGCTCCGTGCCTTGTGAGTGCATCCACTGCGCCCGACAATAGCTTTGAATTTATAAATTCATTGAACCTACTAACAATTATAGCATATTTTTTACCTTTTGACACTAAATTTCCTTCAACAACTCTCATTTTTTCCCTCCAATTTTATTATTCGCTTTTTAATAGTCTATATTAGCATTAGCCTTAATTTTAAACTTGCTCCAATATATGCTGCATTTTTTCTTTTTTCGTTTTTAGATAAAATCTATCAACATCGTTTGGTGTGATTTCAACAGGCACTCTCTTAACAATCTCCATACCGAAGCCTTTCAAGCCGTAAACTTTTGCAGGATTATTTGTGATTAAGCAAATCTCCTTTACACCTAAATCCGCTAATATTTGCGCTCCTATGGAATATTCTCTCAAATCGTCCGGATATCCGAGCTTGATATTTGCTTCAACTGTATCATAGCCGCTATCCTGAAGCTCGTAGGCTTTCAACTTATTTATAAGTCCTATTCCACGGCCTTCCTGCCTCATGTACAGTACTATTCCTCTGCCCTCTTTTTCAACCATTTTCATAGCTTCTGCAAATTGCTGTCCGCAATCACATCTAAGAGATCCGAAACAATCCCCTGTGAGACACTCGCTATGTACTCTAACAAGCACATTTTTGCCATCTCCTATATCTCCCTTTACAAGCGCCACATGATGCTCTCCGTTCAGCTTATTTACATATCCTACCGCTCTAAATTCCCCATATTTTGTAGGCATCGAAACGTCGGCCTCCCTACTTACAAGCACTTCTTTCTTTCTTTTGTAATTTTGCAAGTCGGTAATGCTGATAATTTTCATATTGAATTTTTCTGCAAGCGGAAATAAGTCCTTTTGCCTTAACATATTACCGTCATCTCCCATTATTTCGCAGCAAATACCGCATTCTTTAAGACCTGCAAATCTCATCAAGTCCACTGTTGCCTCGGTATGACCGTTTCTAATCAGAACTCCGCCTTTTTTTGCTACGAGCGGAAACATATGTCCCGGTCTTCTAAAATCTTCCGGCTTTGAATTTTCGTCAGCCAATTTCATCGCAGTAGTAGATCGCTCAAACGCCGATATTCCCGTAGTAGTATCAATATGGTCGATTGAAACCGTAAAAGCCGTTTCATGATTATCCGTATTGTTTTGAACCATCTGTTCCAACTTAAGTCTTCTTGCAATTTCTTCGCTTATAGGCATGCATATGAGTCCTTTACCGTATGTAGCCATAAAATTTAAATTTTCGGGGCTTGCGTACTCCGCCGCACATATAAAGTCCCCCTCATTTTCTCTGTCTTCGTCGTCCGTAACCAGCACTATTTTACCTGCCTTGATGTCCTCAAGTGCTTCTTCGATAGTATTAAATCTTGACATATTCCCTCCTCTAAAATCCGTTTTCTATCAAATACTGCTCTGTAATTTTGCTCTCTTTGGGCTTTTGCTTGAGCATATTTTCCACATACTTACCTATTACATCAAATTCAAGATTCACATATTCTCCAATTTTCTTATCCGCAAGTGTAGCTTCCGCACGCGTTGTCGGTATCAGCGATACACAAAAACTTTCCGCTTCTTTTCTCGATACTGTAAGGCTTGTTCCGTCCACACTTATAGAACCGTGTTCCAGCACATATTTTCCGTTTTTCGGTTCGATGCTTATTTCTACTATTTGAGCATTTTCAACATTCGTCTTTGAAAGAACTCGCCCTGTGGCGTCGACATGACCTTGCACAATATGTCCTCCAAGTCTGTCCGAAATTTGCAACGCTCTTTCCAAATTTACCGAAGAATTTAGTTTTAAATATTTCAAATTGCTAAGTTCAAATGTCTGCGGCATAACATCTGCAAAAAAACTGTTTTTTGCAAGCCTTGTAACGGTAAGACAAACCCCGTTTACCGCTATACTGTCGCCAAGTTTTGTATTTTTCAAAACCTTTTTTGCAGTTATTCCCAAAACCATACTTGAATTTGATTTTTTAATTTCGGATATTGTCCCTATTTCTTCTATAAGACCTGTAAACATTACATTTCCCCTTTTCCTTCTACATACGCGGTAAGAACTACATCCGAGCCTATCGTTTTCGTTTGGATATCAGTTAATTTTACGGCATCCCCTATTTCAGCAAAACCTATACCCTCCACCGATGTCTTTGCGCTGTCGCCACCGAATATCTTAGGTGCAAGCACAAACATACACTTGTTGACAAGTCCATTTTTGAGCATTTCAAAATTCAAATTGCCCCCACCTTCAAGAAGTATAGAGCTAATTCCTTGCTCAGCCAATTTCTTCATACCGAAAGTCAAATCCAGCTTTTCGCCCCTCATAGGAAGTTCAAGTATTGTCGCACCGAGTCCTTCAAGCTGTGCTCGCTTAGCTTTGTCGTTATTTTGCGATGCCAGTATTATCAACGGTTCCTTGTACGCATTTTGGACCATATATGAATCAATAGGTATTTTCAATGTGGAATCGACTACAATTTTGATTGGATCTTCTGCACCTTTTATCCTTGTAGTCAGCATAGGGTTATCGGCAATCACCGTATTTATTCCAACCATTATCCCTTGAAATTCCCCGCGCAGTTTTCTTGTAAAGCTCCTGCTTTTTTCCGAAGTTATCCACTTTGAATTTCCTCTATATGTAGCTATTTTGCCGTCAAGCGTAGTGGCGGATTTCATAAGTACAAACGGCATTTTATTTTTAATGTAGTATATATACTTTTCATTCAGCTGCCTGTGTCGTGCCCCCAAAAGCCCTATTTCCACCTCTATGCCCGCTTTTTTTATCTGCTCGGCACCTTTTCCTGCTACCAGCGGGTTTGGATCCAAATCCGCGATTACCAACCTCGAAATACCTTCTTTTATTACTCGTTCACTGCACGGAGGTGTTTTTCCATAATGGCAACAAGGTTCCAAAGTTACATACATAGTTGCCCCTCTTGCATCTTTGTTTTTAATCGAATTGAACGCTTCTACTTCGGCGTGCGCCATTCCAAATTGTCGATGATAGCCCTTGCCTATTACTTTCCCGTCTTTAACAATTACCGCACCAACTAGCGGGTTGCTTTTGGTTCTTCCAATGCCTTTCTTTGCGAGATTAAACGCCATACGCATAAAATTCTCATCTTCCTTGTTAAACAAACATTTCACCTCCTTGCTATATATTTTTTTATTATCTCGAAACCAAAAAATTTAAAAAGCCTTGAAATTTCTTTCAAGGCCTTTATTTTAAGGTTTAAAAAGTATTAGCATACGCAAACTGTCTTTTCTACCAAAACTTTTCTTCTCCCATCCAGACTATACTGTCGGTTCCGGAATCTCACCGGATCAGCTTTCGCTCGTGGACTATACCACCGGTCGGGAATCTCACCCTGCCCTGAAGAATATTCATAATTTAATTTTTTAAAACTAAAGCAATCCGCCGATTGATACAAACAGAGGTGCAAATACTACTGCTACTATAGTCATCAGCTTAATCAAAATGTTGATTGAAGGACCTGATGTATCTTTGAACGGATCTCCTACAGTATCTCCAACTACCGCAGCTTTGTGAGGTTCGGAACCTTTTCCGCCGTAGTGTCCCTCTTCGATATATTTCTTAGCATTATCCCATGCTCCGCCTGCATTAGCCATCATGATAGCTAAAAGTACACCTGCTGAAAGTGCTCCTGCAAGCATTCCTCCAAGAGCCTCAGTACCCAAAACTATACCTACGAACAGAGGTGCCGCAATAGCAAGAAGTCCCGGTGCAACCATTTCTTTAAGGGCCGCTTTTGTTGAAATATCAACGCATCTTGCATAATCAGGTTTAGAAGTTCCTTCCATGATACCCTTGTCTTCTCTGAACTGTCTTCTAACTTCTTCAATCATATCGTTAGCTGCCTTACCTACTGAATTCATAGTCATAGCAGAGAACATGAACGGAAGCATAGCTCCTATAAACAGACCTGCAATTACAAGCGGATCGAGCAAGCTAATCTGCTCTAATCTTGCAACTTGCGAATATGAAGCAAATAGTGCAAGCGCTGTCAAAGCCGCAGAACCGATAGCAAATCCTTTACCTATAGCCGCTGTAGTGTTACCAACTGCATCCAGCTTATCTGTAATTTCTCTTACTTCGTGAGGGAGTTCGCACATTTCTGCGATTCCGCCTGCATTGTCGGATACAGGACCGTAAGCATCAACAGCAACTGTCATAGCTGTAGTTGAAAGCATACCAACTGCAGCAAGTGCTATACCGTATAGCCCTGCAAATGCATTTGCCAGCAAAATTCCAACAGCTACAAATACAATTGGCCACAAAGTTGACATCATACCAACGCCAAGTCCTGAAATGATTGTTGTAGCAGCTCCTGTTTGCGACTGCTCGGCAATCTTCTGTACATGTTTATAATCTCCGGACGTATAAACCTCTGTTATCTTTCCGATTGCAAGACCTACTACAAGTCCTGCAATAATAGCAATCGCAGGGTTGTAAGTACCAAGCATAGCTTTACTCAAAACAAACGAAGCTATGATAACTATAATTCCGCTTACATAAGTACCTGCATTTAGAGCATTAGCAGGGTTTCCACCCTCGCTTCCGCGAACAAACATAATTCCTATGATTGAAGCAAGTATACCTACAGCTGAAAGTACAAGCGGGAACACAGAACCCATCAAAGGATCGAGTGCAAACTCGGAACCGATTGTAGGTACAACTGTCGGAATGATTACTGCAAGAATGATAGCAGAAACTATAGAGCCTACATATGATTCGAAAAGGTCTGACCCCATACCTGCCACATCTCCTACGTTATCGCCTACATTGTCTGCGATTACAGCAGGGTTTCTAGGATCGTCCTCAGGGATTCCCGCCTCAACTTTACCTACAAGGTCAGCTCCTACATCGGCAGCCTTAGTATATATACCGCCACCTACACGACCGAAAAGTGCCATAGAAGAAGCTCCAAGAGAAAATCCTGTGATTACCTTATCCGCTTCGATTCCCATGATTACAAACACTATTCCAAGACCTAAAAGTCCAAGTCCTGTAACACAAAGTCCCATTACAGCACCTGATCTGAAAGCTACCTTGAGAGCTTTTACCATTCCGGATTCCATAGCAGCATTTGCAGTTCTAACATTTCCCTTTGTAGCAACAGCCATACCGAAATATCCTGCAAGTACAGATAATAGTGCTCCTACCAAATACATAACTGCTGTTATCCAGTTTCCAATTCCTATACCGATTAGTAAAAATAATGCTACTATTACGAAAACCATTGTCTTGTATTCACGCTTCAAAAACGCCATAGCACCTTCGTGAATATAACCTGAGATTTCCTTCATTCTTTCGTTGCCGCTATCGACATTACTTATCCACTTTGCAAGTGCATATGCCACTATAAGTGCAAGTGCCGCACAAGCAGGGACAAGATATATCAGCAGCTGAATCTGTGATTCCATATAATTCCTCCTATTTTTGTGCACAAGAATAACGCTCGTGCTATTTAAATTTATATAACAACGATTATTTCTAACCTATTATATAGTTAACCCGATTATCGCCTACTCCATAGCTACAAGAGCCAAAGATATAACGATAAAACAAACTGCGGCTGCTGTAGTTATTTTGTTCAATACAGCCTCGTAACCCTTACTTTTTTTCTTACCGAAAAGCTGTTCAGCTCCACCGCCGATTGAACCCGAAAGTCCTGCGCTGTTTCCGGACTGTAAAAGTACACTGGCAATCAATATTATACTTGCAATCGCAAGAAGAACCATAAGCCCTGTTTTCATATGTTCACCTCCTCTTAAGTCTGACCGCTTAATGATACCACAAAAGATATCGAGTTTCAAGTTTTTTTAGAAATTCTCCACTAAACTTTTTTACTTACTCAAATTGTAGAATGCATCCGTACCTGCATATATCGCGGTATCTCCCAAAAGTTCGTCTATTCTCAAAAGCTGATTGTACTTCGCGATTCTGTCTGTTCTGGAAAGTGAACCTGTTTTGATTTGCCCTGTATTCACAGCTACAGCTAAATCTGCAATTGTAACATCCTCGCTCTCGCCGCTTCTATGAGATACTATCGCCGTATACCCCGCTTTTTTCGCCATTTCTATTGCATCAAGTGTTTCTGTAACGGTTCCTATCTGATTTACCTTTATCAATATTGAATTTGCAACATATTGCTCTATTCCTTTCTTCAATCTTTCCGTATTTGTAACAAATAAATCATCGCCCACCAGTTGGATTTTTTTGCCGAGCTTTTGAGTCAACTTTGCCCAACCTTCCCAGTCGTCCTCAGCAAGTCCGTCCTCAATTGAAATCACAGGATATTTTGCAATCAGATTTTCATAATATTCTATCATTTCATATGCAGTCTTTTCTTTACCTTCCCCTGTCAGCTTGTATTTTCTGCTTGTTTCATCGTAAAACTCGCTTGCAGCAACATCAAGTGCCAATTTGATGTCTTTGGCAGGCTCATACCCTGCTTTCTTAACAGCTTCAAGTATTACCTGTATAGCTTCTTCGTTTGACGACAAATTCGGAGCAAAACCTCCCTCGTCGCCAACAGCAGTACTAAGTCCCTTTTCCTTAAGTACCGCTTTGAGTGAATGGAAAACCTCCGCTCCCATCCTTACAGCTTCTGTAAAAGAGGAAGCTCCAACCGGCATCACCATAAATTCCTGAAAATCTACAGTATTGTCTGCGTGCGAACCGCCGTTTAATATGTTCATCATCGGCGTAGGCAGCAGCTTCGCATTTACACCGCCCAAATACTGAAATAGCGGCAATCCCAAGCTGTTAGCCGCTGCATCGGCTGCTGCAAGCGATACCCCGAGTATCGCGTTCGCACCCAATCTGCCTTTATTATATGTGCCGTCAAGTTCGATTAATAGCTTATCAAGACCAACCTGATCAAACACATTATATCCTACAATTGCATCGGCAATTTCCGTATTCACATTTTCTACAGCCTTCAAAGTTCCCTTTCCCAGATACCTCGTCTTATCTCCGTCACGAAGTTCCAAAGCCTCGTGAACCCCTGTCGAAGCTCCTGACGGTACAATTGCTCTGCCCATGCTTCCGTCTTCCAAGTGTATCTCAACTTCAACTGTCGGATTTCCCCTTGAATCCAAAACTTCTCTTGCTATAACATCTTCAATAAACGGCATACTCATTTTTTACTCCTTATCTCGTGCGTAACTTATCAAAGCATAAAAGCTGTCAGCTTTCAAACTTGCCCCACCGATAAGTCCCCCGTCAATATTTTCTTTTTCCATCAATTCTTTAACATTTTGCGTGTTTACGCTTCCGCCATATTGAATTATTATGTTTTCCGATATTTTTTCATCAAACATTTCTTTAACTGTGTTTCTTATGAACTTACACATTTCTTCAGCTTCATCAGCAGTCGCAGTTTTGCCCGTTCCTATCGCCCATATAGGTTCATACGCAATAACGATGTGCATCGCATCCGCTGCTGAAATTTTTGATAAATCAGCTTTCAGCTGTTTTTCCACCACTGTAAACGCTTCTCCCGCCTCTCTTTGTGCTAAGTTCTCGCCTACACACAATATCGGACGAATGTTTGACTCAAGCGCAGAAGCGAGCTTTTTCGCAATCATTTCATCAGTTTCACCGAAATACTCACGCCTCTCCGAATGTCCTACGATGCAGTAGTCGATAGCAAGTTCTACAAGCATATCCGCCGATATTTCCCCTGTATAAGCCCCTTGCTTTTCAAAATGCATATTCTGTGCCCCGATTCTAACTATTCCGTCTTCACTTGGATACGCTTCCCTAAGAGTCGCAAGCTGCAAATAAGGTGCGCAGATTGCTATATCAGCACAGTCCTTAAGCCCATGCTGTTTAATCAATTTGTTGAACTCAAAAACGAACTCTTCCGCCTCTTTTATGGTCTTGTGCATCTTCCAATTTGCAACCATCAATTTTTTTCGCATTACCTGTATCTTCTCCTTAATATTTATTTATCTAAAAGCACGGCAACTCCCGGAAGCAACTTACCCTCCAAATATTCAAGAGAGGCTCCTCCACCGGTAGATATGTGCGTAATGCCCTCCTGCATTCCAAACTGCGCTATTGCCGCCGCAGAATCTCCTCCGCCAATTACTGTGATACCGCCACATTCCTGCATTGCCTTTGCGACTGCGCGTGTACCCGCTTCAAAATTTTTCATTTCAAACACGCCCATAGGTCCGTTCCATAGAACGGTTTTCGCATTTTTTATTTCTTCTGCAAACATCTTTGCGGTCTTCGGTCCTATATCAAGTCCCATGTAATCGTCCGGCATATCCTTTGCATCGACAGTTTTAATATCGGCATCGTTTGAAAATTCGCTTGCCGCCACCGTATCTATCGGTAATAATATTTTGACATGTTTTTCTTCAGCTTTTCTCAGCAAATCTCCCGCAAGCCCCAAGCTCGCTTCATCCAATATGGATTTCCCGATAGGCTCTCCTATCGCCTTTAAGAAAGTATATGCCATACCTCCGCCGATTATAATACTGTCCGCTTTTTCCATCAATCGTTCTATCAGCAAAATCTTATCCGAAACTTTAGAACCTCCCAAAACCGCAACAAACGGTTTTTTAGGATTGTCAAGACTTGAGCCTAAAAATTCCAACTCTTTTTCTATCAGAAATCCCGAAACACTCGGCAAGAAACTTGTAACTCCAACGGTTGAAGAATGTGCACGATGCGCCGTTCCGAACGCATCATTTACAAATATATCAGCTATCAGTGCAAGCTCTTCAGAAAAAGTCTCTTCGTTTTTGGTTTCCTCTTTTCTGAATCTTACATTTTCGAGAAGCGCTACATCTTTAGGCTTCATAGCGTTAACTTTTTCTCGCACGTTCGAATCAACAACCGCCTTAGACTCGAAAAATTCGACCTTTTGTCCCAAAAGTTCCGATAGCCTTTTTGCAACAGGTGCAAGACTTGCAGACGGATCATACTCTCCCTTAGGTCGTCCCAAATGTGAAATCAATATCACCTTTGCATCGTTATCAATCAAATACTGAATTGTAGGTAGTGCCGCCCTTATTCGTTTGTCATCCGTGATTTTTCCGTCCTTTAGAGGTACATTAAAGTCGCAACGCACCAGTACCCTTTTTCCGCTAACAGCTATATCCCTTACCGTCTTCTTCATTTCGCTCTCCTTAATTTAGTATTGTGTTTAAAAATTTATTTTGTCAAAATCTTTTTCTTTTTGATGAGGACAATATGTTCATCTCATCTCTATATTTAGCTACGGTTCTTCGCGAAATTTCAATACTGTGCTCTTTCAGAAGTTCGCAAAGGCACTGGTCGCTATATGGCATATTCGGATTTTCCTTTGCGATTATATCTCGCATTATACTTTTAATCCCCTCCGTAGCCAAACTGTCCTCATTGCTGACAGGCGCGCCGTTTGAGAAAAAGTACTTGAGTTCAAACATTCCCATAGGTGTTTGCATATACTTTCCGTTTACAGTTCTGCTAACAGTAGATTCGTGCATACCTATATCTTGAGCAATTTGCTTAAGTGTAAGCGGTTTTAGATGTTTTACTCCATTATCAAAAAAATCTTTTTGATGATTAAATATTGCCGTTGCCACTTTCTTAATCGTGCTTTTTCGTTGCTCTATGCTTTTAATCAGCCAAACTGCCGAGTTTAATCTGTTTGTTAAGAAATTGGAAACCTCAGCATCTCCCCCCGACTCTTTTTGTACTCTTTCATAATATGAGCTTATCATAAGTCGCGGTACAGTTTCCTCGTTGAGCCTTATTTCGTACTCTTCTCCTATTTTTTCGAGTATCACATCCGCAACCACATATTTCGTTGCAGTTTCACTCGCAAATTCTCTCCCCGGCTTAGGCTCAAGGGTTTTGATAAGATCGCTGACCTTTTGAACTTCATGCGGACTTAATCCCAGCTTTCTAGCAACTTGATTCAAGCGATTCTCCGCTATGTCATCCAAATAACTCGTTATGATTATGCTTATGGTCTTGGTAAGTAACCCCTTGCGTTTTAATTGTAATTTCAAACATTGCCGTAAATCCTTTGCCGCAACTCCTGCAGGTTCGAAACTCTGAATAAGTTTTATCAAAGATTTTATTCTCTCCTCGGTCTTGCCGAAATACTTCATCAGCTCCTCGACCGTCAAAGTCATATATCCGTTGTCATCCAAAGATTCGATAATATAACTTGCGATATTGTAACTGGTAGCGCCCAGCTGTACAAGTCTTAACTGTTCCAATAAATGTTCTTTCAGTGTTTCTTCAAACACCGCAAACTGCTCAAATGTAAATTTACTTTTGTCTGCAAAACTGTCGTGTTGTTTATAACTGATATCATCGTATTGTTCTTCAAGAGCAGCCTGTAACGCCCAGTTTTCCTCATTTTCAGTTTCTGCAGCTCGCCTGTCGTTCTCGCCGTTTACATCCTCATCTAAAGGCGCTTTTTCCAAAACAGGATTTGAAAGAAGCTCCTCCTGCACAAATTCATCCAGTTCTTGTGTATTATACTGTAATATTTGAATTGCCTGTATCAGCTCAGGTGTCATGACGAGTTTTTGCGATTGTTCAACTTTTAATTCATAGCCTAATTTCATGCTTTCCTCGTCCTTTCATAATTTTGCAGCCTAATTTGACTTTACTCCAAATTAGGAAAATTTAATTGCCTAAGCGCCTCGAAAAGAATAATATTAGCAGAATTTGCAAGATTAAACGATCTGAGTCTTACATCCTCACTCATCGGTATACGGATACATCTATCGCTATATTTTGCTCTAAACCACTCCGGAAGACCTGCCGTTTCCTTGCCGAAAATAAGCATATCTTCATCTTGATACTTTATATCCGCGTAATTGTAAGTACCTTTCGTTGTAGCCAAATAAAACCGTCTATCCCCATATTTTTCCAAAAATTCGTCTAAACTTTCATGTATTTCCTTTTTCAAAAATTTCCAATAATCGAGTCCCGCCCTTTTTAGCTGCTTGTCGCTTATATCAAATCCAAGCGGTTTTACCAAATGCAGCACCGTATTTGTAGCAGTACAGCTCCTCGCTATATTCCCTGTATTGGGCGGTATCTCCGGTTCTACTAAAACTATATGTAATGCCATATTCCCTCCCGATAATATAATTTTAACAGAAAACGCAATACTTTGGCAAGTCGGTTATTCACGAATGTCAACTCTATATGTTTCATCTCTATTCATATCGCCAAAAGTAGCCATTTCACGCATTATTGCAGCAGCTGCGGATATTATATCAAATGCAAGGACGGCACCTGTTCCTTCTCCAAGCCTCATTTCCAAGTCCAGAATAGGTTTTAAGTCGATATCTTCAAAAAGCAAATTGTAAACAGGCTCTGCCGATTTATGGCTAACAAATAAAAAGTCCTGCACTTCTTTTTTAATTCTTATTGCCGTAAATGCCGCCAGTGCGGATATTACTCCGTCTACAACTATTGGAAGCCTATAATACGCAGCCCCGATATAGCAGCCGACAAGACCTGCGATGTCAAGTCCGCCAACTTTTGCTATTACATCGATAGGATCATTGGGATCGGGTTTATTCAGCTTTATAGCTTCTGTTAAAACTTCTTTTTTATGTGCGAGAGCTTCTTCCGTAAGCCCCCCTCCTTTTCCCACAGCCTCATCTGCAGATTTTCCGGTAAGCGCCATGAACACCGCACTGGTAGAGCTGGTATTTCCAATTCCCATCTCGCCTGTTCCGATTAGGTTTACACCCTCATCCTTAGCCATTTTTACCATTTCTATTCCAACCATGATTGCGCGCACAGCTTCATCATATGTCATTGCAGGACCTTTAGCAAAGTTATCCGTACCGTACTTTATCTTTCTATTGTAAATTTTATCGCAATCATAATCTTGCATTATTCCAATGTCTACAACCTTCAAGTCGGCATTTGCGTGTTTTGAAAGAACTCCCATTCCACATATGCCCTTCGTCATATTTATAGCCTGCATCAATGTTATATCCTGTGGCGAGCAAGACACTCCCTCCGCACATATTCCGTTATCTGCAGCCATTACAATGGAACACTTCTTGTCGACTCTGTTTTTTACCTGCCCTGTAATTCCTGCCAGTTTTATAGCCATACTTTCAAGTTTTCCAAGACTTCCAAGAGGTTTGATTAAGCTGTCCATATGCTTCTGAGCTTCCAAAATTGCTGCTTTATCAGCTCCGGAAATGGAGGAAATTATCTCTCTCAATCTAGGTTCGTAGTTTTCTTTAATATCCATATTGCAACCTTCCAAATTAAATATTTACCCTCGCGCAATCACATCTTCAATATTTTTTTATCTTCCGGAAAAACCAAATATGCCTCGGATACAGGCTTTTCAAATGATTTGGAAAGCGCTTCCTTATACAATTCTATCTGCTTTTGATATCTGCTTTTCAAAATATCGTCCGCTATATTTTGATGATTTCCCGTTTTATAATCCAATAATACGAGTCCTGCTTCATCCTCAAAATAACTATCAATCGTTCCTTGGACTATGACACTTTGTCCGTCGATTTCCTTGTCCAAGATAAACGATGCTTCTTTTTTTAGAACTTTTGCCTTTGCCATCCGCTCGCCAATCTCCGATTGTGAAAGCCAAAAAATCGCTTCGAAAAATTCTTCACAAAGTTTAGCTTCTTCTTCAAATAATATATTTTTTTGCGTTAAAGCAGCAAGTAAATCACACGCATAGCTTTTCAATTCAGCCTCACCTTTTCGCATTCTCTTGCAGGCTTCGGCAAAATCCCAGTGCTCCAGCAGCGTATGATAAATCGTTCCTCTTCCCGCTCTAGTCAACGATGTGTCCCGTTCACCGAAATTCGGCTCATCCAAGTTGATTTCAGCAAGCTGTTCTTCACCTACATCCGCATTCAATTCAGTAACAGAAAACTTGGATTTAATCGGAATACCTTGAGCATATTCGTAGCCGAAAGAAAGGCGCTTTCCTATACTTTCATACAGCTTCTCATCACCGCAAAACTCCTTACTGCTTTCAAGCTGTTTTAGCAAAGCTAATTTCCCGTTTGCTTGCTTATCGTTTTGCACTGCATCGATTACAATTTCATCGTATTTGTGCTTAACAATTTCAATTTCTTTACTATTTTCAGATGCCATCATCACCATGTCCAGATATGTACTTGGAACATCTTGTCCGGCTATTTCTATCTCCGCCTCCGTTTTTTCCTCATCGCCGCCTTTCGCCTTTACACTACCCACAAGTACCAGCTTATCTTGCGCACGCGTAAATGCAACATATAAAATGCGCTTTTCTTCCTCCAAAATTTCTCGCTCGTTTTGCTTTATTATCTCGCTTTGCCATGCCGTCTTTCTCTTGTAATGTTTTTGCGGATCGGAAAATTCAAATGCAAATCCCATATCTTTATTAAATACAATCCCGACGGACTCTTTGCTGTTTTTCCATTTTCGTCCAAGTCCTGCAACTATTACAACCGGAAACTCCAATCCCTTACTTTTGTGTATAGTCATGATACGCAAAACATTATCTTCTTCTGAAACCGTACTTACCTGCCCGATTCGTATAGCTTTTGCCTTTAACGCATCTACATATTCCAAAAATTCATGAAGTCCCCTTATATTCATCCCTTGAAAATCCTTTGCCTTTTCGAGAAGCATACGGAGATTCGCCTGTCTTTGAAGCCCTTTAGGTAATGCCGAAACAAAGAGATAATATCCGCTAGCGCTCATCAGTTCCCAAATAAAATCTGAAATTGATAACACTTCGGACAATTTCGCCCACTCATCCAGTTTATGGAAAACCGCAGCGGCCTTTTCATTGCTTTCGCTATATGCCGAGAACGCATCAAAAAATGTTCCGTCAGGATTTTGAATACGAATTTGCGCAATTTCTTCGTAAGTAAAGTTGAATACACTCGAAGTGAGCAGACTTATTAACGGAATATCGCTTCGCCTGTTGTCTATCACCTTCAAGAAATTTATAATTATTTGTATTTCAAGCGTATCAAAATAGCCTTCGCTGTCGCCTATGTAACTTGGTATTCCATACATTTCCAATGTCGCTTGAAATTTCTCTCCGACACCTCTCGCATTTCGAAGCAGTATAACTATATCCCTAAGTTCGATTTCACGAACGCAATCGTTTTTAACATCGTAAATTTTCTTTCCCAAAGTATCTTTTACTATATTTGCAATTATCGCCGCCTCTTTTTCGTACTTATCCAATTCATCAAGCAGTTCATCCTGCTTTTCATCTGCTTCTTCGCTATCTAATGGTTCGTCCTCTATTATGTGAATTTGCGTCTTATATTGATACTCACCTTCGTATTCAATACCTACATTCAGTTTTGCCGCCTCATCGTAGCTTTCTCCCATAAGTACCGAAAATACAGCATTTACACTGTCAATTACAGTTTTTTTACTTCTAAAATTGGCGTTCAAATCTATTTTTTTGCTGAATTCATCTGTACCGTCACGAAAAAGTCTGTATTTGTCTTCGAACAACTTAGGCTCCGCCTGTCTAAACTTGTAGATACTTTGCTTTACATCTCCCACCATAAATACATTGTTTTCACGCTTAATCAAACCTATGAGTTTTTCCTGAATCGGATTGCTGTCTTGGTATTCGTCTATAAATATATATTCGAATTTATCTTGATATTCCTTGGCAACTTCCGCATTTTCCAGTATTTTTATGGCATATCTTTCTATATCCGTAAAGTCCATTAAATTTTTTTCGAGCTTGAGGTTTTGATAATTTTGGTAATAGCTAAGCACCAGCCTGCACAATGTTTTCGCATGTGCATATATATCTGCCGATTCCACCTTTGCGGTATCATTTGAAGCTGCGGTCAGTGCAGTTACTACGCTCTTTTGCAATTCCTTCGCCTTTTTTATGTAATTATTCGCCCCAAGTTCTTTGGCTGCCTCTATTTCAGCTTTGTATTCTTTACCAAATCTTTTTTGTGTAATATCGAAAAACTCGATATTTTCCATATCGCGTAAAACATCGTGAAATTTTCCGAACTGCGCATGCTTCTTTGCATTTTTAAACAATTCGCAGATATCTTTTGTTGCTTCTTTCGCCTTTGTAAAGCCGACATCATCAAATAAGCGCAAAAGCCTTTCCAGCAGATATAAAATTCTTTCAATCTCCGAAATAGCTGTCCTAAGTGTCGTTTGTGCCAAAACCGTGTCTTCAAATTCTATTCCCTTCAAATTCAGGTTTTCGATTGCCGCATATAACCATTCCTTTGGACTAATTAAACTCTCCATTTTCGCAGAAAGCGTAGACACCATTGCTTTAGCCGCATTTTCATTTTTAGAGGAAGCATACGAATTTAAAAAACTTATAAAATCAGCATTTCCATTCTCAAATTCTTCTAAAAACAAGTCCTCCATAGCTCTGTTTTTAAGAAGCGTCTGTTGTGCCTCGTCACAAACTCGAAGCGACGGATCAAGATTAACAATTTGAAAAAATTTGCGTATGACTTCCTGCGCAAATGCGTGAAATGTACTTATATTAGCCGTATTCAAAATTGAAAGTTGCTTTTTCAAAAACGCTCTGTTTTCGTTATCCTTTAATATTTCCGCATTCAGCGCCTTAACAATTTTTTCTTTCATCTCGCTTGCAGCTGCATTTGTGAATGTCAAAATTAAGAACCTGTCAATTGAGGTCTTTTCATCAATTACAAGTCTTTTTATTCTTTCAACCAATACGGCAGTTTTTCCCGAACCTGCCGCCGCTGCAACGAGCAGATTTTTATTTCTTTCAACTATCGCCTCATTTTGAGTTTGCGTCCACTTCATACAACAGCTACACTTTCCTTCAAATCATATGTAACAAAAAATATCTAAATTTTCATCAGGTCCTACTAAATTTTCACCCGCATTTACAAGCGACAAAATGTATTCTACCATTTCCTTTGTGATTATTTCCCCCGAGCAAATAATCGGACTTCCGGGCGGATAGGGTATGATATTCACCGCCGAGGCTTTTCCTGCCGCCTCTTTTATATTTACCCGCGTCTTTCTCATTTTAGCAATATCTATCCGCTCAGGTAATTCGGCAATCACGCTTTTTCTAAGTTCAATTCGTGTTTGATTTATTTTTGCCTGCCGCACTTTGGAAATATCGCTTAATGCCGCAAGCAATTTCTCGTAATCACTTCGTTCATTGCCAATTCCGGTCATGCACATAACAATATTTCCACTCGCAAGCTCAGTATAAATTCCGTATTCAATCAATGCCTGCTGCAAAGCATAGCCGTCATACCCATATTGGCTCATATCTATATTCAGCTTGCTTTTATCAAAAAGCTGATATCCGCTCTTGCTTCTCCCCGCTTCTTCAATAACTTTGAGCCACTGTATTTTTCGAACATTTTCATAAAAAAAATCCAGATTTTCTTCCCACTTTCGCATCAAAGCATCGCGATTTTCGAGCAGCAATTTTGCATTTATCGCAAGCGATGCCATCAAAAGATACGACGGACTGGTACTCGTAAACTGGGCAAGACGCCCGCAAAGTGCGTCCAAGTCCACCCGATTGTTCATAACATTTAAAACCGCACTTTGCGTAAAACTCGCAAGAGTTTTATGGGTGCTGACAATCACGATGTCAGCACCGGCGTCCTCGGCTGCCTGTGGAAAGGCAAGTGCAGCCGAGCCTTGTTCTTGCGGCGCTTGAAATTCTTTGCGTGCAAAGAATTTCAAATGCGCACCGTGCGCCTCATCCACGATGAGAATTTTCCCGTGCGCATGGCACGAAGATGCGATTTTAGCAATATCGCTACATATCCCGTAGTAATTAGGACTTGGAATTATGACTGCATCGGCATCTTCGTGTGCCGCAAGCAGCCTGTCAATTTCTTCACTTGTAATTGCACCTACAATTCCATAATTCTCATCAATCTGCGGCATTGCATAAATCGGCTCGATATTTCCAATCTCTATAGCATTATATACCGATTTATGCGAATTTCTCGCCAATATCAGCTTTCCACCCCGCTTTACACAAGAAAGTATTGCAGCTTCTATACCGCTACTGCTGCCGTTTACAAGCAAATAAGAAGCTCTACTGCCATAAAGCTCCCTATATTGACTCATTATATTTTTTATTATCCCTTGCGGTTTAAACAAGTTGTCGGCACCGTCTATTTCGGTTATATCCGCACTTGCAATATCACGAAAAAACTTATCATAGCCGTTAGCCTTAAAAAATCGCGTCCCTTTATGCCCCGGCATATGAAACGAAATCGCTTCTTTATTCTTATGCCTTTCTAAAAATTCTACAAAATCCAAATCATTCATTTGCATAAATTTCAAGTATTTTCAACAGTATTCTGCTTGACCACTCCATACCCTCTACGCTGCAAAATTCAGTTGCGCTATGGAAATTATGTCCACCCGTAAAAATATTCGGTGTCGGCAGTCCGTTTTTCGACAAATGCGATCCGTCTGTACCTCCACGAATGGCTACAATATCGGGGTTTTTAATTCCACATTCCTTATATGCCCTTATCGCATTTTCTATAATATGCTCGCTTCCCTTGAAGTAGTCGTTCATATTGGAATACTGATATTCGGTTTCCAATGTTACATACTCTCCGCCCCACTTCTCATTTAATTTATTTGTAATTTCCTTCAAAACATCTTTTCGATGTTCTATATTCTCAGAGTCAAAATCTCGAAGCAAAAATTCAAGTTTTGCACCTTCTTCATTGGCATTAGCTTCATAAGGATAGTAGAAACCCTCTCTGCCCTCCGTAGTTTCAGGCAGCTCGTCTTTCGGCAACATAGCTACAAACTCCGCCAATAATATTACCGGATTTATCAGCTTATCCTTCGCTGCCCCGGGATGTATGCAAACGCCCTTAAATGTTACAGTTGCTCCTGCCGCGTTAAATGTTTCATGATTAAATTCTCCCACGCCGTCGCCGTCTACGGTAAATGCGAAATCTGCGCCAAATTCCTTAATGTCGAACACGCTCATTCCGCCTTGCACCTCTTCGTCCGGCGTAAATGCAATACGAATTTCACCATGCTTAAAATCCGGATTTTCCTTTAGATATTCAAGCATCGTCATTATTATAGAAATTCCCGCTTTATTGTCAGCACCAAGAAGTGTGGTTCCGTCAGATGTTACAATTGTATTCCCCTCATAACAGGACAAAATCCTATTTGTATCAGGTGAAATGAATTTCCCCAATTCTTCATTTATTATTATTTTGCTGATTCCGTCGTAATTTTCATGAATTTTAGGTTTAACATCGTGCCCGCTACAATCCGGAGATGTATCCAGATGCGCCAAGAATCCTATCGCAGGAATCGCTTTTCCGCTTTTAGATTTTTCAATATTCGCAGGTATCTTAGCAATTACGCAAGCATGTTCATCCATATTCGCCTTAACTCCAAGTTCTTCCAGCTCTTTTACCAATTTCTTGGCAAGCGTAAACTGCCCGTCTGTGCTTGGTACAACATCTGCGTTATCTGCCGATTGAGTGTCTATTTTAACATACTCTAAAAACCGTTCCAAAATTTTTTTCATAATTACCTCCCTTTTTTTCAACAAAATAGCCACAAGCGAGCTATACTACCCCCTTGCGGCTATAGTTTTATGCAAAAACATCTAGATTAAAGCCTACCTCTCCAGGCATTACCGGAGCTACCTGTGGTAATTCTTCCAGTAATTTTGCTGCCATCATGGTCTCAGTATTCATTGCCTTGCTCAAAAGTGCGTACGAAAGATTTCGTTGTAGCGCTTCCGCCTGCATTCCCATTGTAGCTGAAACAATTCCGTCCATAGCTAGCCTCCTTTCATTATCACATGATAGTATTTAAATTTTACCACATGTAAAGTCAAAATACAAGTACCTTATCTTCATCTGTAAAACCATCATTTTTTACGGTTTTTTTATGAATAAAAGTATGATATCCTTAAAGCTGATTCCTACTTATTTCGCAATGACACAATCTTCTGTATCACATATTCAGCTTCTTGTAGATATCCCCTCTTGACCCTATATCGAATATATATACAAGTAATTCATCATCTATAATACGGAAAACAGCCCTATAGTCACCTATCCTCAGTCTGAAAATATCATCATAGTTTTTAGACTGGAACTTCTTCACATCATAGGACTGTGCGTTCTTACTGTCCTCCGCCAATTCTGCAAATGCTTTGAAAAATCGAATGCCAATTACCTTATTTTTCTTGATGAACTTTTCAGCGGGTTTGGAATATTTAACCTTGTAAAAGCTCATCTAAAGTCAATTCCTTTCCGCTTAAATTATCAAAATCAATATTCAACGCTTCAATTTCTTCCTGTTCATGTCTGTCCATATAAGCACAATTTGCATTGATATACTCAAGCAAACTCAAATTTTCGCTTCTAACAATCGCTTTTAAAGCAGCATCTCTTAAAAACTCAGAAAATGACATACCGCATTTTTTAGCATAATCATTGATAGTTTCATACGCTGTAACAGGCAAAGTGATATTTTTTCTAATCGTATCCATAGTATCATCTCCTTATATCTCTATTATACATATTATACACACTATGTACCTCTTGTCAATCCTACTACAAATTTATTTTTCCCCCTCTTAGTTGTCAAGACATATGTTACACTTTGAGAAATACTCTGATACTATTTCATTAGGATTTTTAAAATTAAGACCGGGCTTAATGGTGAATAGGAAAATAGAGTTTTGCATATCTTTTTTAACCATTCCTTTGACGGTTGCAACTTTTCCATAACTCTACATTCTTTCCTCTAATCTCTACTAAACATTATATCTCGTTTTACCACGCTTAATTTTATGCCGAATGGTACTTTAGATAAAAAAACTTATCGCATTCGAGTGCGATAAGTTTTTTATCTTAAATTACGAAATATGCGCACGCAACTTCCTAAATTGCCTTCGTTTCTATTTCTTCAATCAGTTTCTTCTTGAATTCTTCCACACCCATTTCTCCGATTTCACCAAGTTTATTTGATCTTAGCGTGAGCGTACGGGCAGCTTCCTCTTTTTCACCTATTACAGCGATATATGAAACTCTCTCATTTCTGGCTTCTCTCAGCTTATATCCGATTTTTTCGTTTCTAATATCACTTTCCACGCGGATTCCAAGTGCTTTTAACTCTTTTTCGACTTCTTTTGCATAATCCGCAAATTTTTCAGTTACAGTCAAAAGTTTTACCTGAACCGGTGCAAGCCATAGAGGGAATTTTCCCGCAAAATGCTCCGTAAGTATTCCGATAAATCTTTCGATTGAGCCGAATATTACACGATGAATCATAATAGGTCTATGTTTTTCTCCGTCTGCGCCTACATATGTAATGTCGAAACGCTGTGGTAATTGCAAATCAAGTTGTATCGTTCCACACTGCCATGTTCTTCCGATAGAGTCTTCCAAATGGAAATCAAGTTTAGGACCATAAAATGCTCCGTCGCCCTCATTTACTACAAACGGTACACCTGTCTGCTCCATAGCAGTTCTAAGAGCATCCTCCGCCATAGCCCATTCTTCATCAGTACCCATCGAATTTTCAGGGCGCGTAGACAGTTCTATATGATATTTAAAACCGAATAAACTGTATACATCGTCTATAAATTTCGTTACCCCTATAATTTCATCCTTAATTTGCTCAGGCAACATATATATATGCGCATCGTCTTGAGTAAATGTCCTAACGCGCATAAGCCCGTGAAGTGCTCCCGAAAGTTCATGTCTATGCACCTGCCCCATTTCAGCCATACGAATAGGCAGATCTCTATACGACCACATTCTTCTCTTGTACGCAAGCAACGAGCCCGGGCAGTTCATCGGCTTAATAGCATAATCATCACCGTCAATTTTTGTAAAATACATATTGTCTTTGTAATGATCCCAGTGTCCCGAAGTTCTCCAAAGCTGTTCGCTCAAAATAAGCGGTGTTCTAATTTCGTCGTAACCTCTCCTCGTATGCTCCGCTCTCCAATATTTTTCAAGTTCATTCCTTATAATCATTCCCTTCGGCATAAAGAACGGGAATCCCGGACCTTCGTCGTAAATAGCAAACAAGTCCATTTCTTTGCCTATTTTCCTGTGATCTCGCTTTTTAGCTTCCTCAAGACGTTCTACATAGGCATCGAGCTCCTCTTGTGTCGGATAAGAAATTGCGTAAAGCCTTTGAAGCATTTTTTTGCTTGAATCTCCGCGCCAATAAGCACCGGCTACACTCATGACTTTGAACGCCTTAATCTGTCCTGTGCTATCCACATGCGGACCTGCGCACAAATCTATGAAATCGCCCTGTTTATAAAAAGATATTACAGCATCTTCCGGTAAATCGTTTATCAGCTC
Organism: Clostridiales bacterium; assembly: GCA_015258265.1. GTDB lineage: Bacteria > Bacillota > Clostridia > Peptostreptococcales > Anaerovoracaceae > JABZIP01. Next base: position 6,914 of record JABZIP010000014.1, on the reverse strand, counting down.
CACTTTGTAAGGCTCATCTGCATCTTTCATCAGCTTAAGCGCCTCTTGTCTTGGAAGCTCGAATCTTTCAAGCGGATAGTTCGCCTGCGTTATCTTCTTAACTTCCTTTTGGATTTTCATAAAATCCGCTTCTACTATTTTGTAATCTAAATCTATATCGTAATAAAACCCGTTATCTATCGCAGGTCCTATTGCCAACTTAGCCTCAGGCCAAATTCGCTTTACAGCTTGCGCCATAATGTGAGAACTTGTATGCCAGTATTTCTTTCTAATGTTCTCGTCTTCAAAATCTATTTTTTCTTTTGCCATTTCTTCCTCCCTCTATGCCCGCTTAAACTCGCTTTTTAGTTTAGCACTTAAGCCGCATTATTTCAAGTAATTTAACACGCTTTTTGAACAAGACCGAAAAATACTACACCATATTAAACAAATTCTGCCAAAAACCTGTTTGAAAAATTTATACCCGCCACAGTAAACTTCAAGCGTTTTTTGTTTATCTTAACAAATTCTTCGCATTCGTAACGCCGTATGACCTCGTCAGCATTGGGGAAAGCCACAAAAAAGTCCGTATCATACCGCTTTTTAAAATCGTCGAAGACCAGTCCGTTTGCCGTTCTCATCGTTGTTATAACGTAATCTGACATATCGTCTTTCAAGGAATTTTGATGCTGTTCAGAAAGTGCGATATCGGTCCTATCCTTTGCGTTGCCTACTTCTTTCACATAGTCAGAAATCGAAAAAAGATTTGTCGTTCTTTTCATATCCATATACGAACTTGCAGATGCTCCAACTCCTATATACTCTTCCATGCTCCAATATTTTAAATTGTGCCTGCACTCATAACCGCATTTTGCAAAATTTGAAATTTCGTAATGCGAATAACCTGCTCCTCGAAGCAATTTCACACCTTCCAAATACGCATTTCTATCCTCTTCTTCGCTTGGCAGCTCAAATTGCTCTGCTGCGTAATCTTCAAACAATTTCGTGTTATCTTCAAGCTGCAAGCTGTAAAACGATATATGTGCGGGATTTAATTTTAGTGCTTCAGACAAACTTTTTAAAGCATTGCGCACAAATTCCTTTTTAAACGCAAACATCAAATCGATATTTATATTTGTAAATCCCGTCTCGTGCGCATGCGCAATCGCTTTTTTTGCTGTCGCCGCATCATGCAGTCTGCCGAGAAACTGCAATTCTTCATCAAGGAAGCTCTGTACTCCTATACTTATTCTATTTACACCCGCTTTTTTATACTCTGCGAGCTTATTTTTGCTGATTGAATTCGGATTCGACTCTATGCTTATCTCTGCATCATTTGTCAGGTTAAACTCATTCTTTATATGTGAAAGTAACTTTGTTATATATCCCTCGGAAATCGCAGAGGGAGTTCCTCCTCCCAAAAACACGGAATCAACCTGCTTGTTTTGCGATACTTCCTTTGCCCACATGGAAATTTCCCTGTGTAGTGCACCCATATACCTTTCAACCATTTCATGCGATATGTCCGTTTGAGAATAAAAATCGCAATAGTTGCAACGCTTCTCGCAAAATGGAAGATGCACATAAATTCCCAGTTTATTATTTATTGTCGTCATACTTTAAAACAGCTGTAAACGCTTCCTGTGGCACTTCCACCGTACCGAACTGTCGCATTCGCTTCTTTCCTTCTTTCTGCTTTTCCAGCAGTTTCTTTTTTCTGGAAATATCTCCCCCGTAACATTTTGCGATTACATCCTTTCGAAACGCTTTTACAGTTTCTCTTGCTATGATTTTCTGCCCGATTGCCGCCTGTATCGGCACTTCAAATTGATGCATAGGAATTATTGTTTTGAGCTTCTCACATACAAACTTTCCTCTAGCATATGCTTTGCTTTCGTGTACTATCATCGAAAATGCGTCAACCAAGTCCTTATTTAAAAGCACATCCAGCTTCACGAGCTGAGATTTTTCATATCTTATAAATTCATAGTCCAACGAGCCGTATCCTCTCGTCTTTGACTTTAATGCATCGAAGAAGTCATAAATTACCTCGTTTAGCGGCATTTCATAATGTAGCTGCACGCGCGTTTCAGTCAGATATTCCATATGAACCAGTCTGCCTCTCCTATCTTGGCAAAGTTCCATTATAGAGCCTACATATTCTTTTGGCAGCATAATGTCCGCTTTTACTATAGGTTCCTCAATATGGTCTATTTCTATCGCTTTAGGAAGATTAGACGGATTTTGTATCATTTCAACGGTTCCATTATTCATCACCACCTTATATATTACGCTTGGTGATGTCGTTATTACCGCCAAATCGAACTCTCTTTCAAGCCTTTCCACGATTATTTCCATGTGAAGCAATCCCAAAAATCCGCATCTGAATCCAAATCCCAGAGCTTTCGAAGTTTCCGGTTCAAAATTGAACGCAGCATCATTTACCTGCAATTTTTCCAGTGCATCTTTTACATCTTCGTATTTCTCTCCCTCGGCAGGATATATTCCGCAATACACCATGGATTGCACTTTCTTGTATCCCGGTAATGCTTCATCTGCCGGATTTTCATCAAGCGTAATGGTATCTCCTACGCGCGCATCTTTTACCTGCTTTATACTTGCGCAAATATAGCCTACTTCTCCTGCTCTCAGTTCACTTACCGGAACCTGATGTGGTGCACAAACTCCTACCTCGGTTACCTCGTACTTCGATTTTGTACTCATCATCCTTATAATATCGCCTTTTTTCAAAGAGCCGTCGAAAATTCGAGTGTATATTATTACCCCTTTGTAATTGTCGTATTTCGAGTCGAAAATAAGCGCTTTCAGCTTTCCTTTGAGTTCTCCTTTCGGTGCAGGTACACCTGTTACAATCGCTTCAAGAAGGCTTTCTATTCCTATACCCTCCTTTGCCGAAACAAGCGGTGCATTTTCAGCATCTATCCCTATAAGTTCTTCAATTTCGAGCTTTATTTCATCGGGCCTTGCGCTAGGTAAATCTATTTTATTCAAAGTCGGTATGATTTCCAAATCTTCATCGAGCGCCAAATACACATTTGCAAGAGTCTGTGCCTCTACACCTTGCGTAGCATCTACTATCAAAACCGCTCCCTCGCACGCCGCCAGACTTCTCGATACTTCGTATGTAAAATCGACATGTCCCGGCGTATCAATCAAATTAAATATGTATTCATTTCCATCATTTGCTTTGTATACCAACCGTGTCGTTTGTAGTTTTATGGTAATACCTCTTACGCGCTCTAAATCCATATTATCAAGAAACTGCGCTTTCATATCCCTCTGTGCCACCAAGCCGGTTTTTTCAATTATTCTGTCGGCGAGTGTGGATTTTCCGTGGTCGATGTGAGCTATAATGCTAAAATTTCTTATATACTGCTGATATGAATCCATTTATTTTCTCCTTGTTTTTTCAATTATTGCAAAGTATTCTCTCCGCGGAACCCCCAAGCGCTCCAATACCAATACTCGGCGTACTTTGAATTTTCTTTTTTATTCACCGGCATGTAAATGATAGGTGTTCCGACTTTGCTGTATTTTTCAGTTTCAATTATTGCTTTAATTGGTTTTTTTAATGCCGACGAGCACCAAATCGAATGAAATTTCTCCCCTTTTACGCTATAAGCGTAAAGATGCGCACTCTTTGTAAAATCTGAAATCTCTATATTTTTGTGCCAAAAAGGTCTTTCATCTCCAAAGCTGCCGCGTTTCCATAGTGCGAAAAGCAAATCGCAAGAGCCGTCAGCAGTGATATCCGCTAAAATAAAATCGTAAACATATACTCCCGAATCCGATATAAATACCTTAGAATTCGTTTTCTCATTGTAAACCGTCAATTTACCGTTTGAATCCAGCTTGGCATAAAACTCTTGACAGCGCGCTTCTTTTGGTACGCACGCTTTTTCAAATAACGGTTTTGGCACTACGAACACATAAAGCAAACACAAGAAAGCAGCGATTATCACTGCTTTCTTTATTACCTTACTCTGCTTTTTGAGGTATATATTTTTATTCATCCTCGCCATAAACAACATTTAAGCTGTTACTCTCATTATAAAAGCTGTATATCCATGGATGATTTGGAACACTGTCATACTCCTGCGATCTAACCACATCTATCCATTCCTGATCGGTCATTCTTTCTGAAGGCTTAACTACAAATTCATGTGTAGCATACACCAATCCTTGAGTCAGCTGCAACTTGTCTCCTATAGGTACCAGAACCGATATTCTTCTAAGCGCCCCTGTTGCCTCCGTAAGAACACCGTCAGGAGAAGACGCTATGTCTGCGACAAGCATAGATGGATTTTCGTATGCTAAAGATGCCGACAATTTGTCATCAGGAAATGTGCTGTACCAAAGATGTTCCAAATTTCCGCCAAACTCTTTTATAAAATCGTAATCCTTTTCCGAAAGTTCCTTGTTTTCGAGTTCTTTCACGGATATATCCTTTAATGTTTTACACATTTTATTAAGAATATCTAGATTTTTTTCCGCATCTTTACTAAGTAATTGCCTGTTCTTAAGTCCTTGTTTCATCATATTTGAAAGAGCGGAAAGTCTTGCATATAAAACAGGTGCAGGTTCTACATATCCTCTGTCATCATATTCTATATCATCTCCCGCACCACCCATTTCAGCCATCATCTGCGCACTGTATAAAATGGTATCATGCTTAAGTTCTGTATAACTGCCTATAAAGGAATTCAAGTTCTTTCGTACCCATGCGATATTTCTCATAAACATAGGATATCCCTTGGCAAGTGTGCTATCGTCAGTCAAAGGCTTTAAGTTGTATAGCCATGCCTGATACAAATCGGTAGTCCACTGCTCCTTATCGAGCTTAGCTATTTTTTTCTGCAATACTGCAAGATTTTCTTTATAATTTTTGAACTTGAAATTTCCATTTTCTTCTAGAATTTTTCCCGAGTCTTGGCTTCCAAATGCGGCTGTCAGATCTAAAACTTGCGGAAGCATACGCCGTGCGCCGTTCCCATCTTCGCCAACTTCGCGATATACAAGGCGCTGAAATACATCCGCATCCAGCGAATATCGTTGTCCCATGATGCGGCATCCAACGGTCGCGGCATCTCTATCCGGTTCAATGCTCTCATCGTAAATCGGCATAGTATTTATTTTCGCATGGTTACGCTTGAGCATATTTTTAGCAAATTTTTCTATGTTCGCTTTACTCAATTTGTCGAGCTTGGCATAATCTATATCCGCACCTGCTATACTCGATATTTCATCATAATAATCAAGTGGAGAAAGGCTATCGGACTGCCCCGCAAAAAATGCGCTGGTATCGTATATATTTTTCCATTTTGCTTGCGTTTCCTTATCCGACAATGCGTATGCTGTCAATATTGATGACTTTACTTCATCATCTTCCGAAAGCCTAAATGAAATTCTGCCATACCACATCATAGCCTTAAAATATTTGCGTAGCTTCGGATAGTCTTCATCCGTATAATGCCCCCTAGGCTTATATTGGCTGTAATCCTCCAAATATTCATTCTTAGGAGATGTTAAATTCATCAGAGGAGATTTTGCAATTCCGTTTGCACCGTTTATCAGCTTAAGCTCCGCATCAACTAGCCCTTTTACATCCGAATTTATTTTAACTTTGCCGTCTTTAGTCAAATCGAGTAAAGTTGCCGCAACTGACATATACGCAAGGTTCCTTTTTGCAGCAGAATCGAAATTGGTTCCTTTAAGTTTAGCATAATCCTTTTCTGCTGCAGCATACAAACGCTCGGTCATATCTAACAAATCTGCATAAAGTTTCTTGATTTCCGCTGATTTCAGCAAGAAATCAAACTGATTATGAAATGCGTTTAAAACGGAATCTACGGTTATAAAGCTAGGTATTTGCTCGTATCTATTGTGTTCGTATATTTGAAAAAAATGATCGTACACGATTTCATCGGAAACTGCAAAATGATTGTCCTTAAGCATCTGCTTAAGCTCTCCTTGCAAATTATAGCGTTCTATATCTATGACATTCGAAAAATCATCAGCTACCTGATAATCAGGGACACTTGGCGAAAACTTTACATCATCCTCTATATACTCTGCAAAATTTTTCGTTATTTTTGAATCGCTTTTAGCTTCCTCCTGCTTCGTGGGTGCGCAAGCTATAAGTCCGCCGCTTGCTAAAATTAAAGAAAGTGCTACCGCAACCACTTTAAATCCTTTGTATACTTTAATCATAATAGCCCCCCTGAATATCGGCAATATAAGTCCGATTATCAAATAATATACTTATTTTAGCTATATCCTATATTCCTTTATTTTACACTGTTTACAGGCATAATGTCAAGATTTTTTACCGCAAGCGCCACATATGGGACTTTATTTCTGAATAAAAAATATCCGAACCCAAAAGAGTTCGGATACGCACAATATGGTGGAGATGGCGAGAGTCGAACTCGCGTCCGAAAACACTTTCACGCGACTTTCTCCGAGTACAGTCGTTGTTTTAAATTTCGCTTGCTTGGGCGTCCAACGACACACTCCCAAACTTGCTATCCTATTATTCCCCTATGCTACTAGGAGCTCACATAGAGTTTTCCCGTATGTCTGCGCCCTGCTTGCACCTACGGGTGAGCGCAAGTGGACGACGCTCCGCTATATAGCGGGCTGCTTATGCAGCAAATGCGTAAGTGTTATTATTTTTAGCGTTTATATTTAACGTGCCATTTTTAACGCAGACTTGGCAAACTGCGACTCGCTTATCGGGCTGCTGTGCCCCCGTCGAAACCTTTACATCCCCGGATTTTACAACACTTGCTACACATATATTAGCAAATTTTACGATTATTTTCAAGCGCTTAACAGTAACTTAATATTTTTTTATCTTTTCGTTCCTACAGTCGCAAGCTCATTTTTCCTATTTCTTGAAATTATATATTCAC
>JABZIP010000013.1 GCA_015258265.1 Clostridiales bacterium | reverse complement strand
CAGTTGGCTTTCTTTTTTTATACTTTTTTGTCACAAATCTATTGTAGCATAACATCTAATGCAATTTCCTGAAATTCTTTTGGTGCAATTTCTCGCTTTCATTTTTATCCGCTCGTAAAGAGCCTCTTTTGCAGATTTTAAAAAAAGTCTTGACACGATTATGTATTTTAAGGTATAATACATTCTGTCGCTGGTAAGTGATTATGGATTATGATGTTCCAAGGTAGCTCAATGGTGGAGCACTCGGCTGTTAACCGATAGGTTGTGGGTTCGAGCCCCACCCTTGGAGCCAATTTAATCTCATGCCGGAATGGCGGAATTGGCAGACGCACAGGACTTAAAATCCTGCGATCCTTACCGATCGTACCGGTTCGACCCCGGTTTCCGGCACCAATCAATATCGCGGGATGGAGCAGTTGGCAGCTCGTCGGGCTCATAACCCGAAGGTCGTAGGTTCAAATCCTACTCCCGCAACCATGCATTTAACTTGCAAGCGATTGCAAGTTTTTTTATTCTTGCGGATATGGCGGAATTGGCAGACGCGCACGGTTCAGGTCCGTGTGAGAAATCATGGGGGTTCGAATCCCTTTATCCGCACCAAATTGTGCATATCCGAACTCTGCGTTTTTCGTAAAACGTTGTTTCGGATATGTCATTATAGTAGAAGATGCCCGGTAGTAGGCTTCTTCTTTTTTTATTGTAGCGCCCCTTTTTCAAGTTGACCTATATTGAAATATTTTTTACGCCGGGAGCTCCAATTATTTTATTTACATTCGAAATACACTGTTTTATATTTTTCATTTTGCCCGACGGATTTAGTAGCCAGTTCCATCTTAAAATTGAACCGATTCGTTCTTCCACGGCACAGAATTTATCAAATGTAAACACAAAAATTTAAAAAAGCAGGTTGAAAGAAATCTGCTTTTTGTTTTAAGTAAATTTACTATTTTCTGTTCGATGATTTTTGTTATTTTTTGTAATTTATGTATTTATTTTCCATTAGCTTTATGCTACAATAATCTTGTTGTCATTCCCATTCTGACATCAGAAGGGAGGTGAAACGATGAATTGGATTATTTCCTTTATAATTTCTGTCGCAGCAGGTATGGCTTCTTACTATATCTGCAAATGGCTAGACAGGAACAAGAACAAATGACAATTAGCCTATTAAAAAACCTGGAGCTGTGGACTCCAGGTTTTTTTGGTGTACAGATGATGATTATTTCCTTTTCTGTATATGTATTATACCACAAAATTTGTCCGGTGTAAACACAAAAATTTAAAAAACAGGTTGTACGAAATCTGCTTTTTGTTTTAAGTAAATTTACTATTTTCTGTTCGATGATTTTTGTTGTTTTTGTAATTTATGTATTTATTTTCCATTAGCTTTGTGCTACAATAACCTTGTTGTCATTCCCATTCTGACATCAGAAGGGAGGTGAAACGATGATAGCTTCTTACTACATCTGCAAATGGCTAGACAGGAACAAGAACAAATGACAATTAGCCTATTGAAAAACCTGGAGTTCCCACCTCCAGGTTTTTTGGTGTACAGATGATGATTATTTCCTTTTCTGTATCCGTATTATACCACAAAATTTGTCCGGTGTAAACACAAAAATTTAAAAAAGCAGGTTGTACGGAACCTGCTTTTATTTTTAATTTGTCCATTGCCATAGGCGACGGAAAATTTTCGTCCGGCTAGGCGGTGAGCTACTGAGGAAACGGAGCGTACTAAGCGTACGCGAGTACCGAAGTAGCGAAATCAACGAAGCTGGGCGGAAATTTAACTAGCCTATTAGCCTAGAAGCTGAAGAACGCCCTGAGGTATCTGGTTAGCCTGAGCAAGCATAGCCTGAGAAGCCTGCATTAAGATGTTGTTCTTAGTGTAAGCCATCATTTCCTTAGCCATGTCTGTATCTCTGATTCTGGATTCAGCATCAGTGATGTTCTCAGTCATAACACCTAGGTTGTTGATAGTGTGCTCAAGTCTGTTCTGAAGTGCACCGAGGTCACCACGAGTAGAAGATACACTATTGATAGCGTTCTTAATCTTGTCTACTGCAACAGAAGCTCCGTCCTGAGTAGAAACGTCAACTCCGTCGATTCCTAGGCTCTTAACATCCATAGCCTGGATAGAAACCTTCATCTTGTTGAATGCATCTGCAGTGTCACCGATTTGAAGAGTAAGGCTCTTGTCTTCAGCTTTACCTGCATTATCAAACTTAAGCATTTTCTTAGTTGCGTCTTCAGTGAATTTTCCAGCATTAGCACCAGTACCAACTTCACCCTGAGTAGCTTTTAGACCTGTTACGTCTTCGATTTTTCTCGCCATTTCTTTAACATCGACATCTGCAGGTGCTGCAGCAGCAGCATTTACAGATACATGGTGAGCTCCGCTCTTGACTACCGCATCCCACTGACTCTTAGTAAGTCCGTTGTTTACGAATACGAATTTTTCACCGTTAACTTCGAATATAGCTTTGTTGATATCTTCAGTATCTCTGATTCCGTGATTAGTTCCCGCTTCGTCATCACCGAATACGATGTTTTTCGAGAAATCATATGCATGACCTGCATCAACTCTGTCTTTAACAACCTTAACTTCAGCTTTGTCGTAAGCATCTGCAGCGATAGCCAAAGCTCCGTCTGCCTTTGTAGCATAAGCAGTAGCACCAACTACTTCTCCGCCCTTAAGACCTTTTTCTTTTGCCGCTAGCTTCATAGTAGCTGCTGCACCGTCTGCTGTAAAGATTTTCTTTAAATCAGCATCCTGATTGATAGCTTTTGCTGTCAATGCGGAGATTTCTGCGTCTGTTACAACACCTGTTGTCGCTGCAGCTTCTCCCATTACATTGCCGTCTTTGTCTTGGAACTCAAGTTTTGTTCCGTTTTTAACTACATCGAACTCAAAAGTTTTAACTTTTTCAGCGCCTGTGCCTTCTTTGTAGTTAATGCTTACTGCAAACTTTCCGCCTTCTTTAGGTCCGTTTGTAGCAGTCGTAGCAGCAAACTTCAATTCCTGTTCACCAGCCTGTGCTTTGATATCTTCTGTAGGAAGCAAGCTGGAACCTTTTACTTCAGGAGCTTTTGTGTTCATAGCCTTGTTTGACATAGAACCGTCGAGAAGTTTGATTCCGTTGTAGTTAGAAGCCTGCGAAATTCTGTCGATTTCGTTCTTAAGTGAAGCAACCTCAGACTGAAGGTTCTTTCTGTCTACAGCGTTATCGTAAGTTCCGTTAGCTGACTGTGTAGCAAGCTCTACCATACGGTTTAGCATGCTGTGTACTTCTGTAAGTGCACCTTCTGCAGTCTGTACCAAAGAGATACCGTCCTGTGCGTTCTTTTCAGCAGTCTCAAGACCTCTGATCTGTGCTCTCATCTTTTCGGATACAGCTAGTCCTGCAGCGTCATCTCCTGCTCTGTTGATTCTGTAACCTGAAGAAAGTTTCTCTAGGTTCTTAGAAAGAGCGGAATTGTTTCCTCTTAAGTTTCTGTAAGAGTTAAGTGCTGTTACGTTGTGTTGAATTCTCATGATAATTTCCTCCTTGAAATTGTTTAATGTTGGCAATCCTTGCCTTTTAATTTATTTTAGCTAAAGGACAGTGCCGCACCATTGCCCTCTTAACTGTTCAAGATGTATATCGGCAAGTTTAATCATCACTTAAGCATTTTTTAATTATATTTTTATAAAAAAATGCGCTTGCCCACGCAAACGCACTTTTTTCAAAATGTTTCCTGTTCGTAATAATAACTTGCATCTATACCTTTGATATAAATTTCTCTATTAGCTACATCTGCAGTTAACACATTTTTCAGTAGATACTTGATTTCCAAATCTTTTATCGGGCTTCGCTGCATTGCGGCAAGATAATCCTCTTTGTCAACCTTATTCCAATCTACAACTTTTCCCAATTTAGCCTTGAGCATCAAGTCCAGCCAAATCCTCATGCTGCGACCGTTTCCCTCTCGAAATGGATGTGCAATATTCATCTCTACATACTTATCTATTATCTCATCAAAAGTTTCCATCGGCATTTTTTCAATATTTTGCAACGCCGTTTCCAGATACAGCACAGATGCAAACCTAAAATTGCCTTTTGATATATTCACTTTTCTTAACTTCCCTGCGAAATCATAAATATCAGCAAACAAATATCTATGTATCTCGCAAAGTGCGTCAAGCGTTCCGATTTTAAGCGTATCAAACATCCCATTTTCGAACATTTCATAAGCCCTTTGCTTGCTTATACTTTCTTCCAGCAACACCCGTTCCATGTGCGATTTCAGCTCAAGATTTTCCACTGCATACCACCTTTTATATACTCTGCAAATCGTACGGTGTTTCTTGATAAACGTAATAGTTGAGCCAGTTTGAAAGCAGCATACTGCCATGTCCGCGCCATTTAACCATTACATCTTTTGTCCCGTCTTGAAAATAATTTTCGGGAACATCTATTTCTTCACCTTGCCTCAAGTGCTTAAAATATTCAAGTCCAAGCGATTCTCTGTCGTATTCTGGATGCCCGATTACAAATATCTGCTTGCCGCCGTCCGTTTGGATTAAATATTCTCCCGCTTCTCTTGAACTTGCCAAAATTCTCAACTCCTGATTCTTTTCAATAGCCGCAGAATCGAGTCTTGCCATCTGTGTATGCGGTGCGAAAAAGACGTCATCAAATCCGCGTACAAGAGGAGAGTGCGTTCGCTTCAGCATATGCTCATACACTCCAAGTATCCTGTTGCAAGGTATTGATTCAACCCCGAAATTGTGATAAAGTGCAGCATGTGCGCTCCAACCCAAATAAAACGAGCTGTATACATTTTTTTGTGCAAACGCCAGTATATCGCAAAATTCGTCCCAGTACGGCACTTCCTCGAAATCATAAATTTCAATAGGTGCACCGCTCATAATCATACCGTCGAACTTTTCGTTTTGTATATCGGGAAGTTCTTTATAAAAAGTGTTCATATAATCATTTAGTCCGCAGCAACTTTCAGTTCTTCCCAGTTTGATAAGCACAAGCTCTACCTGTATAGGTGTATTGGCAAGCAATCTTGCAATTTGAGTTTCCGCTATCGCTTTATCCTCCATAAGGTTTACCATCAGTAGTTTTAGCGGTCTTATGTCCTGCGAAGCCGCACGCGCTTCGTGCATTACAAATATGTTTTCTTTTTCAAGTAAATCGCCTGCCGGTAATTTTTCAGGTATTATAAGTGGCATATAAACTTCTTCCTTATCTTTCTTACATTATATATTATTCTTGCTCCACAAACGCTGCATATATCGCTCTAATAGCCTTCTCGAAATCCTTGCCCTCGACTCCGATTATTATGTTCATTTCGCTTGAGCCTTGGTCAATCATCCTAACATTGACTTTCTCGTTTGCAAGCGCCTCAAACAACTTTGCAGATGTTCCCGGTCTTTGTGCCATCCCCGCTCCAACGGTAGCTATGAGTGCCAAATTATCAAAGACATCTATCGTTTCAACATCCAACTTTCTCTTTATTTCCTCTACAATGTCTTCCTTCTTATCAGAAAGTGCTTTGCTGGAAACCACGACCGAAAATGTATCAATTCCGCTAGGCATATGCTCTATGTTGACATCGTAATCTTCCAATATAGAACATAGCTTTCTGATGAACCCTACTTCCCTGCTCATACCGTTTTTGCTTATGGCTATTACCGAAAAATCTTTGCTTCCTGCTATTCCTGTAATTACGCTGCGCTTTTCTTCCCTGAAAATTTCTTCTATTATAGTACCCGCATCATCAGGTTCGTTTGTGTTTCGGATGTTAATAGGAATTCCCGCTATACGAGCAGGTGCGATTGAATCCTCGTGAAGCACCGATGCCCCCATATAAGCCAGCTCTCTAAGCTCATTGTAAGATATTCTTCCTATCGGTTTAGGATCCTTGACTATTCGCGGATCCGCCATTAAAAATCCCGAAACATCCGTCCAGTTTTCGTAAACATCTGCATTTACAGCTCTCGCGACTATCGCTCCTGTAATGTCCGAGCCTCCTCTTGAGAATGTTTTTACTTTACCGCTTGGATATGTGCCGTAAAATCCCGGTATTACAGCTTTCTCGTGCTTGGCAAGCACTGCCGAAAGCTCCCTGTTTGTTTCTTCAGCCAGGAATCTGCCCTTTTCATCGAAAAGTATTACTCCTGCAGCATCCACAAAATCGTACCCGAGCATACCGGCTACAACTATCGCATTCAAATACTCTCCTCTGCTTGCTATATAGTCCTCGCTTGCGCCCTTTTGCAGGTTGCTTTTGATTTCTTCAAATTCCTGTATCAAATTTATTTCTATACCGAGGTTTATTTCCATAGCCATATACCTGTCGCATATCACTTGAAACACCTGCTCATATGGCAAATTGTGCTCTATATGAGTTTTGCACAAATATAGCAAATCTGTAACTTTATTATCCTGCTCGTATCTCTTTCCCGGTGCGGACACCACAACATATTTCCTGTCAGGATCTGCAAGAATTATGTCTTTCATCTTGTTTAATTGTATTGCGTCCGCTACCGACGAACCTCCAAATTTAGTAACTTTAACTCCCAAGTCGCTTCTCCCTATAAATAATTTTTAATTTATTTTGCGAGTTTCTTCAACTCTTCCGCTTTGTCCGTTTTTTCCCAAGGAAGCTGCACATCCAATCTGCCGAAATGACCGTATGCCGCAGTTTGTCTATAAATAGGCCTACGCAAATCAAGCATTTTGATTATCGCTTCAGGTCTTAAATCAAAAACTTCCTTTACTATTTGTGCCAATTTTTCATCGGAAACTTTACCGGTTCCAAATGTATCAACAAGTATGGAAACAGGCTTTGCAACTCCTATTGCGTATGCAAGTTGTAATTCGCACTTGTCCGCAAGTCCTGCCGCAACTATATTTTTTGCAACATATCTTGCCGCGTATGCCGCTGAACGGTCAACCTTTGTAGGATCTTTACCGCTGAACGCACCGCCGCCGTGTCTTGCATATCCGCCATAAGTGTCTACTATTATCTTTCTGCCTGTAAGTCCAGAATCGCCATGCGGTCCGCCTATTACAAATCTGCCTGTCGGATTTACAAAATATTTCGTTTCAGCATCCAAAAGCTCACTTGGTACTATCGGTTTTATAACATATTCTATCAAATCTTTTTTGATTTGTTCTTGCATTACATCCGGATCGTGCTGTGTAGAAATAAGTACCGTTTCTACGCGTTTAGGACCATTTTCATCATATTCTATAGTTACTTGAGTTTTTCCGTCAGGGCGCAAATACTTAAGTGTTCCGTCTTTTCGAACTTTCGTAAGCTGCAATGCCAATTTATGAGCGAGTGCTATAGGCATAGGCATAAGCTCAGGTGTTTCATTGCAAGCATATCCGAACATCATACCCTGATCTCCCGCTCCTGTATTCAGTTCATCGTGCAGTTCACCAGCTTTGTATTCAAGTGCTTCGTTTACTCCCATTGCTATATCGCTTGACTGCTCATCTATCGCAGTCAAAACTGCGCAAGTGTTTCCGTCGAATCCGTATTCGCCCTTGTCGTATCCGATTTGCCTTATCACATCTCGTACTATTTTGGGGATATCTATGTAACAATTTGTAGTGATTTCTCCCATTACCATAGCATATCCCGTTGTAACGGTCGTTTCAGCCGCTACTCGTCCATTTGGATCTTTTTCGTATATTGCATCGAGTATCGCATCCGATATTTGATCGCAGACTTTGTCAGGATGCCCCTCCGTAACCGATTCTGAAGTAAATAATTTTTTCATTTTCAATATCCTCCTTTTTGCTAATTTCGACATCGTATTTTATATTTATACCCAAGATTTTTACATACTAAAAAGAGAAAAAGATTTTTGATATTTTTTGTTATCGTTTGTTGAATATTCTGAATTGTGATTTATTGCTTGCAAATACTATAATCTTGACTTTTTTACTTGCTTATGTTTTTGATTAGTGCTAAAATAAGATATACAGATGTATAAATTATAAATTAATTCATGATATTAGGCACTATGAGGACAAGCATAAACAATGAGCACAAACAAAAACAAGCACAATTTCAAAGTAATTAAAGGCGGTCGTAAATTTAGAGACAAGACCGAAATCTCCGCCTTCGCAGATACACTGGAATACAAAAACGGTTATGCTATCGACACATTGCTGCATAGAGAGATGTGCATGCACATCATTTGGGAAGACAATTCTATTGCAGGCGATGAGTTTACTTTGCATGAATTTATTTATTTTTCATACTCGGAAAACATATTCATCAACTATGTTACCGATCTCGGTGCGGAGTCGGAGGAAATTTCCGCGTTTGAGCTTCCGCTGCTTCAAAATCTGTCAGCTAAAACTATCGACATCTCCGAAGGCATCGCAAAATACCTGTTTAACGATTTTGTGAAAAATTACAACAGCGACGAAAACCCGTTCAACTACGAAAAACCCGATCCGCTCGAAGAAAAGGAGCTTCTACACCACATTATGGCATCACCGCTAAATCGTGAAGCAGGTCGTTGCTCACAAAAAGAATTTTTGGATTTCTTGCCAAACCTTTGCAGACAACCAAAAACACCTTATGGACTCATAAATTATTTCCTGATGAATCTGGCTTGCGGTGCAAGCGGTGTTCTGCCGCTTTTATGTGCTGAAAGCGTCGACACTTCAGAATTTGCGCTTGACCAAACCTACAGGATGTACCGAAACAGCATCGAAAAATGCGATGACGGTTTTGTGTGCGAAGCTCTACTTGTATCGTCGGAAGTTTCGATAATCGCTACATTTAAGTTTGAAATTGATTTTAAGAATCTAAAAATAACAGGCTTCAAAACAGCTTCGCAATTCAAAATTTCCCCTGCCGAAGTGCTGATGATATTGCATCGCTCGGAATATGTTACCGTATTTAACATCTTGTCGCACGATACAAAATTGCTCACCGACTCGATTGAACCGCTTACAAACGGTGCGCAAGGCATCGAATACGAATACGGCACTCTTTTTGCTGTAATGGATAGTGATCTTCAATCCATAGAATCTTTTGATTTCATAGACAAGGATGAACTGATAGGCAGCTTGTTTATAAATGAGGCGGCGCAGTTAATACTCGTTTCGCTAAGTATGGACAACTTGCGATATTTGGAAAAAGCAATATCATATAGTCCTTTGGGACGCGCTGTAATTCCAAACGGCAGATACGAATTTCAGGAACCTACATTTTATGAATATCTATACAGCGATTTTGTATTGTTCGAAGAATTTGTTTCATTTTTTAACGAATAATCCATAATTAGGTATGTTCTAATTCCAAAAACAAACAGCTTTATCACTAAATTTCGCATTTCTCCCGCAAGAAAGTCCTTGCATTTTCTTTTGTGTTTTTTTTGTGGAATTTATTATTAAAAATTATTGACAATTTATACATCCTAAACTAAAATGTATATGCTATACAAATAGCAAATGCGATTATTTATTTAGGAGGAAATTATGAACTTTTTTAAAGCATTTTTAAAATTCGTTCCTGTAGGCATCATGGCTTTCCTTATGTTCAAAGGTGTAGACGCTCTTACTGCGGCTCCTGTTGCAACATTCGCAGCTATCGCTGTTGCCTTCATTACTGAACGAATTAAGTTCCAAGAGTGCATCGACGCAGCTATGGAAAGCGTAAGCAAAATTTTAATAGCACTATTTATTCTTATGTTTGCATACGCAATGGCAAGTGCATTCATGACAACCGGTGTAGGAGCTTCGGTAGTGCTTATCGCTCTTAACGCAGGTATCACAGGAAAGACTATAGCTTGTCTTGGTATAATCGTAACAGCTGTTCTTTCGATAGCTACAGGTACTTCTTGGGGAACATTCGCAGCATGTGCACCTATCTTCCTATGGCTGAACCATTTGGTAGACGGAAATCTTCTTCTGACTACAGCAGCTATCGCAGGTGGTGCTTGCTTCGGAGACAACATCGGACTTATCTCGGATACAACAGTTGTATCTTCCGGTATTCAGGGTGTTGAAATCATCAAAAGAATTAGACACCAAGGTGTTTGGTCCATCCTTTGTCTTGCAGCAGCTATAATTGCTTTCTTCGTTGTAGGTAACATAATGGTTGCTTCTGATAAGACTACTACAGGAGCTGAAGCTATCGCTCAGATTAAACCTGAAGTATTTGAATACCTTATGGAGAAAAAACCTGCCGCTGTAGATTTGTTGCACCAGGTTGAATCAGGAGTACCTTACTACATGATCATTCCTTTGATTTTGGTAATAGTACTCGCTGTTCTCGGAATGTCCACTTTCGTTTGTCTAGGTGCAGGTATCGTTTCCGCATATGTACTTGGTATATTTGCAGGAACTGTTGACTCTTTCGGAAGCTATGTTAATTTGATTCAAGCAGGTTTTGCAGACGCAGGTTCTTGGGTAGTTGTAATGATGATGTGGGTTGCCGCATTCGGCGGTATCATGGCGAGGATGGACGCATTTGCTCCGCTATCCGCTTTCATCGTAACCATATCCGGAAAAGTAAGACACCTGATGACTTGCAACGCAATACTATCTCTTCTGGGTAATGCACTGCTTGCAGACGAAATGGCTCAGATTGTAACAGTAGGACCTATCATCAAGAACTTACTTGAAGAAAACGTTGAAGCAAGCGAAGAAGATATGTATACTCTAAAACTTAGAAACGCTACATTCGGAGATGCTTTCGGAGTATTCGGTTCTCAGCTGATTCCTTGGCATGTATACCTTGCATTCTATGTAGGTATCGCAACCAATGTATATCCGCTTCACAACTTCCAGCCAAAAGAGTTCATCTACTACAACTTTATGGCTCAGATTGCTGTAGTTTCTTTGATAGTTCTTACATTCACAGGACTTGACAGATTTATACCTCTGTTCAAACTTCCAACTGAACCTGCTGTAAGACTTAAGAAGCATGCAAAAGCAGCTTAAATCGGAATATAACACTAACTTAGAATATTTAAATTAGCATAATATTTAATCGCAAATAAAAAGGGGCTTTCGCCCCTTTTTATTTTATCCTGTCAAGCAATATCATTTCTACACTTATGCCTGTCATTGTCGATCTCAAATTCAAATTATCTACCGCAGATACCGTTCCTCTTTCGATATTCGGTATCGTCTCCCAATTACTGAGAAGCGACCTGCGCCGCTCGGCTATCCCCGAAGCCCTTATAAGCTCACGATATGCAGCAACAATGTTTTCTCTGCTCAGCTTGTAACGCGTAATCTCAAACGAACCTGTTATATTTTTCAGCTTGATTAAAAATTCGTGCGCATCGTCGTTTTTTGTGCAAATATCGAGAATCTGTTCTTTTTTTTCTGCCATAATAAGGTCGCGCTTTTCATCTTCCCCTATATTGTAAAGTAAAATCGTAACTCTATCTATATCGTTAATATTTTCATCGCCTGTAAACGATATAATATAATTCATACCGCTTCCGCCTATCTGCTCGTTTAGACTTTTAAATAAGCCATATGGTCTTTCGATGAATCTCAAATTCTCCCCGTGCATCAAATCGCCTATAAACGATATTTCCCCTTTTGCAGTAATATCCTTGCCAAAATCCAGCGCCACTATTATAGGTGCGTGCTTCTTGGCATTGATATAATCCGAATACACCGATTTTGTACTCCTTTTGATTGCGTCTTCAATTTCATGCGCGTTACACATCGTATACTTTGCATTACTGATTTTTTTGAGTTGCCCCGATTTTGCAAGCTGTCTATACTCACTCGGTTCGCAGCCGAACCACTGCTCAAAATGCTTCTTGTAATATCTCAGTGCTGAGAATCCCACCTCTTTGGAAATTGCACCTATTTTCTTCTCGGTACTTAAAAGCATCAATTCCGACTCATCCACGCGTATAAAACTAAGCAAATCTTGAAAACTTAAGCCCGTAGCTTCCTTGATTATATGCGAAAGATAATAGATACTAAGATGCTCCAAATCTGCTATTTCCTCCAGAGTAATCCTTGTTTTATAATTTTCGTACATATAATCCATTATGCGCCTTAGCCTTATCGTTAAAATTCTCTTGCCGGTAGACTTTGCATCGCTATCATCGCTACTTTCGCCTAAGTCCATTTGAAAATTTGCAAGCATGCAGGTTACTAAATTGTGCGCATTTTCTATTACCTTTTGCTCGTATCCGTAACCTTTTTTTAGGATATCCATCATCATTGCCGCAAGGATTTCGCGCATTGCCTGTATGTAGGCCTTTTCGCTTTTTTTGTCGTGAATCATGAAAAAGCTGTTTCTCAAATTTTTGTAATATGTTTCAAAATACTCAAGATTTATTCTAACCATCATAACCATATTGTTTTCGGAAATTTTTTCGAAACTATGTATTTCCTTTTCATTGATAATGGTTATATCACCTTGCGACAGCTCGTATCTGTAATATCCGTTTTGAACCGAAATCTTACCGGATATTACATATATTATCTCTATATCATCATGAAAATGTCTTGAGTACTCATCTATTTTAGCTGTAACCACATTTACGGGTAATTCTTCTGCAAAAACATTGCGCTCCTTTAACATTATTCCCTCCACAAAACAACTTTATATATTATTATACAAAAAAACAGCAAATTAGTACAGCAAAAATTGCAAATTAGTACAATAAAAAAATAAATATGGACAATTCGTACAATTTATGATATTATCTAATAAGTTAATTTCCCTCGCTCGGTTTTTTGAAACTCCGACGAAAGCTGGGTGTCGGGACAAATAAAGAAAAGGAGAAAAAAATGATTACTAAAGAACAAAAAACACAGATAATCAAAGATTATCAAACAAAAGAGGGCGATACAGGATCCCCTGAAGTGCAGGTTGCTATTTTGACTTACAGAATCAACGATTTAAATGAGCATTTCAAAGCAAATCCGAAAGATTTCCATTCCAACAGAGGTCTGCTAAAAATGGTAGGTCAGAGAAGAAATCTTCTAAATTACCTAAAAGGTAAAGACATCGAAAGATACAGAGAACTTATTTCTCGTTTAGGTTTAAGAAAATAAAAATTTGACGGAGCTATACGCTCCGTTTTTGTTTTAGTGATATATATTAACAGGAGGTAGTTGTTAATAATGGCAAGATTTGAAGATTATAGAACTTTTCGTACCGCTATCGGAGGAAAGTTGCTGGAAGTTGAAATCGGAAAAGTTTGTGAACAAGCTAACGGACAGGCTTTTCTCAGATACGGAGACACCGTAGTAAGCGTTACTTGTTGCGCGTCCAAAGAGCCAAAAGCGGATATTGATTTTTTCCCGCTTAGCGTAGACTATGAAGAAAGAATGTATGCTGCAGGCAAAATTCCGGGCGGATTCATACGCAGAGAAGGTCGGCCAAGCGAAAAGGCGATATTAAATTCTCGTTTGATAGATAGACCTATTCGTCCTTTATTCCCTAAAGGCTATTTCAACGATGTTGTAGTCGTTGCAACCGTAATGTCGGTAGATCCCGACTGCTCACCTGAAATCGTAGGTATGCTCGGTTCTTCCATAGCACTTTCAATTTCCGATATTCCATGGGAAGGTCCTACAGCTTCAGTCTTAATCGGTATGGTTGACGGTAATTTTATCATAAATCCATCGCTTGAGCAGAGAGAAAAATCGGATATGCATCTGGTAGTTTCCGGTACCAAGGATGCAATCATGATGGTTGAAGCAGGAGCAAATGAAGTTCCTGAATCCGTGATGCTGGACGCCATTTTATATGCGCACGAAGAAATCAAAAAAATTGTCGAATTTATTGAAGAAATTGTAAAAGAGGTAGGAAAACCAAAGAAAGAGGTTACGCTTTACAAGGTTCCTGACGAAATAGATGAAGCTGTGCGCGCATTTGCAACATCAAAAATGGAAATTGCAATACAAACAGCCGACAAAATGGAAAGACTCGAAAAAATGGACGCTGTCGAAGTTGAAACAAAAGAACATTTTGCACAAATATATCCTGACAACGAAAAAGATATCGCCAATGTACTTTATGCTATTACCAAAGAAAGTGTTCGTTCGATGATACTCGACAAAGGGATACGCCCCGACAACAGAAAAACTACCGAAATTCGTCCTATTTGGTGCGAAACGGGGCTTTTGCCTAGAACTCACGGAACCGGACTTTTCAAGCGCGGTCAGACACAAGTGCTGTCTGTATGCACGCTCGCTCCTGCTTCCGAAGCTCAGATTATAGACGGAATTACAGAGGAAACCGAAAAACGCTATATGCACCACTATAACTTCCCGGGTTATTCCGTAGGTGAAGCAAAAACCTCAAGAAGCCCTGGTAGACGAGAAATCGGTCATGGCGCACTTGCAGAAAGAGCTTTAATCCCTGTATTACCTAGCGTCGAAGAATTTCCATATGCAATCCGTGTAGTTTCTGATGTTTTATCATCAAACGGTTCTACATCTATGGGTTCTACTTGCGGCTCTTGCCTTGCTCTTATGGACGCAGGTGTCCCAATTAAACGCCCTGTATCGGGTATCGCTATGGGACTTATCGAACGGGTTGGACCTGACGGAAGCAGCAAGATTGCAATTCTTTCCGATATACAAGGGATGGAGGACTTCCTCGGCGATATGGACTTCAAAGTTACAGGTACGGAAGTCGGCGTTACAGCTATACAAATGGACATAAAGGTTCACGGACTTTCAAGGCAGATTTTAGAAGATGCTCTAAATCAAGCGAAAGTCGGCAGAATGCACATAATGAAAGAAATGCTCGACGAAATTCCGCAGCCGCGTCCAAACTTATCCAAATACGCTCCGAGAGCTATAAGTATGACAATAGATCCGGACAAAACAAGAATTGTAATCGGTTCGGGCGGCAAAACCATCAACAAAATAATCGAAGAAACCGGTGCTAAAATTGACATTCTGGACGATAAGCCGGGCGTAATCAATATTTACTGTGCAAACGAAGCAGGTGCGCTCGCTGCGCAGGAATATATCCTAGCCCTTACAAAAGATGTTGAGGTAGGTGAATCCTACGAAGGAAAAGTTACAAAAATAATGAACTTCGGTGCATTTATAGAAATACTCCCGGGAAAAGAAGGTCTTCTCCACATATCCAAAATGTCGAACAAGCGAGTTGAAAAAGTAGAAGATGTAATGAACATAGGCGATACTGTAAAAGTTAAAGTTGCAGAAATAGATGCCCAAAATAGGATAAACTTAATTAGAGCTTAATAACATTGGAGAAACGCTATGATTTCACTTTTAAACATTTCTGATACCGTTGAAATTTGTATCACAGATAAGTTATTAAATAAACATTTCTATAAAACTAAAATCGCCGATTTGTTTGATGATGAAAACGACGACTACCTTGCTACAATGGTTCCTACTTCCGATTCCGGTGTGCCTATTATATTCTTTAAGGACACACCGTATAAACTTTATGCAAAATTCGATGCAGGAATCATTGTTTGGCAAATCGACTACCTTTCAACACGGCGCAATGACGGCTTGCTTCAATGTGTATTTCGTGTTTCTTCATTACCGGAAATCACACAGCGCAGAGAATATTTTAGGCAGCCTGTTGCAGTGCCTTTGAAATTTTATAAATTTCAAGGTGAATCTCCGTCATCAGAATTTGATGACACTGCTGAATTTGACGGCAACATTATAGATATAAGCGGGGGTGGTTGTGCGTTTTACGCCAACGAATTTTTAAATGTTGGAAGCGTGATAGAAACATCTTTCACTTTCAAGGAAACGCCTTTCACATTTTTTGCCCATGTACTCGATCGTGTCAATTTTTTGAAAACCCATTCAAAATATGAATTCAGCTATAGAGTAAGCTGGGTAAATCCGTCCACTCGAGATATTGATATACTCGTAAGGTTGGTATTTGAACAGCAAAGGGATAACATTGCGAAAAACAAATCCAGGATAGAAACATTAGGAAGCAGAAGGGACAAACTATGGGAATAATTAACAAAAAAGCACTGTTATGTTTTTTGTTATTACTTTGTTTCTTTACGACAACCGCTTGCAATGATAAAGCAGCTACAAGCACAAATAAGAACGCTGCCGATTCAGGGAAAACATATGCTTCCGTTATGCCGAAAGATACTGCCGAAGATGACGACTATAATACAGGCTCATTAAATGCCAAGACTGCAAAAAAGCATATTGAAAGCATTGTCAAAGCTCAAGTTTCCGAATATGAAAATATGTCGATTGACAGCCTCACCGTGCTGTCGCTACAAGGTACAGATACATCTGACGACTACACTGTGCGCTGCTACATAGAACTGAAAGGCTACCCCAATGCGTCTGCCGCATACGAAACCGTTACGGCATTTGCCAAGGAACTTGCTGCCAGACTTGACGCATATAGCGGTTCGGTGGGCGAGTGTTCGCTTGCGTGGACTGCTTCAAGTATTACCGGTTCGGGTAGAATTACATACAAAAAAATAAACGGTGCTCTTGAATTCAGCACCGAAGATTTTGACGACAATTTAAATGTAAACGACAATAAAAGTTAAATACTGCCTTGTTCGTCTTCTTTGCCAAAAGGATTTTCACTTTCTCCTTTTGGCTCTTTTGTTTTTGCCAAATTTACGGCTTTTACAATGTTAGCTGCCACGCTTGTAATCTTGCTGTCAATTTCTTGAGTTCTGTCGGCAGCTATCTTGCTTATGCTCATCGCATCTTCGAGTATGTAATTTGTCCTTTTTACGGTAATAATCAAGTTCTTAACAAGTGATATGCAATAAGCGATTAGTACAACTACCGATATTGCTATAGCCAAAATTGCTATGTCTTTCAATGTCAATGTGATTTCCATATTTCCTACCTCTCATATATCTTATTTATATCTTCACTGTATTCCCTTTTTGGGTTATATATGTATAATGTCCTTTGTACCGTAAGTTCTCTGTTCCCTCTGACAATTTTTATAAGTACCATACTTGGCGGTGAATACTCATCAGTTGCGACGAATTGCAATATTTCTGCTCGCAATCTAAATTTTAAAATTGCCTCAAATATATCCGTAAGCCTGTCCGGCCTGTGAATCATAAAAAATGCTCCGCCGTCGGACATCAAAGCAGATGCCGTCTGAATAAATTCCGCTACACCCGCTGTACTTTCATGCCTTGCCAGTTTCTTTTCCTCATCGTTGTTAGCAATCCCCGCTCCACGCTTAACATATGGCGGATTGGCAGTAACTATGTCGAACTTCCCCTTTAAATCGGGCTGCAATTCAAGTAAATCAACGATGTCAGCGTTTATCGCTTTTAGGCGATTTTGCAGGGAATTGAGCTGAATGTTTTCACAAAACAACTCAAAACTCGATTTTTGAAGCTCAATTCCGTAGATACTTTCGCAATCGGTTTTGTGCGAAAGTATCAGAGGAATGACGCCTGTACCTGTACCGAGATCCGCGGCTCGCTCGCAAGTACTTTTCTTCGAGCCGTGCGCGACATTCCTCGCTGCAAAATCGGCAAGCAATACAGCATCTATACCGTAACAAAAAGCCTTCGGATTTTGCAAAAGCCGAAGGCCTCCAAATCCTATATTATCAATCCTTGACATATTATTCTTTCATCAGCTCTCTTAATTCGTCCAGTTCTTCCTGATCTAAATTTTCAAGCTCCAAATCGCTGTCGCGTTTATGTTTTCCTTTTTCAGTAAACAGGCGCTTTATCTCATTTTTTTTGAAAACTTCTATCTGGTCTGAGAGTTTATCTTCTTCTCCCTTTACAGATATCAGTCTTCTGACGCTCACCTTTTCCTCGATAACCTTCACATCGGTAACTATCGCAAAATCCTTATCTATTTTTACTTTTTCCCCAACATCCGGCATACCTTTGCGCAATTCCAAATACAAATCGTTTTCATATTTCAAACAGCACATAAGTCTACCGCAAATTCCCGAAATTTTAGCAGGATTGAACGAAAGGTTTTGTACCTTTGCCATTTTTATCGAAACAGGTTCAAACTCCGTGAGCCACGAGCTGCAACAAAGGCACCTGCCGCAATTCCCGATCCCTCCAATCATCTTGGCTTCATCTCTGATCCCGACCTGTCGCAGTTCTATGCGCATTTTGAAATGCGAAGCCAGCTTCTTAACCAAGTCCCTAAAATCAACTCGATCGTCTGATGTAAAATAAAATATCAACTTGCTTCTGTCAAATGCATACTCCACATCAACAAGTCGCATATCCAAATCGTGATTTTTGATTATCTCACGGCACTCCGCAAGTGCTTTTGCTTTATCT
The DNA here is from genome assembly GCA_015258265.1 of Clostridiales bacterium. Lineage (GTDB taxonomy): Bacteria > Bacillota > Clostridia > Peptostreptococcales > Anaerovoracaceae > JABZIP01. The sequence continues at coordinate 17,036 of JABZIP010000013.1, read as the reverse complement.
TCGTATATTTCCAAATAGTTTTTAGTGTCCTCATCCGTTGCTATCCTTAAGACTTTTCGAAGCTGCGTTGCGAGCTTGCTCTCATCAAATTCTTTTTCCTCAATTACGACTTTTCCGTACTCTATTCCTCGTGCCGTTTCAACGACAACATTCATCCCCTGCTTTAGATTTAGTCCATCAGGATCAAAATAATACAATTTGCTTGCATTCTTAAACCGAATGCCTGCAACTTTCTTCATAGTATATCCTCCAACTTAATTATCAAATTCTTCATTGCATATGACGGATTTACCCCTATGCGTAAATCTCTATTTGCCCTCTGTATAGCTTCAATAGCATCCGCAATAACTTCTGCTTCTCCCGTAATTGCAGCTTCTACAAATATAGTAGACAGCATCTCCTGCATGGCATCAAGCATTACGTATGCATCTTGCTTAACCGCTATCGCATTTTCGTAAGTTTTCATAAGTTTGTAAAACGGCTCGCCGTTCTGTACATCCGTTAGCAGTTGCCTTGCCATAGCTTCCGTTTTCAAAGTTTCTTCACTTTTTTCGTACGGCACGTCGTTTAATCGCACTGTAAGACACCTCGAACGCACTGTTGGAAGCAAATTTTGAGAATTCTCGGATAGCAAAATGATTATGCTGTCAGTCCTCGGTTCTTCCAATGTTTTGAGCATCCTGTTTTGGGCTCTTGGTGTAATGCTGTCTGCACCGTCTATTATCACGATATTGTAATTTGCAAGCATCGGTGCTGTCATCAATTTTTCCTGAACCAGTGTCAGTTCTTCATTTTTTATAGTTATTCCCTCATGCGAAATTTCCAATACATCAGGATGATTCTTAATATCGCCGCCTATAACTTCTGCTACAAACGCATGGGCAAAACCCAACTTGTCTGCACGCTTGCTACCTTCAAAAATATACGCATGCGCCAATTTGCCGTTTTCTATATTGTTTTTTAACCTTGACAGCTGAGCAACATTAGCTGTAAAATCACTTGATTCCATAAAGTCCCCTGCTCTTCATAAGTTTTCGCACTTCGAAGCGTATCTTTTCCTTTATCTGATTTTCCGTTAATTTCGCATCTATTATACATATCCTGTCTTTATGGAGCTTTGCTTCGTTTTCATAGCCTTCGGCAACTTTTTTGTAAAATTCAAGTCCCTGTTCTTCCATTCTATCCGGTTTTCTTGACGCTATCCTCTGATACACCTCATGCGGATCCATCCGTAGATAAAATGTAATATCCGGAATAACCTCCTTGATTATGTCCTTGTTTACAGCTATCGTTTCTTCGAGCAATCCACGACCGTAGCCTTGATATGCCATACTTGAGTCGATAAAACGGTCGCAAACCACTGTCATTCCGGCTTCGAGCGCAGGTTCGATTATTTGCTCAACATGCTGTGCCCTTGCAGCCGCATACAAAAGTACCTCCGTTTTGCTCGCAATTTCGGTATTAGACGGATTGAGCAAAAGCGACCTGATCTTATTACCTAATTTCGTACCGCCCGGTTCATGCGTCAAAATCATACGAATATGATTCTTTTCGAAATATCTTCGCAAATGCGCTACTTGAGTACTTTTTCCGGAACCGTCAAGTCCCTCAAAAGTTATGAAAAGTCCCCTTTTTCTTTTCCTGCTCTTCGGTAATGCTATGGCAGAATCGATTAAAAAGTCCTCGCCTTCATCAAGAGTAATAGCATCCTCTCCCTCGAACTTGAAATCTTCAAAATCTTCTTCGTTTACTAATTCCAGAATATCTTCATTTTCCATTATAGACTATTTCCCTTTTATCTCTTTTAGTAACTTTACGACAAAAAAAAGCCCCAGCACCAATACGGACATAGATATCAATATGCAAAATATAATCTTTACCGCAAACATAAAGCTCCTCCTGTCAAGCTATTCAATAAAAGTATATACTATTCAGCGCTTAATTGCAAGAGTGCCTTTCTCTGCACTTTTAACCTTGCTTCCCTAATTTTTTTTGTGGTCCCCGACAGTTCGTGTACCAAATAATCGGGTTTTACCGCACTTATTATATCCAAAACCTTTGGATTAGAGAAAGGTTGATGTCTGTCAATTTTCAGTATATGCCCATAGCCTTTAGAAAATCTTTCAAAATAGTCTTCCGGTAGCTTCGGCAAAAAGCCTGTATTATTCTTAACAAAATTTCCGCTTATTGATTTATGTAAGTGAATAGCCATTATATAATCGATTAACTCGCTGTGTTTTTCTATTTTTTGTAATGTGTATTTTATGCCCTCTGCTTCGTTTTTAATTTCAGTATTCGTACAAAATAAATGCCCCGTATCGAGTAAAAGTCCTTTACGCTCGTAGTTTACACCGTTTATAAGCATTTTGGTATCGCTTAGATTTTCAAATGTCAATCCTGCCCAATGCAAATTTTCCATCAAGAATTTAAATTTAAATTTTTTTCCGCCGAGCAAAAGATTTATCAGTTTAACCGATTCTTCAATTACCTGCTCGTGTGTATGCAGCCACTTATACGTATAGCCCTCCTCTATGGACACATCCGATACATGAAATACCACATATTCAGCCTTCGACTTTTCTGCTCTTTCTAAATCCTTTACGAAAAAATCTACCAAAGCATCCCTCGAAAGTCCACCGTAAAACGCTTCCACCGTTTTTAAATTTCCAAATTTTCTAATCAACGCTTCTTCGTCTTGCAACCAAAAATCCAACCAGTCGCAATAAAATCCCAAATGCCAACCCACGATAGGCAGGTCTGCCGCTTCATCGCACGAAGTTCCTCCCCAAATCGCTTCTATTCCGTCGCATTCGTACTTATCACAATAAGCTCTTACTCCACCGTCTTCATCGTACTCGCGTAGCACCGATGAAATTAACGGCAAATTTATAAGCTGCTTCATACATAAAATCCTTTCAAAAAAATAACCGAACTGCACTGGAGCAATTCGGTTTCAACAAACTCAATCAATATAGGCAATAACATTCGTAATTTTCACCCATGTAAAGCCAAACATTTTCACCCATTTCAATTTTTTCGTCAAAGGTCAGGTTCGGTATAAAGAGCTTAACGCTGGTTCGCTTTTTGCCCGTTACTGTCTTTCCTTCCGGCGTAGGATTAGCCTTGAATTCTTCAATCTCTTGCCCTAAATTCAGTATGCCGGATTCCTTTGCAAAATTATCTACAAATTCATTTGTATCTGCATATACGATGTTATCCGGATCTTTAAACCAATTTACATTCATCTTGATACCTCCAAGTACAATTATTATTTAAGGAAGAGGGATAGCGACCGATTAAAGCCGCTTCCCCTCAGGAATGAAAAGACAAATTCGTTTACAGCTTCTCTACAGTCTCTACCAAGAAGAATATCTCGGTCAATATAATAAAAAAGACTATAGCGAACGCTACAGCCCGTTTTTACTGTTCTTGCAATTTCCCAACTCAAATGATCCACCGTCATCTATCAGGTTAGCACCAAATGCAGGTCTTCTGGCTCGTGTTAAACAACTATCACCTTCCCGTTTCCAGTGGTTTTCGATTCGTAATAAATCTGATAGTTGCATTCATACACTTACAGCGGCGGGACCGCATGGGATTTTCACCCATTTCCCTCTTAGCCACGACATGGTCGCAGAACATAAATGCTCATATTATTTAGCTTACAGGTTAATATTACCACTTGCTACCTTACTTGTCAAGCATTTAAATAAATTTTATTTGTAGATACCATACGTTTTGTTTACATTTTGAACATAAACAATTCCTTTTCCGGGTTCATCGATATTTATTTTTTCTCTAATCTTATCTACAACTCCCTCAACCGCGTCGTCTTCTACGAGCATCATCACTATTTCTTTTTCGGGTTCTATACTCATCGAAAACACTTTCGTATGCTCATGCGCACCGGAGCCTCTTGCTCCCAATATCGTTCCGCCCTTTGCACCTGCTAATGCCGCTGCATCCACTACATCCTCCGCATTTCCTTTTTCAACTATTGTAGTTATAAGTTTATACACGCTTTCATCCTCCTTCGTATGCTCATCCCTTCCTTTGATTTTACTGCATCCAACCGCATTGCACACACTCATCGTAAATACTATACCGTGATTCGGCTTGTTCAAATGGTATTCTTTCCCGAGCGCATCCATAGCTGAATATGCCGTTTCCTCATCGGTGAGCATACATAGCATTTCTTTTCTTATATCGCCAAGCCCCAGATAATTCAGGATGCCTTTGCGCGCCGTACCTCTTGCAAGCGCAATGGTTCCTCCTGTAATGCCATACTTTCTTGCAGAGTTTAGCATCTTGCTTCCAACTCCGAAATTCACTATGGCAATTATAAGCTCAAACCTCTTATGTTCCAACATATTATATTCCATCCTTCTTAGATTTAATTTTAAATAATATACCAAGCAGCTGAAGTGCTATTAGCGGTGTCATGGCAACCATAGCGATTACTCCAAACCCGTCCGAAAAAACATCTGCCGTAGGTGTCGCATTCGCAATACCCTGCGTGTATGCCAGTATAAACGTCGCTGTCATCGGACCTGATGCAACTCCGCCCGAATCGTAGGCTATTCCCACGAACAGTTTAGGTGCAATATACATAAGCACCGTTGCTATCAGATATCCGGGCAGCAAGAACTGCCAAAGTTGAAGCTGCGGCACCATAATACGCAAAACAGCAAGTGCTACCGCAACACCAACTCCTATTGCAAGCGTTGCAAGAACAAGCGTCCTTTTCACATATCCGCTTGTAACTTCTTCAATTTGATGTGTAAGCACATATACTGCAGGCTCTGCAAGTATGGTAACAAACCCGAGTACAAATGCAAGACCTACGGGGTACAGCAAATTTCCACTATTTGCTACACTTTCTCCGATGATTGAGCCGATTCGCATAAAGCCCGCATTCACACCGACTAAAAATACCACAAGTCCCGAAAACGTAAAGAATACACCTACTATTATTTTTCTAAGCTCTCTACGATTCAGCTTTAACATTACAAAATTAAATATAAAGAATAAAAATATTACAGGAAACAGCGCAGTTGCAACCTCCGGCACCGTTTTCAAAAATACATCAATAAATCTTTGCCCAATATCACCGCTAAGTTCCTCTGTCGGTAACGAGCCTGAAATTTTACCCGTATTTTTGATTATGCTCATGAGCATAACTGCTATAATAGCTCCGGTAGATACTATCGCAACCAAGCCGAAACTATCCTTTTCCGATGCTTTACTATCTTTTTTCAGTTTGGAGGTTCCGAGCGCCAGCGCCAGCACAAACGGAACCGTCAGCGCGCCTGTCGTTGCTCCCGACGCATCAAACGAGATTGCTATAAAGTCTTGCGACGCAAAAAACGTCATAACTAGTATTATAGCATATAATGCAGTAAGCACTATGTAAAGCGGAATGTTGTACATAATTCTTGCAAGTCCTACCGCAAGCATTATAGCTATGCCCACAGACACCACCACTACTATGCTTATTTTGCTTATAAGTCCGCCGCTTACCTGTTCAACCTGATTTGCGACTATGTGTAAATCAGGCTCCGCTATGGATATCAAAAATCCAAGAACCAGTCCCAGCAATAGTACTATCCAAAGTTTACCGCTACGAGCAAGCCCTTCTCCCATATGGTCCCCAATCGGCGAAATTCCGACCTCTACGCCTATCAAAAATCCGGTGAGTCCTATCAGCAAAAATACAGCTGAAACCAAAAATACGAATATTTCGTCGCCCAAAGGTACCAAAGTGAAATTTAGGAGCAACACGATAAAGACTATCGGTAGTACTGAGGTGAGGACTTCTTTAAATTTTTCTAATATTATATTCAAGAAATTCTCCTATTTTTATTATTTTTTTGCATTTCTTAAAATGGCAAACTGTAAATCCAGTTTGCCATTTTAATACCGCATCTAACTATTCGTTTTCTTTCTTGTAATTTTCTATTATCTTTTCAGCTAAGTGAGCAGGAACTTCTTCGTATCTTGCAAATTCTATTGTAAATGTTCCTTTCGCTTGTGTCATTGCTCTAAGAGCTACCGCATAATCAAAGCTCTCTGCTTGCGGAATTTCTGCAATCAAGCGTTGACCGCCTTCAGCAAGAGGTTCCATACCGAGTATTTTACCTCTGCGCTTGTTCATATCGCCCATTACTTCGCCTACATAGTTATCATCCACATTGATTTCCATATGCATTATAGGCTCAAGCAGGCAAGGTTTCGCTTCGACGATTCCTTTCTTAAATGCAAGCGATGCTGCAATCTTGAACGATACTTCATTTGAGTCAACATCGTGGTAAGAACCGTCATATAAAACCGCTTTGATATTTACTACCTTGCAACCTGCCAAAGGTCCCTTTTGCATAGACTCAAGCAATCCCTTTTCAACTGCAGGCACATAATTTTTCGGAATAGATCCTCCAAACAACTCTTCCGAGAATTCAAATTCCTCTTTTGACGGTGAAAATCTGATATGTACATCACCGTATTGTCCTGCTCCTCCGGACTGCTTTTTGTGCTTTCCTTGAACATCGGAATTTCCTTTGATTGTTTCACGATATGCAATTTTTTGAGGCACAACTTTGACTTTTACACCAAACCTGTCGAGCAATTTTGCAATTATAATATTAAGCTGCATCTCACCCTGCCCGCCTATAAGCGTTTGATGAGTTTCCGGATGGCGAATTACCGTAAACGACGGATCTTCTTCCATTAACTTGGTAAATCCCGTACCCATTTTTTCATCATCCGCCTTATCAACCGGCTCTACCGCTACAAAGTATGTAGGCTTTGGATAATCGAGAGGTAGATACCTCATCACATGATTTTTGTCGCAGAGAGTATCTCCCGACAATGTGTATTGCAATTTTGCTACCGCTACTATATCTCCCGCCTCCGCATAATTTAGCTCCAGCTGATTTTTACCGCGGAGGAAAAACAATTTGCCGAGTTTTTCAATTTTTCCCGTTCTTTCATTTAGTACTTCAGTTCCAGAATTTATCTTTCCGGTTACCACTTTCATTACCGAAATTTTACCGACAAACGGATCGACTATCGTCTTGAATACAAATGCCGACATCGGTGCATCTACGCTTGAAATCACCTCGATTGGTTCGTTCTTATCGTTAATTCCGCTGTATGGTCCGTGCTCAAGCGGTGTCGGTACATATGTAACAAGTACATCCAAAAGACCTTCTGTTGCGTGTCCCAGAGAAAAGGCGGACGAGCAAACAGGTACTATACCTCCGTCGTGTATACCTTTTCTAAGGCCTTCCTTAATTTCTTCGTCGCTGAATACATCCCCGTTAAAATACTTTTCCATAAGCTCATCGCTGGTCATAGCTATAGCTTCCTTGAGTTCATCGTCTATCTCAGCACTCAAAGGCCAGCTGAAAGGAATGAGTGTATCGCCAAATTCCGCTTTTAATTCATCAAATGTTTTGTAAAAATCAAATTCGTCTTTATCTCTTTTGTTTATTACTATAAATCTAGGTTTTTTGTATCGTTCGCACGCTTTCCACGCTTGCTGCGTTCCAACCTGTATGCCTGCTCCTGCATCCACAAGTATTACCGCTGCTTCTGAAGCTCTAAGTGCTGCATTTACTTCACCAACAAAGTCAAAATATCCCGGAGTGTCAATAAAGTTTATCTTGCTATCCTTCCACTCTATAGGCACAACCGATGTATTTATTGAAAATCCCTTTTCAATTTCCATCTTGTCGTAGTCGGATACCGTATTTCCGTCTTCTACTTTTCCTAGTCTGCTGATAGCGCCGGTTTCCATAAGTGCAGATTCCAAAAATGTTGTTTTTCCGCATCCTCCATGTCCTACAAGTGCGATGTTTCTAATTGTTTCACTAGTATAGCCCTTCATAATATGCCCTCCTATCAAATTGGATTTATAAATCAGCTCTTTCGTTAGTCGAAAGCCTCAATTAAGCATATTATACTACCTATATCTCAAATTAGCAACAACTTTAGTATATTTGTAAATCTTTACCTTTTCGCAAATAAAATAGGCATATCGTGCAATATGCCTAAAAAGATTATTTTGCTGTTAAAAATCTGCCGATTTTGGTGTTCTAGGGAACGGAAGCACATCTCTTATATTAGCCATTCCTGTAACATACATAATGATTCGCTCAAATCCGAGTCCGTAGCCTGCATGCTTTACACCGCCGTATTTACGAAGATCCATATACCACCAGTAATCTTCCTCGTTTAAGCCAAGCTCTTGCATTCTCTTGCTCAAATATTCGTAGCGTTCTTCCCTCTGACTTCCGCCTATTATTTCTCCGACGCCCGGAACGAGCAAATCGCAAGCTGCAACTGTCTTGCCGTCGTCGTTTAACCTCATGTAAAACGCCTTGATATCCTTTGGATAATCCGTTACAAATACAGGTTTTTTGAAAATTTCTTCCGTCAAATATCTTTCATGCTCCGTCTGCAAATCTATACCCCACTCGACAGGATATTGGAAAGGCATCTTGGATTTTTTGAGAAGCTCACATGCCTCTGTATATGTAATGCGCACAAAATCGCTTTTGACTATGTTGTCCAGCCTTTCAAGCAATCCCTTGTCAACAAAATTGTTAAAGAACTCCATTTCTTCTTTTGCATTCTCAAGCAGATAATTGATTATGTACTTAATCATGGCTTCTGCAAGCTCCATGTTGTCCTCTAAATCTGCGAACGCTATTTCAGGCTCTACCATCCAAAATTCCGATGCGTGCCTTGCCGTATTCGAATTTTCAGCTCTGAAAGTTGGACCGAATGTGTAAATTTTACCGAACGCAAGTGCAAAAGTTTCGCCCTCAAGTTGTCCGCTCACAGTAAGACCTGCCTCTTTTCCGAAAAAGTCGTCGTCATAGCAAACTTGTCCGCTCTCATCTTTCGGTAAATCGTTCATATTAAGAGTCGTAACTCTAAACATCTCTCCCGCGCCTTCGCAGTCGCTTGCTGTAATTATAGGCGTATGAACATATACAAATCCCTGCTCTTGGAAAAACTGATGAATAGCATACGCAACCAAAGATCTCACTCTAAAAACAGCTGAAAAAGTGTTACTCCTAGGTCTTAAATGTGCTATTTCTCGCAAAAACTCAAGAGTGTGTCTTTTTTTCTGCAAAGGATATTCGCTATTTGAAGGTGCAAGCACACTTATCTCGCTACACTTAAGCTCAAACGGTTGCTTTGCATCCGGCGTGAGTACAAATACTCCCTTTGCCAATACGGCTGTTGCAACAGGCAGCTTTGCTATTTCCTCAAAATTGCTCAACTTATCGGCTTCGTATACAAGCTGCATTGACTTGAAAAAACTACCGTCATTCAACTCAATAAATCCGAAACGGTTTGAATCTCGATTTGTTCTAATCCAGCCGTTTACACAAATCTCCCGATCTGCGTACTTTTCAGACTCTTTATAAAGAGTTTTGATAGAAATTGCTTTTGTCATTTTTCTCTCCCCATTTTTCAATATATTCCATAAGTATTTTAATTATTTCATCTTTACTTTCAAGCCTGCTTATCGTATTTTTGAGTACGGATGAGTCGTGTAACCCCTTTACATACCATGCTATATGTTTTCGCATCTGCCGAACTGCAACATATTCTCCTTTTTCCTCTATTGCTAAATCAAATTGCTTTGAAAGCAGTTCGAACTTTTCCTCAATAGTCGGCTGCAAATATTCCCGTCCTTCTATATGTGCTTTAAGCTCCTGAAATATCCACGGATTTCCTTGTGCTCCTCGCGCAACCATTATTCCGTCGCATTGGGTTTGCGCTGCCAAATTCATCGCATCCTGCGCAGAAAAAACATTGCCGTTTCCTATCACAGGTATTGAAACCGATTGCTTTACCCTGCCGATTTCATCCCAATTCACTTCTTTTTCATAGTACTGTTCTCTCGTCCTACCGTGTACACATATCGCATCCGCACCTGCAAATTCGACCGCTCTCGCTATTTCGCAAGCGTTTATATGCTCTTTGTCCCATCCGATGCGAATTTTTACCGTAACAGGTTTTTTCGTAGCGCGCCTCGCAGCTTTTACAAGATCAAATGCCAAATACGGATTTTTCAATATTGCCGAGCCTTCTCCATTTTTAACTATTTTCGGCACCGGACATCCCATATTTATGTCTATCAGTGCATTATCTCTGTCCTCAAGCATCTCGACCGCCTGCTCCAAGAACTTCGGTTCACCGGAAAACAGCTGAATACCGACAGGTTTTTCATCATCGTACATTTGCAATAGGCTTTCAGTTTTTCTATCCCCATAACAAAGTGCTTTTGCGCTAATCATTTCCGTATAAACAAGAGCAGCTCCCTTTTCTTTACATATTCTCCTGAATGCCGAATCTGTAACTCCTGCAAGAGGTGCAAGTAAAAACGGACTCTCAAGCTGCAGATTAGCGATTTTGAGTTTATTTTGCATCGTCATTTACACTGCCATCACTGACTCTATGTTTATGATTTTTGTTTTTGGCATATATCAGCTGCAATCCTTCGAGCGTCAGCATTTTGTCAACATAATCAATACAATCTATGCCGCTTTCAATTAAGCTCGCAAGTCCTCCCGTTGCAATTACCTTGGGTTCGGGTGCTTCCTTGTCGTATTCCATAAGCTCCGCTTTCATCTTGCGCGTAATAAGTTCCGTAACACCCATATGCCCATAAATAAGTCCTGACTGCATACTCTCTATAGTATTTTTGCATATTACATGCCCCGGATCCTCAAGCTCTACTTTCGGCAGCTTCGCCGTCTTTTCAAAAAGCGCATCTGATGAAATCTTAAGTCCCGGCGCTATTGTACCTCCAAGGTACTCCGCCTTGGCACTAACCGCACAAAATGTGGTAGCCGTACCGAAATCTATGATAACAAGCGGCCCTTTATATTTTTCATAAGCCGCAACGGCATTTACAATTCTATCTGCTCCAACCTGTTTCGGATTGTCGTACTTTACCACTATTCCCGTTTTTATTCCTGCCCCTATAACTATCGCTCGCCTGTTGAAATACTTCCTCGAAAGATGCTGTAATGTATATAGTACCGACGGTACAACTGTTGATATTATAACATCTTCTACTATTTCCATATCCAAATTCGCATAACTGAAAAGTTGATTGATAAGCATACCGTACTCATCCGCACTTTTTCCATTATCCGTTTCCAGCCTCCAACTTTGAACCAATTTAGGCCCGTCAAAAAGTCCAAGTGCTATATTGGTATTTCCTACATCAAATGCAAGTAACATATTTCTCTATCTGTCCCCTCTTTCGAGCCTTTTTAAGGCTAATGCTATGGTAAGTCCCGGTATTACCCTATTTCCGGTAATCTCCACATCCAGCATTTCGTTTATTTTTTTCAGTCTGTATTGAACCGTATTAGTATGAATCCCCATAAATTCCGATGTCTTTGCGCTGTTCATCCCTGCGTCCAGCACGAAAGTTTCGAGAGTTTCCAGAAGCTGTCTACCCTTGTTCTCATTACCTTCTTTGAACGGCTCCAAAAGCTCCAAATAATTTTTCTTACCATAGCCTCCCTGCGTTTGCAGTGTAATGCAGTTGCTGATAAGAGCAAGCTCGTACTTTGTGAAAACTCTCTTGTATGGAAATACTTTCTGTACAAACGCCGACGATTCGGCAATCATCCTATATGCTTCCGCTGCGCCCTCTATGCCGTCAAGTCCTGTAACATGGAATATTCTAACTTTTTTGTCGCTTTTTAGCTTATTGAACAAATCAATACAGCGTCCTCGCTTGATTGAAAGCGATTCTTCTTCCCTTTTCTCCTTTGAATAAAGTACTCCGAATGTTTCGTTTTCCTCTATTATCTTCAAAAGTCCGAGCTCATCGGATTTTTCAAATTCAAGCAATGTACGGTATGCCGCTTCATTTTCAATACCCTTTGCGAAGAATACACTCAAAATACTTTCAGAATCGATATTGATTTCATCCTTTAGTGCATATGCAAGACTGCGATTTCCGCGCTTGAGAGCTTTTATAAACTCCGCCTTCGCATCCTTTTGGGGAGTATATTTCCACATACCCATTGCCATTTGTATTATCTCTGCGAGCTTTGTAATTTCGGACGCTGAATACAAATCCTCGTTATCAACTATCAGCATATAATGCTTGTCGCCGTTAACTGTTACAGGTCCCCAATATGTCAGTATTCCTTTAACATCTATCCTAGTATAGACCGCACCGCGATCAAACTGCCTATCTCTCGCTTGCGCAACAACTTCTTCCAGACTCGTTTTTTTGCGCGTTTCAACCATCAATATCGGATTGAAATCCTCAGAGAGGAGAACGAATTGAAATTTATTTTGAATCGCCGCTTGCTTTATCGCATCCTCAAAAGTAGCATGCTTTTCAAAGTTTAACAGATGAAATATAGTATTGATAATAAGTCGATTTTCAAAATCAACGCCTCGAATTATCAATGACATAATTTTTTCAATTAAACTTGCATAATTCGTTTCCTTATTTTTGGGTAACAAAATCATAGGTAAGCCTGCGCCCTCAGCATAATTTATAATTTCAAGCGTCGGTGTAACTACATTCTCAAAAGGAATAATCACCAGTCCGCAAACTTTTTCTGCAACCAGTAAATCCACTATTTCCTTTTGCTCCGCAAGCGACCAGTCTGTCGCAAAAAATCCCGACAAAAGCAATGTATCCTTTTCTGCTATATATTCCTTTATCCTCTGCTTATCCGCAACATCTAAAATGGATATTGATTTAAGCGGAGAATTGAGATGTTGCTCCCCCGACAGCAATCTTGCATTTTTAAATTCTTCCAGCGCAAGGCATTCTTTCAGCGTTACTTTCATAGGCGTCTACTTTCCTTTATTTTCTTCATCCGTATCGTCTTTCTTCTGCAGTTTTACATTTGTTTCGAACCCTGCATGATTCAGCGTATTCACGATTTCTTCCAGTTTCTTTTGTTCCTCTTCTATCGCCTTTTGAGTTTCTTCAGCTTCCTTCTCGTTTTTTTCTTTGGTAACTTCTTCCTTTTCTTTGACATCCAAAAGGATTTCTTCCTTGGTCTTGCTTCCCGTATATAGCTGTTCAAACTGCTCGCCGTCTATCGTTTCAAGTTCCATAAGAACTTCCGCTACCAATATCAGCTTATCCTTATTTTCAACCAATACACGCTCAGCCTCTGCAAAAGCATTGTCAATAATCGACTTGATTTCCTCGTCAATCTCGCGTGCTTTCTCCTCAGAATAGTTCTTGGTGCTGTGATAATCATTACCAAGGAACACTTCGTCCGACGGGCTGTAATTCACCGCACCCAGTTTTTCACTAAAACCGTATTTTGTAACCATAGCTCGCGCAGTATCCGTAGCCCTGAGTATATCGTTACTTGCCCCTGTACTAATGTCCTCGAGCATGAGCTTTTCAGCAACTCTACCTCCAAGCAAATGAACAATCTGCTCGCGCATCTTTTCCTTTGTTCCATAGCTTCTATCGTCTTTCGGCAAGAACATAGTAAAGCCGCCTGCAGTTCCTCTAGGTATGATGGTGATTTGATGCACCGGATCACTGTACTTAAGTGAACGCGCAACAATAGCGTGCCCTGCCTCGTGGAATGCGGTAAGTTTCTTTTCCTCAGGTGTAATAACCCTACTTTTCTTCGCAGGACCTGCAATAACTTTCGTAATGGCTTCCTCAATTTCTTCCATGCGTATTTTTCTGCCATTTCTTCTTGCAGTGAGGAGTGCAGCCTCATTTAGCAGGTTTTCAATATCCGCAGGTGTAAAGCCGGGTGTTCTCCTTGCAAGCACCTTTGGATTTATAGTATCGTCGAGCGGTTTATTCTTTGAGTGAACCGCAAATATTCCTTCTCTACCTTTGATATCCGGCACGCCTATCACAACTTGCCTATCAAAACGACCAGGCCTCAAAAGCGCAGAATCCAAGATGTCCGGTCTATTTGTTGCTGCCAGTATGATGATGCCTGTGTGCTCACCGAATCCGTCCATTTCAACTAACAACTGATTCAGCGTTTGCTCTCTCTCATCGTGTCCGCCACCAATGCCCGCACCTCTCTTACGGCCCACCGCATCTATCTCGTCTATAAAAACGATACAAGGTGCATGCCTCTTTGCCTGCTCAAACAAATCACGAACCCTTGATGCTCCGACACCTACGAACATCTCAACAAAGTCCGAACCGCTTATACTGAAGAACGGTACGCCGGCTTCTCCCGCCGTAGCCTTTGAGATATAGGTCTTTCCTGTCCCTGGAGGACCTACAAGCAAGATTCCCTTAGGTATCCTTGCGCCCAAATCGTAATATTTTTTTGGATTTTTCAAGAAATCCACAACTTCCGATAATTCTTCTTTTTCCTCATCAAGTCCTGCAACATCATCAAACGTTACTTTCTTGAGGTCTTCTTCCTTGTGCATTCTAGCGCGACTTTTTCCAAACGACATAGCTTTGCCATTTCCTGTTTGCCGCATCATAAATACCCAAAATCCTATTATTACCCCAATCATAAGCACCGTTGGAATCATTTGTATGTACCACGGTACTACTTTCGGCTTGATACCCTTATATATGATGCCCTTTTCCATCTGCGGATATATGTATTTTTCGCCTATGGCATTCACATCAAAAATCGACGGCGCATATGTAACAACTTCCTTTTTGTCTTTCAGTCGCGCTTTTATCACTCTTTCATCAATTTCAATTTCTTTTACATTTTTCTTTTCTAGTTGCTGCACCAATTCAGAAAATTTGATTTCTTTAGTTTCTTCCTTCGGCACATTTTTATAAAAATTGGCTGCCACCAACACTAAAGCGAAAATCACAATATAAATAGTTAAGTTTTTTGCTATTTGTTTCAATTTACTTCTCCCCACACACTGAACTTTTTGTTTATAAAAACAAATTTAATGATTTTATACAACAATTGACTAACATTTTAGCATAATTCATCTATTTTTTCAAGCATTGAAATTGTGAAAATATGGTGATTTTACTTTGCGAATTTTATAAAAATGTGATACAATATAAATGTAAACTTATAGGTTATCTTAAATTGTTTCATTTTACAAAATATAAAAATATAGAGGTTATTTTATGGCAAAAGTTGTTGTTGTAACAAATCAAAAAGGCGGCGTAGCAAAAACAACTACCTGCAATGCACTCATAAGCGGTCTTTCCAACTTGGGTTTCAAAGTTCTCGGCATAGATCTCGATCCGCAGGGAAGTCTGGGTTTCAGCCTTGGTATCAACATTGAAGAAGGCTATTCTATATACGAGGTTTTCAAAGGACAGGTTCCAGTTCAAAAAGCTATAAGACAAATAGACTGCGGGCATTTTATCGCATCCAATATACTGCTAAGTACGGCAGAGCTTGAGTTCAACCATTCCGGAAGAGAATTTTTACTTTCGGAAACTATCAAAAGCATCAGAGATCTTTACGATTATATAATAATAGATACACCTCCGGCACTCAATATTTTGACAGTAAATGCTTATGTGTGCGCAGACGAGCTTATCATCCCTATGATTCCCGAAATTTTGAGCCTTTTGGGAATCTCGCAAATTAAAGATACAATAGAAAGTGTCAAAAATTACTACAATCCGCATTTGCACCTGGCTTGCATACTCCTGACGAAATACAATACAAGGGCGGCACTATCAAAGGAAGTTTCGGATATGACAGCTAAAATTGCAGAGCAGCTAAATACAAAAGTCGCAGCTGCACACATCAGAAACAACATCGCCGTAGCCGAATCTCCGGCACACGGTACCGGACTTTTAAACTTTGCCCCTAAGGCAAATGCGTGCTTGGATTACAAAAAATTTATCAAAGAGCTTCTGGACGGAGGGCTATAATATGCCAAAAAAAAGCAATAAGACCGATCATGTGCTGAATCTTTTAACCAACGGCCGTGCTGATGATGATACTGCAAAGAAACAGAACACAGCGCAACCGCTGACAGGCGCTTCCTCGATTGCACCTGCAAAGTCGGCAGGTGAGCAAGTGTCTTTTAATATCGAATCATCAGCTCCTGCCAGACGAGTGGTTGTCGAAGAAGCGAATATGCGAGAGAATTTATCGCAGCTTGTTCGACAAGGACTCGAAGCGGAAATAGGCACACAAAAACTCAATGAAAAGGGGACAAAACCCTTTATCATATTAGACGAAAGCGACGCTGACGCCAAAGTTACACAAGTTTTTTCCGAAGAAGATATGGAATATGTTTCAAGCAGACCATATATTCTGGAAGATTTCAATGAAAGTGGGGATACCAATATGGAAAACAACAATCTAAATCTATCGTCGGATATCACAAAAGACTTTTCAGACAGACCTGATGAATTTTTGCACAATGTAGCAGAAGACATTATGATAAGCAAAGCGCCTGCAATAATGGAAAGCATGAATATGTGTACCTGTAAAAATTGTGTATACGATGTAGTCGCTTTGGCGCTAAACAACACAAAACCTATGTATACGGTTACAAAAAAAGGTGAATTGTTTCAAAAGCTGGCTTCAATCGAATCTCAATGCGGTACTGATATCGCTCGCGAACTGACTCGCGCGTGCATACAAATAAAAATGAATCCAAGACACGCCGTTACAGGTGAATAATTCACATATGCCTTGGTTGTAAACACAAAGAAAAGCCCCTACGATAGTAGGGGCTTTTCTTTGTATTTTTACTTGATTTACCAAACTTGAGTTCCCTTTGAGAAGGCTTTAATCGTAACCTTACCGTCTGCAGCCGAAAAAGACATTGTCCTTGCATAATCCTTGCCGACATCTTCGCCGACAATCGGAATTCTAAGACCTGCAAGAATCCTTTTAACTTCTGCAATGTTCCTATCTCCTATATTCCCAACTGACGAATCGCCCTGAATGTTAAACATTTTTGCTCCGCCGGCTATCTTTGCCGTCAATCTTGTACGACTGCTGCCTTTGCTCTCCATAGCCGCAACCAATGCAGGTATGCCCGTATCTGCGTACCTGCCGACCAATTTACCGGGACCTCCCGGAGGTGAT
>JABZIP010000012.1 GCA_015258265.1 Clostridiales bacterium | reverse complement strand
AAGAACTTGCAGAGCTGCTCAAAAATTCGCTTGGTGATAATGCCGTTATAGGACGAATCGGAGCGGATGTATTTGCGGTTTGCATTACAAAAGAAGATGCGCTGAACTGGGACTATATGATATTCAGAAACGGCAAATATCGTTCGAAAATTGTAAACTATGAGCTTGAGTTTGTAACCGGAATTTATGAAGCGGACAATATTGAAGAGTCCGTTGCGCATATGTACGCAAAAGCGAAACTTGCAATGAGGGAAGCTAAACGCAAACAAGCGAGCAATATAGGCTACTACGAAGATGTAATTGAAAATAAATATGCTGAGCAGCAACAAATTTTCAGCGAAAAGAATGAAGCGCTGAAAAACGGTCAGTTTAAGGTGTATCTTCAACCGCAGTGCTATTTGATAAGCGGAGAAATAGAATCGGCCGAAGCCCTAGTCAGGTGGCAACAACCTAATGGGAAAATGATGCAACCTACGGAATTTATTCCTATATTTGAAGAGAGCGGATTCATAAAAGAACTCGATGAGTATATGCTCAAAGAAGTGTGCGGACTTTTGCTTAGGTGGAAAGAAGAGGGGAAGCGCTTGATACCGATTTCAGTCAATATTTCCAGAGTTGACTTGTTTGATCCTGCGCTTGCTTTTAAAATTAAAAATATCGTTGACGGTTATGGAATAGATCCTAAGTATGTTGAACTCGAAATAACGGAAACGGCGTATATGGATAGTCCCCAAATGATGATAACTACTATGGAAAAGCTCCAAAATTTAGGCTTCAAAGTGATAATGGACGATTTCGGATCGGGGTATTCATCGCTGAATATGCTTAGGGAAGTGCCCGTAGATAAGCTGAAAATCGATTTAAAGTTTATGGAAGGGCTTGATGAAAGCGAGAAAGGTAGAGATATACTGAGGTTCATAGTAAATATGGCGCAGACGCTTTCGATTATCACTGTCGCGGAGGGCGTAGAACGGGATGAGCAGCTAAAAATACTGCACAAGCTGGGTTGCGACTATGCGCAGGGATATTTGTACAGCAAGCCGATTTCAATTACGGAGTTTGAAGAACAATATGTGAAAGACGAATTGTATTGTAACAGGTTTACTTGCGTTGATGTAATTAGAAGCGAAGTAAAAAGAAGCTGTGTATGATACACAGCTTCTTTTTGAAATCTAGTTATCTAAAATTAAGTGAATTAGGCTTCCTCTCGCTCGTCGTTTTCATAGGCTTCTAAGATTGCGTCCTTCATCCTATTTCTAGTTTCAGAACGTAGGGGGTGCGCGATATCGCGGTAATCGCCGTCGCCCATTTTTCTGCTAGGCATAGCTATAAATAATCCATTTTGTCCGTCAATGACCTTGATGTCATGAACCACAAACTCGTCATCAAACGTTACAGAAACCACAGCTTTCATCTTACCTTCGTCGCTTACTTTTCGAACTCTGATATCAGTAATATTCAAATCTTTCACCTTCCTTTCAGCCACAAACTCTGAAGATATAGCTTGTGGAAATTTATTTACCTAGATTATATATTAAAATTCAATATATTACAACTGATTTTTGAAAAATTTTTTAATTTTTTTAAAAATTAAAGAAAAAATCGATATAATCGGTAGAAATAACTAAGTTATTGAATTTTTTTTATTAGTTGTAAAAATACCGAAAAAAAAGCATAACCGTGTTAAAGTATTGAAAATATTGAGATTTAATGATACAATATAATTAGATTTATAGAAACGCAGTAACAGTATTGGGGGATTCAAAAAGTATGGAAGATTACAAAATAACAGATACGGACATCAAAGAAAACGAAGCTCTCCGAAAAGCAAAAGAAGAACGATTTTATGAAATTCATACAGAAATAATTAAGAATACGGATTATATAAAAGACGAATTATATATAAAAAACGATGTTAAAAGAGGACTTAGAAATGCTGACGGTACGGGAGTAGTTGTCGGACTTACGAGAGTGGGACAGGTAGAAGGATACGACTATGACGAAAACGGAAACAAGATTCCAACGGACGGAAAATTGTATTACAGGGGATACGATGTCGAGGAACTGGTCCAAAATGTAAATGCGGAAAATCGCTTCGGCTTTGAAGAAATTACATATCTTTTGCTGTTTGGCAAATTGCCTACGCAAGAGCAATTAAGCGAGTTTTGCGAAATTCTGGGTTCTAAGAGAGAATTGCCGGGAAATTTTGCGCGCGATATGATTATGACAGCGCCGTCGAGAAATATTATGAACAAACTTGCTCGTAGCGTTCTTGCGATGTATTCATATGACGACAATCCGGATGACACGAGTCTTGAAAATGTTTTACGCCAATCAATAAGTTTGATTGGTAGTTTTCCTGCGTTTATTTCATATGGATTCCAAGCTAAAAGAGCAGCTTTTGATAAAAAAAGTTTGCATCTTTATACGCCGATTCCAAGCATAAGTACTGCGGAAAATATACTCAGAATGATAAGAAAGACTGGACAATATACGGATTTGGAAGCGAAATTGTTGGACCTTTCGCTGATATTGCACGCCGAGCACGGCGGGGGAAACAATTCATCGTTTACAACTCACCTGGTTTCTTCGACAGGGACGGATACTTATGGTGCTATTGCAGCTGCTGTAAGTTCACTAAAGGGACCAAGACACGGCGGTGCGAACCTTGCTGTCATAAACATGATAAATGATTTGCGCGACAACGTTAAGGATATTACAGACTACAAGAAAATTGAAGATTATCTGGTAAAAGTTCTAAAAGGGGAAGCAAATGACGGTTCGGGATTGATATATGGACTAGGGCATGCTGTCTACACGCTGTCGGATCCTCGAGCTGTAATGCTGAAAAAAATGGCAAAAAAACTTGCTGAAAGCAGCGGTATGGAGGAACAATTCGCACTTTACGAGTTTATCGAGAAAAAAGGAGCGGAGCTTTACTGCGATGTCAAAGGTGTTTGTAAACCGATGCCGGCAAATGTGGATTTGTATTCCGGATTTGTATATAAGGCTTTGAATATTCCTATTGAAATAGCGACACCGCTTTTTGCAACGGCAAGGCTCTCAGGATGGTGCGCACATAGACTTGAAGAATTGAGTGAAGGTAACAAAATAATGCGCCCTGCATACGGTAATGCGCAGGATAAGCAGCATTATATTCCGATTGCAGAGCGACGATAATTATTTTTATATTGATATGTTAGTTGCTTGGTCTTGAATAGGTTATAAGCGTTTCTGCAATCTCATGTGCAGCGATTGAAACGGGCTTGTTGGTATCGGCTTCTGTGAGCTTCGGTTTGCCGTCGATTATATCTCTTGCGCGTTTTGCTGCCAAAACGACAATAGTATAGCGGCTGTCCGCCTTTTCTCTAATTACATTGATAGATGGATATAACATTATAATTCCTCCTCATAATTTTTTATCATACATAAAATACATTCTGAAACACGACAATGCTCGGTTGTGATTATAGATAACACTCTGCTCACAGCCTCGTTCAAATCGCTATTTACCACGCAGTAATCGTACTTGTCTATGTAGGCTATTTCACTTAGCGCTTCATTTAGTCGCATATTGATTGCACTTTCGGTTTCCGTTCCTCTGCCGGTAATTCTTTTTCTAAGCTCCGACATAGAAGGTGGTAGTATGAAAATGTATATGGCTTCGGGATATGCCTGCCTTATTTTCATTGCACCTTGGATGTCAATTTCCAGTATAACATCTTTGCCTTCTGCAAGTTTGTCTAAGACTTTTTGTTTAGGCGTACCGTAGTAGTTGCCATAAACCTTTGCATATTCGAGAAGGTCGCCGTTTTCGATACCCGCCAAAAAATCTTCTTCACTGACGAAGTAGTAATTGACGCCTTCGGTTTCAGTGCTTCTCGGTTTTCTCGTTGTCATGGATATAGATAACTCTATGTCCTTTCTTTTTTGCAAAAGTGCCTGACAGATAGTGCCTTTTCCGGCACCTGACGGTCCGGAAATGACAAATAGTCTGCCTTTATCCCTTACATTGTATTCAGCTTGCATATCGCTACCTTTCCTTTGTGTTAGCTATATATGTTATCACAAAAAGCGACAAATAGCAACACTGAGAGCAAGGAATTTAAAAAAAATTAAAAGGCTAATTATAAAATGAAAATGAAGCAAAATAATTGTAAAGTATTTGTGAAAATAGATTATACAAGTGTATTTTCGTGTATAGTTATTTATATGGTTTGAGGTTTGGATTTTTAGGAGGTAACGAAATGAAAGTTGTAATAGTTGGAGGCGTTGCGGCAGGGGCTGCGACCGCTGCAAGGCTTAGAAGGCTTAATGAAAAAGCTGAAATAATAATTTTGGAAAAAACGGGTTATGTATCATATGCGAATTGCGGCTTGCCGTATTACATAGGGAATGTTATAAAGGATGAAAATGAACTTACATTGCAAACACCGAGCAGTTTTAAGAAAAGATTCAATATCGACGTGCGTGTAAAAAGCGAAGTTACTGCAATCGATAGAAATAAGAAAACGGTTACGGTTATGAACTTATCCGACGGAACAACATACGAAGAAAATTACGATAAATTGGTGCTCGCACCGGGGGCAACTGCTAATTGGCTGAATTTAGAAAAAATTGATAAAAACAAGACGTTCAGCGTTAAGACCGTTGAGGATACAAAGGAGGTCGATGCATATTTGCGTTCTCATAATATAAATAACGCGGTTGTATTCGGTGGAGGATTCATAGGAATAGAGATTGCCGAGAACTTGCGAAAGAAAGCAAGGAATGTATATATAGCGGTCAGGGGCAATCAAATACTGCCGAATTTCGATTATGACATGGTATTGCAAATAGAGGCAAGACTTTCGAATTTAGGGGTTAATGTACTCAAGAATTTAACGAATGAGGATTACGAGAAGCTGGCTGAAAAAGCGAATTTGGTGATAATGGCGGTTGGCGTTACACCGCAAACGGAGCTTGCGCAAAAAGCGGGACTTGCAATTTCAGAGCTTGGAACTATCGAAGTAAACGACAAAATGCAGACTTCCGATGAAGATATATATGCGGCAGGGGATGCGGTAGGAATTACGAATACTGTGCTTAATTCGAAGGCCAAGATAAGTTTGGCAGGGCCTGCAGCTAAACAGGGACGCGTAATAGCGGATAATATTTGCGGACTTTATAGCATATATGACGGAGCAAACCCGACTGCTATCGTGAAAGTGTTCGATATTACAGCGGCAACGACCGGAATAAGCGAAAAGGAGGCTAAAAAGCGGGGCATAAATGCGGACAAGGTGATTTTCAGCTCGGCATCACACGCAACATATTATCCCGGAGCAAACTCGATGTTTACGAAAGTCATATTTGAAAAAGGTAGCGGAAAGATTTTAGGTGCGCAGATAATAGGGCAAGACGGTGTAGATAAGAGAATAGACGTGCTGGCAACTGCTATATATGCGGGGTTAAATGTATCCGACTTGAAAAAATTGGATTTGGCTTATGCACCTCCGTATTCGTCCGCAAAGGATCCTGTTAATATGGCAGGATTCATAATAGATAATGTAGTAGGCGGAAGGCTGAAACAATTTTTCGCAGAAGATGTGAATGAACTTGAAAAACGCAGCGATGTTTTGCTTCTCGATGTAAGAACTCCAATGGAATATAAATTCGGACATTTTAAGAATGCTGTAAATATACCGGTAGACAGTCTAAGAGAAAGGCTTAACGAACTTGAAAAATATAAAGACAAACCGATTTACATAAATTGCCACAGCGGTCTTAGAAGTTACATTGCGCTTAGAATTTTGCAACAAGAAGGGTTTGACTGTTATAATTTAGCAGGAGGCTATGCGTTTTATTCGTTTTTCGAAAAAGAAGCGGAATACGATATGCGAGCAAGGCGCGAATGCGGACTTTTGATATAAACCTTGATTTTTGACGCTAAAGCCTATATAATTGTTATTATAACGCAAAATTAGGAGGAAGTATGTCTAAACTGATAATACCTGAAAACTATACACCTGTAATTGATTATATGGAAAGTCAACGCGCCATAAAGAAAATCAAGGATTTTTTCCAGCAAGAGCTTGCATATGGTTTGAGCCTGCGCAGAGTGTCCGCACCGCTTTTTGTAACACCTCAAAGCGGTTTAAACGATAATTTGAGCGGTGTAGAAAGAACGGTTAGTTTTACATTAAAGGATATGAACGAGCAGCCGGTAGAGGTAGTTCAATCGCTGGCAAAATGGAAAAGAATGGCACTCGGAAAGTATAACATACCGGTAGGACATGGAATTTATACCGATATGAATGCGATAAGGCGCGATGAAGAACTGGATAATATACATTCGATATATGTGGATCAGTGGGATTGGGAAAAGACTATTTCCAAAGATCAGAGGACGGACGAGTATCTGAAAGAGGTAGTTGTTATCATCTATAATGCAATTAAAAATTTAGGCGATTATGTGAACAGATTGTATAGAGGATTGCAAACGGAAATACCGAACGAGATATTTTTTGTAACAACTCAGGAATTGGAAGACAGATGGCCGGACAAAACACCGAAAGAGCGTGAAAATTTGATTGCGGAAGAAAAGAGAGCGGTATTTATCAAAAATATAGGCGGAAAGCTGAAATCAGGTGAGAAGCACGACGGCAGGGCACCGGATTACGACGATTGGGAACTTAACGGAGACATAATACTTTGGAATGAAGTGCTCGGAATGGCTTTTGAGATATCGTCTATGGGAATCAGAGTCGATGCCGATGCGATGAGAAGACAGCTTGCACTTGCAGGAGCGGAAGATAGAGCTAAATTGGAATTTCATAAAGGAATCTTGGAAGGCAAATTACCGTACTCTATAGGCGGCGGAATCGGACAAAGCAGACTATGTATGTTTTTCTTGAGGAAAGCACATATAGGAGAGGTACAGGTATCTGTATGGCAGGACGATATGATTAAGACGTGCAAGGAAAACAATATATTTCTATTGTAGATTAAATTGGATTAAAAAGGAAGAAAGATATGAATGAAGAAAAACGTACTGTTTACGCTGTCAGGCAAGACGGCGCTACATACGATATAAGAGCTGTGCAAGGCTCGAAAAAAAAGAAAAGCATCACGGGGATAGTGATATTTGGTATAGTTGTGGCTGTTATAGTGGTGATTGCGCTTTTGATTTCAGGCGGAAGCGATAGCGGAGAAAGCAGTGGAAACAGCTATCCGGCGGATGATTTTATCGCCAAGATAAATGTGGAAGGAACGATTGCGGCAAACACCCAATCCACCGGACTTTTTAGCAGCGATGAAGGCTACGATCACGATTGGACGATTAAGACTATTGATGAATTGATAGACGAAGAATCAAATAAGGGATTGCTTTTATATATAAATACTCCGGGGGGTTCTGTTTATGAAACGGATGAACTTTATTTGAAAATAAAAGAATATCAGAAAAAGACTAAGCGCCCTGTATATGCTGTTATGGGGCATATAGCGGCTTCGGGAGGTTATTATATAGCGGCTCCGTGCGATAAGATTTTGGCAAATCGCAATACATGGACAGGATCGATAGGCGTAACTCTTGGAAATATGATGGATTTTTCGGGACTTTTGAATCAATATGGTGTAAAAGTGAATACTATCACATCAGGACCGAACAAAGCTATGGGTAATAATATGCAACCGATGACCGATGAACAGCGTGCGATATTCCAGTCATTGGTGGATGAAGCGTACGAGCAGTTTGCAGGTATAGTAGCAGAAGGACGCGGTATGGATATGAGCGAAGTGAAGAAAATAGCTGACGGTAGAATCTATACGGCGAAACAGGCAAAAGAGGTGAATCTCATAGACGGAATTTGCTCATATGAGGAAGCGGAGCAAATTATGAAGGATGACAAGCGTATAGGCGGAGCGGAAGTAATTGATTTGAATGAAAAGGACAGCAGTCTTTTGGCACATTTATTCGGAAAAATCGATATTTCCAAATTGAAATTGAGCATTTTCCCAAACTCGGGAAGCTCATTGGTAGACGAAGTACTTGGAAACAAGTCGCAAGTAGAAGTAAAGTATTATTGTGAAGAGCTTGCTTATTAAAATATTTTGAAGATTTCCATTTTTGCTGGATTTTGTTGATAAAAAATGGTATACTGTATGTATATACGGGGAATACCGTTAGATATTTAGGAGGAATTTTATAATGGAAAAATTGATTATCTCGGCGGCGATATGCGGAGCAGAAGTAACTAAAGCACAGAACCCTGCTGTACCTTACACAGTTGAGGAAATTGTTAGGGAAGCAAAATCTGCGTACGATGCGGGAGCGGCAGTTATTCACTTGCATGTAAGAGAAGATGACGGAACTCCGACTCAGAGCAAAGATAGATTCCAAGTTTGCGTTGATGCAATCAGAAAAGAATGTCCGGATGCAATAATTCAGGTATCGACAGGCGGAGCGGTAGGAATGACTGACCTTGAGAGATTGCAGTCTACAGACATAGTGCCAACTCCGGAATTTGCAACTTTGGACTGCGGAACTTGCAACTTCGGCGGCGATGAGATATTTGTAAATACAGACAATACAATATTTAATTTTGCAAAGATAATGCAGGAAAAAGGCATTAAGCCTGAGCTCGAAGTATTCGACAAGGGTATGATAGATACAGCACTCAAGGCTGATAAAAAAGGACTTTTGAATCATCCGCTACATTTTGATTTCGTACTTGGAGTACAAATGACAGCTACTATCAGAGACTTGTTGTTCATGTCAGAAAGTTTGCCTGCAGGTTCAACATGGACTGCGACAGGACTTGGTAAGAATGCTTGGCATATTGCAGCGGCAACAATATCACTTGGCGGACATGTAAGAGTCGGATTTGAAGACAACCTATATATGGAAAAAGGTGTTTTAGCTGAGAACAACGGTCAAATGGTAAAGAAAGTAGTTGAGCTTGCAAAATTGCTCGGAAGAGAAATTGCAACTCCTGCAGAGGCAAGAGAAATACTGGGAATCAAGCCTTTGAAGAAATAAATAAGTTTACAAAGCCTCTTTTATTAAGGGGCTTTGTTTAACTTTGGAATAGCGGGTGAATTTATGTCATTTTCTGTGGATACGAAAAATGAATTATCGAGACTGAGTACTGAGAAAAAGTGCTGTATGCTAGCTGAAATAGCAGGTTTTATACGGTTTTGCGGCTCGATTAGACTTGCGGGACTCGGAAAATTTGAGGTTGTGATGAACACAGAAAACCTAGCGGTTTTACGCCATTACAAGGCATTGATAAAAGAGTATTTCGATGTTGAAACGCAGGTTTCCGAAGCGGAGGGACGAAGTATAAAAAAAGCGAGCAGCTACGAACTTACGATAAAAAGCGAAAACGGCAGCGAGCAGGTGTTAAGGGAAATCGGTATTCTAATGGTAAAGGAAGGAAGCAATACTCTAAGCGACGGAATTTACGATGTACTGATAAAGACAAAATGTTGCAGAAAGGCGTATTTGCGCGGAGCATTTTTGGCATCGGGTACCATTAGCGAGCCGGAAAGAGGATATCATTTTGAAATCCTTTGTAATACCCCAAAATTAGCGGCGGATATGGCTAAACTCTTAAACGGTTTTTCATCAATAAGCGCAAAAATCGTTACCAGAAATAAGAGGTACGGTGTTTATTTGAAGGATGCGGATCAGATAGGAGATGTGCTCAAAATAATGGGAGTGAGTGCGCAACTTTTCAAAATGGAAGATGTCATTTTGTTAAAGCAAATAAAGAATAAAAGCAATCGAATGAGAAATTGCGATACGGCAAATGTGGAAAAAACGGTGAGTGCAGCCGAAAAGCAAATAAAGGCGATTAGACTTCTTATGGAAAAGGGCGTGCTTGAAAAACTAGATAAAAAATTGATAAGCGTTGCAACGGTGCGCATGGAAAATCCATATGCAAGCCTTGTTGAACTGGGGAGTTTACTGGATATTCCGTTAAAAAAATCCGGAGTTAATCATAGGCTTAAGAAACTCGAGGCATTGGCTGAAAAATACAAGGAGGAATACAATGGAACCACGAATATTGAAAAGAAGCGATAAAGTAAGGAACTACTTCCCCAAATATGGAATTGAAAATTTTCTTATCACCAAAAGCGAGGATGTATCGTACTTGACGGGACTTTCAGGAGATGATTGTGCGGTACTTATAACCGCAGACAAAAAGTACATACTGACAGATGCAAGATATGAAACCGCAATGTCCGTACTCGAGCCCGAATTTGAGCTTATAGTGATATTTGACTATATAGACCATATTAAGGCAATCAAACCGAAAAAAATGGGTATTCAAGACACATCTATGACATTGAGCGTGTACAGCGAGCTTTTAAGCGCAATACCGGAAAAGGACCTTATTTCAGCAACAGGAATTATGGAGGATTTGCGACTCACAAAGGAAATAGAAGAGCTTGAGATAATAGCGCAGGCGGAAGCTATAGGCGATGCCGCATTTTCTGATATTTTGGGATTTATAGAACCCGGAATCACGGAAAAAAGAATTGCAGCCGAGCTTGAATATTATATGAAACTGCATGGCGCAGACGGCTTGTCGTTTGCCACTATTGCGGTATCGGGTATAAATTCGTCGAAGCCCCATGGAGTTCCAAGTAGCAAGGTGGTTGAAAACGGAGAGCTGCTCACATTGGACTTCGGATGCAAGTATAAGGGATATTGTAGCGATATGACAAGGACGCTTGCCATTGGAGATATTTCAAGTGAGATGCGAGATGTGTACAATGTAGTGCTGGAAGCTCAGCTGAACGCTTGCGATAAGTTGAAAGCGGGAATGCATGTAAAAGAGGGAGATGCACTCGCACGAGATATAATTGTAAAATATGGATACGGAGAGTATTTCGGACATGGCCTCGGACACGGCGTAGGTCTGGAAATTCACGAAGATCCATACCTCAGTTTTCGAGGAAGCCACATATTGCAGGAAAATATGACGGTAACAATAGAACCGGGAGTATACTTGCCGAATAAATTCGGTGTAAGAATTGAAGACTTGGTATTTTTAACCAGAACAGGCATAAAAAATGTGACCAATTCACCAAAAGAATTGATCACACTTTGAAGCAGAGTATAAAGGCGATTTAAAATCGTCTTTTTTATTTGTAGTCAATTTTGTATCCGTTTCTGCCGTTTTCTTTTACTGTGTAAAGCATTTGATCTGCAATTTCGTAAAGGTCGTCAAAGGTTTGACCGTCTTGTAAAATACTTGCTCCTATACTGGTTTTAACAGGAGAAACGGTAACACCTTTGAATTTGAATTGTATTTTTTCTACTGATTCTAAAGTTCGTTTGCATAGCGTAGCAATTTCATCTTCGGTAAGTTTATTCGGGATGAATACCGCAAACTCATCTCCGCCGACTCTTCCCGGAAATCCGATGTTACCAAAGACAGCTGTTAAAACTTTTGCAAATTCAACCAAAACGAAATCTCCGCTGAGGTGTCCGTAGCGGTCGTTTATGGATTTAAAGTGGTCTAAATCCATAAGTATCAGGCAGCTATATTGGCGCATATTTGATTTTGCATTATTTTTGAAAGAGGTGGAATTCAGTACATGCGTCAAGTTGTCGGTTGTAGCTTGTTCTATGAGCAGTTCAAGTTCCTCGTGTTCCGATTGAACATTTTGCAATTTACCGATTGCATATGCAGGATGGTTGGCATCGTCGTTTACTATTTTGGTAGTTACACGCAGCCAATTTTTTATTCCGTTTGTATATTCGTAATTTATATCGCGTATTGAGTCAACTTTATCGGCAAGGCAACTATAAAGTGTGTTTTCATAATCGGAATCTGAATTGAGTATGTATTTGCTGTAATCGGGAAACGGATTTTTTAAAATCATTGGAGTAGAGGCATTTTTAAATTTGAGGACATCTGTATTGTAATCGTATTCAAATATATGCTCATTGCTTATTTCCGACAGTTGATTGAATTTCTTGTTTTCAAGTGCGATTAAACTCGAAGCTCGCATTCTTGTTCTAAAAATCAAGTACATCCAAGCAAGTAAAACCAAAAATGTTATAACTATAAAAATGACAACCCCGGTTGTATGAGTTCGTATAAATTCAGAAAGCGAAACGTTATTTGACACATAAACATTTCTGAGCATTATGTCTTGTATGGTTGACGCAGGTATATCCTGTATACATTTTGAAATTATCGAAAGCAGTAGCGGATTTGCTTCTTTGGATATTCCAAGGCATATATTTTGATTAAACGCATTGATATTACTAAATTGCAATTCGTTGTACTTTTGTAATGATATGTAGTATTCGGCTTCAAGGTTGTTCATAAAAGTAACATCGGCTTTGCCATTTTTGACCGCATTTATACAACTAAGCATATTTTCGTAATAGATAGGCTTAAGATTAGGATACTTGAGCTTTACCATATTGGATATATAATCACGGCGTACCAAAGCGACGGTAGCAAATTTTTTGTGATTGTTTCGAACCATCTGTATTGAAGTTGTAAGTATCGGCTGGGTGATAGTTACATTGTTTTCATTTGCCCATTTATAATCAAATGAAATAGATGTAATGGTATTTACCGCAGAATCGGAAGAAATCTTTTCAAGCGCATCCACACTTGATTGGCTTTTTACAAATGTAAAATTGAGCCCGCTTCTTTTGGAAATCTTATCCAAAATATTCGGAATAATTCCGTCAAACTTGTGCGAAACGCCGCTATAAGATTCAAGCGGATACCAAATCGGATCTATTAAAACTAAAATTTTCGGATTTTTCTTGATATACTCCAGCTCTTTACTGGAAAAAACGATTTTTTCCGAACTGGATTGATCAAAATACTTGGAATATAAGAAATTATTGAAATTAGGGTTGTAGATCATAATTTTGTCCATTGCAGAATTTACACCCGCCAAAACTTCATGGTTGCCTTTGGTTGTCGCAAAGTAAAACGGAATAGGGTTGAATCGCGCAATGGTTTTGAAACCGCGTATAACATCGGTATTGCTCGCAAGAAGCGCATCTATTTTGCGATCAAGCAGAGCGACTCTGGCATCATCCAAATTAGGATATACCTTCGTGGTGTAATTGAAGTGGTTGGCTTCAGCGTATAGTCGGAGCATTTCTCCTTGGACAGTTCCGTCTTCAATGCCGATAACCATATCGTCGAAATGGTAAAAATCTTCGTATTCGAATCGTGAGTTGTCGTTATTGGTGTAGATACAGCACTGTTCGATACCAACATTTACTCTAGAAAAATCAAACAAAGATTCTCTTTCGGGTGTTTTGTTTATCATGCCCATAAGGTCAATTTCGCCGTCGCGCAGCCATCTATAACATTCTGCAAAAGAACCGAAGTGGTATTCATATGTCCAGTTGTTATACTGTGCAATTGCTTGAAGCCACTCGTAGTCATATCCGGAAAGAGTTCCGTCCGGATCCAGCTGGTGAATACCGTCACCGAAAAACCAGCCGACTTTTACAACCTTACCACTAGATACTTTTTTCTCTCGAATCACATTTTTTGTGGCGGGATTTACAAGTTCAAATTTATCGGGATTAAGATTGTCCATGTGTTCTGCAAAAACGCAAGAGGTAACAGATATCAGTAGTACCAATGTAATTATGATAAATCGCACAAAGTTAGTTGTTTTCAAGATTGCCTCCTTGATTATCATAGCTCTAGCTAAATTGTTATTTGGGTTACATTATACACTATTTTAATTTGGATTGAAAGTCAAAAATGAAAATTAAATATTTAAATTTGTACATAAGTGTACATTTTAAAATTGCTTATAATGTGGTAGAATATAATAGGACTGGATTTGTAACATAAATTTAAAAGAGGACGAAAGTGAAGAAAATTAAAACCAAAAAGTTTAACTTATATGCAGCAGTTTTGGTGATAATATCAATATCTGTAGCAGGGTATAATTATTATCACGATATAAGCGGAAATACTTTCGACGGACAGCTTGGGAAAAACTTTACTGTAACTGATGCGGCGGACATTGCACAAATAAGCGATATCCCGCAGTACCAAGGAATTCCTTATGTAATAATAAATGGGAACGAACCTTATTTCGAAGAAAGTGAGCTGACCGACAAGTCGTTTGAATATTATTCCGAACTTGATAACTTGGGGCGCTGTGGTGTATGTATCGCGTCGATAGGCGAAGATATTATGCCAAAGGAAAAAAGAGGCAGCATCGGGATGATTAAGCCGTCAGGCTGGCATACTGTCAGGTACGACGGACTTGTCGAAGGTAACTATCTGTACAACAGGTGCCATTTAATAGGGTTTCAGCTTGCAGGTGAAAATGCGAATGTATCGAATTTGATAACCGGCACGAGGTATCTCAACACGCAAGGAATGTTACCGTTCGAAAATGCTGTTGCAGAATATGTAAAAACTACAAAAAATCATGTGATGTATAGGGTGAGTCCGATATTTGAGGGAGACAATCTTGTTGCGAGCGGTGTAATCATAGAAGCGCTGTCGGTAGAAGACGCGGGAGCAGGCATTAAGTTTAATGTGTATTGTTACAATGTTCAGCCGGATGTAGTTATAAATTATCAAAATGGAGAAAGTTTTGCTCAATAAAATTGATTTGCTTACAAAGCAATAAAAATATAATTTATTAAAAAAATAGGAGATAGAAAAATGGTAAAGAAAATTTTTGCATTTTCCATAGTAGTTTGCATGTTATTTCTAAATGTAGCATGCGATACTTTGGATATTTTGAATGCGACAAAAAGTAAACTTGATCCTCAAAATCCCATTACTATAACACTATGGCATTATTATTTCGATGAGAAGGAGCAAATTTTTAACGATTTCGTAGATGAGTTCAATTCTACGGTTGGAGCGGAGAAGGGAATTATTGTTCAGCCTATTAACAAGGGGCGGATATCGGATTTGGAAAAGGCGGTAACAAATTCTGCATCCGGTGCTGTAAATTCGGATCCCATGCCTAACATATTTTCGACATATATAGACAAGGCGATAGAACTCAGCAATATGAACAAAATCGTTAATTTGGACGATTACTACACAAAAGAAGAAAAAGCGAAGTTTGTTCAGCATTTTGTTGATTCAGGCACATATGATAAAAAATTTATGGTGCTCCCGATTGCAAAAAGTTGCGAGGTTTTTTATTTAAATAAGACAAAGTGGGATGAATTTAAAGCTGTATCAAATTTTACAGATAAGGACCTTGAAACTTGGGAAGGAATTTCGAAGATTTCGAATGAATATTACAAAACATACAACACTGGAGAAAACAGGTATAAACAGGCATTTTTCGGTTATGAGTCGCTTGAGAACTTTATAATCGTGGCAATGAAAGAGCAGGGAATAGATATAATTGACGGCGAAAATAAAATGGTGAATTTGGATAAGCCTGCGTTGAAAAAGTTTTTTAATATCTATTTTAAAAATATGGTCGAAGGCAAATTTTACATGAGCGGCAAATTCAGATCGGACAATGTAAAGATAGGGGAACTTGCATCTTATGTAGGCTCTATCGCAGGTGCGGTATATTTCCCAAAATCGGTCTATATAAATGAGGAGGAAAGCCCTATTCAAATGATGGTGCTGAAGCCTCCTACATTTGAAGGAATGAAGCGAACCGAATTCATTCAGGGTGCAGGAATGAGTGTAGCGCAAGCCTCAGATGCGGAAATTGAAGCCAGTATAGAGTTCTTGAAGTGGTTCACAAAGGATTCAAACAATCTTGAGTTCGCTGTCAAGACAGCGTATCTTCCGGCGCGAGTTGGAGCTTATGAGGGGGATGCATTTAACAAGGCGTTAAATAAATTCAAAACAAAAG
Organism: Clostridiales bacterium; assembly: GCA_015258265.1. Taxonomy (GTDB): domain Bacteria; phylum Bacillota; class Clostridia; order Peptostreptococcales; family Anaerovoracaceae; genus JABZIP01. The sequence continues at coordinate 19,491 of JABZIP010000012.1, read as the reverse complement.
ACGAACAGTGGGAAAATTTGGTGGATGCATATGCCGTGATAAAAGACGCAGTATATGAAGGAAATACATATTATGCGCCGCCTTTTGATAAGAGTTTCAAAGTAAGAGAAATTCTCGGAAAAACATTACAGGGGTGTGTAGAAGATGCAATGCTCACTAAATCCGGAACCGGCAAAATTGATTATGATAAGCAATTCGAAATTTGGTTAAAAAAACTGAAAAAGGAATTGGACAAAAATGAAATCAGGTACGAATAGCCGCAACGGTGAAGAATGATAAAAATCTAAAAGTGGGAGTAGGCATGAAGAAAACACAATCTTTAAAAACTAAAATAGTTGTAGTTATGCTGATTTTGCTTGTATTTCAAAGTATAGCAATGTTATCGGTTGTTGTATTTTCGAATGTTTTGACATTGCTGGATTCTTATGCATTACGTTTTTTCGAAAGCGCAAGTACGGAGCAGGTTCGAAAATGCAATGCAAAAGTGGGTACATTGGTCGAGAATGTATCTGAAAAAACTGAGCTTATAAGTGAAGAAGTAAAGCAAACATTGAGTAACGAGTCGTTGAGTAAGGAAGAACGCTATGAGCGCGCAATGATTAATGCAACGCAGCACTTGGTGGATATGTTTAAACTTGATGCTGTTACGGGAACTTTTTTTGTGATAGACGAAGCAGCTCTCGCTAAAATGGGAATAAATGAGGTTTATTCAAATCCAAGCGTATATCTTCGAATTTCTGACGATGATGTTTACAGTTTCAGTTCGGAGAAGGTTTTCATGTATGCGGGACCTACAAGTGTTTTGAAAAACTACGGATTTTCAGGTAATCTAAGCACAAATAGACAGTACTTGACGGCGGAGAAAATATCGGATATGGATTTGTACAAGAAACCGATTGAGGCTGCAAAAAAATATCCTCTTTCCGAGATAAAAAGGTATGGATATTGGAGCGAACCGACGAAGCTGATGCCGAATACTATAAAGGTTGTAACTTATACTTTACCGCTTGTCGATGACGCAAATAATATTTTCGGTATAGTTGGAGTTGACATTACTCCCAGAGTCTTTTCAGAAGAATTTTTGTTTACTGATAACTTGCCGTATGAAGACAGCTTTTACATAGCAGCAGAGGTGCGCGGCGATAAAATTTTTACAGATTGGATAATTGCGCAGACACCGCTTGGAGCATATCGAGTTAGCAAAGTTGGGGCGATACAGTTAAAACACATCGTATCTAATCATATTTATGCTCTAAAGCTGCGTGGGGGAAATGATTTATATTGTACGTCGGGGAAAATCGCGATGTATAACAGCAATTCACCTTATGTGAGCAAAGGTTGGTCTATCATAGGATTCGTAAGCGAAAATGAGCTCAAAAGCGATTCTTCGAGGGTTAAGAATGTACTTGCACTAGGTCTTTATGTAATTTTGATTTCGTCGTTTATAATAATGCTTGTGCTTTCAGAGATAGCTACCCGAAAAATTAAGCTGCTGGAGGAAGAAATCGGTAAAATTTCACCGGATGAACCTGTGGAGCTTGAAACGATTGGAATTACGGAAATTGATGCGCTCATTGAAAAGGTTAAATCGTTTAGTGAGGAAGTACTACAAGCACACTCTCTTACTTCTACGCTTTTGGATATTTCGCTTCTGCCGGTTGGCGTTTACGAGATAAAGCACGATTCCGATTTTGTAATTACAACTCCGTATATATCGAAGCTATTTAAAGTTGAAGGCAAAAAGACTCTCATAGAAAAGAGCGAGTGGATAGAAAAAATTCGTGAATTAACTAAAAAACCGTTCCCGAAAGCCAATGACACTATTTACGAATGTTACGACAGGCGTTATGGAGTTATGTATCTGAGAATACGCGAAAAAGAAACCCCACTTGGCAGATTTGGAGTAATAGCGGATGTTACAAAGGAAATCGGCGAAGAAGTAAGATTAAATATGCTACTGGACCACGACAATTTGACAGGACTTTATAACAGAAGGGCACTTGAAAACAAAGCCGCAGTTATGATAAACGACAAGTCGGATACGGTCGGAGCATTGATATTTGTCGATTTGGATAACTTAAAATATGTAAACGATACATATGGACATGAAATGGGCGATGTACTAATCAAGGAAGCATCGACTATATTTGCAGGCTTTAAAGAATACGGAGCGCTCGTTTCGCGTATTTCCGGAGATGAGTTTGCGATATTTATGATGGGCTTTAAAGATAAGTCTGCGATACAGCAAATTTTGCTCGAAAGGATAATCGAAGCTGACTTGCAGTATGTGCGAGTTCAAGGTGATAAAAACATTGCAATCAGATATTCGACCGGTGTTTCATATTATCCGCAGGATGCGTCAAACATCAAGGAATTGTTTAAATTTGCAGATTTTGCGATGTACGAAGCGAAAAAGACGGAAAAAGGATCGCTTAGAGAATTTGACAATAAAAAGTATTTCGAGCAAAAATATTTGTTTGAAAACCGTGAAAATATCAATACATTACTTTTATATGAGCAAATCAGATTTGCATTTCAGCCGATTGTCGATATGAAAACAGGCGAAGTACAGGCTTTTGAAGCATTGATGCGTTCGACTACAACGAATTTCAAAAGCCCGCTTGAGATCATATCGGTTGCGAAAATGCAGGCAAAACTCAAGAATCTTGAGAGGCTGATATTTAGACTGGCATTTAAGACTATATATAATAATGCAGATGAAATCTGCGGAAGAAAAATTTTCGTAAACAGCATACCGCAATATATGATATCCATAGACGAGGTAATGAAATTACATGAAAAGTATCCGATAGATTTAAACCAGATAGTAATCGAAGTTACAGAGAGTGAAGCGGATGTGTTGAATTTGCTTTATGACAAACTGGAGGATTTCAAAAAAGCAGGTATTGAACTTGCCATTGACGACTATGGCAGCGGATATTCCAGTGAGGTGCGCATGCTCAATATAAGCCCGCAGCTTATCAAAATGGATATAAATCTGATATCAAACATAGATAAAGACGACAGAAAGAAGCAGCTTGTCAACGATTTGATTGCTTTTTGTGTACCAAATAACATCAAGGTTTTGGCTGAGGGAATAGAAACAAAAGAAGAGCTTGCAGAACTTTTGAAATACGAGATAGATTTTGGGCAGGGATATTATTTTGCCAAGCCTGATTACGGCTTCCAAACGCAGCTTGATGATGCAAAAAACGAAATATTACAGCTACGGGGTAAATAGAAAAAAACCGCAGATTCTGCGGTTTTTTGTTGGCGGAGATGGTGGGATTCGAACCCACGTGCCCTTGCGGGCAACTTGATTTCGAGTCAAGCTCGTTATGACCGCTTCGATACATCTCCAAATCTCAGCTTTTATAATATACGGCATTTAGGTATAAAAGTCAAGCGTTTTCGTGCAAAATAGATAAAATACACCTAATACATAGATGAAAAATTACACGGAGGAAGAAATATGACTGCAAATGAGAGGGAAATAGCTAAACCGACGATCCTAATGATTTTGGACGGCTTTGGAAGAACAACAAAAAAATATGGAAATGCAATTATGGCTGCAAATACACCGTTCTTAGATAAGTTGTTCTCGGAATATCCCAATACCACACTTGATGCTTGCGGAGAAGCTGTAGGGCTTCCCAAAGGACAAATGGGAAATTCGGAAGTAGGGCATATGAATATAGGAGCCGGCAGAGTTGTTTATCAGGAATTGAGCAGGATAAACAATGAAATTAAAAGTGGCGATTTTTTCAAAAACAAAGCCTTTTTGGAAATTATGCACAAGGTTAAAATAAAGCAAGGTGCGCTTCACTTAATCGGTATGCTTTCGGACGGAGGAGTTCACAGCCATATTGAACATCTATTCGCTCTTTTGGAGCTTGCAAAAATGCAGAACATTTCTAAAGTCTATGTACATGCAATTTTGGACGGTAGGGATGTTCCGCCTAAATGTGCCGAAAAGTATATTTTGCAGCTGGAAGAATTTTTGAATGAACATGTAGGAATTGGAGAGATTGCTACGATAGGCGGTAGATATTACGGCATGGATCGAGATAAGCGCTGGGATAGGGTAAAATTGCACTTTGACGCCATAAACTCGGGGAAAGGTGTAGTTGCAAGTTCTGCTACGTCTGCGCTTAAAGCGGCATATGAAAACGGGCAAAGCGATGAATTTGTAATTCCGGTAGTTATCGAAAAAAACGGAAAAAGACCGTGTGTAGATGATAACGACGGGATAATTATGTTTAATTTTCGCCCTGATAGAGCGAGGCAGCTTGCTCGAGTTTTTACGGACAGGGAATTTGACGGATTTGTACGCGAAAATTACAAAGCGGATGTACCTGCGGTTTCGATGACAAATTACGATGCATCGCTAAAAAACATAACGGTTGCCTACGAACCTCAGGTACTTAAAAATACACTTGGCGAGTATATTGCTTCGCTGGGACTTAAGCAACTTAGAATTGCAGAAACTGAAAAATATGCGCATGTTACATTCTTTTTTAACGGAGGCGTGGAAAAGCCGAATACAGGTGAGGACAGAATACTTATAAATTCACCGCATGTGGCAACATACGATTTAAAGCCGGAAATGAGCGCATACGAGGTTACGGATAGGCTGATTGAAGAAATTAAAAAAGACAAATACGATGTGATAATTTTGAATTATGCAAACTCCGATATGGTAGGACATACGGGAGTGTTTTCCGCAGTAGTAAAGGCTATTGAAGTGTTAGATGAATGTGTGAAGAGAGTAGTAACGCAAACTCTTGAGCAAGGCGGACAGATTTTGCTAACGGCAGACCATGGCAACTCGGATGAAATGCTGGATGACAACGGCGATATTGTTACTGCACATTCATTCAACCCCGTACCGCTTGTGCATATTGCAAAGGCACCAAAAAAATTAAAAGCGAAAGGAGCACTTTGCGATTTGGCCCCAACGCTTTTAGATTTAATGGATATTGAAATTCCAAGTGAGATGACAGGCAAATCACTCGCCGTTAAAGGTTGAATTTACAGATAGAGCCTCAACAAGTTCGATGTCCTTGTGCTTTTGCGTAAAGTAATTCAATGTAAATGAATTCGGAAACAGGAGTATAGGTCGCTCGAAATGGTCAAATACCAGTTTGATGCGCGAGTCAAGATTGTTTTCCACGTATTCGATATCTGTATTTTTGATCCAGCAAGCTATGCTGAAATCGAGGTTTTCCATGCGGATGTTGGAATTGTATTCGTTTGTGAGTCTGTATTCAAATACTTCAAATTGCAAAGCACCAACGGCGCCGATTATGATTTCGTTATATTTTGTGTGATAAACCTGAACAGCGCCCTCCTGTGCGAGCTGCATTACACCTTTTTGGAAATGTTTGGCTTTCATGCTGTTTACAGGACTGACAAGGGCAAACAGTTCGGGCGGAAATGTAGGCATAGGCTCAAAAAATATCGGTTCTTTTTTCGTAGTCAAAGTATCCCCGATTTGGTAGTTGCCGGTATCGTAAATTCCGATTACATCTCCTGCATATGCGGTATCGAGCGTTTCCCGCTCGTTGGCAAGTAGCTGAGTTGACTGGTTGATTTTAATGCTTTTGCCTGTTCTTGTAAGGTTGACGCTCATACCTCTGTTGAAAGTACCTGAGCATATTCTCAAAAAAGCAATTCTATCTCTGTGCGCAGGGTTCATATTGGCTTGAATTTTGAATATGAAACCGGAGAAGTCTTCGTCGGTTGGACTTATTTGACCGTCTGTAGTTTTTCTACTTGACGGCGCAGGGGATAGCTTCAAAAAGTGCTCGAGAAACGGCAGAACTCCAAAGTCTGCCAAAGCAGAGCCAAAAAAAACGGGGGAAAGGTTTCCGCTTGAAATTTTCTCCAAATCAAAATCGTTTCCCGCTCCGTCCAGAAGCTCCATATCGTCGCGAAGTGAGTTTAAGTTGTTTTGAGTTAGAAATTCTTCAAGTTCATTTCCAAAGACACCTTTATCGCCAAGTTTGATTGTTTTACCTATTTTATAAAGGTGAACTTCGTTTTTTGTTCTATCGTATATTCCTTGGAAATTCATACCGCAGCCGATTGGCCATGTTACAGCTACTGACGGTATCCCAAGAACATCTTCAAGCTCTGCCAGCACATCTATAGGCGGCATAGCTTCTCTATCCATTTTGTTTATGAATGTAAATACCGGAATTCCACGCATTTTGCAAACTTTGAACAATTTTTTTGTTTGTGCCTCTACACCTTTTGCACCGTCAATTACCATTACGGCGCTGTCTACGGAAGTAAGTATGCGATATGTGTCTTCGCCGAAGTCGTTGTGTCCCGGTGTATCCATAATAGAGATAACTTTTCCCGAGTATTCAAATTGCATTACAGATGATGTTACAGATATTCCTCTCTGCTTTTCTATTTCCATCCAGTCGGATGTTGAAAATTTAGAATTGTGTCTACCTTTTACCGTTCCGGCTTCGCGAATAGCACCGCCGTGTAGCAAAAGTTTCTCTGTCAACGTGGTTTTACCTGCGTCAGGATGGGAAATGATACCGAATATTCTGCGTTTTTGTACTTCACTTGCTAAGTTTGTAGACATTACAATCTCCTTTGTTTTAATGCTAGAAGAAATTATACTGTTTATAGTGCGGCTTGTCAATAAATTAGAGCTTTAAACAGGCTTTTTTGCTGTGAGCATACTTGAAATTTTTGCAAAAATAGATTAAAATATATATGTTATTTAATTATGGGAGGCGTATATGGCAAAGTTATTTGGAGTAGGCGTTGGACCTGGAAATCCTGAGCTGCTTACATTGAAAGCGGTAAAGGTCATAAAAGATGCGGATATAATTGCAATACCGGCATCGGGGCAGAGTGTAAATGTTGCTTATACCATTGCAAAAGGTGCGGTTTCGGATATTGATGAAAAGAGAATAGAAGAGCTCGATATGCCTATGACTCGTAATGAGGCTGAGCTCAAAAAAAATCACGATATTGCCGCGGACAAAATAGCGAAATGGTTGCAGGATGGAAAGACTGTAGCATTTTTGACATTGGGAGATCCTACTGTTTATTCAACTTATATATACATACATAAGCGAATTGCGGCTATGGGATTTGAAACTGAGATTATACCCGGAATCACCTCGTTTTGTGCAGTAGCCGCGAGGCTGAATGAGAGCCTTACGGAAGCGGGAGAAATGCTTCATGTAATACCTGCGTCGTATTCAGGATTTGAAGAAGCAATAAAGTTACCGGGAACAAAGATTTTAATGAAGAGCGGTAAGCAAATAGGCAGGGTGAAAAATATAATACAAAATATGTCAAAACCTCAAAGCGTAAAAATGGTAGAGCGCTGCGGAATGGAGGGAGAACGGGTGTTTAGAAGCCTTGATGAAATTGATGAAAATGCGGGATATTTCTCAGTATTACTGGTGAAAGATGAAGAAAAGGGTGAATAGAAATTGCAAATTAGTATGATAGGCATCGATCACAGCAAAGCCCCTCTAAAATATAGAGAGCGTTTTTCGTGCACTCGCAAAATGGCGCAGAGAGCAGCTATTTCAATCAAAGAAGGATACAACTTGGAGGGTTGCGTATTGATTTCAACTTGCAACAGAACAGAACTTTGGATTGCCGAGGACGAACGAAAATATAAACATTTAATGAAGCCAAGCGAAATGCTTGAGGAAATTTTTTGCTCGCTTCGCGGTGTGAAGAAAGAGGAATATTCACCTTATTTTGCAATCAGGCACGGAGAAGGTGCAGTTGAACACATATTACAGGTTGCTTGCGGTCTTAATTCCAAGCTGTTCGGTGAAGATCAGATAATATCACAGGTGAAAGATGCATTAAATCTGGGGAGAGAAGCAAAAACTATGGGCGTTGAGCTTGATAGATTGTTTCAGATTGCCGTAGCGGCAGGCAAGGATGTCAAAACCAGACTGAGCTTAAAAATTGTCAGACCGTCGTCCGCAACAAGCATTATTTCGAAGCTGAGGGAGGACGGGTTGGAACTTGCAGGTCTTAAATGCCTTGTTATAGGAAACGGGAAAATGGGAAAACTTGTCGCCAATGCGCTTGTAAATGTCGGGGCGGATGTGTCTATGACGCTTCGAAGAAAAATGCACAAGGACGATGAGCAGAGTTCGATAATGCCTGCCGGCTGCAAGATGCTGCCATATGACGAAAGAATGGCTCAAGTACCGCAGAATCAAGTGGTGGTGAGTGCCACAATCAGTCCGCATTACACGATTACGCAAAAACAATTTTTGGAAAACAACCGTATAAATTTTGGTAATTTCAAGGAAAACAGAATTGGTGAAAAAAGTCAGTATTTCTTTGACCTTGCAGTACCTAGAGATATAGATGCCGCCATAGGATACGAAGACGGAGTTGTATTGTACGATATAGACAGCATAGGAAGCACAGAAGGCGAAGCGGAAAATTCGGGAGTGCTGCTCGAAGCGAAGAAGATTATCGAAAATTATGTTACCGAGTTCATTGAGTGGATGGAATTTCGTGATAATCTTCCGCAAATTAAGGAAGTAATTGAACTGTTCGAAGAAGATTTTAGAGAAAGACTGAATTTTATCGGCAAGACGGAAAAACTTGAAGAAGAAAAAATTAAGAGCGTTTTGCACGCAGGAAACAAAGTGATAACAAAACTGGTTTTTGAAACATTAAAAGAGTTAGATGAAAAAAATAGAGATGCAAGTTTGGAGGCACTTAAAAAATCGGGTATGAGAAAGAGCTTGCGACATTAGGAATTTTTATGAAATTATTGATATTTGCAGGCACCAGCGATGGGCGAAAGCTGGTGGAAAAATTGAAAGAGCGCAATGATTTTGAGATTACGGTGTGCGTTGCTACGGAATATGGCAAAGAGGTGCTGGAGAAGGAGAAGCTGTCGGGTGAAAAGTGCTATATAAAATCGGGCAGGTTGGACGAAAATGATATGACTTTGCTGATGAGCAAAGGTTTTGATTATGTAATAGATGCTACACATCCGTATGCGAAAATCGTATCTGAGAATATTAAAAAAGCGGCAGAAAAAAGCAAAATTGAGTATTTGAGAATGCTTCGCGAAAAGACGGGATTTTCGGGAGATGATTATGTATTGCTCGATAGTACTGCCGAGGTTGTGAAATACTTGACTGAGGTAGAGGGCAATGTACTTCTTGCGATAGGAAGCAAGGAACTTTCTGCTTACTCGGAGTTGCAGAAAAATACGGAAAAACTATTCGCAAGGGTGTTGCCGCTCAGTAATGTCGTGGAGGAGTGCAATCAGAACGGATTTTCCGGCAAAAATCTTATATGTATGCAAGGCCCTTTCAGCAAGGATTTAAATGTTGCTATGCTGAAACAGTACGATTGCAAATATTTGGTAACCAAGGATACCGGAAAAGCGGGCGGCGCAGACGAAAAGTATTTAGCGGCAAAGGAAGCGGGGGCAAAGCTGATTGTCGTAGGTAGAGATGATGAAAAAGGTTTGAGCTTTGATGAAATGTTGCAAAAGTTCGGTATAGCTGTTGAAAACAAAGATAATTCGAAAGAGCCGAAAGAATTCCCTGCCTTTAAGGAAAACTGCGAATGTGAAGAAGAACGTAAGTGTACGCACTTTCCTATGTTTTTTGATATAAGCGGCAAAGAAGTTTGCGTACTTGGCGCAGGAAGAATCGCCAAAAGACGAATTAAGGCACTGCTGGATTTTGATTGCAAGCTGAATATCGTTGCAGCCGAAATTTCGAATGAAGTACGAGAGTTGGTTGAAAAAAGCGGTGCGCAGAATGTGCTGCTTTGTGAGCGAGTGATTAAGCAGCAGGATATCGAAAAAGCGGATATTTTTATTTTGGCGACAAACAACAAGACTGTAAATGCCGAGGTTGCCCAAAAAGCTAAGGCGCTCGGCAAAATCGTAAATGTAGCGGATGATATGGAGCTTTGCGATTTTTATTTTCCAGGACTTGCCGTACACAAGGATTTGGTGTGCGGTATTACTGCGCAAGGCAGAAATCACAGGCTTTCGCGAATAGCTGCCGAAAATATAAGGAAATTGCTAAGGGAGGCGGATCAATGGGACGAAAAATAAGAGTAGGCAGTAGAGACAGTCAGCTTGCGGTTGCTCAAACAAATTTGATACTGGACAAAATAAAAAAGATTTATCCGCAAATCGAATTTGAATTGATAACAATGAAAACCACAGGTGATAAAATATTGGACAAACGACTTGATAAAATAGGCGGAAAGGGACTCTTTGTAAAGGAACTCGACAAAGCGCTTTTGGATGAAAAAGTTGATTTGACGGTACACAGCCTAAAGGATTTGCCTATGGAAATATCAAAAGATATACCGCTTGTGGGATTTGGCAAGAGAGAAAATCCGTTTGATGTTCTCGTATTTGGCGAAGGAAATGAGCTGAACGGCAAGTTGCCGCTTGGCACATCGAGCATGAGGAGAGAGCTTCAGGTAAGGAGTCTTTATCCGAATTTCGAAGTTAAAAGCGTTAGAGGTAATTTGCAAACAAGGTTAAAAAAACTTGCAGACGGCGAATATTCAGGGATTTTGCTTGCATATGCGGGAATACTAAGACTAGGACTTAATGAACTTAGAATCAGAGTCTTTACAGAAGATGAAATGGTTCCTGCGGCAGGTCAAGGAATACTCGCAATACAGGCAAGGGCAGGTGAAAATTACGATTTTCTTGACGCTGTAAACGATACGGATGCGAAAAGAGCGGCGCTAGCGGAAAGAAAATTTGTAGAAGCTCTTGAAGGGGGCTGCACATCGCCAATCGGAGCATTTGCGAATATTGCAGGAACAGAAGTCAGATTTAGCGGATTTTATAGTAACGAAAAAACCGGTGAATGTATAAGGGAAACGATAGTAGGCGACGTATTGAACGCTGAAAAAATTGCGGAAGCGATGGCTGTCGGGTTTAGAGGTAAAATAGGATGAAAGCAAAGAAGAAAATGGGTAAGGTTTGGCTTGTAGGAGCGGGCCCCGGAGATGCAGGACTGCTCACGATTAAAGCAAAGAAACTGATAGAAGAATGCGATACAATAGTTTACGATAAGCTCGTCGGACAGGGCGTTTTGGGAATGATTCCGAAAGGAAAGAAAAACATATTCGTGGGCAAGGTTGCGGGAAACCATGCAGTTCCGCAAGAAAAGATAAATGAAATATTGTTAAACGAAGCGAAAGAAGGGAAAAAAGTCGTAAGGTTAAAAGGCGGCGATCCGTTTTTGTTCGGCAGAGGCGGAGAAGAACTTGAATTGCTCGTTGAAAACGGTATTGAGTTTGAAATCGTACCGGGGATAACATCTGCAATAGCGGTACCCGCTTACAACGGTATTCCTGTAACGCATAGGGATTTCGTTTCGTCGCTTCATATCATAACGGGGCATACGAAATCCGACGAAGAAGCGGATGTTGATTACGAAGCGCTGGTGCGCCTCGGCGGGACGCTGGTATTTTTGATGGGCAAATCCGCCATTGGACAGATTTGCCGAGGTCTCGCCGAGGCAGGCATGCCGCCGGCAACGCCGGCGGCGTGCCTGTCGCAAGGTACTCGCGCGCACCAGCGCAGGGTTGTGAGCGACCTGGCAAATTTGGAAAGAGAAGTTGAAGAAGCAAATTTGCCTACGCCTGCAATTATCATAGTTGGAGATGTTTGCACGCTGTCGGAAAAATTTAGTTGGGCGGAGTCAAGACCGCTTGGAAGACTCAAAATTGCAGTTACAAGGCCGGCAGATGTGGCAAGCAATATGATAAATGAGCTTAGCAGGCTCGGTGCGGAGGTTGTGGTACTTCCTACTATTGAAACAAGACCTCTTCCTATCAACAAAGAGATGAAGAAGATTATTACCGAGATTGACAGCAGAAAATTGATAGTATTCACAAGCGCTGCCGGTGTTAATGCATTTTTTAAGACATTTTTGTCCCTCGGCGGAGAGCTTCGTAAATTGGCTGCAATCAATTTTGCAGTTGTTGGAGAGGCTACGAGAGCTGCACTTGGACGATATGGATTAAACGCTACTATTATGCCAGAAATATATAGCGGTCGAGAACTTGGCAAGCTGCTGGTCAGAAGCACTACACGAAAATTATACGAAGGAAGCACCATACTGCTTGCAAGGGGTACATGTGCAGATCCTGACATAAACGAGGAACTCGATGCTGCAAATGTAGAATATGACGATGTGCCGTTTTATGAAACGGTTGACTACAACTACGCTGACATGATACCGATAAATTACGATGAAGAAGAAATAGATTATGTAACATTTACCAGTGCTTCGACGGTACATAGCTTTACAAGGATATTTAAGGATATTGATTTCAGCAAGGTGAATGCACTGTGTATCGGTGAAAAAACGGCAAGTGCAGCGAAGCAATACGGTATGAATATATATGTATCTGAAAAAGCTACGATAGAGAGCATGATTGAAAAGCTGCTGGAAATTGAAGGAGAATAGGCATGGGGAAAAATTTAGCAAAAACATATAATCCAAAGGAATTTGAAGATAAGATTTATAAGGAATGGGAAGAAAAAGGTGCATTCCGCGCGAAGATAGATAAAAACAAAAAGCCTTATACAATAGTGATGCCTCCACCTAATATAACAGGTAAACTACATATGGGGCATGCGCTTGATCAAACTTTACAGGATGTTCTTATTAGATACAAAAGAATGCAAGGGTACAGTGCGCTGTGGTTGCCGGGTTCGGATCATGCAAGTATAGCAACTGAACTTAAGGTTTGCGAAAAAATTAGAAATGACGAAGGAAAAAGTAAGGAAGAGCTTGGCAGAGAAGAATTCCTGAAACGCGCTTGGGCATGGAAGGAAGAATATGGCGGAAGCATTACAAGGCAGTGCCGAAAACTCGGAGATTCTTGCGATTGGGACAGAGAACGATTCACAATGGACGAAGGCTGTAATGAAGCGGTTAGAGAAATCTTTGTACGACTTTATGAAAAAGGGCTGATTTATCGGGGAAACAGGCTTATAAACTGGTGTCCTGACTGCGCAACTTCACTTTCTGATGCGGAGGTTGAGCATAGCGACAAGAATGGAAAGTATTGGTATTTCAGGTACCCTGCAGAGGTAGAGGGCGATGACGATATAGTAATAGCAACATCGAGGCCTGAAACTATGTTTGCGGATGAAGCGATTGCGGTGCATCCAAGCGATAAGCGTTACAAACATATGATTGGTAAAAAAGTTATAATTCCAACGCTTGGAAAAGCTATCCCGATTATAGAAGACATTTATCCCGATCCTGAAAAGGGGACCGGTGCCGTAAAAATAACACCTGCGCACGATATGAACGATTTTGAAGTTGGAAATCGACACAATCTGCCAAATACCGCTTGCATAGGAAACGATGCGAAGATGACTGAAATAGCAGGCAAATATGCGGGAATGGACAGATTTGAGTGCAGAAAAGCGTGGGTTAAGGATTTGGAGGAAGCCGGCTATTTGGTAAAGACTGAAGACAAGCTGATTCCGTCCGGTGAATGTTACAGATGTAAGACCATAGTTGAGCCTATGCTTTCCGAACAGTGGTTTGTAAAGATGGATGAGCTTGCAAAACCGGCGATTGAGGCTGCAAAGAGCGGAAAGCTGAAGCATATTCCTGCGAGATTCGAAAAAATTTATTTGCACTGGCTGGAAAATATACGCGACTGGTGTATTTCACGTCAGCTTTGGTGGGGACATAGAATACCGGCTTATTATTGCGACGATTGCGGCGAGCTTATGGTTTGCAAAGAGGAACCTGTTAAATGCAGAAAGTGCGGAAGCACCCATATTCGTCAAGACGAGGATGTTTTGGATACGTGGTTTTCCTCTGCACTTTGGCCTTTTTCAACACTGGGATGGCCTGAAAAGACCGAGGATTTCGAGTATTTTTATCCAACGGATACACTGGTTACAGGTTATGATATAATCTTCTTTTGGGTGGTGCGCATGGTGTTTTCGGCACTGAATGCGACAGGAGAGGTACCGTTTGAAAATGTTTATATACACGGATTGGTGCTTGACGAACAGGGGAGAAAGATGAGCAAGTCGCTTGGTAACGGTATAGATCCGCTTGAAGTGATAGATAAGGTAGGGGCGGACGCGTTAAGGTTTATGCTTACAACCGGCATTACAGCAGGAAACGATATGAGATTTAACGAGGAGCGTCTTGAGGCTTGCAGAAACTTTGCAAATAAGCTCTGGAATGCTGCGCGTTTTGTAATTATGAATTTACAGGATGACAACGAAAATTTCTTTGCTCAGTTGAAAGAGGATTGTGATATTTTCACGCTCAATTTAAAACCGGAGGACAAATGGATTATTTCAACCGTTAACGATACGGCAAAATATATTGAGGGAGCTATGGCAAATTTTGACTTGTCGCTTGCTGCTCAAAAAATAAATTCACTGATTTGGGATGAGTTTTGCGACTGGTACATAGAGCTTGTAAAGGGCAGATTGTATGCAGCAGATGAAGATGACAAGATGATTGCAAGGCGAGTTTTGATATTTGTGCTCAAGGACTTGCTCAGGCTGCTGCATCCGTTTATGCCGTTTATAACAGAAGAAATTTGGAGTTATTTGCCTGTTACCGAAAGCGAGCGTGCTGCTGCGAAAAATGACGGCAATCCAGAAAATTTCCTGATAAAGGACAAATATCCTGTTTATTGTGAAGCGCTCAGCTTTGATAAAGAAAAAGCGCAAATCGAGTTTGCAAAAGAAGCGATAGGAGCGATAAGACACATAAGAACGGAAGCAAAGGCGCTACCAAGTAAGAAATTGCGAGCTGTAATGCGCACGAGTGCCGAAAATTATGACGATGTTAAGCTGTGCGAAAATTACATCAAAAATCTTGCGAATATTACGGAAATTACATACATAAAGGATGCCGATACAGCACCGACCGATGTGGCGACTGCCGTAATTTCAAAGGGAGAAATTTTCATACCGCTCGACGACTTGCTGGATTACGATGCAGAGCTTAAGCGTTTGATTTCAGAAAAGAAAAAACTTGAGGACGAAGTTGAGCGTGTAGTTAAAAAGTTGTCGAATGAAGGATTTGTTGCAAAGGCACCTGCAAAAATCATAGAAGAAGAAAAAGCTAAGCAGCAAAAATACGAAGAAATGCTTGCTAAAGTAAGCGAAAGATTAAAGGAAGTAGAAAAGAAGGTTTTAGATGCCAAGTAACGCAATAGATAAAATAAAGGACTTTGATAAGTTCGGAAGTGTTTTGGGACTTGAACGCATGGAAAAGCTGATGCAACTGCTTGGGAATCCGCAAGATAACCTGAAGTATATTCATGTTGCAGGAACGAATGGAAAAGGTTCCGTATGTAGATATATTTACAATGCGCTTCTTGCTAACGGATATGATGTTGGACTTTTCACATCACCGTTTCTTGAGGTTTTCAATGAGCGAATTGAGTTTAACGGAGAATTGATAGACGATGATGATCTAAAAACTTGCACCGACATAGTTCTTCAAAAAACAGACGAAATGGTTGCAAGCGGATACGATTCTCCTACGGAGTTTGAAGTGGTTACAGCCATTGCATTTGTGTATTTTGCAATGAAGAAAGCACAATTCGTGGTGCTTGAGGTCGGACTTGGAGGAAGCGGCGATTCTACAAATATTATCGACAAAGCCGAAATATCTATAATCACCTCCATTTCTTTTGATCATATGGATAGGCTCGGCGATACGCTTGATTTGATTGCTAAGGAAAAAGCAGGTATTATCAAGGACGGCGTTCCTGTGGTTATGAATGTCGAGGATAGAGAAGCTCAAATCCCTATTGCAAGAAAAGCATATGAAAAGAATGCAGTTTTATATAATGTAAAAAAATTGCCGTATGCGGTTGTTGAAAAGAGTATAGACAAATATGCGATAGATACAAACATCTATGGCACTGACTATTCGGGAGTTGAAATCTCAATGCTCGGGAAGCACCAAGTAGATAATATTATGACGGCATTAACTGCGATAGAGGTGCTTAGAAAAGCGGGTAAGATAAAGATAGAAAGAACAAAGCTGTACGAGGGGATTTTCAAAACGCGGCACAAGGGAAGATTTGAACGCATTGGAAGCAAAATCGTTATGGACGGTGCGCACAACGAAGCCGGAGCAAGAGCGCTTGCAGATACATTGAAGGAACTTTATGGTGGCAAGAAAATCTTGGCAGTAGTGGGAGTTCTAAAGGATAAGGAATACGACAAAATTTTAGAAATATTAGGTGAGGTTGTTACTAAGTTTATCTTTACTGAAGTGGATAATCCAAGAAAATGCGAAGCCGAAGAGCTGGTAGAGGTGCTCTTAGGTATGGGAACTCAAATAGAGGTAGATGCAGTGAAAGACAGTGTTTTGGCACTTGAAAAGGGGATTTCGGAGCTTGTAAAGTTCGATTTGCTCTTGGTTGCGGGTTCGCTTTATTTGATTGGCAATTTAAGACCGGTTGTAGTTGCAAGATTAGCAAGTGGCGATTTAAAGTGGCTTAGCTGAAAGGAGAAAGTTATGCAAGGCAAAAAAGAAGATAAGGTTTTGTTATTCTACAATCCTTATTCCGGAAATGGACTTTTTAAAAACAATTTAGATTTTATTGTGGATAGATTTCAGCGTGCGGGGAAAATAGTGCAACCGATTAGAGCGAAAGGTGGAGAATTTCTCGAGGAGGTGCTTGCGCATAGCGAGCCGAACGAGTATTCGCAGATACTGGCTGCAGGAGGCGACGGAACTCTAAATATTTGTGTGAATGCGATGATGAAAACGGGATTTAACGCTCCGCTTAGTATATTTCCGTCAGGAACAGCTAATGATTTTGCGTATTATTTTGATTTGCCGACGGATATAAATGCGATGGTAGATGTGGCGCTTGGAGAGAAGTATACATATGCGGATGTTGGAATCGTCAACGACAGATATTTTGTAAATGTTGCGGCAATGGGAATGCTTGTGGATGTAAGCCAAAAAACGGATCCGGATTTAAAAAATACTTTAGGAGTGCTATCTTATTACTTAAAGGGACTTACGGAGCTTAGCAGCTTGAAAGCTGTAAACGTTCATATCGAAAGCGAGGAGTACACAGGCGATGAAAATATGTACTTTATGATAGTAATGAACGGACGCTCTGCCGGAGGATTTAAAAAAATTTCTCCTATGTCGTCGGTTAATGACGGCAAATTGGATGTAATTCTTTTTAGGGAAATGCCGATTTTAGAATTTCCGCCTATGCTGATAGATGTAATTCAAGGCAATCATCAGGAAAATAAAAATGTATTGTCGTTTACTACAAGTCATTTAAAGCTGTCTTCGGAATCCCATATTTCTACTGATGTAGACGGAGAGCAAGGTGAAGAATTTCCATTGGAATTCAGCATATTACCTCGAAAGCTGAAAATAACAACACCAAAAGAGGATATGAAAGGTGCATCGTGTTGAAAAATTCAATATTAGTTGGTATGAGTGGCGGCGTCGACAGTTCTGTTGCGCTGCTACTTTTGAAAAGAGAAGGCTACGCAGTTAGCGGAGCTACAATAGTAATGTTTGACAATTTAGATATAGGTCTTTCGGAGGATGACAGCGTGTGCGGTTCGGGAGTTGAACTTGAGGCTGCGAAAAATCTTGCGGAAAAATTAGCTTGTCCGCATTATACTGTAAACGGGCGAGAGGATTTCGACGAATCGGTTATGCGTTATTTTGCTGAAACTTACGAAAGAGGGCAAACTCCCAATCCTTGTGCGGTATGCAACAAGACCGTTAAATTCCCAAAGCTGTTTGAAGAAGCGGATCGAATTGGGATAGAAAAGATAGCGACGGGGCATTATGCAAAGGTGGAGTACGACAGAAATACGAATAAGTACAAGCTGATGAGGGCAGCTGACAAGAAAAAGGATCAAAGTTATTTTTTATATAGATTGGGGCAGAAAGAGCTTTCGCGCATTGTTTTTCCGCTTGGGAATTTTACGAAGCAGGATATACGGCGCATTGCGGCATCCGCCGGATTTGAATCGGCAGAGAAAAGCGATAGTCAAGACATATGTTTTGTCAAGAATCGAAGCTATGTCGATTTTTTAGTGCATGTAATGAAATCAAAGTTAGAAAAGGGAGATTTTGTGTCCAATTCGGGAGAAGTACTTGGAAAACACATGGGGTTTATTTCCTATACTGTAGGACAAAGAAAGGGACTTGGAATGACTTTTGGAAAACCTATGTATGTACTGTCAAAAGAACCTGTTGATAAGACGATAATTTTAGGTGATGAAAATGAACTTTTTAAATCGGAAGCAACGGTAACGGATGTGAATTTAATATCCGGAGATGAGTTTCAAGACGGGTTAAAGGTTCAGGTGAAACCGCGTTCTGCAGCGCAGCTTGCCGGAGCGCAGCTTTTTAATGAAAAAAACGGAAATATAAGAATTGTGTTTGATGAACCGCAACGAGCACTAGCACCGGGGCAGTCTGCGGTTTTTTATGTAGGCGAAGAGGTGCTCGGAGGAGGCACAATTTTGTAGGACGAGCATACAATTAAAATGAAAATATAATGTTCGAGTAGCGGTGGGGTAACAATCTACAATAAAAAATGGCAGAAAAAAACTCGCCTATGCGAGTTGGCCCCTAAGGGCGATTACGAAAATTCGTTATTTGAACTTGTAGTGTAATTTCATATGGTAGTAACTGAAATTATACTTACTATAACATATAAATTCTTTCATGTCAATACAAATATAAAAAATATAAAATGCGGGAGGAAAGGAAATGGAAAAGAAGTATTACTTAGGATTGGACATTGGAACTAATTCAGTAGGCTGGGCGGTTACCGACGAGAATTATCAATTATGTAAATTCAGGGGTAAAGAAATGTGGGGAATTCGACTGTTTGAATCGGCGAATACAGCTAGCGACAGGAGATTAAAGAGAAATAGCCGAAGAAGGCTGAAACGAAGAACCCAGAGAATCAAATTGTTACAAGAGATATTTGCAGAGGAAATCGGAAAAGTGGACAGCACCTTTTTCATACGTTTAAATGAAAGCAAACTTCATATGGAGGATAAATCTGTAAAAGAAAAATACCCGCTTTTTATTTCTAAGGAATACAATGATGTAAATTATTACAAGCAATATCCAACAATTTATCATTTGCGAAAAGAATTGATTTCAAATAGTGAGCCGCACGATCCAAGATTGGTTTATTTGGCATTGCATCATATTTTGAAAAATAGAGGACATTTTTTAATTGATGGCAGTTTAAGTGAGTCGAGTGATTTTAATTTCGTATTTAAAAGATTGCATACTGAGCTTCTAAACGAACTCAACTGGACGGTGGATATAGAGTCGAATAACGATGAGATAAGGAATATATTACTTGAAAAAAGCATATCAAAAATCGATAAGCTGAAGGAGATAAAGAAAATTCTCAAAATTGATACGGCAAAGACGGAGGAAGAAAAGCGTCAGGCAGAGATTGCGGAGG